>JASBUI010000018.1 GCA_030148005.1 Paracoccaceae bacterium | reverse complement strand
GCCATCAATCTGGTCATAGGCCTGAAAATCGCCAAAATACTTCGTGATCGCCGCTGTCAGCGTCGTCTTGCCGTGGTCAACGTGACCAATCGTGCCGATGTTAACATGCGGCTTGTTACGCTCAAATTTTGCCTTTGCCATCGCTCGGATGCCTCGTCACTTGGGGGCCAAGCCGGCCCGATTTCACTCCGCGCGCGACATATGGCCTTGTGAAAGAAAAATCAAGCGTCAGTTCGCGGCCCCTTCGGGGGCCTGTGCTTCCAAAAGCGCGTTGGTATCAACCGAACCATCCTTGATGGCCGCAGCGGCGGCGGCGGCTTCTTCGGCGTTGATGTCGAACCAGTCGGGATTTTCCAGCAGCCACTTCTGGATCGCGCGGGCCGCGTTGCGGGCAAGATTGCGCTGTTGCTGCTGCTTGTTCTGCGTCAGGCCCGAGCCCAGAAAGGTCTTGCCAGACAGGTTTTCAAGCACGGTGATCTGCTTGGGCTCTTCGTTCAGCTTCTTTTCGGCCGCATCATCCCAGACCGTGGCGTTGATGATCAGGATCGACTTGGGGCTGACGACCAGCGGCACACCGGGAAGCGCAAGAACATAGGCTTCGACACTGACGCCAAGGTGATACAGTTTGTCACCCTCATAGCTGCCAAAACGTTTGCCGATCTCGTCTTTCAGCACTGTCTCCCATGTTCCGTCTTCGGCTTTGCGCGACATCGGGCCCTGAACGGGGTCCTTTACGACCACGATATTGTGGCCCAGACGGAAGTTACCCATGTTGGCGGGCGGTTTATCGGTGTCTTCGGGAAGCGAACAGGCGGCGACGGTCCCCAGCAGAAGGACAGGGATAAAGATGCGGCGCAGAACTGAAAGCATTGGACACTCCGGATTCTCGGTTTCTCAAGGGATAGCCGAGCGTGCTGGCAGGTGCAATCTTACCCGCGGCGCGCCAGCGACACGCCACCTACGGCAAGATCATTTGCAAATCATCTGCAGCGACCGCCATTCCAACCGCGACAGGATTGGCGTGACGTTTGCATCCATTCCTGCGCTTGCGGCTTTGGCGGCGTTTATGCGCGCATCAGTGGCCGGATGGGATGAAAAATAGGCCTGAATGCCTTTGGCATCGCCGCCCAGCTTTTTCATCGTCTCGAACATGTCGGCAAGCGCGTCCGGCCTTAGCCCTGCGGCCTTCAGGCGTTCGTGGGCAAATTCATCCGCGGCGGTTTCCGCCGACTGGCTGTAGTTTGCTTCGATCATGGTGTTGGCAAGGCTAAGAACCACAAAGCCGCCGGCAAAGTCCCCAAAGAGCAGGCCAAGAACGCCGATCGATCCGGCCGAGCGCAGGGCCATGCGCGTTGGGTCGCGCTCTGCGACATGTCCGATTTCATGGGCCAGAACAGCCGCGACTTCATCAGTCGAGTTGGCCGCTTTCAGAAGGCCGTCGAACAGGACGATCTGGCCGCCGGGAAGCGCAAATGCATTGACGATCGGGCTGTCGAGAACCGTCAGGTTTACCGGATAGGGCAGGTCGAGGCCTTGGGACAGCGCGGTTTCCATCTTGTTCAAAGCAGCAACACCGATGCCACGGTTACAAGTCTTTGCGGGCATGCCAGTGCGGCCAAGCGCGACGCGGATCTGTTCAAAGGTCGCCTCACCCAAGGCAACTTCGCCGGCTGGCGGCAAAAGTCTTGCCATCTGGTTGGCAAGCAAGGGTATCATTGCGAAGACAATAAACGCCACCGAAGCGAAGGCGCCCAGCGCCCATTTGGCGATTGTCTGGCCGCCGATCTGCGTCCCGGCTTGGTGGAACCCTCTGATACGCGAGCGCAGTTCGGCTACGACGGCCCAGCCGCTTACCAAAAGGCGTGCGTCCGGGTCGTTGATCGACGTGCACACAACCATTTCACTTGCGGCCTGATCAGGGATCTCGCGAATATCGGAAAGCGGCCAAATGATCTCTCCCCCCTCTGGCCGCGTCAGGATCAGAGAATTGGAGTAAACTTCCAATTGCAACGACACTCTTTCTACGCGCGCGGTCTCGCCGTCCACGTAGTCGGCATAAAGTGCCGATGGGGTTGAATCGGGCGGCGTCACGACGATCATATCGCGGCCCCCACATCCAAAGCTTCGGCGAAGCCGCCCGCCTCTTTTGCATCATCGCGGTGGCGCTGGGTCACCTGCACAAGGCTTTCGGCGCCCATGATCGACAATGTTTCGGCATAGTGGCCAATAAGGGGCAAGGTGACGAATGTCTGGTACAGCGCCCCGTAGAGGATGAAGATGAAAAAGTAGGTCAAGGCGCCAAAGCCGATGACCAGCCAAGTGGCAATCGAGCCACCTTGCAGCAAGAGTTGAGCATCAATGCCCGGCATTCCGGGGAAATTTGCAATTACAGCGAAAACACCGCCGAGCAGGCCCAGCGCCAATCCGGCCAGGATGCTGACCAAAATCGGACCAAGTATATAGATGCCAAGAATGCGCGATGACCTTGGATGCGGCTGAAACTGCAACCCGGCCAGCGATTTGTTCTCTGCCAGTATCCGAAAGCTTTGCACCCGGTAGTGAACAAAGCCAACCAGCGCCCATGGGATCGTCACGATTAGAAGCATCCCCAGACTGATCGGATTGCTGACCACGCTCAAGCCGACGCCGATTGCGATGCTGATATATGCAGGCACGATCAGGTGCTTAAAGGGACCGTAAAGCATCGTCCACTTTCCGCCTTGCGTGAACTTGGCGTCGCCATACCAAGTGCGGTCAGTGCGATATTTTTCAAGCCAGAAGGTCATGCGCGGCCAAAGCCAGCCAAGGCTGAGGATACTGATCAGCAAATGGACAATCGCGCGCCATGCATAGCCCCATGCGCCGGGCTCCAGCCCAAAGCGGATACCGCGCCAGCGTGTGCGCGCCAGAATGTAGCGGCGCGCGCGATACCGCGCAAAGAAGTACACCGGTATTAGCCCGACAAAAGACAAAAGGTATCCGCCGCCTGATCCGTTCATCACTGTAAAGCTGATGAACATCAGGATCAGGTTCACGACCCCGATGTAGAAGGCAAGAAAGACAACCGCGATCAGAAACCCAAGAAGCTTTTCAGAGCCGCGCCCCGTGTACTCAAGAGGTGCGCCGCCTGGCACAATCGCGCTCCACAAATAGCGGCGCATGCGGGTCTTCATCCAAAAGCGGTAGATGCCAAGGGTCAGAAAGGTCAGCAAAGACGTTTTGAAGGCAAGTTGAAAAAGAGGTCCCTTTTCCCCTGCAAACAGTGTCTTGAGACTACCGATGGCCATCAGGTGAACTTGTTATCCCTTGGAAATCCTCTGGGGGCCATGCGACCTGCACTTGCACGTTTGCCGATCCACTCAACCAATTCGTCTGCCGTCACTGTACGTGTTCTTCCGCCGCCGTCCAGCCACTTTAGGCCTTCGGCAATCGCAAAGGTGGTGGCGTCCGCAAGGCCGCCATCCTTGTACTTCTGCAGCCGGACCCCTTTACCGCGCGCCATTTCTGGCAGCTCATCAAGGGGGAAGACGACAAGTTTTCTGTTCTCACCCACAGCGGCGACATGATCGCCCGCGACCGGCGCGCAGATCAGTGCCGTGACATCGCCGCGAACGTTCAGAACCTGCTTTCCGGCGCGGGTCTGCGCCAGAACCTCGGACTGTGCCACGACAAAACCGTCGCCAGCGCTTGAAGCCACAAGCAGACGGCCATCGGGCTGATGCACGAAAAGGTCGACAAGACTGCATTCGTTGGGAAGGTCGACGATCAGGCGCAATGGTTCACCCATTCCGCGCCCGCCGGGCAGGTTGGCGGCCGAGATCGTGTAGAAGCGACCGTTAGAGCCGAAGGCCAACAATCGGTCCGTCGTTTCGGCATGAAAGATGAAACGCGGGCCGTCGCCATCCTTGAACTTAAGCTCGCGGCCCAGATCGATATGACCGGTCATCGCCCGGATCCAGCCCATCTGGCTGCAGACGACGGTGATCGGCTCTCGTTCGATCATTGCCTCTAGCGGCACCTCTTCCACCTCGCCCGCCTCGGCGAAGGTTGAGCGGCGCGCGCCTGCGGGGTGGTCCTTGCCAAAGGCCTTGCGGGTTTCGCGCAACTGGCCCGCGATGTGGGACCATTGCAGGCCCTCATCCTCAAGCAGGTCTTCGAGGTTTGCGCGCTCTTCCATCAGGGCATCGCGTTCGCGCAGCAGCTCTATCTCTTCGAGCTTGCGAAGAGAGCGCAGGCGCATGTTCAGGATGGCTTCTGCCTGAACCTCGCTCAGACCCTCATCCGAGGCGATCGCACCTTCGCGTACTGGCGAGACATAGTCAGCTTCGGATGTCGCGCGCACAAAACTTTGCGACCAGTCTTCCTGCATCAGGGCCGCTTTGGGGTCGTTGTCGTAGCGGATGATGTCAATGACGCGATCAAGGTTCAGAAAGGCAACGATAAAGCCTTCGAGAATTTCCAGCCGGTGGTCGATCTTTTCCAACCGGTGGCGCGAGCGGCGCAACAGAACATCGCGGCGGTGGTCCAGAAAGGCGCGAAGAACCTCTTTCATCGAACAGACTTTGGGCGTCAGCCCGTCGATCAGGACGTTCATGTTCAGCGAAAAGCGCACTTCGAGATCGGAGTTGCGATAAAGCATCCCCATCAGAACATCGGGTTCCACGTTCTTTGAGCGCGGTTCAAGCACAAGGCGAACGTCGTCGGCGCTTTCGTCGCGCACATCCGCCAGTATCGGTATCTTCTTGGTCTGGATCAGTTCGGCGATCTTTTCGATCAGGCGCGATTTCTGAACCTGATAGGGGATCTCGGTGACAACGATCTGCCACTGGCCGCGGCCCAGATCCTCAACTTCATAGCGGCACCGAAGGCGGAAAGATCCGCGCCCCGTGCGATAGGCTTCGATGATGTTTTCGCGCGGCTCGACGATGACGCCGCCGGTCGGAAAATCGGGGCCCGGCACGTGTTCGATCAGCGTCTCGTCGCGCGCATTGGGCGCTTTGATCAGATGCAGGCAGGCATCGCAAAGCTCTGCGACGTTGTGGGGCGGAATATTGGTGGCCATGCCAACGGCGATGCCGCTGGAGCCATTGGCCAGAAGGTTAGGAAAACCGGCGGGCAGAACCACAGGTTCTTGCAGCGTTCCGTCATAGTTGTCGCGAAAATCGACGGCGTTCTCGGTCAGTCCTTCCATCAAGGCTTCGGCTGCGGATGTCAGGCGCGCTTCGGTATAGCGGCTGGCGGCGGGGTTATCGCCGTCAATGTTGCCAAAGTTGCCCTGACCGTCGACCAGCGGATAGCGCACGCTAAAGTCCTGGGCCAGGCGCGCCATCGCGTCATAGATCGCAGCATCACCATGCGGGTGATAGTTACCCATCACGTCGCCAGAGATCTTGGCCGACTTTCGAAATCCCCCACCCGAGGCAAGGCGCAATTCGCGCATGGCATACAGGATACGCCGGTGGACCGGCTTTAGCCCATCGCGTGCATCCGGCAGAGCGCGGTGCATAATCGTGGACAGGGCATAGGTCAGATAGCGCTCGCCAATTGCGCGGCGCAGAGGCTCGGCAATTTCAGAGGGGTCTATCTTGGGGTCATCTATCTGATCGTTCATAGATGATGTAATACCCTTCGCGAATGTGGGCGTAAAGCAACGTTGGGGTGATTTTTGTTCCATTTTCCCCCTTCCGAATCCCTAAATAAGTTAAATATGAGGCTTGTGTTTGTATCGATTGCCGTGGGGGTCAGTTATGAAAGCGTTTATCGCGTCTAACTTCATCGTTCTTTTTGCCGCTTTCTATGTGATGTCCGGTGGACCCGACTTTGTTCCGAACGAGGTAAGCCCGTTCGCCGAAGGTCGCGCCGCGCCTGAAATCCCGACCGTTGTCGCCAGCGCCGAGCCTGCTCCGGCGGTCCAGCCAAGCCAAAGTCAGATCGTTCTGGCCTCTGCCGCCAAGATCGCGCCAGTGCCGGTTTCTTCTGCCTCTAAAGACTTCGGTGTCGCCACTCAGGCCTTGGCGACCATTGGCGAGCAGACCGACAAGGCCATCGCCCTGACGGCCCCGGCCGAAGCAGCCACGCGCGCATCGGTTGATCTGACAAGCCTTGCAGTGACCGCACCTGAGAAGGTCGAGGAACCGATCCTTGATATGCGCAAGGTCGTTGCAAGCCGCGTCAACATGCGAAATGGTCCCGGCACACGGTTTGACGTTATCACCACACTGAACCGCGACGAAGAGGTCGAGGTTTTGCGCGGGGCCGACGGCGGCTGGGTGCGACTGAGAACACAAAGCGGTCGGGTCGGCTGGATGGCCGAGCGGCTGCTGTCAAAAAAGAACGACTGACGCTCGCCCGAAAAAGGCGCGCGTTACGGCAGACTATACGGGGCGCCACTTGGGCAAAAGCATACTGATTACCGGATCATCTTCGGGCATTGGCCTTGACGCCGCCCGAAGCCTTTCGAACCGTGGCTGGCGGGTTTTCGCGACCTGCCGAAAGCAAGAGGATTGCGAAGCGCTGATCGCCGAAGGCTTTGAAAGCCTGCGGCTTGATTATGAAGACACGCCCAGCATCGCCGCCGCGGCGAAAGAGGTTCTTCGGCGAACGGGCGGCACGCTGGATGCTCTTTTCAACAACGGTGCCTATGCCATCCCGGGCGCGGTCGAGGATTTGCCGACAGATGCGCTTCGGGCAAATTTCGAAGCAAACTTCTTTGGCTGTCACGAACTGACGCGCCTGATCATTCCGGCGATGCGGGCGCAGGGCAGCGGCCGCATTGTTCAGTGTTCGTCCGTGCTTGGGTTCAGCGCCTATCCTTGGCGCGGCAGCTATGTGGCGACCAAATTCGCGCTTGAGGGGCTGACCGATACGATGCGCCTTGAGATGCGCGATACCGGAATAAAATTCGCACTGATCGAACCGGGCCCGATCGACACGAAATTCCGCATTAATTCGGCAATACAGTTCGAAAAGTGGATCAACTGGGAAGGCTCTGCGCGGGCGGATCAGTATCGCGATGAGCTGATACCGCGTCTTCATGCAGCGCAGAAGGAGCCGGCCCCGTTTGAGTTGCAGCCCGAAGCGGTGACGCGCAAACTTATTCATGCGCTAGAGGCGCCCCGACCGCGCGCGCGCTATTACGTGACAACGCCGACCTATATCGCCGGGTGGATGAACCGGCTTTTGCCGACACGGGCGCAGGACTGGTTCAAAGCGCGCAGCTGAAATACAAACGCGACAAATTGCAGGTTCGCTTTTTGCCCTGCGTGACCTAAATGGTGCAGTCAATGCATCGCGGAGGCTTAGATGTTCCAAGACCCCCTGTTTCTACTTGCCATGATCGCTTCGCTTGCCGTTCTGGTGATCCTGCTGATCGGTGTCGGCGGCTTTGCCAAGGGTGGCGAGTTCAACCGTAAATACGCCAACAAGATCATGCGGCTTCGCATCCTTGCCCAGTTCATTGCCGTTGTGTTGATCGTCCTTTACGTTCTGCTTCGCTAAAGCGGGGGATAAAGACATGGTAGTGCTGAACAAGATCTACACAAAGACGGGCGATGCCGGTGAGACGGCTCTTGGCAATGGCACGCGAGTGGCCAAGCATTCATTGCGGGTTACGGCCTATGGCACCGTGGATGAGGCCAACGCAACCGTGGGTTTGGCACGGCTGTCGTCCACGGGCGATCTGGATGGGCAACTGGCCATGATCCAGAACGATCTGTTCGATCTCGGGGCCGATCTTTGCCGCCCTGAAATGGAAAAGGATGCGGATGCAGAGTATCCGCCGCTGCGCGTTACCGATGCGCAGGTACAAAGGCTGGAGGCCGAGATCGACGCGATGAACGCCGATCTGGAACCGCTGCGTTCCTTCATCCTGCCGGGTGGCAGCCCGCTGGCGGCGCATCTTCACCTCTGCCGGACCGTTTCGCGACGCGCCGAAAGGCTTACCGTCGAACTGGCCACGATGGAGGCCGTGAACCCCGCGGCGGTCAAATACCTCAACCGCCTGAGCGACTGGTTCTTCGTGGCCTCGCGCGTTGCCAATGACGGTGGTCGCAACGATGTTCTGTGGATTCCGGGTGCAAACCGCTGAGCATGCAAAAAACGCGACGTCCGCAAGTGCGAACAAGTCGATTTTGCCCTGTTTTCCCTGTCCCTGCTCGGTTACCACAACCGGGAAAGAATCTTGCGCCCCGATTTTAGGGCGCTGCAATTAAGGAGATCGCCAAAATGAAGGTCCTGGTGCCTGTCAAACGTGTGATCGACTATAACGTCAAAGTTCGCGTCAAAGCGGACGGCAGCGGTGTCGATCTTGCCAACGTCAAAATGTCGATGAACCCCTTTGACGAGATTGCCGTCGAAGAGGCGATCCGCCTCAAGGAAGCCGGCAAGGCGGAAGAAGTGATCGCCGTTTCGATCGGCGTCAAGCAAGCCCAAGAAACGCTGCGCACAGCGCTGGCGATGGGCGCGGATCGCGCGATCCTGGTCGTGGCGGCCGATGATGTTCATACCGACATCGAACCGCTGGCCGTTGCCAAGATCCTCAAGGGCGTCATCGACGAAGAGCAGCCCGGGCTGGTCCTTTGCGGCAAGCAGGCGATCGACAATGACATGAACGCCACCGGGCAAATGCTGGCCGCCCTCACGGGTTGGTCCCAGGCAACTTTCGCATCCGAAGTGAACATCGACGGCGACAGCGCGACGGTCACCCGCGAAGTGGATGGCGGTCTGCAGACGATCAAGGTCAAGATGCCGGCCATTGTCACGGTGGATCTGCGCCTGAATGAGCCGCGCTATGCAAGCCTTCCGAACATCATGAAGGCCAAGAAAAAGCCGCTGGACGAAAAGACTGCCGCTGACTTTGGCGTCGATGTTTCGCCGCGTCTGGAAGTTGTTTCGACAACGGAACCGGCAACGCGGGCCGCGGGCATCAAGGTCGCTTCGGTGGACGAGCTTGTGGCGAAACTCAAAGAAGTGGGAGCAGTCTGATGGCAGTTCTTCTTATCGCAGAAGTCGTTTCCGGTGAGCTGAGCGTTGATGCGACAGCCAAGGCCCTGACGGCGGCCAAGCAGCTTGGCGATGTCACCGTCCTATGCGCTGGCGCAGGTTGCGGCGGCGCGGCTGAAGCCGCGGCAAAGCTGGACGGTGTAGGCAAGGTTCTGTGTTCAGACGATGCCGCATATGGCAATGATCTGGCCGAGCCTCTGGCGGATCTGATCGTTTCGATCGCGGGCGATTATGAACACATCGTTGCGCCTTCGACGGCCGCTTCCAAGAACGTTCTGCCACGCGTGGCCGCGCTTTTGGATGTGATGGTCATTTCGGAAGTCACCGCAGTTGTCGACGCAAACACCTTTGAGCGTCCGATCTATGCGGGCAACGCCATTCAGACGGTCAAGTCGGGCGATGCAAAAAAGGTCGCGACGATCCGGACCTCGACCTTTGACGCCGCCGGCGAAGGCGGATCGGCTTCGGTTGAAAAGCTGGCCCCTGTTGCCAACCCCGGCCTGTCGGAATGGGTTGAGGACAAGGTTGCCGCAAGCGACCGGCCAGAGCTTACTTCGGCGGGGATCGTCGTCTCTGGCGGTCGCGGCGTTGGGTCAGAGGATGACTTTGCCCTTATCGAAAAGCTGGCCGACAAGCTGGGCGCGGCAGTTGGTGCATCGCGCGCCGCCGTTGACAGCGGCTATGCGCCAAACGACTGGCAGGTTGGCCAGACCGGCAAGGTGGTTGCACCGGACCTTTACATCGCCGTCGGTATTTCGGGCGCGATCCAGCACTTGGCTGGCATGAAGGACAGCAAGGTCATCGTCGCCATCAACAAGGACGAAGAGGCACCGATCTTTCAGGTTGCCGACTACGGCCTTGTCGCGGACCTGTTCACAGCCGTGCCAGAGCTGATCGAAAAGCTGTAAGCGGCTGACAACGAAGACCCATTCGGCCCGCCCAACCGGCGGGCCGTTTCATTTTCAGATCAGCGTTTTGACAGAGGCGGCCAAGGCCATAGCGGCCTCTTCATGGGCCTTGACGCCCAGCATCCTATCGGCGGCGGGAACTTCCAGCGCGGAAAAAACCATACCTTCGGTGCCGCTATGGATCGCCTGACCGCTTGGCTGAACCTCGACGATCTCTGCCACCTTGGGGCGCAAAGCCTCAACCATCGTGCGGTCAATGAACAGCGGATCGATGCCAAGCTTTTCTGGGGTCACCTCATCGGGATCCTCAGGCTTGCGCGCCGAGAACCACAACAGCACTACCTTGCCTGAAATCGTATCCAGCAGCGCCAGCATCCGCGCCAGCCACGCCGCCTTCAGTTCGTCCTTTACGACCTCGAAGCGCTCTGGCGACAGGGTATGCAAGGTCATCAACATATGACGGTTGAACGTGAAATCGGTAAAATCAACTTCGCGAAAGATCGTCTTCATCAAGGTCGATGCCCGGATAAAGCGGTCATTGCGCCGTGGATGCACCGAGTAGAACCGGTTTGACATATTCTGCGCGCCGACAAGTTGAATGACGGTCACTTCGGCATGATCGCAGATGCGCAAGACCGCCGGTTCGGTGCGAAAGACATCTATTCCGGCGTTGACGCAGCCAAGGTTGACGGTTGTCTGGCCTGTTTCATGTTCCAAGAGCCATGGAAACGGCTTTTCAATGAACCTTCCATAGGTTTCCGTTCCGCCGATTATGGCGGTGTAGGGTTGGCTCAGGTCCCGCTTTGGTCCGCGGAACAGGATCTTGGATTTTCCATATCTGCATGGGAAATATTCTAGGGCCCCACGCCCTTGTCGTTCAAAGGTCATATCCACCCACTCACATTTAGTTTCGACTCACCCACGTTCAGGTTGCCGCCCCGCTCTTTCCAAAGTCCTAAAGCGCCGAGTTGAGACGAGTTTTAACGAGCTGCCCTTGCCTACGCCGCACCGCAGCGCATAAGGTCCGTGCAACCTTTGGAAGGATGACACGATGGAAGTGAAGTCGGTCGGCATTGTCGGCGCAGGACAGATGGGCAACGGAATTGCCCATGTCTTTGCGCTGGCCGGATACGACGTGCTGTTGAACGACATCTCGCAAGAGAGCCTGACAGCCGCGCTTGAACTGATTGAAAAGAACCTTGACCGACAGGTGCAGCGGGAAAAGATTTCTGCCAAGGATCGCGATCAGGCACTGGCGCGAATTTCGACGACCATGAAACTTTCCGATCTGGGTCAGACGGATCTGGTGATCGAAGCGGCGACAGAGCGTGAGACCGTCAAGGCCGCCATTTTCGAGGACCTTGTTCCGCACCTGAAGCCGAACACGATCCTGACGTCCAACACCTCTTCGATCTCGATCACGCGGCTGGCCAGCCGGACCGACCGACCGGAAAAATTCATGGGCTTCCATTTCATGAACCCCGTTCCGATCATGCAACTGGTCGAGCTGATCCGCGGCATCGCGACCGATGAAGAGACCTATAAGGTCTGCCTTGGCGTTGTTGAAAGACTGGGTAAGACGGCCGCTTCGGCCGAGGATTTCCCGGCATTCATCGTCAACCGGATCCTGATGCCGATGATCAACGAGGCGGTCTATACGCTGTATGAGGGCGTCGGAAATGTCTCATCCATCGATTCTGCGATGAAGCTTGGTACGAACCACCCGATGGGTCCGCTTGAGCTTGCAGATTTCATCGGGCTGGACACCTGTCTGGCGATTATGAATGTGCTGCACGACGGGCTTGCCGATACCAAGTATCGCCCCTGCCCTCTTTTGACGAAATACGTCGAAGCCGGTTGGCTGGGCCGCAAGTCCGAGCGCGGTTTTTACGACTATCGCAGCGGCGTGCCTGTTCCGACGCGCTAACCCTTTTTCAGAGCTAGCGTTCTTTCCCGAAGCCAAGCCATGAATCCGCGCGGGTTGTCGCGCCATGCACTGATTTCTTCGGGGTCAAAGGGCGGCCCGACGACAGGCGCCTGCGGTTTGTCCAGCGCGTGCACGACTTCATGGATCAAAAGGCCCTGCCGCAGCGGCGCGGACAGTCGGTTGGCAATCTGGTAGGCGCGCGAGTTCTCACCGGGGAAGAAAATCGGCACGACGGTCGCACCCGAGCGCTGGATCATCTTGGCCGTGAAGGGGTTCCATTCACGTTCGATAACGGGGCCAAAGGCCGTGTCGGATGAGGCCACAACGCCGGAGGGAAACAAGACGATGATCCCGCCGGATTTCAGATGCTCCATCGCTTCCTTGCGCATTTGCAGGTTCTTCTTCAGCGCATCCTCTTCATGCGCAAAGGGGACCGGGATCATGAAGTGATCAATCTCTTGAACACCGGTCAAAAGCGACCGGGTCAGTATCTTGTAGTCCGTTCTCCGGCGGCCAATCACCTCGCCCAGAACCATGCCATCGACAAGGCCGTGCGGGTGGTTGGCGACGATTACGACCGGTCCGGTCAGCGGAATATTTTCGATCTGTGACTGGGGCGTCTGGATATCAATGCCCATGACCTTCATCGCCAGCGTCCAGAACCCCTGACCGTGCGGGGCGCCAATTCTTTCGAACTCTCGAATGCGGCGAAGCAGGGCCCACTTGCCGGTTAGCCACTCCATCACCCGGATAAGCGTTTTGCTCCAGAAACCGGGGAAGGTGTTGGAATAGGACAGGCGGCGCTTGTCATAGGGTTGTTCGGCCAGCGAGCGTCCGTCGCCCTGCCGGGTTACTTCAACCGATAGCGGTTCCTGAGATGAGCTTTCGACCAAAGTGACCAATCCTGCGCTATAGCGGTGTTCGACAGAGCCCCTGACGGTCCCTAGAACCCTTCTCCAAACTTGTCCGCCACCAGTTCCTGCAGCGCATCGGCCAGCTCTGCGGCCTGATCGCCACAGGTCTGTACCTCGATCGTTGTGCCCTTCGATGCGGCCAGCATGAGAAGCCCCATAATGCTGTCGCCAGAGGCGCTAAGCCCGTCCCGGCTTACCTCGGCCGTTGCATCGAACTCTTCCACTACTTCCACGAACTTGGCCGAGGCGCGGGCATGAAGCCCTTTTTCGTTCTCGATCCGAAGCTGGCGCGTTATTTTTTCTGTCATACGAATCCGATATTAACCTGCTTGACCGCCAAAGCTGTCAATATATTTGCGGCCAGCATCAAGCGCGGATTCTGCGGCCTCGGGGACGGTCTTGCCGCGGGATTTCGCAAGCTTGATCAACATCGGAAGGTTCGCGCCGTAAAGGATGCGGCGGTTGCTGGCACAGCAGGCGAGCATCGACAGGTTCGATGGCGATCCGCCGAACATGTCGGTAACAACGACCACGCCGTCGCCCGTGTCGACGGCGTCGGCTGCATTGCAGATCTCGACCTGTTTACGGCCACGATCACAGTCCGCTTCGATTGAAATGGCGCGCACCCCGGATTGTTTGCCGACGACGTGTTCGACAGCGGCCAGGTATTCCCGGGCCAATCCCCCATGCGCGACGATCACAATACCGATCACGCTCGCTCTCTACTCTGGTGTGTGCAGCGCCGAAGTGGCAGCGCCGCGTTCAAGTTCCCGGTGCCGTATAGACACCTGCCACCCTTCCTTCGCAAGGGCTTTGGCCAGACATTCCGTTACGGCAACAGATCTGTGTTGCCCTCCGGTACACCCAAATCCAATGGAAAGGTGCGCTTTGCCTTCGTCGATATAGGCAGGCAAAAGGAGTTTGGTAAGACTGAAGACATGGTCAAAGAAGGGTTCAAAACGGTCATCGGCGGTCACATATTCGGCAACCGCGCGCGACAGCCCATTCTTTGATCGCAGGCTTTCGTCCCAATAGGGGTTCCGCAAAAACCGGCAATCGAGGATCATGTCGATCCCGCGCGGGATGCCGCGTTTGTAGGAAAAGGAATGGATCGAAACGGCAAGCCTTTGGCCGCCGCTTGGCGCAAACCAGCGTGTTATTTCCTCGCGCAGGTCATGCGGTGACAGCTCACTTGTATCGATCAGTACCGTCGCCAAGGCCCGTACGGGCATCAAAAGATCGAACTCGCGGCGCACCCCGTCAGAGGGGCCTTCAGCCGGCGCCAAAGGATGCCGGCGGCGGGTCTCGGAGAACCTGCGCAATAGGACATCCGCACTACAATCGAGGTACAAAAGTTCTACTGAAAACCGTGGGTTAAGCGATAGGACATCAAAAAGCTCTATCAGTGATGCGGCGCTGAAATCGCGGTTGCGGACATCGACACCCAAGGCCATTGGACGGTTGATGCGCGGCCCTTCTAGAAGGCGCGGGATCAGGCTTAGGGGCAGGTTGTCGATCGCCTCATAGCCAAGGTCTTCGAGCACATGGATCGAGGTTGAGCGCCCGGCACCGGACGGGCCGGTGACGATCACAAGTCGTTCTGGGGGATGCGTCGCCTGAAGCGTCATCTGAAAGTCCTTCCCCCTTTGAGATACTGCAGAACTGCGGCAGGGAAATGGCAACTCTCGACCTTGTGAAGCAAGGGGATTTCCGTTCCCAGATAACTGACCGTTCTGGGTTCGGGCATGCGGGCGGTTTCGGTGTTCTGCATGTCAATGACCAGCGCAAGCCGCGCGCGCGCCACGGTATCGGCGGCAAGCAGGCCGATCCCGCGCGCTTCGATGGTGCCTCGAATTGTCGCAGGCGCCGAGGCGATGATGTGATCCTCGCTGTTCCGCTCCAGCCGGGTCTGATCATCCGCAACTAGCGTCAGACCGAAACCCATAAGCTGAAGGGCAAGGCCCGACTTGCCCGAACCTGAGGGGCCGGTGATCATCACGGCGGTGTTTTTCCATGCGACGGTCGTTGCGTGCACAAGGCATTCACTAGGGGTTATCTGGGTGCCTGGTCTGTCGTGCCCCTGGGCCATTTGCCCCAAGCCCTCCGCCCTTAGATCGGAAGACCGACCACGAAGCGCGCGCCCAGCGGGTCAGACGTGACATCGGCGTCGGTTGGACGAATGTTCTCGGCCCATATGACACCGCCATGCGCCTCGACGATCTGTTTTGAGATCGCAAGCCCAAGGCCCGAGTTATTGCCGAACTGGCCCTCGGGCCGCTCTGAATAGAAGCGGTTGAACACTTTGTTCAGGGCCTGTTCGGGAATGCCGGGACCGGTGTCTTCGACAACAACCAGCACGCGGTTCTCGCGTCGGCGCGCCCAGACGCGGATCGCATCGCCCTCTTCGCAGAAGGAAATGGCATTGGTGATCAGGTTTACAAAGACCTGCGCAAGCCGGGCCTCTAGCCCCTGAATGACGATGGGATGCGGCGGCAGGTCGGCAATGAATTCGATGCCCTGGCTGGACGCTTCTTCGCCCAGATACTCGGTCAGGTTTCCAAGCATGTTCAACAGGTTGAACGGCTCTTCCTCTTCCTTGACCAGTTCACTGTCCAGTCGCGAGGCGTTGGAGATGTCGCTGACAAGGCGATCAAGGCGGCGCACGTCATGATCAATGACGTCCAGAAGCTTTTCGCGCTGTTCTGCCTTTTGCGCCAGCCGCAGTGTACCAACGGCCGACCGCAATGAGGCGAGCGGGTTCTTGATCTCATGCGCGACGTCGGCGGCAAATTGTTCGTTTGCATCGATCCGGTCATAAAGCGCCGCCACCATGCCGCGCAGCGCGCCAGACAGGCGCCCGATCTCGTCGGGGCGGGCGGTCAGGTCCGGGATGCGCACGCGGCTCGGGCTCATCTTGCGGGCATTCTTGTCGCGGCCAAGTTCGGCCGCTGCGGCAAGGTCCGACAGGGGGTTGGCGATGGTAGAGGCCAGAACAAGGCTAAGGCCGATCGAAACCAGCATCGCGATGACGAACATCTGCAGGACCTGCTCACGCTCGGCGCGTACGAGTTGATCAATCTCACCGGCGGCGCTGGTCAGGGCGATCACGCCGACGGGGTTACCGTTCTGCAGGATCGGCGTTGCGACCGAGAAGACAAGGCCACCCATCGGGTCACGGCCCGAATCCACCTGGGTCAAACCGCTCAGGGCGGCGTTCACCATTGATCGGGCCTTTTGCTGATTGCTCAGCTCAGGTTCGTTAAGCGTTGAAGGCGCAAGAAGGGTCGAAATGCCGTCCCATACCGAATTGAGAAAGTCGGTGATCAACGTGCTTTGACCCTCGTTGACCAAACGTTCTGTAAAAGGGTTGGGACCGCTCGACTTGCCAACCGTCGAGGTGACAAGGACGCCATTGGGGTCGAAAACAAAAACCTCGACCCCGGTTTGCAGGTCAATCGCCGCCAGCGTGGTTTGCGCATCGACGCCGTCGCCGGTGATCAGGTTGACCGGTGCGCCTTTGGGCAACTGGGCCTCAAACACATTGGCGATCAGTTCGGCTTCGACGAAAATGGCCTGTTCACGCTGCAGGACAAGACTGTCGCGGAAGGGGTTAAGATACAGAACACCCGCGACCAGCACGAGGATGGCCAGCAGGTTGAAGGTGATGATCTTGCGCGCCAGCGGAGAACGATTGAGCGAGATAACGCTTCTGCGTTCCCGGCGGGCACGAAGTTCATTTTCAACGGTTCCGTCCGGGGCGACCCAGTCTTCGCCCAGTACGACATCCGCCTGAGAGGATGGTTTCGTGTCGCGCACGCTATACCCCGACACGGCTGCGGTCATTATTCTTCGTTATATCTGTAGCCGATACCGTAGAGTGTCTCAATCGCTGAGAACTCATCATCGACACCGCGCATTTTCTTGCGAAGGCGTTTGATGTGACTGTCGATGGTACGGTCATCAACATACACCTGATCGTCATAAGCAACATCCATAAGCTGATCGCGGCTTTTTACAAAGCCGGGGCGCGTTGCAAGCGCCTGTAGCAACAGAAACTCTGTCACGGTTAGTGAGACGTCCTGACCTTTCCAGGTCACCGCGTGGCGCAGCGGGTCCATCGAAAGCTCTCCGCGGGTCATCGTCTGGGCCGGCTCCACCTCACCGACGGCGTCACCTGCGATAACCTCCTGCCGGCGCAGCAATGCGCGGATGCGTTCAACAAGCAAACGCTGTGAGAACGGTTTCTTGACGTAATCGTCCGCACCCATGCGCAAACCCAGAACCTCGTCAATCTCGTCGTCTTTGGAGGTAAGGAAAATTACCGGCATCGACGTCTTCTGACGCAGCCGTTGTAACAAATCCATTCCGTCCATTCTGGGCATCTTGATGTCCAGAACGGCCATATCGGGTAGTTTCTTGTTGAAGGCGTCCAATGCGGATTGTCCGTCATTGAAGGTTTCAACATCAAAACCCTCTGCCTCCAGTGTCATGGATACCGACGTCAGGATGTTCCTGTCATCGTCCACCAAAGCGATCCTCGACATTTGTGGGGTCCTTTGCGCTGCTCGTTTATGTTTTTTGCCTGCTTTTGTTGGGCATACTCACTTCTCCGTCCTTTAGAATCAACAACTAAGTGCGAATCATTGTCGTCTGATTGCCACATTTTGGACGAAATTCCGTAACCAATGGCTAATTTGCACCACTGTGCAATTGCAGCATGTCGGGCTGATTGCGCTAACCTTCGCCTGATTGCGCAAACATTGCCCCGCTCCTGTTGTCATGATCTGGCGGCATGCTAAGAGGTCCATGACGGCCCCGCTGGGGCTGCCCCGAACCGAATGGGCATCTGGTTCGGACTGGCAAAAAACGTCGCCGCGCCGCGGCATTGGGAGCAAGAACATGACATTTGGACGGGTTAACCCCAAGAAACGCCTTGAGGATCAGGGCATCGAGGGGCTGGGTCAGGTACACTACAACCTTCTAGAACCCGCGCTTATCGAAGCGGCCATCGGGCGCAAGGAAGGAACACTTGGACAGGGCGGCGCTTTTCTTGTCGAGACCGGCAAGCACACCGGGCGCTCACCCAAGGACAAGTTCGTTGTTCAGACCCCCAGCGTGAACGATACGATCTGGTGGGAAAACAACGCGCCGATGACCCCCGAGGCCTTTGATGTGCTGCATGCCGACATGCTGGCGCATATGAAGGGGCGCGATTACTTCGTGCAGGATCTTTTCGGCGGGGCCGATCCGGCGCATCGTCTGGACGTGCGCGTTGTGACCGAACTTGCCTGGCATGGCCTGTTCATTCGCCACCTCCTGCGCCGTCCAAGCCGCGAGGCGCTGGACAGCTTTGAGCCTGATTTCACTATCATCAACTGCCCGACCTTCAAGGCCGACCCTGACCGCCATGGTTGCCGGTCCGACACGGTCATCGCGTTGAACTTTGACGCCAAGCTGATCCTGATCGGCGGCAGCGAATATGCCGGCGAGAACAAGAAATCGGTGTTCACCCTCTTGAATTACATGCTGCCCGAAAAAGGCATCATGCCGATGCATTGCTCGGCCAACCACGCACCGGGAAACCCCGTGGATACGGCGATCTTCTTTGGCCTGTCGGGTACCGGCAAGACCACGCTTTCGGCCGATCCTTCGCGCACGCTTATCGGCGATGACGAACACGGCTGGTCAGAGCGCGGCACCTTCAACTTCGAAGGTGGTTGCTATGCCAAGACGATCAACCTGTCGCCCGAGGCCGAGCCGGAGATCTTTGCAACAACCTCCAAGTTCGGGACGGTCATCGAGAACATGGTTTTCGATCCAGACACCAAGGAACTGGACTTTGAGAACGACAGCCTGACGGCGAACATGCGGTGCGCTTATCCGCTTGAGTATATCTCGAACGCTTCGGAAACCGCTTTGGGTGGGCATCCCAAGAACATCATCATGCTGACTTGCGATGCCTTTGGTGTGCTGCCGCCTATCGCACGGCTGACACCGGCGCAGGCTATGTATCACTTCCTGTCAGGCTTTACTTCAAAGGTCGCAGGCACTGAGCGTGGCGTGACAGAGCCTGAACCAACCTTTTCGACATGCTTTGGTGCACCCTTCATGCCGCGCCGGCCCGAGGTTTACGGCAACCTTCTGCGCGAAAAGATCGCCAAGCATGGCGCGACTTGCTGGCTGGTCAACACCGGCTGGACGGGCGGCGCCTATGGAACAGGTTCCAGAATGCCGATCCGCGCAACGCGTTCGCTGTTGACTGCGGCGCTTGATGGATCGCTCAGCGATGCCGATTTCCGCAAGGATCCCAACTTTGGCTTTGACGTGCCCGTGGCTGTCGAAGGTGTGGCCGATATCCTTCTGGATCCGCGCCGCACGTGGGAAGACCCGGCCGCCTATGACGCGCAGGCCGCGCGGCTGGTGGACATGTTTGCCGAGAACTTTGCCCAATATGCCGCGCATATTGACGAAGACGTCAAAGCCATCGCAATTGGCTAGAACGCCCTAGCCAAAAAGGCCGCGCCGTACGAGGTTCAGCGCGGCGACGAAAAGAACGATCAGCGTCGCCTTGCGAAAGAGGCGCTGATCCATTCGGTCCTGAAGTTTGAAACCAAGCCAAAGGCCTGCAAGCGCGGGCGGCACCATGGCCAGCGAAAGTGGCATCGTGGCCAGCCGCAGCACGCCAGAGTTCAGATGCGCGCCAAACAGCGCCACCGCCCCCAGGCCATAGATGACGCCCTGCACCCTGATCTGCTCTGCCTTGGGGGTGCGAATGGCCGTCAGATAGGCCACCGTCGGCGGACCCCAGACGCCGGACAGCCCCCCGATCGCACCGGCCACGGCGCCGACCCAAACCTCTGTTCGGGTGCGGTTCTCTTCGGCGACATGCGGCGCCCATCCGGCAAGCTGGATTCCAACGAAGGCAACAATGGGAAGCCCGATGGCAAGAAACAGCACTTGCTGCGGCAGGCGCACGACAAGTTGGGCGCTTGCGACCAGAAACACAAAACCGACGATCAGAAACACGCGGAAGCGTTTGACAGACTGAATGGCCGCTTGCGGGCCTTGGCGCAGCGCCTGAACGCTATTTGAAACCAGCGTTGGGATAATCAAAGCGGCAAGCGCCAGATCGGCGGGCATGAATGCGGCGAGGCCTGAAATCATGATCATTGGCATGGCAAAGCCAACCGCACCCTTCACGGTTCCGGCCAGAAGGGTGACCAATGCTGCAACTGCGAGCAAGTGCAGGGGAACAATTGCGAATAATGTCTCCATGTCTCGGTCATATCGCTTATTTGCCGGGCGAACACCTTGTTTTCTAGTTGTTACTTTGCTTCACTTTTGGCCTTTCCCACGCATTTTTATTGCGCTGCACCTGCAAAGTGATTACATCGGCAAGGACCTTGCATCGGAGCTTTGACATGCCGCATGACGGACAGGACATGAACGAAATGACATCGATAATTCTGCCCGACCTTCTGGGCCTGACCGGCGATGCGCTTGTCAGCGTGCACCGCATTGTTGATCTGGCCAAAGCGCGGGTCGGTGCGTTGGTTGCGCCGGGCGGCAAAGTTTCGGCCGAGGCGCTTGAGCTTCACCAGACGGCGGCCCATGGCCTTGCGTGGCTTGCAACCTACGAAGAGGCGCTGCGCCAGATGCAGGGCTGGGCCGAAAGGCTTGCCGCCGAAGACCGGCTTGGAGAGATAGAGCAACTGATCCACCAGATTGCCTTTGGCGAATACCTTGCCCAGATCCACGGCGGCATCCCGATGAGCCAGACCGAAATGCTTCGCCCCGCCGAACTTGGACTGACACCGGGCGAGTTGGCCGAAGCAACCGATCCGGCAAGCGCAAGCCTTCTTGCCTCGGGCAACACACAAAAGGCGCGGATGCGGCTGGTCGAACTGATGCAGCAACAGGCCGGGGGTATTGCCTTTGGGGCCAGCGGGCTGGACGAAGAGTTGGAAATGATCCGAGAGCAGTTCCGCCGTTTTGCGGTCGAGCGGGTAGAGCCGCACGCCCATGACTGGCACCTCAAGGACGAATTGATCCCGATGGAAATCATCGAGGATCTGGCCGAGATGGGTGTCTTTGGCCTGACGATCCCGGAAGAGTTTGGCGGCTTTGGCCTGTCCAAAGCGTCGATGGTCGTGGTCTCCGAAGAGCTTAGCCGCGGTTACATCGGTGTTGGCTCACTTGGCACGCGCTCAGAGATTGCGGCCGAGTTGATCCTTTGTGGCGGCACGGACGCGCAAAAGGAAAAATGGCTGCCCCGGCTGGCCAGCGCTGAAACGCTGCCAACGGCGGTGTTTACAGAGCCCAACACAGGGTCCGATCTGGGCAGTTTGCGCACCCGCGCGGTTAAGGATGGCGATGACTACCGGGTGACCGGCAACAAGACATGGATCACCCACGCGGCCCGCACCCATGTGATGACCCTGCTGGCACGCACCGACCCCGAAACGACCGATTATCGCGGGCTGTCGATGTTCCTTGCCGAAAAGACGCCCGGCACTGACGAGGCGCCCTTTCCCACACCCGGCATGACCGGCGGCGAGATTGAGGTGCTGGGTTACCGCGGGATGAAAGAGTACGAACTTGGCTTCGACAATTTCGCGGTCAAGGGTGAGAACCTTCTTGGCGGCGCCGAGGGGCAGGGTTTCAAGCAACTCATGCAGACCTTCGAAAGCGCACGCATTCAGACCGCGGCGCGGGCGATTGGCGTGGCGCAGTCGGCGCTGGATGTGTCGCTGCAATATGCCGAAGACCGCAAGCAGTTCGGCAAAAGCCTTATCGCTTTTCCGCGTGTTGCCAGCAAACTGGCCATGATGGCGGTCGAGATCATGATCGCGCGGCAACTGACCTATTTCTCGGCCCGTGAAAAGGACGAGGGCCGCCGCTGTGACCTTGAAGCGGGGATGGCCAAGCTTTTGGGCGCGCGCGTGGCATGGGCGGCGGCTGACAACGGGCTTCAGATTCACGGCGGGAACGGCATTGCGCTGGAATACAAGATCAGCCGCATCCTTTGCGATGCGCGCATCCTGTCGATCTTTGAAGGGGCCGCCGAAATTCAGGCCCAAGTGATCGCGCGTCGCCTTCTGGGCTAAGTTGCCGAAGCATCGGTAGAAGGGCGGCGCATCACGCGCCGCCCTTTATCGTTTCAGTTGGCCGCAACGGTCGCTGCGGGCAAACCTTTGGATCAGTTCACCCGGCCAACAGCCCGGTAGGACCAGAATTGCCCTGTGTACCGGGCGCATTCACGCAACTGCGGCTGCAAATCCTTGGGGCCGCCGTTGAAGAGATCAAGACACATGTGCGGCCCGCGGAACCGCGTTGTCAGACGATGCCAGTCGCCATCCTTGCGAAAGGACCAGTACTGACCGGTGTAGTTGTCGCAGGCGCGCATTTCGGTTTCATTGTTGGACGATCCGCCATTGAAGATGTCGACGCACATCCCGCTTCCCATCTTGCGATTGATTAAGCGGTACTTTGCCCCGTCGATAGGCTGCAGGCGCCATTGCTGGCTTGTTGCACGGCCACAGGATTTCATTCGAAGCTTGTTTTTCTGAGGCCCGCTGCGGATCACGTCAAGGCACTGATTTTCACCCTTCCACTTGGTGGTGAACTGCATCCAAAAGTCGCCAATGTTTGATTGCGCGTAAAGTGGTGTGGCAAAGGCCATAAATGCCAGTGCTGCGATAACTTTCATACTGTCCCTCCGTTTTCACCAAGGACTTTATGGAAAAAAAGCGGTGCAACAATAGCTTGGTTCGGCATGGTCAAACTTGGACGTGCGACGGGACTATTGTGTTGACGCCGCGACACAGGCGGGCTTTGTCACGGCATGCTTACATTTGCCGCCGCCGTGTTTTTCCTGATTATCACGCCCGGACCGGGGGTTCTTTCGGCCGCGGGTGTCGGGGCTGCTTTTGGGTTTCGCGCCGGCTTGCGCTATCTCTTTGGGCTGTTTCTGGGAAGCAACCTTGTGGCGCTTGCGGTGGTCAGCGGCATTGCCGCCTTGATCCTTGCCGATCCGTTGATACGGACCCTGCTTTTCGTCGCCTCGACCGCCTATCTTCTGTACCTCGCGCTGCGCATCGCTTTCGCTGGTGCCAAGCTGGCCTTTATCGCGGCGCATGCCCAGCCTGGCGTCCTTGCCGGCGTGATGCTTCAGGCCATCAATCCCAAAGCCTATGCGGTGAACACCAGTTTCTTTTCCGGTTTTCCGATCTGGGAGAACGCGCTGACGGCCGAGATCTTTTGGAAGTTCATCGTCATGAACCTAATCTGGATACCGATCCATCTGGTATGGCTCTGGGCGGGCGGGGCGCTGAAAAAGATGGAGCTTGAGCCGCACATCCAGCGGCGCATCAACTTTGCCATGGCCGGATCGATGCTTTTGGTTGTGATCCTTGCCGGACTTTCGGCGCTGCGCTAGCGTCGTGCGCCCTGATGTGGCACCATTGGCGGGACACTTCACATTCTCTGGGTGCCCCGCACCATGCTGCGATTGTTCCTTGCCCTTCCCCTTTTCCTTGCTGCGTGCCAGCCGGATGAGACGGCTTCGGCCTATGCCAACCCACTTGCCGTCTATCGGCTGACCGAGATCGACCATGGCGCCTTTTCTTTTCGCGCAACGATCCAATTTGCCGAAGCGCAAAAGGTCACCGGCGAAGGCCCCTGCAACATCTACAGCGCCCGCCTTGCCACGCCCTATCCCTGGTTTGAACTGGCCGACCTCACCGTGACCGAGCGTGCCTGCCCAAGCCTGCGGCAGGAACAGATGTTTCTGGATGCGCTGGCGGGGATGAACTTTGCCGAGGTTTCGGGCCCGACGCTTATTCTGACCAATGACGTTGGGCGTGAGATGGTCTTTGAGGCCGCGAACTGACGCAGAGCAGGCGCAAGGCCAAAGGTTGGGACGCGGCCAAGGGCCTAGCCCTTTCGCGCCAGCATCTCTGCAAACCTCTGGCGCGCGGGCGGCAGGGGTTTGTCCCCCAGCGACGGCGCCAGATGGTGTTCCAGAAAGTATCCCGTGGCTTTCAGGCCCTCAGCCACCTCTGAATGGTCGGCGCTGCCCTGCCCCAAAAGCGCGGGCGCAAGCGGCAAAAGCCGTTCGGCCCAATCGCCGGCACCCGCCTTCGATACCGCCCTGCCCGTTTTGGGCGAGATAAAGATCAGCTCTGCCGTTGCCCCGGTCACAGCGCAGCACGACAGGTCCAGCCCGAAACCCGTTTCCTCAAGAAGAGCCATTTCCCAGCGCAAATAGGCGTAGCTCCACAAGGGGTCATTGCCCAGCATGTCCAAAAGCGCGATCGATTGAGCGTATAGATCGGGGTGGGCTTCACGCTCTGGCAGGACAAAGGCCAGAAGGCCGGTGATTGCGTTAAGGCCCGCAAGTGCCAGCCGGTCGCCCATCACCGCCGAGGCCCGGCTTTTGACCGGCTCAACCGTGTAGCTGCCGATATGTTCGTCCAGCCGCGCGCGCCACGTCAGATCCAGTTGCGCGCCCGGTTGCAGGATCGGGGCGATCTTGCGCGATGCGCCGCCGCGAACAACGCCCAAATGGCGGCCGTGCGCCTGAGTAAAAACTTCGATTATCGATGAGGTTTCGCCGTGTCGGCGCACGGACAAAAGCGCTCCTTGATCTCGCCAGTCCAAAATGCACCCCTTCAATTCCCGGCAAATTTCCCGCCGGGGCACGTCGTTCTTAACCCGAAAGGCCCTCTTCGCCCAGACAGTGCCGGCCCTGCCGGTCTTCGACCTCGACGACCCAAAGGTCGGGATCAAAGCCGCGCTGTTTCTGGATAGAGGCGTCGCATTCCTCTTCGGTGCCCTCAATCAGGACATCCCAAGCGCGCGCGCCGCTCATCAGATCCAGCCTGCGGTGATAGACACAGGCCTTGCCGTCGAGCGTGCAAAGTTTGACCAGAACCGCGCCCGCAGTGGCATCGCCCTTTGCCGAGATGTAGACAGGGATGTTCAGCGCAGCAAGGCGCGCCCTATAGGCTGCGACCCAGAAATCTGAGGTTAGCCTGCTCACGCACCATCCGAAAAGTTAAGGCCCATTTCCGAGTATCTTTCGGCTTCGTCCAGCCACCCGGTGCGGACTTTGACTTGGGTGAACAGGTGAACCTTGCGGCCCAGAAACTCTTCCAGCTCGGCGCGGGCGGCCTGTCCTACGGCCTTGATCGTCTCGCCCTTCTTGCCAAGGATGATGCCCTTATGGCCGTCGCGCGCGACATAGATGATCTGTTCGATCCGCGCAGAGCCGTCAGGCTGATCTTCCCAGTTTTCGGTTTCAACCGTCAGCTGGTAGGGAAGTTCCTGATGCAGCCGGAGCGTCAGCTTTTCGCGCGTCATTTCCGCCGCGATCATCCGCATCGGCAAATCGGCGATCTGATCTTCGGGGTAAAGCCATGGCCCTTCGGGCAGACGCCCGGCCAGCCATGTTTTCAAATCCTCGACCCCAAACCCCTTTTCGGCCGAGATCATGAAGGTGTGTTCAAAGGCAAAAGCCTTGTTCAACTTGTCGGCCAGCCCAAGCAGAACCTTGCTTTCGACGCGGTCGATCTTGTTGATAGCCAGAGCGACCGGGCGGCCATCGGTGCGTTCGCCAAGGCTTTCGATGATCTTCTGAACACCGTCGGTCATGCCGCGATGCGCTTCTACCATCAGAACGACGATATCGGCATCCGCCGCCCCGCCCCATGCGGCGGCGACCATGGCGCGGTCAAGCCGGCGGCGCGGGCGAAAAAGGCCCGGCGTGTCGACAAAGACAATCTGTGCCGGTCCCGCAATGGCCACGCCGCGGATGCGCGCGCGCGTTGTCTGAACCTTGTGGGTGACAATAGACACCTTGGCCCCGACCATCCGGTTCAACAGCGTTGACTTGCCGGCATTCGGTTCACCGATCAGCGCGACAAAGCCTGCACGGGTTTCACTCATTCACTCTCTCCAACAGGGCCTTTGCAGCGGCCTGTTCAGCTTGGCGTTTCGATGGCGCAACCGCAGTTTCGCGGCGCCCGTCCTTCAGGCGCGCCTCAATGGTAAAGACCGGCGCGTGGTCAGGGCCTTCGCGCTTGATCTCGATGTATTCCGGCGCCACTTGTCCGCGCGCCTGTGCCCATTCCTGTAGCGATGTCTTGGCATCGCGCGCATCCGCCTCGACCTCGTTGATACGCTTGCCCCAAAGCCGCAGGACCAAGGCGCGGGCCGGTTCAAATCCGCCGTCCTGATAGACCGCGGCGATCACCGCCTCCATCGCGTCGGCAAGGAGCGCATCCTTGCGCCGCCCGCCTGATTTCATTTCCGACCGGCCGAGTTTCAGGACAAGCCCAAGCTCAAATTCACGCGCAACCTCGGCGCAGGTCTCTTTGCGGACCAGAGCGTTGAACTGCGGGGCAAGCTGGCCCTCACTGGCACGCTTGTCGCGGCTTAGCAGCGCTTCGGCCATGACCAGCCCCAGAACCCGGTCTCCTAGAAATTCCAGCCGTTCGTTGTTGTCCCTTGTCGGCGAGGACATCGAGGCATGCGTCAGGGAACGGATCAAAAGCTCTGGCGCGTTGAAACTATAGCCGATCCTTTTGGAAAAATCCCGAAGCTCTGTTGAAAGTTTCACTCGACCCTCTTGAAGAAGCGATCACTGCGCCACGTCCAGAAGTACAAGAGCGACCGGCCGGCAGAGGAAAACATGATCCGGTCCGCGCGCCCGATCAAGTTCTCAAAGGGTACGAAACCCACACCGCCCGCGGCCTGCGGCACACGGCTGTCGGTGGAATTGTCGCGGTTGTCACCCATGAAGAAAAACTCGCCTTCGGGGACCGTAAAGACCGGGGTGTCATCGGTTCGGCGCGGCCCGATCTCCAGGATCGAGTGGCTGACACCGTTGGGAAGGGTTTCAATGAACTTGGGCTTTTCGCAGACGCCGCCTATCCCCACGGGGGCATTAGCGCACTGCGGATAGTTTCCGACCGGACCCTGACGGTCATAAATCTCGGTAAAGACGCCGTCTGGCTTAACCTCGACCGGCTTGCCGTTGATCTGCAGAACGCCGCCCGTCACCTGGATCTTGTCACCCGGCAGACCGATCAGCCGCTTGATAAAATCCTGTCCGTTGACCGGATGGCGAAACACCACCACATCGCCGCGCTTGGGTTCACTGGCCCAGATGCGGCCCGAGATGGGGCAGATCGAGAACGGGCAGCTGACCTGCGAATAGCCATAGGCCATCTTGTTGACGAACAGAAAGTCACCAACAAGCAGCGTGTCCTTCATGGAAGCTGAAGGGATCCAGAACGGCTGAAAAAAGAGGGTGCGAAAAACGCCCGCGATCAGAAGTGCGTAAACGATTGTCTTGACGGTTTCGAAAATGCCGTCCTGTTTCTCTGCCTTAGTGGCCATTTAATCCTCGCCGATTGGGTCTGGCGCTACATGATGCGCCGAGGTTGCGGTGTCAAGTTCAGGGGCCGGGCCTCTATCACGACAAATGCCTGGGCCCAGGGGTGATCATCCGTCAGGGTGACGTGAATAATTGCTTCGTGATCTTCAGGGGTCATGTCTTTCAGCCGCTCGGCGGCCCATCCGGTGACCTTCATCACGGGCTGTCCGCTTTGCAGGTTGCTGACGGCCATGTCCTTCCAAGCGATCCCCATCCGCAGGCCGGTGCCCAGCGCCTTGGAACAAGCCTCTTTGGCGGCCCAGCGCTTGGCGTAGGTTCCGGCCACATCCTTGCGCGCCTCTGACTTGCGCTGTTCGGTTTCGGTGAAGACCCGGTTGCGAAAGCGGTCGCCAAAGCGGTCAAGCGTCCTCTGAATACGCTCTATATTTGCAAGGTCGGTGCCCACGCCAAGGATCATCGCAACTGCACCGTCAGTATCTTGAGACTGGCCAGACCGAATAGCCCGGCAAAGCCTAATTCAAACCAGCGCCGCGCCGCGCGATAGATGCGCACCGCGCGCGGTGTGGAGAAAAGAAAGGCATAGCCGATGAACACCAGGATCGAACCAGAGAAGAGAAAGACAAAAAGGGTCGCGATCTGGGATGCCGGTGCCTCGACCGGCAGGGCAATCGAATAGATTGCGCCCCACGACAGAATGGCCTTGGGATTGGTGAGATGGATAAGCGCGCCTTTGACGAAAGCGGCGCGCAGGGTTCCACGCGCGACGGAACCATCTTTCAGGGGCCGGTTGGAGAAAGCTGATTTAAGTGACTTGAACGCAAGGAACAGAAGATATGCGGCGCCGATGTACTTAAGCGCCCAGAAGGCCCAAGCATTGGCCAACATCAGGGCGCCCAACCCGACGGCCGCGGCGACGCCCCAAAAGGCGCTACCCGCCAGAATGCCACATGCAAAGGCCAGGGCCTGAACGCGCCCCTTGTTCATTGCGGTCCCGGAAATACCCAGTGTGGCTGGCCCCGGCGATCCGCCAGCAAGGACCCAGCCAAGCCAGATCAGCCCAAGTTCGATCCCGCTCATTCGCGGGCCTCATCCATCAGCTTGCGCATCTTTCGGATCGCGGGCTCCAGCCCCTGAAAGATCGCCTCGCCAATCAGGAAGTGCCCGATGTTCAGCTCTCGCACTTCGGGGAAGGCGGCAATCGGTTTGACGGTGTCATAGGTCAGCCCGTGACCTGCGTGCACCTCAAGCCCCAGCGAATGGGCAAAGGCGGACATCTGGCGCAGGCGCTCAAGTTCGGCATCGCGTTCTTCAAAGCGTCCCTCGGCATGAGCGTCGCAATAGGCGCCGGTGTGCAATTCGATCACCGGGGCGCCGATACGGTGGGCCGCCTCGATCTGGCGCGGATCGGCCGCGATGAAAATGGAAACCCGGCACCCGGCATCGGCAAGCGGCGCGATGAAATGCGCAAGCCGGTTTTCTTCGCGGGCAACTTCAAGGCCCCCTTCGGTCGTACGCTCTTCGCGTTTTTCGGGAACGATGCAAACCGCGTGGGGTTTGTGGCGCAGGGCGATTGCCTGCATCTCGTCCGTTGCCGCCATCTCAAAGTTCAATGGCACCGTCAGCGTGTCCATCAGGGCATCGATGTCGGCGTCCGAGATGTGCCTGCGATCCTCGCGCAGGTGTGCGGTGATGCCATCGGCGCCTGCCTCTTCGGCCAGCTTGGCCGCGCGAAGGGGGTCGGGGTACTGGCTTCCGCGGGCATTTCGAACGGTCGCGACATGATCGATGTTGACGCCTAGACGCAGGGGAAATGTTTCGGTCACATCGGTCTCCTTCTTCGGGTGCCGCGTCAGAGCTTGTTTGAATTCTCGTCCGCGGGCTTTGGCTTTTTTTTGCGTAATTCGGCCAGTTTCTTTTTCAGACGGCCTTTTCGTCGATTTTGATAGGCGGAAATTACGGGCACTGAAAGGTAATAGGCGATCGTACCTGCGATAAGGCCCGGAATGATGCCGCCGACGAGGTAGGGGAAAAAGACCTCATGCCAGAACTGTTCAAGCCCGGACCAGTTCGCCGTCTTGTCGGTGAAGATCGCCATGAAGTTGTTGAAGAGGTCCTGTCCGGCGTCGCGGAAGTTCGCGATCAGTGACTTTTCAACCCTCTGGTCGAACTCTGTTCCCAAAAGGAAGTGACCCGTCTTGAGCGAGATAAGCCCGATGGGAACATACGTCAGCGGATTGCCAAAGAAGGTTGCCAGAAGGGCGGCAAGGATGTTGCCGCGCATCACGAATGCGATAAGGCCGGCCACGAAAAAATGCAGCCCGTAGAAAGGTGTGAAGGTCGTAAAAATGCCGGCAAAGATGCCGCGCGCGATGCGGTGCGGCGGATCGGGCAGACGGCGAACCCTGTGTTTTACATAGGAAAAGGCACGCGCCCAGCCGCCCTTTGGCCAAAGTGCTTCGACGATCACCTTCCAGATCGGGCGACGATTGCGCCTTTTAAACACCAAGCTTCTGATCCTTATCTGCCTGCGTGGCAAACACTTCGCCGCGGCGGGAAGGATCGCGGCGACGCTCAACGGCGGCGACTTCGCTTTCTGCCTCAAGTGCTGTCAGAACCATGTGAAGATGTGCGACGTCGCGAATGTCGACGTCCATCAGAAGCCTGTAAAAGTCTGGCTTGCGGTCCAGAAACTTCATGTCGGAAATATTGGCGTTCTGCTCACCGATAACGGTGCAAACGCGCCCCATGACCCCGGCACTGTTCGCGATCGTAAGCCGAAGCGTCACGCTATGCACGGCCGGGTGGCGACCGCTTGACCATTGGACATCGACCCAGCGGTCAAGTTGGTCTTCCATTTCCGCCAGCGTGTCGCAATCGATGGCGTGAACGACAACGCCCTTTCCGCGATAGGTGATGCCAACGATGCGCTCACCGGGAACCGGCTGGCAACAGGTGGCGCGGTCAAAATGCTGATCGGGTGACAGGCCGACGATTGTGCGCGATGGGTCTATTTCCTCGCCGCCGCGCGGGGCAAGGTTGGGGTATAGCGTATCCACAACGTCGCGGCCGTTGATCTCGGCGCTGCCAAGCTGGGCCAGAAGCTCGTCAATGTCCGGCAGGTTCAGCCGCTTGGCTGCTGTGCCAAGCGCCTTGTCCGTCGCCTTTTTGCCGACATGCTCAAACGCCACGCGCGCAAGCTCGCGGCCCAGTTTGATGTAACGTTCCTTGTCTTCTTCACGCAGGCTTCGCCGGATGGCGGATTTGGCGCGGCCGGTGGTCACGATATCGATCCATGTCGCCTGCGGGCGCTGGCCCTCGGCGGTCATGATCTCTACCGACTGGCCATTCTTCAGGCGCGTCCAGAGAGGCACGCGAAGCCCATCGACCTTGGCCCCGACGCAGCTGTCACCGATACGGGTGTGGATGGCATAGGCATAGTCCAGCGGCGTGGCCCCGCGGGGCAGTTTGACGACATCGCCCTTGGGGGTGAAGCAGAACACCTGGTCTGCGTACATCTCAAGTTTGACGTGCTCCATGAATTCATCATGGTCGTCAGCGGCGCCAAAGCGTTCGGTCAGCGATGCGATCCACTTGGCCGGATCAACGGCAAAGGGGTTCTGCACACGCTCGCCATCGCGGTAGGACCAATGGGCGGCAACGCCCGCTTCGGCCACTTCGTGCATCTCGCGGGTTCTGATCTGAACCTCAACGCGCTTGCCGTCGCGGCCCGAAACCGTGGTGTGGATCGAGCGATAGCCGTTCGACTTGGGTTGGCTGATGTAATCCTTGAACCGGCCCGGCACCGCGCGCCAGCGCTGGTGGATCGCGCCAAGGGTTCGGTAACAGTCGCCTTCAGAGTTGGTGATCACGCGAAAGCCATAGATGTCGGACAGGCGCGAAAAGCCCTGATCCTTTTCGCGCATCTTGCGCCAGATCGAATAGGGTTTCTTGGCGCGGCCAAAAACCTCTGCCTCGATCTTTTCGCGGTCCAGTTCAGCCTCGATATCGCTGGTGATCTTGTGGATCACATCGCCGGTTTCTTTCTGAAGCGTGATGAAACGGCGGATGATGGAGGCGCGCCCTTCGGGGTTCAGAACCTTGAAGGCCAGATCCTCAAGCTCATCGCGCATCCACTGCATACCCATGCGCCCGGCAAGGGGGGCAAAGATATCCATCGTTTCGCGCGATTTCTGAACCTGCTTATCGGGGCGCATCGACCGGATCGTGCGCATGTTGTGAAGGCGGTCGGCAAGCTTGACGAGGATGACCCGCAGGTCTTTTGACATCGCCATAAAGAGCTTGCGAAAGTTTTCGGCCTGCTTGGTTTCGGTCGAGGAAAGCTGAAGGTTGGTCAGTTTGGTTACGCCATCGACCAGATCGGCGATCTCTTCTCCAAAGATCGTCTTGATCTCGGAATAGGTCGACTTGGTGTCTTCGATCGTGTCGTGCAGCAGCGCGGTGATGATCGTTGCGTCATCCATCTGCTGTTCGGTCAGGATGGCGGCAACTTCGACCGGATGGCTGAAATAGGGTTCACCAGAGTGGCGAAACTGCCCCTCGTGCATCCGCATGCCATAGTCAAAGGCTGTGCGGATGAGTTCCTCGTTGGTACGGGGGTTGTAGTTGCGGACCAGCGCGATCAGATCCTCGGCTTTGATCATCTGGCCCCATGCCTTCCCGCTTAGGGTGATTCTTTACCGCTGCTCCTGCGCTTCCATCAGCGCACGAAGAAGCTTTTCTTCGGACATGTCGTCGTCAGCAGGCTTGTCATTCTCAGCACCCATCAAAAGCGCCATGGCGTCTTCTTCCGGTTCATCAACCTCGATCTGGGTCTGATGGCTTTCGATCATCCGCTCGCGCAGGTCGTCAGCAAGCTGTGTTTCATCAGCAATTTCACGCAATGAGACGACCGGGTTCTTGTCGTTGTCGCGATCAACCGTCAGTGCGGCGCCCGCGGAAATCTCGCGCGCACGATGTGCTGCGAGCATCACAAGCTCGAACCGGTTCGGTACTTTATCTACGCAATCTTCGACAGTAACGCGGGCCATGGGGATCTCCTGAAACAGCGTACAGAGTGACGGCAATTCTCTGAAAGGCGTTACATAGGGGCGTCGCCCAAGAATGACAAGCAAGTATTGGCTTTTCAGACAGCTATGACACAGGTGTGACGTCGCTTGTACTGGCGGCCGGCAGTGCGCTCAGCATCTGGGCAACAGTCAGGCCCAGAACCGGGTGGCGCCAGTCCGGCGCGACATCGCTGAGCGGGATCAGTACAAAGGCGCGATCCTGAAGCCGCGGGTGCGGCAGTACCAGCTCTTCTGGCGCGCGCATCCGCTGGAGATCGGAAGGCAGGGCGCGCCATGCCTCAAACGTCTCAAGGTCGGGCAGGACAACCTGGTCGTAGGCGACAAGATCAAGATCCAGCGTGCGCTGCCCCCAACGCTCTGCCCGCTCGCGGCCAAAGGCGGCCTCTGTCTTGTGCAAAAGCGCCAGAAGCTCGGCAGGAGCCATCCGGGTGCGGGCGACAAGCGCCGCATTCACATAGTCAGGCCCCGCGCCCGCCGGAAAGCACGGGGTCGAATAAAACCGGCTGACAGCCGCAATCCGGACGCCCTCTTCGCGCAGTTTGTCGATCGCACAAGCCAGCGTTTGTGCCGGCGCGCCCACGGATGACGTCACGTTTGACCCTAGGGCAATCAAAATCTCGCTCACGGTGTCCTGAGCGTCTAAGGGTTGCGGCATAGCGAAATTTCCTTATTTTCGTACTCGGTCTCGCATTTATTTTATTCGACCAAACCACTCACTCACACGGAACACCTCGCGGGCCAAATACCAGAAGGAACACCCTATGTTTTACCGGGACGAACGGCTTGCGCTGTTCATTGATGGGTCAAACCTTTACGCGGCTGCAAAGTCGCTTGGGTTCGATATCGACTACAAGCTTCTACGCCAAGAATTTATGCGGCGCGGAAAACTTTTGCGTGCATTCTACTATACTGCCCTTCTTGAGAACGACGAATATTCGCCAATTCGTCCGCTCGTTGACTGGCTTCACTACAACGGTTTTTCAATGGTCACCAAGCCGGCCAAGGAATACACCGACAGTCAGGGACGCCGAAAAGTCAAAGGGAACATGGACATAGAGCTAACGGTGGACGCCATGGAACTGGCCCCACATGTTGACCATGTTGTGCTGTTTTCCGGCGATGGCGATTTCCGACCCCTGATCGAAAGCCTGCAACGTCAAGGCGTGCGCGTGTCCGTGGTATCCACCATCCGCTCGCAACCGCCGATGATCGCAGACGAGCTGCGGCGCCAGGCTGACAACTTCATCGAACTTGAGGAACTCAAGGACGTGATCGGCAGGCCGCCGCGCGAGCCGCGCGAGGCCGACCAGGAGTTCGAAGTCGCGGTCGACTGACCGATTCTTCTTCGGCATCAGTATCCCGGCGACCGGCCCCCACTTGCGGGGCCGGTCGTTCCTTTTTGGGCCCTGAGGGGCGTAAAAGGGCGCAGATTCCATCGCCGCAGGGGCCGATCAGAGGCCGTTTTCCCTTCAAAAAAGCGCGCCATTTTGCCTCAGGATGCGACGAAATTTCGCGCCTCGCGGAAAACCACCTTGATCAGCGGCTGCCAAAGAATTCTGGACGCCGCCTGCCTGAATGCTTAGGTCTCCACTGAACGGAGATAGCGATGCAAAAACCGCCCCTCACCCTCTACCTTGCCGCGCCGCGCGGGTTCTGCGCAGGCGTGGACCGCGCGATCAAGATCGTCGAAATGGCGCTGTCGAAATGGGGGGCGCCCGTCTATGTCCGGCATGAGATCGTGCACAACAAATTCGTGGTCGACAGCCTGCGCGCGCAAGGCGCCGTCTTTGTCGACGAATTGGACGAATGCCCGGGCGACCGGCCCGTCGTGTTTTCGGCCCATGGCGTTCCCAAGGCTGTGCCCGCCGAAGCGGCCCGGCGCGAGATGATCTATGTTGATGCAACCTGCCCATTGGTCAGCAAGGTCCACATAGAGGCGGGGCGGCATCACCAGAACGGGTTGCAACTGGTGATGATCGGACATGAAGGCCACCCTGAAACCATCGGCACCATGGGCCAGTTGCCGGATGGCGAGGTTCTTTTGGTCGAAACGGTGGAAGATGTGGCGCGAATTTCGCCGCGTGATCCGCAACAGCTTGCCTTCATCACCCAGACGACCCTATCGGTCGATGACACAAGCGAGATTGTCGCGGCGCTGCAGGCACGGTTTCCCGCCATCATTGGACCGCATAAGGAAGACATCTGTTACGCCACGACCAACCGGCAGAACGCGGTCAAGGTGATGGCGCCCAAGGCGGATGCGATGCTGGTGATCGGCGCGCCGAACTCTTCAAACTCACGCCGGCTTGTCGAGGTGGGCGCCAAGGCGGGCTGTAGCTATTCACAGCTTGTGCAAAGGGCCGCTGACATTGATTGGCGGGCGCTGGCGGGGATTACCTCTGTCGGGATAACCGCGGGCGCCTCTGCGCCAGAGGTTCTGATCAATGAGGTCATCGATGCCTTCCGCGACCGGTTCGACGTGACCGTCGAGATGGTGGAAACCGCCGTTGAGAATGTCGAGTTCAAAGTGCCGCGCGTTTTGCGCGAACCCGCCTGATGCGTCTGGCGGAACAAGGCGCCCAAAGGTGCCTCGGCGGATGACGGTCGATCCCAAAACCATCGCGATCTATGATCTGAAAGCTGACGACTATGTCCAGATGCTGGGGCGAACGGCGCCGGATCGGCAGTTGTCGGATTTTATCAAGGCGCTTGAACCCGGTGGAAGGGTTCTTGATCTGGGCACCGGGCCGGGCAAAAGCGCCGCGGCTTTGGCGGATCGCGGCTTTCGGGTTGAGGCATGGGACTTGTCACAGGCGATGCTGGATATCGCCAGCCAGCATTCAGGCGTTGCCACCCGCAAGGCCGGGTTCGACGATCTGGACGGCGACGCGATCTATCACGGCATCTGGGCCAACTTCAGCCTGCTGCACGCAGAGCGGCCGGACTTTACGCGGCATCTGGCGGCGATACACCGCGCGCTTGTGCCCGGCGGCATCTTTCATATCGGAATGAAACTGGGCAAGGACGCGGGGCGCGACGCGCTGGGACGGTTTTACACCTACTATCAACAAGATGAACTTGAGGGCCTTTTGGCCGACACAGGCTTTACCACAATCACAACTTCGCTTGGCCGCGGCAGCGGGCTTTCGGGCGAAGTATCACCATGGATCACCATACTCAGCCATGCCTGAACTATTTGCTTATACTGACGGGGCCTGTTCGGGAAACCCCGGCCCGGGCGGTTGGGGCGCGCTATTGATCGCGCGCGAAGGAGAGCGCGTTGTCAAAGAGCGTGAGCTTAGCGGCGGCGAGGCCGAAACCACCAATAACCGGATGGAGCTTTTGGCGGCGATCAACGTGCTTGAGGCGCTTAGCCGTCCGTCAACGCTGACCGTTGTGACCGACAGCGCCTATGTCAAAGGCGGGATCACCCAATGGCTGCATGGCTGGAAGCGCAACGGTTGGAAAACAGCCTCACGCAAACCGGTCAAGAACGAGGATCTGTGGCGCAGGCTGGATGAGGCTCAGGCCCGTCATCAGGTGACTTGGGAATGGGTCAAGGGCCACGCAGGGCACCCCGAAAATGAGCGCGCGGACGAACTGGCGCGAAAGGGCATGGCGCCTTTCAAGTAGGGGCTGGGTCAGGACAGAACTTGGGGCAGGCTATTGCCGGTCAGAAACTCGGCCGGGGCCATCGCACGCTTGCCGGCACGTTGCAGCAGCATCAGTTCAACCGCGCCTTCACCGCAGGCAATGCAGGTGCCGTTCAAAACAGTTCCGGGCGCGCCTTGCCCCGGGCAAAGACGCGAGCGCAGGATCTTGGTGCGCACGCCGCCAATCTCGCACCAAGCGCCGGGGAATGGCGATAGGCCGCGGATCTGCCGGTCGATCGTCTCGGCGGGCTGGGTCCAGTCGATGCGCGCCTCGGCCTTGTCGATCTTTGCGGCGTAGGTGACACCGGCCTCGCTTTGCGTTTGCGGCGACAGTTCATCAAGCCGGGACAAGGCTTCGACGATTGCCTTGGCGCCCACATCCGACAGGCGGTCATGCAGATCACCGGTCGTCTCTTCGCTGCCGATCGAAACACGCTTTTCCAAAAGCACCGGTCCGGTATCAAGGCCGGCTTCCATCTGCATGATGCCAACACCCGTTTCGGCGTCACCGGCCATGATCGCCCTGTGGATCGGCGCCGCGCCGCGCCAGCGCGGCAAAAGCGACGCATGGATATTAAGGCACCCGCGCGCCGGGGCATCCAGAATGGCCTGCGGCAGGATCAATCCATAGGCGACAACAACCGCGACATCGGCATTCAGCTCGGCAAAGGCGGCTTGCTCTTCCGGGGACTTCAGTGAGGTTGGGTGGCGCACGTCCAGACCAAGGGCGCGTGCATGCGCCTCGACTGGGGATGGGCGTTCTTTCTTGCCGCGCCCTGCGGGGCGTGGCGGCTGAGAGTAAACCGCTGCAATGTCGTGACCTGCACGCACCAATGCATCCAGCGCGCGCACGGAAAAGTCAGGAGTGCCCATGAAAATGACGCGCATCAGCGTTGCCCTTTCGCGGCCTTTTTCAGAAGGATCGCGCGCTTGGTGCGCGAGAGGTTGTCAAAGAACATCCGGCCGTTCAGGTGATCGATCTGATGCTGAACACTGGTCGCCCACAGCCCTTCAAACTCGTGCCGCACGCGCATTCCGTGGTGATCGGTAAAGCTTACCATCACCTTTGCCGAGCGTTCCAGCTTGGCAGAGACGCCGGGCAGGTTCGGGCTTGCCTCTTCGTGCGGGCGCATCTTTGGATCTGTTGAAATGATCTCGGGGTCTGCAAGCAGTATGGCGCGGCCGCGTTCGGTTGAACAGTCAACAACCGCCAGACGCTGCATCACGCCGATCTGCGGCGCGGCAAGGCCATAGCCGGGCATTTCATCCATGATGGCAACCATCTCTGTCCAGATCTGATGCACTTCATCGGTGATCTTGCCAACCGGGGCGGCCGGCGTGCGCAGGCGCTTGTCAGGCCATCTTAGCAGGGCGCGGCGGCTCACGCCCTTGCCCGCTCACGCTTAAGTTTCTGCATTTTGCGCGTGATCATCTGGCGGCGCAGTGGCTTGAGGTAGTCAATGAAAAGCTTGCCATCCAGATGATCGATCTCGTGCTGAACGCAGGTGGCCCAGAGCCCGTCAAACCCTTGGGTGTGCTCTTTGCCGTCAAGCCCAAGCCAACGCACCTCAACCTCGGCCGGGCGCGTAACCTCGCCGTATTGTTCGGGGATCGACAGGCACCCCTCTTCATAGACGTTGGTCTCTTCCGAAGAGGCGATGATCTGGGGGTTGATCAGGACCATCGGGCGCGGCGCGGCGCCCTCTTCCTTGACGCAGTCCATGACCAGAACACGCGAAAGCACGCCAACTTGTGGCGCTGCCAGCCCAATGCCGGGGGCGTCATACATCGTCTCAAGCATATCGGCGCCCAGCGCGCGTATCTCATCAGAGATATCGCTAACCGGGTCGGTCACCGTTTTGAGGCGTGGATCGGGGTGTATCAGTATCGGCCGAATTGTCATGCAGGGGATTTAGGCGATGTCAGAGCAGTTCGCAATCTCCTTGCGCTCAGGAACCGCAGGACTAGGTTCCAGCAAGACCAATGGAGACACGAATGAACTTTGACGAACTGATCGACCGCCGCGGCACCAACAGCAACAAGTGGGATGACATGGAGGCCAAGTTTGGCGTCTCTGCCGAGGACGGGCTTGCAATGTGGGTTGCCGACACCGACTTTCGCGCGCCGGACTGCATTCAGAACGCGCTGCGCAAATGGACCGAGCGGGCGATCTACGGCTATCAGGGCAATGACGCGGCCTACCGGCGCGCGGTCGTCTGGTGGATGCAGAACCGCCACGGCTGGGACGTTCATCCCGACTGGATCTTCTCTGTGCACGGGCTGGTGAACGGCACCGGCATGTGCATCGACGCCTTCACCAAACCGGGCGACGGCGTGATCCTTTTCACGCCGGTTTACCATGCCTTTGCGCGGGTGATCCGGGCCAGTGAGCGTGATCTGATCGAATGCCCGCTGGTTCAGCAAGACGGCCAGTACCGGATGGATTTCGAGGCGTATGAGGCCCAGATGAAAGGGCACGAGCGGATGATCATCCTTTGCTCGCCCCACAACCCAAGCGGCCGGATCTGGAGCCGGGAAGAGCTGGAAGAGCTGGCCGAATTTGCACGGCGCCACGACATGATCATCGTCTCGGACGAGATCCATCACGACATCACCTTTCCCGGCGCTCAGCACACCGTCATGGCCAAGCTAGGCGATATTTCGGACCGGTTGGTGACGATGACGTCCAGCACCAAAACCTTTAACATTGCCGGTGCCCACACGGGTCAGGTGATCATCGGTGATCCCGATCTACGGGCGCGATTCGCGGCCCGTTACCAAGCGCTTGGCATCTCGCCCAACGCGCCCGGCATCCTGATGACAACGGCGGCCTTTTCGCCCGAAGGGGCGGCTTGGGTTGATAAGCTTGTGACCTATCTGGACGGAAACCGCCAGATTTTCGAGGCTGGGATGAACGCCATTCCCGGCGTCAGCGCAATGCACATTCAGTCGACCTATCTTGCGTGGATCAACTTTGAAGACACGGGCATGGAAAGCCGCGAGGTTATCTCACGCATTGAAAAGGGCGCGCGCATCGCTGCCAGCCATGGCGCAAGTTTCGGCGCAGGGGGCGAGACGTTCATGCGTTTCAATCTGGGCACGCGGCGCGCGGTCGTGGAAGAGGCAGTAACCCGCCTTCAGTCGGCTTTTTCCGACCTGCAATAACGCGGTAGCCGAAGTTGCGGCGCAACTTGCCCGGCGCCTTTTTTAAGGGCGCCGCGGGCAGTTCAGTAGTAGGGCAGCAGGGCGATCGGCGCGTTTTCTTCGCGGTGAAAATCCAGTGGCGCGCGATCAACCGCGGCGGTGTTGCGCTTGAACTCATATATCATTTCGCCATCTTCCTCGCAGGATGCGATGATCAGGCACTGATAGATGTGGTTGGATCCTTCATAAAGGTCCACAAGGCCGCGCAGCTTTGGGGCGGCCTCGGCCTCAAGGGCGAACCCGCCTTCCCAGAACCGGATGACAGGAAAAATGTCATCGCCGATGTGTACGCGCAGGCGACTTCTGCGCCGCAAAGATTGTTTGCGCGCAAGATCCAAGCCAGCCTGGACTTCCTTTGACAAAAATGTCGACATCTTCCGTTTCCCACCAAAACTCGTCGTCCAAGATGCCAGAGCATTCCTTTCGGTCAAGTAAAGCTTTGACGACATTCTGTTTCCAAGGCGGGGCTGTTGCTAATTAGTCCTTGTCGACCCCGGTGCGCAGAACGTGGAATTTGGTGGGGTCGTATAGCGCGCTGTCAACAAACTCATGCGCTTCTGCCAGCGCCGGGCCAACCAGAATCAAGGCGGTTCGGGTGATCTTGGCCTCACGCACCTTCAGGCGGATATCGGAAAGCGTGCCGCGTATCATCTGCTCATCCGGCCATCCCACGCGGTAGGCCACAACCACCGGACAGTCCTGTCCGTAGAACGGCACCAGCACACGCTCAATTTCTCGCAGGGCGCGGATGCCAAGGTGAATTGCAAGGGTCGTGCCGCTGCGGGCAAAGTTTTCCAGCGTCTCGCCTTCGGGCATTGAGGTCGATTTCATCGAAACACGCGTCAGGATGATCGACTGGGCGATCTCGGGGATCGTAAGCTCTTGTCCAAGCGCGGCGGCGGCGGCCACATAGGCGGGCACGCCCGGAACGATCTGATAGTCGATGCCATCAGCGCGCAGGCGCCGGATCTGTTCGGCTATCGCGCCGTATAGCGATGGATCGCCCGAGTGTACGCGCGCCACGTCCTGCCCCTTGGCATGGGCGGCCAGAATTTCGGCGTGGGTTTCATCCAGCGTCATCGGCGCAGTGTCCAGAACGCGCGCGCCTTCGGGGGCGCCTTCGACAACTGCCGGCGGAACCAGCGATCCGGCGTAAAGGCACACCGGGCAGGCGGCTATGATCCTTGCGGCTTTCAGCGTCAAAAGTTCAGGATCGCCCGGCCCTGCCCCCACAAAGAAAACTGTCATCGCAACGCCCTGCTCTTACTTGTCGTAGGAATGTTCAGGGCGAAATCTGCCGCCCCGGCTGTATCTGTCTGCACGATCCACATGCGGCTATCCGACATTGCTAAGATCGCCATCTATGCGCCGGGCATAGCCGCGCGGCGTGAACATGCGCGGCCCCTCGCCAAGCATGGCCAGCCGCGAGTTTGATGAGCCCACCAGAACCACGGTCAGCATATCCACCTCATCGACCTGCAATTCGCTCAGGCGGCGGTACCGCAGGTTTTCGGTCGGGCGCCCAAGGTTTGAGGCAAGCATCACGGGCGTATCGGCCGGGCGATGTTGCAGAAGGATATCGCGCGCCTCTGCCAGAAGGGTCCGGCGCCGTTTGGACACCGGATTGTAAAAGGCGATCACAAAGTCGCCCTCAGCCGCGGCATGCAGGCGTTTGACGATATCCTCGCGCGGGGTCAGCAGATCGGACAGAGATATCGCACAGAAATCATGACCCAGCGGGGCGCCAGCGCGCGCGGCAGCCCCTTGCAGCGCCGAAACTCCGGGAGAGGATATCACCTCAACCCGGCGGGCGGCATCGCTGACGCCATGTTCTTCGGGGCTGCGGTCAAGAAGTTCAAAGACCAGCGCGCCCATCGCATAGATACCTGCATCGCCCGAACAGACCAATGCCACGTCCTTGCCCATGCCGGCCTGTTCCAGCGCATAGCGGCACCGGTCCTCTTCGCCGCCAAGGGGAAAGTCACTGCGCTTTTTGCCGGTCGCCAATGGACCCAGAAGATCGATGTATAGGCCATAGCCGACCAGTTCTTCGGCCTCTGAGACAAGGCGGGACACCTCGGGTGTGCGCCAGCTTGCCTGCCCGGGGCCGATACCCACGAGCGACAGGCGCCCGCGCGGGCGGCCGCGAAGTTCAAGGATCGGCTCTGGCGCGATGGCAAGGGCGGCGGTCGCCATTTCGGTCTTGACCTTGGGATGCTCCAACCGGCCGCTTGCGCCCGCCGCTGCAAGCGCCGCCGCCTCGCTGACGCCGTGACAGCCGACCTCGGCAAAAACAACCTGCGACGGGTTGGCAAGGCGCGGCGTTTCCGCCTCAAGCTGGGGCGCCGAGAAAAGGCGCAACGGAACGCCAAGGCGGCGCGCAAGTTCCAGAACAGCCGGTTCATCCGCTTTGAGATCCAGCGTGAAGATGCCTTTAAGAGCGCCCTTCGCAATTCCGGCCTTGGACAAAAGGCCCTCGACCAGATCAGCAAGTTCATCCGGCGGGCAATTGCGCGCACAGCCAACGCCCAGCGTCACGCGCTGGGGGTGAAACGTCAGCGCCGCCTCTTGGGGCGGGGCCAGCGTTACGGCGATTTTGGTGTCTCCAGCCGGAAGATCCTTCAACCAATGCGCCTCATCCGCCGCCTCGCCCGTCAAACAGGCGCCCTCGCCCGACAAAAGATCGGCCATGGCCTTTTTGGCAAGCTCGGGCGTGCCCAAGGTCCAGCCCTCTGGCGGATCATCAAGGGCCACGCCAAGCGCGACATCGCCGGCTGTAGTTATTGCCGCAGTCGCGCCAAGCACCTCTGATACTTCATGGGCAAGGCGATTTGCGCCCCGATGCCCGCCCAGAAGCGGCACCACGACAGAGCCATCGTCCGAGACAGAAATCACCGGCGGCTCGCTGCGCTTGTCGGCCAGATGCGGGGCCACGGCGCGGATCAGGATACCCGCAGCGCAGACGCCGATCACGGGCCTGCCTGCCAGAAAAAGGGTGCGCATATGTTCGATCGCGTCGGAAAAGAATGCGTCGGCGCGATCAACGCGGCCTTCGCGGCCATGCACCTGAGCGCCGACAGCGCGCGCAACTGCATGGGCGGTTTCCTCGCCAGAGCGCGACAGCGCCAGAACCACGGGTTTCAAAGCCAAGGGTCGGCTCCTTTTGTCAAGAGAACCATTGAGAAATACGGCGCTTCGACGGGCGCCTCGGCCAGCGGCAGGACACGTTCCTGCGGCAGGGTTGCGCGTTCGACATAGACGGCCTGATCGGCAAGGCCCAAGGTCTCTATGACGCCGCGTATCTTGGACAGGTGCCTGCCAACCTTCATGATCGCGACGCTTTCGGCGCCTTCAATCCGGCTTTTCAACTCTTCTTCCGGCAGGGGGCCGGGAAGGATCGTGACCCTTTCGTTTCGCGCCGCCAGCGGCATCGCGGCGCGGGCAGCGCAGGCCGTCAAAGAAGTGACGCCGGGCACGACCTCAACCTCGAACCGGGCCGAAAGGCGCGCGAAGAGATACATGAAAGAGCCGTAAAAGAACGGATCACCCTCGCATAGCGTGACCACGTCCTGCCCGGACTGCAAAGCCGTTGCAATGCTTTCGGCGGCGCGGTCATAGGCGGCTTGCGCCGGGGCGCGTTCGGTCGTCATCGGGATCTCGATCGGAATTTCGCGGGTGCCCGGCGCAATGGCGCCTGCTGCGATCGAACGGGCAAAGCTTTGGCCGCCTTCAAGGGCGGGGAAGGCCACGACACTGGCCGATGAAATCAACCGGTGCGCCTTGAGCGTCAAAAGTTCGGGATCGCCCGGACCAAGGCCGACACCATAGAGCTTGCCCGTCATCTCTTTACCAGGCTCCACTGGGTGACGGGCATCAGGGGCCGCCAGCCGGTCATCGAACCGATGGGTTCGGCCCGGCTTACCTGCAGTTTGACCAATTGGCCGCCATGGGCGTTGGCAAGGCGGATAAGCCCCGCCTCACTTTCTAGGGTCACGGCGTTGGCGACGAGCCGCCCAAGCGGGCGAAGGGCGGACCAAGCCGCTTCGAACACCTCGTCGCTGAGGCCCCCGCCGATGAAAATGGCGTCCGGGGGCGGCAGACCGTTCAGCGCGGCAGGCGCCGTGCCCTCGATCAGTTCAAGCTTGGGGGCGCCAAGGGCCAGCGCATTGGCGGCGGCCATGGTGCGGCGGTCGGCGCGCGGTTCGATCCCGATGGCGCGGGCATAGCGTGCGGCGCGCATCCATTCGATGGCGACAGAGCCGCAGCCGGTTCCGATATCCCACAAAAGCGCGCCGCGCATCGGCATCAGCTTGGCAAGCGTTGCCGCGCGGACCTCTTGCTTGGTCATCGTGCCGTCGTGCTGAAACAGATCGTCGGCAAGACCCGGAACACGCGGCAAAAGGGCGGCATCCTTTTCGGCAACACAGTCGATGGCCAGCGTGTTGAATGCAGGCACCTTGTGGGACCAGCTTTCGGCGACCCCGTCAAAGCGCTCTTCCTCTTTGCCGCCCATGGCCGCAAGCACGGTGATCCGGCTTTGGCCAAAGCCGCGCTGGGTTAGAAACCGTGCGATCTGGCCGGGGGTTTCGGCGCCCGTGGTCAGGATCAGCAGGCGTTGAAACGGCTGGATAAAGGCGATCATCTGCTCGACCGGGCGGCCATGGACCGTCAGCGTTTCGACGTCGGCAAGGCTCCAGCCCATGCGGGCGGCGGCAAGTTGGAAGGCGGAAAGCTGGGGGTGATAGACAATCTCGGCAGGGTCGATCGCGCGGCCGATGCGCGCGCCGACCGAATACCAAAGCGGATCGCCCGTTGCCAGAACCACGACACGCCTGCCCTTTAGGCCCTGCAACTGATCGATCAGCGCATCAAATGGCGATGGCCATGCAAGGCGTTCGGCGCTTACGCTGCTGGAAAGCTGATGGTGGCGATCACCGCCGATGATCACCTCGGCGCTTTCGACAACCGCGCGAGCGGCAGGCAAAAGCCCCGCCAACCCGTCTTCGCCGATACCAACGATATGAAGCCAGGGTTCAGCCATTGCCGCAAACCTTTCCGTGCAAAAGTGCGCTTGCGCGTTTTGGGGTCATTGCACCACCTCTTCGGGCAGGCCGGCGGCAAGTGCGTTCACAGCGGCCGAGGCTATGGCAGAGCCGCCGCGGCGGCCTCGAAGGGCGATAAAGTCACAGCCGCGCGGGCGCTCTGCCAGTTCTGCCTTGGATTCGGCCGCGCCGACGAAACCGACCGGAAAGCCAAGAATGACAGCTGGTTTCGGCCATCCCTGATCAAGCCGTTCCAGAAGATGGAAGAGTGCCGTTGGCGCATTGCCGATGGCAACGACCGCCCCTTCGATCTGAGGCTTCCAAAGATCGACCGCCGCCGCCGAGCGGGTTGTGCCGAGCGATTTTGCCAGATCCGGGACGGATGGGTCGTTCAGGGTTACGACAACCGAATTGCCCGCGGGCAGGTTGCGGCGGATTATTCCGGCGCCGACCATTTCACAGTCACAGAGAATTGGCGCGCCGCCCGCAAGCGCGCGCGCCCCTGCCGCATAGGCGTCATCCGAAAACGCCAGACGATCGGCAATTTCGACCATACCGCAGGCATGGATCACGCGTATCGCAAGCGCGTCCATTCCCATTGGAAAACGGCCCAGCCGCGCCTCGCGGCGCACGGTCGCAAAGCTGGCGGCGTAGATCGCGCTTGGGTTCTTTTCGTAGGGGCGCAACTTGGACCTTTCAGGCTGGCCAGAGGGCGGGGATGCCTTCGGCGAGGATATTTGACCACAAAGAAGGTCAGCTTCGCGTTTTGCGGGCGCTTTGGGGACCATGTGGGTGATCGGCGTGCGGATAGACGGGATGGTGATGATCATGATCATGGTCGTGGCTGTGATCGTGACCGTGGTCATCGCCATGGTGGTGGTGATGGTGGTGGTGGTCTTGCGTCTCCAGTCGGCAAAGGCCGGTGCAGAAGCTGTCGCAAAGCTGGCAGTCTGCGACGTTCGATCCCGGGGCAGAGGCGCCCTGACCTTCGACGTGGTGGTGATGGCTTTCCTGAACAGCGCCAACCTCGGCCTCAAAACCCAGAACCTGGGTTCTGTACTTGCACATGGCGCAGTTGGGCGGCGGGATCTCACCGAACTGTTCGGTGATCCGTTCGGCAAAGGTGCGAAGGACATCGTCATGATCGTTGAGATAGCCCGCCTTGACGAAATCGATGTCCGGGTGCGCGGCGGCGACCTGATCGGTAAAGCCATAGATGCGGTCGATCAGAATGCCCGTGAAGAGGAAGTAGGGGAAGACGATGATGCGCTTGTAGCCAAGCTTGGCGGCGTGGTTCAGGCAGGGTTCGACAAGCGGGAATGTAACGCCCGAATAACCAACTTCGCACCAGCCAAACCCCATGCCTTCCTGAAGCATGCGCGCGATCTTGGCGACGTTGCCGTTGGCGTCCGGATCAGAGGCGCCGCGCCCGATGACGACAAGGCAGGTTTCGTGCAAGGGGACCGGGCCGGTTTCTGCATCGGCCTTTTCGACGGCTTCGGCAATTCTTGCACCCGCGGCGGCAATCATCTTGGGGTCGACGCCAAGTTCGCGCCCGTAGGAAACTTCGATGCCGTGTTTGGCGGCATAGGTGTTCAGAACCGTGGGGATGTCATTTTTCGAATGCATGGCTGCAAAAAGCATGCCGGGAACCGCAAGGATCCTGTCGCAGCCTTTTTCGCGCAGCGTATCAAGGCCGTCACGGATCACCGGATTGGCGAACTCAAGATAGCCGTATTCCATTTCCCAGTCGGCAGGCAGATAGCCCGGCAGCTTCTTGGCAAGCACTGAAAACTCATCAACGGCGGCCTGGCTGCGCGAGCCGTGGCCACAGATCATTACCCCGATTTTCGACATCAGCAGACCCCGCGCTTGCCGGAAATGATCCGGTCCGAACAGGTACTAGTGAAATGGAACGTGCCGGCGTCTTTCATCGTGCTTTTCCTTCTGCTTGGCCACGAGAAGAAGGAAAAGGCGCGTGTTGCACCTGACGACGCAATTTCCAGTCCCCTGAGTGGGTCGACCTTGGCTGCACATCTCTCCGGCCTCTTGGGCTTCGTCAGCGGGTTTTATAGGGTGCTAAGGGGCGCATCGCAACGACGATCGCGCGCCGCGGCAAATTCCCCGGCGGCAAGCCCATGCCCCGCCCGTTTTCGCGCACGGCGGGCCGGGCGTTGTGCCCCAGCGCACGGGCCCTCTGCGCAGGGCGGCCTTTGAAGCGGGCGCGCGAAAGGCTAGCTGAAGGTAGAGTTCTAAAAACGTGAGAGGTGCGACATGGGCGAGCTATTCAACGGGGTTTGGGGCGAGGATCGACCGGCGGCCAAGGATGGTGAGTTTCGCCGCTCTGGCACGGCCTTTCACAACTGGATCACACCGGACGGCGCGCCGGGGCCAACCGGCGATGGCGGCTTTGCCGCTGAAAGCGGGCGCTATCATCTTTATGTCTCTTACGCCTGCCCATGGGCCCATCGCACGCTGATCTTCCGCGCGCTGAAGGGGCTTGAGGATCATATCGGTATCTCGGTCGTGCATCCCGACGGGCTTGGCGAAGGCTGGACCTTTGCCGCCGACTTTGACGGCGCGACGGGCGACAGGCTTTATGGCTCTCGCTTCATGCGCGACATCTATGTCAAAGCGGACCCTGCGATCAGCGGGCGCGTCACGGTCCCGGTTCTTTGGGACAAGAAGCGCGAGACGATCGTGTCGAACGAATCCTCTGAAATCATCCGCATGTTCAATTCGGCCTTCGACAAGATCACCGGCAACACAGAGGACTTTTGGCCGACCCGGCTTCGCGACGAAATCGAAGCGGCGAACCTGCGCATCTATGACGGTTTCAACAACGGCGTCTACCGGGCCGGGTTTGCCCGAAGCCAGGGCGCCTATGATCGCGCGGTGAATGAGGTTTTTGAAACGCTCGACTGGGCAGAAGAGCGGCTGACCAATCAGCCCTATCTGGCAGGGGACGTCGTGACAGAGGCCGACTGGCGCTTTTTTCCGACGCTTGCACGTTTTGATCTGGTCTATCACACGCATTTTAAGTGCAACCGCAAGCGCATCGTCGACTACCCCAGTTTGTGGCGTTATGCACGCGGGTTGTACCAATGGCCGGGCGTCGCCGAAACCGTTCGGTTCGATCACATCGCGCGTCACTATTACTATAGCCACCAAAGCGTTAACCCGCACCGCATCGTGCCGATCGGGCCGGAAAACCATTGGCTTGATCCGGTCTAAAGCCTAGCCGGTTGCACCATAGTGTTCGACCATCGCCGCCAGATCATCTGGCGGCGTTTCGCTTTGGATGAAGGCACAGGCGTTGGGAATATGCCGAAAGATCGACCCATCCGAGAAAAAGGTGGTGTTGGTGACAAAGATGATCCGCGAGGCCGGGCGGCGGTAGCTGGCGAAATCGGCAATGGCAAAGGCGCTGCCATCGGGCACCATCAGGTTGAGGATGATGATGTTAACTTCTGTGTTTCGCAGCGCTTCGATCGCGCCAGCCTGTGTGCATGCCACGCGAACCTCGGCGCCCGTTCTTTCCAGATGTCTGGCCCAAAGCTGCCCCAGACCGGCATTGGATTCGACGATCAGTACTTGCATGTACCCTCCGCAGGTTTGCGCCATGGCAGTGTGCGCTCGTGTTACTTGCGTAGCTGCGTCGGTTCTGTGTTCAGACTACCTAACGAAACGTTAACGATTTGCTAATTTCTGTTAACGATTGGCCGTTTTGTTGCCATTCCGGCCGAAATCCGCTTGATGGCATTAAAGGGGTGCAGGATGTTGCCAGTCTGGCCGGAAAAATCAAATGCTGAGGTCCGCGATCATGGCGGAAACCTTGATGAGGCTATCGCGCGTTTTGGTGGTGACAGGGACGGCTGGCTGGATCTGTCGACCGGCATAAACCCCTGTCCCTACCCGGTCGGCCAATTGCCCGAGAGCAGTTGGAACAGCCTGCCGGGCCGGGATGCGGCGCGGGATCTGGTGGTGGCGGCGCGCAAGTTCTGGCGTGTTCCGGATGGCGCCGCCGTTCTGGCTGTTCCGGGCGCATCGGCTGCAATCGCAATGGTTCCGCGACTGATGGAGCCGGCGAGCATCAGTATTGAGGGTCCGACCTACAATGAGCATGAGGCGGCCTTTCGCGCCGCTGGCTGGCAGATCAGGAAGGGTGCGGCCTGCAGGGTCGCGGTTCACCCGAACAACCCAGATGGCCGGTTCTGGAAGGCGGACGACTTTTTGACCGCCCCACTGACCGTGATTGATGAAAGCTTTTGTGATCTCTACCCGGACCGTTCCCTGATCGAGCAAAGCACGATACCGGGGCGGCTGATCCTGAAAAGTTTTGGCAAGTTCTGGGGGCTGGCGGGGCTGCGCCTTGGGTTCGTTATCGGCGATCCGGGGCTTGTGTCGGCCATCACTGACATGCTTGGGCCGTGGCCGGTTTCTGGACCGGCTTTGCAGATCGGGCGCGCGGCCTTGTCGGATGCGCAGTGGGCGGCCGAGACCCGTGCGCGGCTGGCGCGGGATGCGAAGCGGCTGGATGCGATCATGGCGGCAGAAGGAATTGGCGCCATCGGCGGGACAGACCTGTTTCGCCTTTACGAGGCGCCCGATGCAAAAGCATTGCAAGAGCGGCTGGCACGGGGCCGTGTCTGGACGCGGATCTTTCCCTACTCGGATCGCTGGGTACGGCTTGGCCTTCCGGGCACAGAGCCGCACTGGGCGCAGCTTGAGGGCGCGCTTTGAACTTTGCCGAGATTCTGGTTCTGGCGCTGCTTCTGGATGCCGCGATGGGAGAGCCTGCGTGGATCTGGTCGCGCGTTCCGCATCCGGCGGTCATCATGGGGCGCGTCATCGGCTGGGCGGATGGGCGGTTCAACAAGGGCGCGGCGCGGCGGCTGAAGGGCGCGGCGCTGACCGGCGCTCTTTGCCTTGCGGGCGGGGCGATCGGCGCGGGGCTTGCCGCCTTGCCGGGCGGATGGGCCGTTCAACTGGTACTGGCCGCAATCCTTCTTGCGCAGCAAAGCCTGTTCACACATGTGCGCGAGGTATCGCGCGCCTTGCAGCGCTCGCTTGGCGAGGGCCGGGTTGCAGTGGCGCAAATCGTAGGGCGCGATACATCGGAACTGGACGCCTCTGGTGTCTCGCGCGCAGCGATTGAATCGGCGGCCGAAAACCTGTCGGATGGTGTCATTGCACCGGCTTTCTGGTTCCTGATCTTCGGCCTGCCGGGGATATTGATCTACAAGGCAGTCAATACCGCCGACAGCATGATCGGATACCGAACGCCCCGGCACCGCGAATTTGGCTGGGCCTCGGCGCGGCTTGACGATGTTCTCAACTGGGTTCCGGCGCGGCTTACGGCGGTGATAACCGCGCTTGTTGCCGGGCGTATTGGAGATCTGCCCGCAATTGCCCGCGACGCGCGGCTGCACCGCTCTCCCAATGCCGGTTGGCCCGAGGCGGGTTTCGCCCGGGCGCTTGGCGTCGCGCTGTCGGGGCCGCGAAGCTACGGCGGGCAAATGCAGGATTTTCCGTATGTAAACCGCAAAGGCGCCCGCGATCTTGGCGCTGGCGACATCGACCGCGCAAGCCGCCTTTTGTGGCGGGTTTGGGCCGCTTTTGCCGTGCTGGTACTGGCTGCGGCCGTTCTTGCATGATTGCGCAACGCTGCTAGTGTGCGGGCGGTTTCGAAGTTTTGAAAGTTCAATGTTATGCGCCTTTTACCGCTCGCCCTTTCCCTTGTGATCGCATCGACCGGCCTTGCCTCGGCCCAGGTGGCCTGCGGCGGCGGCTTTAGCTCCTTTGTTGGCAAGATGAAGCAAGAGGCGATCAGAAAAGGGCATGCCAAATCCGACGTCGACCGCTTTTTTGCGGGCGTTCGTCAGGATAGCCGGACACTTAAGGCGGATCGGTCCCAAGGCATCTTCCAGATGAACTTTGTCGATTTCTCGCGCAGGATCATCAGCCAGAACCGGTTGGACAACGGGCGGCGCAACGCCAAGAAATGGGACAAGGTCTTTGACCGGATAGAGCGCCAGTACGGCGTCTCACGCGGGGTGCTTCTTGCGTTTTGGGCGCTTGAGACGGATTTCGGCGCCGTGCAGGGGGACTTCAACACGCTCAACTCGCTCATGACGCTTGCCCATGACTGTCGCCGCCCCGATCTTTTCCGCCCACAGGTCTTTGCCGCGCTAGAGCTTTACGAGAAGGGCGCATTTGATCCGGCGCGCACCAAAGGCGCTTGGGCCGGTGAGATCGGAATGGTCCAGATGCTGCCCGCCGATATTCTGCTGAACGGTGTTGACGCCGATGGCAACGGGCGTGTCGATCTTAAGACATCGCCAGCCGATGCACTGACCTCGGGGGCCAAGATGTTAAGCCACCTTGGCTGGCGCGCAAACGAACCATGGCTTCAGGAAATATCGGTACCGGCCGATCTGGACTGGTCCAAGACGGGGCTGAACTTTGAACAGCCTGTAGCCAAATGGCAGGCCATGGGCGTGCGCGCCAAGGCGGGCAAGCTTGCACCATCGGGCCTTTCGGCATCTGTCCTGCTTCCGCAGGGGCGCAAGGGGCCCGCATTTCTGGCCTACCCCAACTACCGGGTCTATTTTGAGTGGAACAAAAGCTTTGTCTACGTGACAACCGCGGCCTATTTCGCCACCCGTCTAAGCGGGGCCGGTCGGTTCACTGCGGGCAACCCCGATCCTTCGCTTTCGGACGCGCAGATGAAACAGCTTCAGAAAAAGCTGGTTCAGCGTGGCCATGACGTGGGCAAGATCGACGGTATCCTTGGCGCAATGACGCGCGCGGCGGTGCAAAAGGAACAGTTGCGTTTGGGCCTGCCCGCCGACGCCTGGCCCACGATGCAGCTTTTGAACGCGCTGTAGCGCCGTTTCCAAGGCGGTCCAAGGGCGGGTTACGCCACCATCGTTTCGGCCTTTTTAAGGTCGACCGACACAAGTTGACTGACCCCCATTTCGGCCATGGTCACACCGAACAGGCGATCCATCCGCGACATGGTGATCGCGTGGTGGGTGATGATCAGGAACCTTGTGTCAGTGCGGCGGGTCATCTCATCGAGAAGGTCACAGAAGCGGGTGACGTTGGCATCGTCCAGCGGCGCGTCGACCTCGTCGAGCACACAGATCGGCGCGGGGTTTGCAAGGAAGACGGCAAAGATCAGCGCCAGAGCGGTCAACGTCTGTTCGCCGCCCGAAAGCAGGCTGAGCGTTGAAAGCTTTTTGCCCGGCGGCTGGCACATAATCTCTAGCCCGGCCTCAAGCGGATCGTCGCTCTCAACCAGTACCAGCTTGGCCTCGCCGCCGCCAAAGAGATGCGCGAATAGCGTGCCGAAACTTGCGTTTACCTGATCGAAGGCCTTCAAAAGACGCTCGCGCCCTTCGCGGTTGAGATTGGCAATGCCGGTGCGAAGGGTGCGGATCGCCTCTTCGAGGTCCTGCTTTTCGTTGGTCAGCGCCTCGTGCTCTGCTGAAACCTCATCGGCATCTTCCTCGGCGCGCAGGTTGACCGCGCCCAAAGCGTCGCGCTGACGGCGCAAGCGCATCACGTCGTTTTCCAGCGTTTCGGCCGATGGCATTGCATCGGGGTCGGCATCGAGCGTTTCCAGCAGGGCCTGAGGTTCAACCTCAAGGTCTTCGCGGATGCGCTCGGCGGCGGCGCGGGCGGTTTCGGATGCAGCTTCGGCGCGGGCGTCTGCGCGGGCGCGCGCCTCTCGCGCTTCCGAAGCTGCGCGCTCTGCCTCTCGCTCGGCTGTCACGGCGGTGCGGCGGGCTTCTTCGGCCGTGGCCAATGCATCGGCAGCGGCGCGGCGGCGGCTTTCGGCCTCATCAATGGCAGAGGACAGTTTTTCGCGCTCAGCGGCGATGGTTGCAGGGGCGGCGCGCGCGGTCTCAAGCTCAGCCTCAGAGGCTGTCTTGCGCTCGGCCAGTTCGGCGATGCGTTTCTCGGCCGTGCTTAACCGGTGACGCCAGCCGCTAACTTCCTTGGTGATCTCCTGCGCGCGTTTGGTGCGCGCCTCGCCCTGACGGCGCAGCTCTTCGTGGGCCGAGCGGGCGGCAAGCATGTCCCCGCGCGCCAGATCCACATCCGACTTTGAACTTTCCACCTTCTGGCGGGCTTCGTCGAGATCGGGCAACTCGCCTGTTGCGCTTTGCGCTTCGGCAAGGCGTGCGCGCGCGGCCTGCGCTTCTTCTTCGTGGCGGGTCACGGCCAGTTGCAGTGATTCCAGTTTGCCAGCCGAAATATTCTTATCCGCCTCCGAGCGCGAAAGCGCACGGCTAGCTTCGGTGGTCATGCGGTCGGCTTCGCGCCGCGCCTCGCGGGCCAACTGATCGGCGCGCGTCGTTTCCTGCAGGCGCTTTGTCAAAACCTCATGAGCGCGCTTGGCCCCTTCGGAGCGCGCGGCGGCATCTTCCAGATCGCGTTTCAGCTCGACCAGACGGTTCAGTTGTTGCAGACGCAGCGCTGCGGCGCTTGGGGCATCTTCGGCGCCGGCGCGAAAGCCGTCCCAGCGCCACAGATCGCCTTCGATGGAAACCAGCCGCTGACCGGGGCGCAGCAATGGCTGAAGGCGCGCGCCCTCGCCCGGCTCTACCAGACCAACCTGAGAGATACGGCGCGCCAGAACAACGGGAACGGTGACGTGGCCCGACAATGGCTCGACCCCCGTCGGCAGGGCGGCGGCATCGGGATAGGTGGCAAGTTCGACCCAGCCCGAGGGTGCGTCGTCGTCCACTTCGGGCGACTTAAGATCATCGGCCAGCGCCGCGCCCAGCGCCTTTTCATAGCCCGGCTTGACCTTGATGCGGTCCAGAACCTGACCACCTTCGGCATCTTCGCGCTGCACCAGTTTGGCAAGGGCGGCCACCTCGGCGCGCAGGGCGTTCGCCTCGCCATCCGCCTCAGAGCGTTCAGCGCGCGCATCGGCCTCGCGCGCCTGCGCTTCGTCGCGGGCGGCATCCGCTTGCGCCAGCGCCTCTTCGGCCTCTTCGGCCTTTGTTGCAGCATCTGCAAGTTTGACCGTGGCCTCTTCAAAGGCCTGCTCTGCCTGCTGAACAGAGGTTGCGGCGACCTTTGCCGCCTCGCGGGCGGTATCGGCTTCGCGTTCGTTGCGCGCCAATGTGGTCTGGGCGTCGCCCATAAGGCGCTGCGCCGACTGGTGGCGTGCGGCCAGTCTGGCGACATCCTCTGTTTGCTGGGAAAGGGCGTCTTCCATTTTTTGCAGCGCCGCCGCGCTTTGGCGGGCGGCCTCTGCAACATCGGCCAGCTTTTCCTGATGGCCTTCGCTTGCCTTTGAAATCTCCGCTGCTTCCCAGTCAAGGCGCTGGATGGTTTCTTCGGCGTCATGGTTCAGACCGCTTTCGCGTTCCATGTCGCGGCCCATCTGGTCGATGCGGGCAACCAAGGCTTCGATTGTCTGAACGGCGCGCGCTTCCTGATCTGCCAGCGTGTCACGCTGAACCTGCAGGCGCTGAAGAACAGCCGCTGCAATCGCCTCTTCTTCGCGCAGCGGCGGCAGCTTTGTCTCGGCCTCTTCGCGCGCCTTGGATGACTGCCGCGCAAGCGCTTCGCTTTCAGCAGCGGCCTTGGTCTTTTCGGTCAGCGCCGATTGCGCGGCCAGCCGTGCCTGATCGGCCTCTTGCCAGCGCCGGTAAAGCAGCAACCCTTCCGAGGTCCGAAGCTCTTCTCCGATCTGGCGATAGCGGGCGGCCTGGCGTGCCTGACGGGCCAGTTGCGCCAGTTGATTGGCAAGCTGTTCGATCACATCATCGACGCGAAGCAGGTTGTTCTCGGCGCCCTTCAGTTTCAGTTCCGCTTCGTGGCGGCGCTGGTACAGCCCCGATATACCTGCCGCCTCTTCCAGAATGCGGCGGCGGGCCTTTGGCTTGGCGTTGATCAGTTCTGCGATCTGCCCCTGCCGGACCAGAGCGGGCGAATGGGCGCCCGTCGATGCATCGGCAAACAGCATCTGGACGTCGCGGGCGCGCATGTCCTTGGTGTTGGCCTTATACGCGGATCCTGCATCGCGGGTGATCCGGCGCACGACCTCAAGCGTGTCTGCATCGTTGAAACCGGGCGGGGCCAGCCGATCCGAGTTGTCGATGATCACAGAAACTTCGGCGAAGTTGCGTGCAGGCCGGGTTGATGCACCGGCAAAGATCACATCCTCCATGCCGCCGCCGCGCATCGCCGAGGCGCGGTTTTCGCCCATGACCCAGCGCAGCGCTTCAAGCAGGTTCGATTTGCCACAGCCGTTTGGGCCAACCACACCTGTCAGCCCGTCGGCGATCACAAGATCGGTCGGGTCAACAAAGCTTTTAAAGCCGTTCAGTCTGAGTTTCGAAAAGCGCAACTTTGCAAGCTCGCAATTGATTCTGGGTTTTCCCGAGTCTCTTGACCGCAGCGCAACGAGTCAACGACAGAAACCCACGATATGGCGTATCGCGCCAAGTTATCCACAATATATATACCGCGCGGCGCTAAAATCAGCGTGATGATAGTAAAGCGCAGGACGCATTTCATGGCTGTGCGGTCGCAATCCGCCTTGACGCCAAGCGCCGTTCAACGGCAAATGAGACTGCATGGTGTCCTGCACGCGCAAAAGCGCTTGGGACTGAAATGGGAATTTGGACAGGGCGACCCAAACAGGGGCCCAATGCCAAAGCCGCCCCCGCGACTGTATGCGGTGAGCGCTGGTCATATGCCACTGGGGTAACCCGGGAAGGCGACACAGCGCTTTGACCCGCGAGCCAGGAGACCAGCCATGCGCGAACCGAAACGTGACCGTCGGGTGTGACGGAACAGGAGAACAAACATGACGACCCAAGTATCCGCCAAGGCGATTACCCATTCCGACAGCCAGCTTGCTGCGATCGGCACCGCCCTTCTGGCCGGCATCTTCCTTTTGTTCATTGCCGGCTACGCTCAGGCGACGGCCCTGCATGATGCAGCGCACGATCAGCGCCATGCGATGGCTTTCCCCTGCCACTAGGGGCAGCGGGCAAACACAATGACAAAGCATTTGCTGACCAGCGCGCTGTTCGCTGGATTGGCGGCGGGCCTTCTGGCGGCGCTGCTGCAATTTGCGTTCGTCGTCCCAAGCCTTCTTGAGGGCGAGCTGTATGAGACCGGCGCGCGCGTGCACTTCACTGAAGGCGCGGCGCAAAGTGATCGCGGCGCCCCAGGCCTTGGCGATGACATCAGCCGTCACCTGATGACCGTGGCCTTCGATGTGGTGACCTACATCGGCTATGGCCTGATCCTTGCCGCGCTCATAAGCCTCTCGGCAATGCGCGGCGCAACCATCACGGCCCGCACCGGACTTATCTGGGGGCTTTGCGGTTTCATTGCCGTGCAGCTGGCGCCCGCCTTTGGGCTTCCGCCCGAATTGCCGGGAACCGTCGGCGCCGAGATAGCGGCGCGGCAGGTCTGGTGGTTTGCGGCTGTCCTGTTCACGGCGGCGGGCCTTTGGCTGATCGCCTTTGGCCGCTCTTTTGCGCCCCTTGCCGGCATCGCCCTGATCCTTGCGCCACAGCTTTACGGCGCGCCGCAGCCGCCGGGATACTATGGTGTCGCCCCGCCCGAGCTGGCCGCGCATTTCGCAACGCTAAGCCTTGGCACCGCGGCCGCGGGATGGGCGCTTTTGGGAACGCTCGTTGCTTGGCATCTGGGCCGCGCCAATGACTGATTTAGCGCGGAACACGCCCCAACAGGCACAACCGAAGCCGCCCAGCCGGGCGCGCATCGGTGATCGCACCTCCCTCGGCCTCACTGTAAAGCCGTGCCAGCGCGACCGTGTCATCAAGGTCCGTTTCGGGCAAAACACCGCTGAAAAGATAGACGTCCTTGCCCGGCCCGCGCAGCGCCATGGCAACAGGTTTGTCGCAAACGTTCAGACACTCCACCACCTGCACCGCCACCCGGTCCGGGATGCGCTTTCGCAACTCCTCGGCAAATGCCGCCCCCCTGCCCTCTTCGCAGGTACCGCAAATGATGACCCGATCACCTTGGTCGCCGTCATTGATCAAAAGGTTGATCCCCATGCCCGCTAAAATTCCCGCAACAGTCGTCACAGGTTTCCTTGGATCTGGCAAGACAACGCTGATCCGCCACATGCTTCAGAACGCAGGCGGCAGGCGCATCGCGCTGATCATCAACGAGTTTGGTGATCTTGGCGTGGACGGCGACATCCTGAAAGGTTGCGGCGACGAAACCTGCAGCGACGACGACGTGATGGAGCTGTCAAACGGCTGTATCTGCTGCACGGTCGCCGATGATTTCGTCCCGACGATGGAAAAGCTTTTGTCGCGTGAGACGCCCCCAGATCACATCGTCATCGAAACCTCCGGCCTTGCGCTGCCGCAACCGCTGGTGCGCGCTTTCAACTGGCCAGAGATTTCAACCCGCGTCACCGTCGATGGCGTTGTAACCGTGGTCGATGGCAAGGCGGTCACCGAAGGGCGATTTGCCCATAACGTCGCCGCGGTCGATGCCCAGCGCGCCCTTGACGAAAACCTTGACCACGAGACACCGCTGTCAGAGCTTTTCGAGGATCAGATCGCCTGCGCCGACATGATCGTCATCAACAAATCCGACCTGATGGAAGAAGACGAAACGCAGGCGCTTCTTGGCCGCCTCAAGGCCGAAAGCCGGCCAAGCGTTCAGGTCGTCAAGACGTCGATGGGCAAACTTCCCGTTGATGTGCTTTTGGGTCAGGGCATCGCGGCGGAAAAGGATCTGGCGGCCCGCCACGAAGTGCACCACCATCACCATCACGACGATGACCACGAAGAGGGTGATCACCATTCTGATGACGATCATGACCACCACCACGACCATGACCACGACGACTTTGAAAGCTTCGTCGTCACGCTTCCGCAACTGACCGATGCCGCGACCTTCTGCACCAAGGTTTCAGAGGTTATTCGCACGCATGACATCCTGCGCCTAAAAGGTTTCGCCGCTGTCGAAGGCAAGCCGATGCGCCTTACGCTTCAGGCCGTCGGCCCACGGATCGACAGCTATTTCGACCGCCCGATTTCCGCCGGTGAGCCGCGCGAGACCCGGCTTGTCGTGATCGGTCAGGCCGGGATGGACCGCAAGGCAATTGAAACCGCCCTTGGCGCATGAACCAGCCTGTCATCTCTTCAGGCGATCCGCGCGATCCTGCCGCGACAGAACTGCTTCGGCAAAGCCATGAACTGATGGACCGGCTCTTTCCGTCCGAGGCCAATCACTACTTGTCGGTCGATGCACTTTGCGGCCCCGGCATCGATTTCTTCGTGGCCAGAGTTGAAGGCCAAACCATAGGATGCGCCGCGCTGGCGCATCGGGGCGACTATGGCGAGGTCAAATCGATGTTCGTGGCCGAAAGCGCACGCGGAACAGGCGCAGGTCAGGCGCTTTTGGCGCATATAGAACAGGTGGCGCGCGATGCGGACCTGCCCTGCCTTCGCCTTGAAACCGGCGACACGCTTCATGCCGCGCACCGGCTTTATGAACGTGCGGGGTTTGAATACACCGGACCCTTCGGAAACTACCGCCCCGATCCGATATCGCTTTTCATGGAAAAGAAACTCTGAACTTCTTCTTTGCCGGAAATACTCCCGCCGGAGGCTCCCGCCGCCGAAACCCAAAGCCTAGGTTGAACTGATGCACCTTCTCGCAGCGACCCCCGGCGCCATCGACGATGGCAAGGAACCTGTCGATCTGGGACAGACGCCGTCGGACATCGTTGTCATTTCCGCCGCAGATACCGAACTTGCCGCCCTCTCGCAGGCGCGGGCCGAAATGGATGCACCGCCCGGGCTGCGGCTGGCAAACATGCTTCACCTCTCGCATCCGATGTCGGTTGATCTGCATATCGAAAGCTGCGCCAGCGGCTCGGGGCTGGTCGTGGCGCGGGTGCTTGGGGGCATGGGGTATTGGCGCTACGGCGTCGAACAATATGCCGCGCGTTTGCATGAGGCGGGCGTTGCCCTTGCGCTGCTGCCGGGCGACGACAAGGAAGATGCCGATCTGCGCCGCCTATCCACGGTGACGGATCAGGCCTATGACGCTCTCTGGGCCTATCTGGTCGAAGGCGGGCCGCAGAATGCCGCCAATTTCCTTGCCTATGCCAAGACGCTTTTGCCCGGTGCGCGCGCTGCGGGCGCAGCTACGGGCGAGATGCCCCCGCCCGCCGCTCCGCTCTTGCGCGCCGGTGTCTATTGGCCGGGCGCTGGGTTCTGCGATCTGGAAAAACTGCGCGCCGAAAGCTGGCGCAAAGAGGCCCCGGTCGTGCCCCTGATCTTCTACAGGGCGCTTGTGCAGGGCGCGGGGCTGAACCCGATCAACCGCATGGTCAAAGCGCTTTTGCATCAGGGGCTGAACCCGCTTCCGGTCTTCGTGGCCTCGCTCAAAGACCCGCTAAGCGCCGCCACGCTTGAGGCTCTTTTTCAGGACGCTCCGCCAAGCGTCATTCTGAACTGCACCAGTTTTGCGGTCGGCTCGCCCCATTCCCAAAGTGATGCGGGCAACCCGCTTGCGGGCAGGGCCGCCAATGGCGCACCGGTGTTTCAGGTCGTTCTGTCAGGCTCTTCCGAAAAGACGTGGGAGGATGGAACAGCGGGCCTATCGGCGCGCGACATCGCAATGAACGTCGCCCTGCCAGAGGTCGACGGGCGCATCCTTACGCGGGCGGTGTCTTTCAAGGATGAAGCTTACTTCGACGAGGAAACCCAGTGCCCCATCGCGACCTACCGCTCTCGCGGGGATCGGATCACTTTCGTGGCAGAGCTTGCTGCGGCATGGGCCCGGCTGCGCGACACTCCGGCGGCCAAGCGCCGCGTGGCGCTGGTTCTGGCAAACTATCCAAACAAGGACGGGCGGCTGGCAAATGGCGTCGGCCTTGATACGCCTGCGGCCACGGTTCACACGCTTCAGCTGATGGCCGAGGCGGGTTACCGCGTTCAGGATGCACCGCAAGACAGCGAAGCGCTTATGCAGATGATCCTTGCCGGCCCGACCAACTGGCTGACGGACAGGTTCGACAAGACCGGCGGCGAGACGCTTTCACTGGCGGATTATCACCTCAGCTATGGCCGTCTTCCGTGGGAGGTGCGCGAGCGTATCCAAAGCCGCTGGGGCGCACCCGAAGAGGACCCGTTCTTTGAAGAGGGGGATGTCGACTGCGGCCGTTTCCGGCTGTCAGTTCTGACCTTCGGCAACGTGGTGGTCGGCATTCAGCCGGCGCGCGGCTATAACATAGACCCCACCGACACCTATCATTCACCCGACCTTGTTCCGCCGCACAACTATCTGGCCTTTTATTTCTGGCTGCGTGATCAATGGGGCGCGGGTGCGGTTGTTCATATGGGCAAGCACGGAAACCTTGAATGGCTTCCGGGAAAATCCGTTGCCCTGTCGCAGGAATGCCTGCCAGAGGCGGTTCTGGGTCCGATGCCGCATGTCTATCCGTTCGTCGTGAACGACCCCGGCGAAGGGACGCAGGCCAAGCGGCGGACGCAGGCGGTGATCATCGATCACCTCACGCCGCCACTGACGCGCGCGGAAACCTACGGGCCACTGCGCGATCTGGAGGCGCTGGTTGATGAGTACTACGAAGCCGCCGGTGTCGATCCAAGACGCATAAAACATCTGCAGCGCGAGATCCTGTCGCTAAGTTCCGCAACCGGGCTTGCGGCGGATGTGGGCATGACCGGCAAGGATGAGGCGGGCGATCTAGCCAAGCTGGACGCCTATCTTTGCGAGTTGAAAGAGGCGCAGATCCGCGACGGGCTTCACATCTTTGGACAGTCGCCGACCGAAAGGCTTGAACGCGATCTTGTGCAGGCGCTGGTGCGGGTTCCGCGCGGCGATGGGCGCGGGAGCGATGCGTCACTGATCCGCGCGCTTGCGGGCGATCTTGGCCTGAACTTCGATCCACTGGACACCGATATGGCGCAGGAATGGACCGGCGCGCGGCCGGAGGCGCTAAAGGAACTGTCGGGTGATCGCTGGCGCAGTCATGGCGACACCGTTGAGCGGCTGGAGCTTTTGGCGGCAAAACTTCTGGATGGCGCAGCCGCCGCTCCGGGCGAGCGCAGCGCGCTTGTGCTGTCCCATGCGACGGGCCATGTGCGCGATGCGGTTCGCGCCTGCGGACCGGGCGAAGGGGCGGGGCTTCTCACCGCCCTGTCAGGGCAATTCGTCGCCCCGGCGCCATCCGGCGCGCCCACGCGGGGCCGTCTGGACGTTCTGCCCACGGGGCGCAACTTTTTCAGCGTCGACAGCCGCGCGGTGCCGACACCCACCGCTTGGGCACTGGGGTGGAAGTCTGCCAACCTCTTGATCGAAAAGCACTTGCAGACCCATGGCGACTGGCCGCGCACAATGCTTTTGACGGCATGGGGCACCGCCAACATGCGTACCGGTGGCGATGACATCGCCCAGTGCCTTGCGCTGATGGGCGTCAAGCCGACGTGGGACAGCGCCAACAGGCGGGTGACAGGCTTTGAGATCCTGCCAGAAGGCGTTCTGGGCCGCCCCCGCGTCGATGTCACCCTGCGCGTTTCCGGCTTTTTCCGCGATGCGTTTCCGGGGCTGATCGCCCTTGTCGATAGCGCCGCGCGCGCGGTGATGGCCCTGGATGAGGCCGAAGATCAGAACCCGGCGGCGGCGCGTGCCCGCGTCGAAGGAAGTCAGGCCCGCGTCTTTGGCTCTAAGCCCGGCGCCTATGGGGCTGGCCTTCAGGCGATGATCGATGAGCGGCTATGGGCGGATCGCGCGGACTTGGGCCAGGCCTATATCGAATGGGGCAGCTACGCCTATGGCGCGGGCTTGGAGGGCGATCAGGACAAGGCGGCGTTCAGCCAGCGCCTGTCGCAGACAGAGGCGATCGTTCAGAATCAGGACAACCGCGAGCATGATATTCTGGACAGCGACGACTATTACCAGTTCGAAGGAGGCGCGGCCGCCGCGGTTGCAAGCCTTCAGGGGCAGGACCGCCCGATCTATCACAACGATCATTCGCGACCCGAAAGGCCCGTGATCCGGACGCTGGACGATGAGATTGCCCGCGTTGTGCGCTCGCGCGTGGTGAACCCAAAGTGGATCGATGGGGTCAAGCGGCACGGCTACAAGGGCGCTTTCGAAATCGCCGCGACCGTGGATTACCTTTTCGCCTTCTCGGCCACGACGGGGCTGGTCAAAGGGCATCACTTTGATCTGGTCGAGGCGGCCTTTCTGGAAGATGACGCAACGCGCGAGTTTCTGGCGGACGCAAATGCGCCGGCGCTGAAGGAAATCGCCCAGCGTCTGCAAGAGGCGATTGATCGGGGGCTTTGGACGCCGCGCTCAAACTCGGCCCGCGACCGGATCTCGGGGCTGCTCTAGCGCGCTTCGACAACCACGACGCGCCCATTGTCCGGGCCCTCACAGGACACGACCAGATCCCGGGGGCTGTTCTGATGTGTTCTGTCGCGCTGGCAGGTGACCACCTCTTGAGGACGCCCTTTACAGTTCAGCCGCGCCCACATCTGGGCCGGATCACCGCGCATGGATTTGTCGATCACCCGGCAACCGCTTGCCAGTTCCATCGCCCGGGCGGCCGAAAGGTAAACCTTGCCAAGATCGCGGCGCGGAACGAAACCGACGCGCACCGCTTCGGCGCGGCCATCTTTCAGGAAGATGTTGAAGGTGTAGCCATCCATCTGAATGCGGTTCGCCGGGCGGTCCTTGAACTGAAGCCCCGGCCCGTTACAGGCCGTCAGCGCAAAAGCTGCGATCAGCGTCAGGGCGCGCATCATTGTCCTCCCAAAGGTGGTTAACAAAACCCTATCGCCGCAGGGGTTAAGAAAGTGTTTCAACCCGCGCCCGGATTTGCCATTGTCGGGCGGATCACGAAAGGAAAGCGCATGTCAGCCGACGATGAACGCCACGCAATGAAGATGGCCAAGAAAAAGGCCGCCCGCGACAAGATCATGGCGACCAAGACCGATCAGAAGGGCCTGATCATCGTCCACACCGGCAAAGGCAAGGGCAAGTCCAGTGCCGCCTTCGGTATGATTTTCCGCTGCATCGCCCACGATATGCAATGCGCCGTCGTTCAGTTCATCAAGGGCGGCATGTCCACGGGCGAACGTGACCTGATCCTGTCGAAGTTTCAGGACATCTGTTCCTTCCACACCATGGGCGAGGGTTTCACGTGGGAGACGCAGGACAAGTCGCGCGATATCGAAATGGCAACGGCAGCATGGGAGAAGGCAAAAGAGCTTATCCGCGATGAGGCCAACAAGATGGTGCTTCTGGATGAGATCAACATCGCTTTGCGCTATGACTACATCGACGTGGCCGAGGTGGTGCGCTTTCTGACCGAGGAAAAGCCGCCGATGACCCATGTGGTTCTGACCGGGCGCAATGCCAAGGAAGAGCTGATCGAGGTCGCCGATCTGGTGACAGAGATGGAACTGATCAAGCATCCGTTCCGCGCCGGTATCAAGGCGCAGATCGGCGTTGAGTTCTGATGCCGAAACATAGGCTTTTGACCGAATTTGGGATGGGAACATCGCTGCGCCGTCAGGATTATACCCAAGCGGCAAAGCGGGCGTTGCAGGATGCTTTGTGGCACAACTCGATCAATTTGGCCGAACTTTTTGACGCGCCCAAGGATGCGATGCTTATCGAGGTAGAGATCGGCGTTCAGGCGCCAGAGCAGGTTGACCAGACCGAGCTGGCACAGGTCTTTCCTTATGGGCAGATCGAAATTTCGGTGCGCCGCGGTGGTCTGGATATCCCGCGGCCGGATGGCGCGCCCACGGTCATCGCCAATGCCGCGATCTCAGTCTCATTCGACATGGAGCGGCAGGAATGAGCGGGCAGCGCATCATCATCGAAATGGGCATGGGCAACGATCTGCATGGCCGCGACTATACCAAGGCCGCGGCAAGGGCGATCGAGGATGCAATCCGGCACTCTTCCTTGCCGCTTTTCGAAACGCTTGGTGTCTCGCACGGGCAGATGCGCGTGGATGTCACCATTGGCGTTCAACAACCGGGGTCGGTGGATACCGAGGCGCTGAAAGCTGGTCTGCCGCGCGGCAATCCGACCGTTACCGCAGTCAACGGCGGGCTGGATGTCACCAACCCCGATACCGGCGAAACCACCGTTATCGCAACCGCCGCGGTTCAGGCGTTTCTGCCCAGCCTTGCGGGCAAATGGCGTGTCAAAACCAGCTAGGGTTCAGGTTTGCGCGCTTGCCCGGGCCTGACTGATGCTCTGCCCTGTTGAAAGCATTTCGGGATCAAGCTTCAGCTCTATCACGGCAAGCGTTCCGGCGGCCTCAGCCCGGGCAAAGGCGGCGGGAAACTCCGCGTCTTTTTCAACGGTCTCGCCATGGCCGCCGTAGGCGCGGGCAAGGGCGGCAAAGTCGGGGTTGGCCAGATCGGTGCCCGAGACGCGCGCGGGGTACGTCTTTTCCTGATGCATCCGGATGGTGCCATAGCGCCCATTGTTGCACACGATGACGATCACCGCCGCGCCGTGCTGGGCGGCTGTGGACATCTCGTTCAAGGTCATCTGGAAACAGCCGTCACCGGCCAGACAGACAACCGTACGGGCGGGGTGTTCCAGCTTGGCCGAGATCGCGGCGGGAAAGCCATAACCCATGGAGCCTGATGTCGGTGCAAGCTGGGTGCGAAACTCCTTGTAGTGAAAGTAGCGGTGCAGAAAGGCGGCATAGTTGCCCGCGCCGTTTGCAATCATCGCGTCCGGGTTCAGGTTTTCGGACAGCCATTTGATGGTGCGCTCAAGCTTGACCGCGCCGGGGGTTTCCTTTGGCTCAAGCCAGCTTAAGTAGTCCTGACGCCCGCCGTTGGCCCATGCCCCGTCGCGCGGGGTTGCCTCAAGATCGGCCAATGCCGCGATCATTTCGGGCGCGGTGGCTACAACGCCCAGATCGGGGCGATAGACGCGCCCCAACTCGCCCGCATCGGCATGAACGTGACAGATTTCCTGCGCCGGCGCGGCCGGATCGATCAGCGTGTACCCTTGCGTTTCGATGTCGCCAAGGCGAGAGCCAAGCACCAGCAAAAGATCGGCGTCGCGCACCCTTTGGGCCAGCTTGGGATTTATCCCCACGTTCAGATCACCCACGTAGTTCGGGTGCCGGTTGTCGATGTAATCCTGACGCCGGAAACCCAGCGCGACGGGCAGGTTCCAGTCGCTGGCGAAACGGGCCAGATCCTTGGCCGCCTCTGGTGACCAGTGCGGGCCGCCTACGATCACCAGCGGGCGTTCGGCGCGAGCCAGCTTTGCGGCAGTCGCGCGCGCGGGCCCGGCAAGCGAGGGCGCGGCAATTTGCGGCGCGGGGCGGGCATCGGCGACGTCGGCCGTCCCGCTTAGCATATCCTCGGGCAGGGCCAGAACCACCGGGCCGGGGCGCCCTGAAACCGCTTCGTGAAAGGCGCGGGCGATGTATTCGGGCAAACGTTCCGTGTCGTCCACCTCAGCCACCCATTTGGCCAGCGGCGCGAACATCGCGCGATAGTCAACTTCCTGAAAGGCTTCGCGGTCACGGTGCCCGCGCGCGATCTGGCCGACGAACATGATCATCGGGGTGGAATCCTGCATCGCGATGTGAATGCCCGAAGATGCATTGGTCGCGCCGGGGCCACGGGTGACAAAGGCGATGCCCGGCTGGCCGGTCATCTTGCCCATTGCTTCGGCCATCATTGCCGCGCCGCCTTCGTGGCGGCAGACGATGTTCTGAATGCCGCTTTCATAAAGCCCGTCGAGGGCGGCAAGAAAGCTTTCACCCGGCACCGAAAAGACGCGCCGCACGCCATGCAGCTTTAGCTGATCGACCAGTATCTGTCCGCCGTGTCTTAGTGCCACTTGGTGCGTTCCTCATCCCCATCAAAGTCGTCCGAGCAATATCCGCCGCCCTGAAACTGGTCGCCGATCGGGTCTTTGACCGTCGCCGCCAGCGCCTTTTCGGCGAAAGGCTCAGAGCCGTGTCTTGGGCGATAACCCAAGTCGAATGCAACCTGGTTGTCCCACCATCCACGGGCGTTGTCGGACACGGCCCAGACGATCTGATTGTGGATGCCGGGATGTTCCAGCCCGATCATGCAGACCTGCGCCAGATCCTCGGGGTGAACCCAGATCGACAAGCGCCGTTCGTCGATCGGTTCAGGGTTGACGTTGCCGATGCGCGCCGACAACGTCCGAAGCCCGTATTTGTCGGCATAAAGCGATGAAAGCGCCTCTCCTGCCGCCTTGCAGACGCCGTAGAACCCGTCCGGGCGCAGCCGGTGATCGGTGCCGATGCGCCGCTTGGTCGAATAGAACCCTGTGGCATGAACCGAAGAGGCATAGACGACACGCTCGGTGCCCTGATTGCGGCAGGTTTCATAGAAAAGGTGAAGGTTCGACACCATTTCAGGCAAAAGCCGGTCCCATGGGCCGTCGGTCATATCCATGGGCTGGCCGCCCAAATGGACAACGCCGGTGACGCCTTCCAGCATCGCCTCAACCGCGCCGGGATCACCCAGATCGGCCGCGCGAAAGGTCTCTCCGGGGGCAAGATCGGTCACATCGCGGCGATCGCTCAGGATCAACTCACCGTATTTTTTCAGCAGATAGGGCCGAACCAATCGCGCAACGTTTCCGGCCGCGCCGGTCACAAGAATCTTTGCCATGGCTTCCTCCATTTTGCCATGAACACTGATCCAATCCGCCGGGCTAGACAAGGGCGGTGGTTGCCATTCGCCGGGCGAGGGTTAAGTGTGAACCCCCGAACAATTTTGAAAGCTTAGCATGCAGGAAATTTCTGTCCTTTTGATCTGCGGGTCACTGCGCAAACCATCGATGAACCGCAAACTTCTGTCCGAGGCGCTGCGCCTTCTGGGGCCCGCCGATGGAACCTTCGCCGATATCCGCTTTCCGCTTTATGACGGCGACATCGAGACATCAGAGGGCATACCAGACGCGGTCGGAACGCTGGCCGAACAGATAGAGAAGGCAGATGCCATCATCATTGGTTGTCCCGAATACAACGCATCTTTCAGCGGCGTTCTGAAGAACGCGTTGGACTGGGTCAGCCGCCTTAAGGGCAACCCTTGGCTGGGCAAGCCGGTGGCCATTGTGTCCGCGGCGGGCGGGCGCGCGGGCGGCGCAAGATCGCAATCGGCGTTCCGTCTGGCGATGAACCCGTTTCGCGCCCGCGTCCTGCCGGGGCCAGAAGTTCTGGTGGCCAGCGCCGGGCAGGCCTTTGACGATGAAGGTCGGCTGAAGGATGAACGTTACATCAAGGCACTTGAGACGCTGATGTCGGATCTTCGCGGAGCTGCGGGGCGATGAAATCGTGGTCCGTTGATGATCCGATGGACCCTGCGCGCGCGGCGGCGCTTCATGCGGCGCTGGGGCTCGGGGGCGCTTTGCCCGAACCGGGCACAGCTTTGCCGCCCTTCTTTCATCAGGCGTATTTCTGGCAAGTTTTTCCCCCCGGCGATCTTGGCCGGGACGGGCATCCGCGCGCCGGCAGGCTTTTGCCCGATCTTGGGCTTGCGCGGCGCATGTGGGCGGGGGGCGGCCTTGAGTTTCTGGCCCCGCTTGTTGCGGGCCGCCCGGCCCGGCGGACAACCACGGTCGAGAAGGTCACGCAAAAGACCGGGCGAACCGGGCCCTTGGCCTTTTTGACACTTCGCCACGATATCACGCAGGGCGACAAGACCGTCCTGCGCGAGCGGCAAGACCTTGTCTTTCGCCAAGACCCGCAGCCCGGCGCGCCCGCACCAACGCCCCCCGAAGCGCCGCAAGAAGCCGACCATCGGCAAGAGGCCCGCTTTGATACGACCCTGCTGTTCCGCTATTCGGCCCTGACGATGAACGGCCACCGCATTCACTATGATCTGGACTATGCGCAAGGGACTGAAGGCTACGACGGGCTGGTTGTCCACGGCCCCTTGCTTGCCCAGCGGCTGATGCTTTTGGCAGCGACGCGGCTTGGCACCCTGACGTCGTTTGAGTTTCGCGCAACCTCTGCGCTTTGCCACCATGAAACCGCGCAGCTTTGCGCGAAGGGATCTCAGTTTTGGGTGACCGGCGGTGATGGCAGGCTGTGCATGACGGCGCAGGCCGAGGTGCGCGAGCGGCCCTAAAGGTTCGCCTCGACCCGAAAGTCAGCGGGGATCTCGCCGCGCCCTTCCAGAACCAGATCGGCCATCACTGCCGCAATCTTTGGCGCCATTCCAAAGCCGATCTTAAAGCCGCCATTGGCGATGAAATGCCCCGGGCGATCGGGCCACGGGCCCAACATCGGGGCCCGGGACTTGGCGCGCGGGCGCAGGCCGGCCCAGCGCTGAATGACGCGCGCCTTTGCAATCGCGGGCAGGACAGCGCGGGCACGTTCGACAAGATCATCCAGCCGCGCGTCGGTCGCGGATCCCTCATCGAACTCGCGCTCTGTGGTGGATCCGATGGCAAGAGTTCCGTCGCCATGGGGGATGAAGTGAAGCGTTTCGGCAAAGACCTGCGGCAGATCGCGGGCGTCATGGGCCAAAAGCGCCGCCTGACCCTTGACGCCATTTCCGACCGGGCGGTCCAATGCGCGTGACAGATCGCTCAGGCCCTGATGCCCGGTGGCCCATATGACGGGCGCATTTTCAGGCCCCTCATCTGACGCCACGATCTGACCGCCGCGCGCACGGATCGCGGCGGCAAGGCTGTTGCAGGCATCGCGCGGATGGATACGCGCCGATAGCGTGTCGTGGATCAAAAGGCCTGTCGGGCTTGGCGGCGCCATGGTGGCGCCAGCCGCCTCTATGACGTTCCAACTGGCCCGCCCCTGCCAAAGCGTTTTTGCCTGCTCGGCGCGCTCGCGCGCCAATGTCAGCGCGGCCTCGTCCGCGATTGGCTGTAACCTTCCGGTGCGGCCATAGCCCGAAGGCAGGCCCGATGCTGCATCGACACCCGCCCAGAAATCGGCCGCCATGATCAGGCTTTCGAACTGAAAGGCCTTCTTGTCGTTCCAGCGCTCGGGCGTGTGCGGGGCAAGCGCGCCCACAATGCCGCCGCTTGCGCCTGCGGCCACACCGGCGGGATCGACCACGCGCACCTTTGCGCCTCGCAAGGTCGCCTCCCACGCGATGGAAAGGCCAAAGATCCCCGCCCCGCGGATTGTCAGATCAAGGATTGCCAAGTCGCCGTTCCTTCGCCAGATGTCTGCCTAACTGCACAGCTTCTAGGACAGCCTATGTCAAAGAACCAGCGGCCCGCGCTGACATGGCGCGATGGCAACCTTCCGGTTTCGCAGCAATTCGACGATCCGTATTTTTCGGTCCACGACGGGCTGGAAGAGACGCGGCATGTTTTTCTGGCCGGAAATGACCTTCCGGCGCGGTTCTGCGACGGGTTCCGCATTGGCGAACTTGGCTTTGGCACGGGGCTGAATTTTCTGGCCAGCTACCAGCTTTGGAAAGAGACGGGGCAGTCGGGGCGGCTGACCTTCACAAGTTTCGAAGCCTTTCCGCTTGAGGCCGAACAGATGGCGCGGGCGCATCTGGCTTTTCCCCAGCTGGCGCAGCTTTCGGCGGAACTGACTGGCATGTGGACGCCGGGGGGCGGGCGCTTTGATTTTTCTTCTGGTGTCACGCTTGATGTCATTTGCGGGGACGCGCGCGAAACCCTGCCCGCTTGGGACGGAAAGGCGGATGCGTGGTTCCTTGATGGTTTTGCCCCTGCGCGCAACCCAGAGCTTTGGGAGCCTAAGCTAATGGCAGAGGTTGCTGCCCACACCGCACCGGGCGGCACATTGGCCAGCTATACGGCCGCCGGCTTTGTCCGCCGGGGGCTTGAACAGGCGGGCATTGCGGTTACGCGCCAACCGGGATACGGGCGAAAGCGTCACATGACGACGGGGCGGTTGAAAGCCTGAGATGACCCAATCAAATACGCGCCTTGGCATTATGCTGATGATCGCGACGACATTTGTCTTTGCCATGCAGGATGGCATCTCTCGCCATCTGGCGGGACAGTACAACGTGCTGATGGTGGTGATGATCCGCTATTGGTTCTTTGCCGCTTTCGTCATCTTCATCGCCTCGCGTCGTCCGGGGGGAATTCGCGCCGCAGCGGCCACCAAACAGCCGGGGCTTCAGATTTTCCGCGGCCTCTTACTGGCGCTTGAGATCTGCGTCATGGTGCTTGCCTTTGTCCTTCTGGGCCTTGTGGAAAGCCATGCGATCTTTACCAGCTATCCGCTTCTTGTTGCCGCGCTGTCGGGGCCGATCCTTGGTGAGGCGGTCGGCTGGCGCAGGTGGTCGGCGATCGGGGTGGGGTTCATTGGTGTCCTGATCATTCTGGAACCGGGGCTAAAGGTGTTTTCGCCCTATGCCGTGGTGCCGCTGATCTCGGCGCTTCTCTTTGCGCTTTATGGGCTGCTGACGCGCTATGCTGCGCGGCTCGACAGCTCGGCAACCTCGTTTTTCTGGACCGGCACAGTCGGGGGCGCGGTGATGACGGTTGTCGGCGTCTGGTTCTGGGAGCCGATGACGCCGGTCGATTGGGGCTGGATGGCGCTTTTGTGCGTTTCAGGTGCCACGGGCCATTGGCTTTTGATCCGCTGTTATGAGGTCGCAGAGGCCTCTGCGGTTCAACCTTTTGCCTTTCTTCAACTTGTCTTTGCCTCAGCCATCGGGATCACAGTGTTTTCCGAGACACTTGATACCAACGTCGCCGTCGGGGCCGCCATTGTCGTCTCGGCGGGTCTTTATACGCTGTGGCGCGAGCGCAAGAAACGTTAGCGCCTACTTTGCAATCAACTCGCGGCTAAGTTCTATCGGCAAAGGCTTGCCCGCGATCCTTGCGCGGTAAACCGGCAGGCTTTCCATGACGCGCATGACGTAGTTGCGGGTTTCGCGGAACGGGATGCCTTCGATCCAGTCGACCACATCGATCTGGCCCGAACGCGGATCACCCTGTTCCTCGATCCAGCGGCGCACGCGCGATGGGCCCGCGTTATAGGCGGCCGACACAAGGACGTGGTTGCGCCCGAACTCCTGTTCCAGCTCGGCAAGATAGGCCGATCCGATCTGAACGTTGTAGCGCCAGTCCGACAAAAGGCGATCGGCGGAAAAGTCGATCTCAAGGCGCCCTGCCACCGCCTCTGCGGTCCGCGGCATCACCTGCATCATGCCGCGCGCACCTGCGCCCGATACGACCGAGGCGTCAAATTCGCTTTCGCGCCGCGCAATGGCCAGGGCAAGTTCGGGGTCCACCGGCAGGCTGGTGTTGGCCAAGGGGTGAACCGCGTAATAGCTTTCGGGCAGAACATACCCCTTGGAAGCGGCTGCCTTTCCGATCATCACCGCGATGTATTCCTCGCCCAGTGACAGGGCAAGCTGTGACATCTGGCCCATTTCCTGACGCGACAAGGTCGCAGCCAGTTGCACCATGAAACGGCGCGCCAGTGCGGTTTCATCCGCCTTTTGCAAGGCAACCGCCGCCTGCATGACCGACGACTTCATGAAAGGGGCATCCTGCCAAGGTGGGAACTCTTCGGTTCCGGCAAGTTCAGGCTGCATCGGAAGCCCGGCCTTTTCCGCGGCCAAAAGCCCGTAAAAGCTTGTCTGGTACTGCGCCCCTTCGGCATAGGCGGTGCGGGCCGCCTCGGCATCGCCCATCGCTTCCAGCGTGCGGCCCGTCCAGTACCCTGCCCGCCCCAGACTTATGGGAGAGCCGACACCGGCGCGAAACCGGGTGAAATGATCAAGCGCAAGATCGGGCTGTTTGAGAAACCGCAAGGCGATGTACCCGGCCAGCCATTCAAGATCGGCATAGTTGTTGCCGCCGCTTAGCTGGTGGCGCGCCGCGATCTGATAAGCCTCGGAATAGCGGCCTGCACGCATTTCGGCGCGCGCAAGGCTGCGCCGCCAACTGGCCCAGCGCTCTGGCTCTCCAAGGGCGGCGGCGGTGCTGCTTTGCTCTATCAAAAGGGCGATGGCATCGGCGTTGCGGCCCTTGCGGGCGCGCCAGTTGAAACGCTCATAGGCAAGCCCTGCGTTCCCGGAAAGATCGGCAGGCACCGCGCCAATCAGCGCATCCACACCGTCGCTGCTGCGCCGCAGGGCGATGCGCGCACGTGCCAGCGCCTTCCACCCGTCCGGGACAAGATCGAACATGCGCTCGGCCTCATCGTTCAGCCCGCGCCACAAAAGCATGTCCAGCCGGGCAATGTTGTGGCGCCCCAAAAGCTTGGCTTCGCTCTGAAGCATCGTGTCCTGTTCTTCGGCGGTCAGCGACAGCGTTCGCCACGCAAGAACCGCCTGCGCTTCGGCCTCACCCTTGTGGCCAAGCGCGCGGTAGGCCGCCACAAGGCGCATGCTTCCGGTTCCGGTGCTCGGGGCGTGGCCCTTGAAATAGGCGATCACATCCTTGGGGCTTGCATCCTGAGGTATCTGCCCCTCGCCGCGTTTGCGCAAAAGCGGCAGGCCCGGCCAATCGGGGCGGCGGGCCAGAAAATCCAGATACTCGGAAAAATCGCCCTGCGCGGCGCGCAGCCTTTGCCATTCGATGACATCCTGTTCGACCTTGCCGACCTGCCCGGACAGCGCCAGCGCCTTGTCCCAGTCATTGGCGCGCATCGCCTCAAAGGCGGCGGCCAACGGATCGGCCGGCGCCGCGCTCTGGCCCTGCGCACTGTTTGCCAGTACAATCAGCGCCATCAGAAATAGTTGAAAAAACCGCCGCATTCTTGCGTTACCTTCCACCCGCGTCACCTGAACCTAGCCAAGCGCGCCAGTACATCAATTCACAAACTTGGCAATCGGGCAATTCAAGGCTAGTTTCCGCCGGGTTTGCAATTGGGCGACTCAGCCCCGAATAAAAGAGAGAGGTGCCACACCATGTTTTCAGGCTCTATGCCCGCTTTGGTGACGCCGTTCAAGGACGGCCAAGTTGATGTGGCTGCCCTTAAAGAACTGGTCGAATGGCACATCGCCGAAGGCTCTTCGGGGTTGGTGCCTGTCGGTACCACCGGCGAAAGCCCGACGCTAAGCCACTCTGAGCACCGCCAGGTCGTCGAGGTTGTCGTCAAGGCCGCCGCTGGCCGTGTGCCGGTGATAGCAGGCGCAGGATCGAACAACACGTCCGAGGCAATCAGCCTGACCCAGCATGCCGCCTCGGTCGGGGCCGATGCCGCGCTGGTTGTGACGCCCTACTACAACAAGCCCACCCAAGCGGGGCTGATCGCGCATTTCACGGCCGTGCATGATGCCGCCGATATTCCGATCATCATCTACAATATCCCCGGCCGGTCCGTCGTTGACATGTCGCCCGAAACCATGGGCAAGCTTGCCCGCCTGCCCCGGATCATCGGCGTCAAGGACGCAACCGCCGACATCACGCGCGTCTCAAAGCAGCGCATCACTTGCGGCGCCGACTTCTGCCAGCTTTCGGGAGAGGACGCATCGGCCTTGGGCTTTAACGCACATGGCGGCGTTGGCTGCATTTCGGTCACCGCCAATGTCGCGCCGCGCCTTTGCGCCGAGTTTCAGGCCGCAACGCTGAACGGGGACTATGCAAAGGCGCTGGAGTATCAGGACCGCCTGATGCCCCTGCACGAGGCAATCTTTCTAGAGCCGGGCCTTGCGGGCGCCAAATACGGCATGTCGCGCCTTGGCCGCTGCAGCGAAGAGATGCGCCTGCCACTGATGCCGGTGACCGAAGCTGTCCGCGCCCGCATGGACGACGCCATGCGCCACGCAGGCCTTTTGAACTAAAAGGCATAGGGGTGGCTGGCGAGACCGAGCCGACCGTGGTTTTCACGGTCCTCGGTCTGTGGGCGGCATCGTTTTAAAGGTTTTTTACGAAATAGTGCAGATGCGGGCGTAGCATCGGCTGATCCTTGTAGGTCGTCGTTTCGACCGGACTGCCCAACTCTACATATCCAAGCTTGGGATACAGGTCTCTCATTTCAACGTTGGGCGTAAGCGTATCCGCAATCAGCCGTTTGAGGCCCATTTTCCGCGCAGCGTTTTCGCGCGCCTCAATCAATGCGCGTCCAGTGCCCGTTCCTCTGGCATGTTCGGCAACAAAAACCCTTTTGAGTTCGCCCGTTTCTGGCCCAAGACACTTCATCATTCCGCAACCGACGATTTCACCGCTCTCAGATCGTGCAACAACCAAACATCCCTTTGGTGGCAGGTAGTCATCCGAGTGTTCCCAAAACTCGGCAAGCGCGCTTTGTGGTGCCGCTGGATCCATCTCGAAACCCATAGCCTGCATTCTCTGGACGATTAGCTCGTAATACTGCGACAGGATGCTGTTAAGTTCGCCTTTGGGTGGCAGACTCTCGCAAGTCTCAATCCTATAATTTTGCATGGGTCATCTTTCGGTAGCGAAAAGACTGAATGCAATCAGGGTAGGCAAAAAAGTCGGTGATGTCAGCTTTGTCCCGCTGGGCTGACCTTAACTATACAGGGGCCACCGAATGCCTGCACCGTTCGCTGTCCGGTACTGCGCCATATCGATGTTGTCCATGCGAAGGCTGGACGCGTCCGGCTCTGCATACTGCTCAACCTAAGCAAAGGGCGGCATATGCAGGACCGGCCCTGAGTACCGCACCAAGGCTTGGTCCGGCTTCTTTTCCTATCGCTCACCTGCGCGATCAAACCACTTTCGCGTCTCTGTCGCCCGGTGTCGCCGGTCGCTTCCGGGCGCGGGGCGTGCTCTTTGGTTGTGATCGCGGCAATCGCTCCAGCCGCCGCAGGAATTGGTTTTCGATGCGATCATCAGGGCATCGGCAATAATTGAAAGCATCCTGTTTCTCCATATCTCTTGATGTCCCAAGATAGCGCGCCGGTCGGCCGCGGCCTATTCAATACGATTGCCAATTCGTAAGTTTGACTTACAATATGGGTATGGATTGGAACCAGATACCTTCGCTATTTGCGCTTCGCGCCTTTGAAGCAACGGCCAGACTTGAAAGTCTGACTGACGCTGCGCAAAGCCTGAACGTCACCCATGCGGCCATTTCGCAGCATATCCGCGCGCTTGAGGCCGACATGGGCTGTGCGCTGACCAAACGCTCGGGCCGGGGCATTGTCCTGACCCGCGAAGGTCAGGCCCTTGCGCAGGCATTGAACGAAGGTTTCGGGCTAATTGCCGCCGCCACGCGCAATCTGCGCCAGAAGGGCCGCGACCGGCCCCTTGTCGTCGCGCTGACGCCGTCTTTCGGGGAAAACTGGCTGATGCCGCGGCTGGGCCAGTTCTGGGTCGATCATCCCGACATCCAGATATCGCTTTTGCCCTCGACCAAGCTGGTGGATTTGCGCCGCGACAATGTCGATATCGCCATCAGGTTCGGCAAGGGCGGCTGGAGCGACGTGCGACAGGAACGCCTTGTGCAGTCCAATTTCGTCGCCGTGGCCACGCCAGAGCGCATGCAGCAGTCGCCGCAGGCAACCACCGCGCCCTGGTTCATCAGCACAAGCGATACAGAGCTAAGCCAATGGGCCCGCCACATGAAGCTGATCGTTCCCGAAACCCCGGTGACCGAGCTTCCGACGGGCGAACTGGTGTTGGCCGCCTGCCGCGCCGGTCACGGCTATTCGGCGCAACCGCGCGCTTTGGTCGAGGGCGATCTTGACCGGGGCACGCTTGTCGTTGCGGCCGAGGCAAAGGACGATCAGCATGGCTACTTCCTTTTGACGCACAAGGACGGGATGAGCGAAAAAGCTTTGGCTTTCGTGCGCTGGCTGCGCTGTTGCAAGTGAATGGATTCGGTTGAACTTGGCGCTGGGACTGCTATCTGACGTCAATGGCCAAGAAACCCGCATCCAACTCTAAACAGATCGCCGACAACCGCCGGGCGCGGTATGATTATGCCATCGAGGATGACATCGAATGCGGCATCATCCTTGAAGGGTCCGAGGTCAAATCGCTGCGCGAAGGTCAGGCCCAGATCGCCGAAAGCTATGCGGCAGTCGAAGAGGGAGAGCTGTGGCTTGTGAACAGCTATATCGCGCCCTATCTGCAGGCCAAGACCTTTGGCCACGAAGAGCGGCGGCGCCGCAAGCTTTTGGTGTCCAAGCGAGAGCTGTCGCGGCTGTGGCAGGCAACGGCCCGGCAGGGCATGACGCTTGTGCCCCTGTCGCTATACTTCAACGGCAAGGGCATCGCCAAGATCAAGCTGGGCATCGCCAAGGGTAAAAAGACAGTCGACAAACGCCAGACCGAAGCCAAGCGGGACTGGGGCCGGCAGAAACAGCGCCTGCTGCGGCACGGCGACTGACAGACCCCTGAAAGGCGGCCGATCCTCTTGCCTCGCGCCGCGCCTCTCGTTAGGCAGTAATTGAACTCTGCGGGGGCATTCATGGCACATAGTGATCCGAAAACGCTGGTCTCGACCGATTGGCTGCAGCAACATCTGGGCGATCCCGACATGCGGGTGCTGGATGCGTCATGGTATCTGCCCGGCGACGGGCGCGACCCGCGGGCCGAGTATGATGAGGCGCATATTCCCGGCGCTCGTTTCTTTGACATCGACGATATCAGCGATCACCGGTCAGCCATGCCGCATATGGTGCCGCCGGTCGAAAAGTTCATGTCGCGGATGCGCGCGATGGGCGTGGGCGACGGGCATCAGGTTGTCGTCTACGACGGGGCCGGCCTTTTCTCGGCGGCGCGGGTCTGGTGGCTGTTCCGGCTGATGGGCAAGACCGATGTTGCCGTTCTGGATGGCGGGCTTCCCAAGTGGCGCTCTGAGGGGCGCGAGATTGAGGATCTGCCACCCGTCGTGCGCGACCGGCACATGACGGTGCAAAGGCAAAACCAGATGATCAAGGACGTCACGCAGGTGGCGGCGGCCTCTAAGCTTGGGGACTATGAAATCATTGACGCCCGCAGCGCCGAGCGTTTCCGCGGCGATGCGCCCGAACCTCGCGAAGGTCTTCGCGCCGGGCACATTCCGGGGGCCAAGAACGTACCGTTCAAGACCCTTCTGAACGTCGATGGCACGATGAAAGACCCCGACACCCTGCGCCAGGTCTTTGTTGATGCAGGCGTTGATCTGGACAAGCCGGCCATCACCTCTTGCGGCTCGGGCGTGACGGCGGCGGTTCTGTCGCTTGCGCTAGAGCGGATCGGCCACCGAAATCACGCGCTTTACGACGGATCGTGGAGCGAGTGGGGAATGTATGACGACCTGAAGGTCGCAACCGGAGACGCGTAATGCTCAACGCCCTGACGGCCCAGCCCAAAGACAAGATCCTCATGCTGATGCAGATGTACAAGGAGGATCCGCGCAGCGACAAGATCGACCTTGGCGTTGGTGTCTACAAGGATGCATCGGGCGCTACGCCGATCATGAAGGCAATCAAAGCGGCCGAACAGCAGCTTTGGCAGGATGAGACGACAAAGGCCTACACTGGGCTTGCAGGCGATCAGGGTTTTTTGGATGCGATGGTCGGCCTTGTGGTTGGCGATGCGGCCTCGCGCGACAGGGTTGCGGCGGCGGCCACTCCGGGCGGCACCGGGGCCATCCGGCAAGCGCTTGAACTTATCCGGCTGGCCTCGCCCGGTGCCACGATCTGGCTTTCAAACCCGACCTGGCCCAATCACCCGTCGATCATTCGATACCTTGGCATGCCGATGGCCGAATACCGCTATTTCGACGACGCATCGCGGGCTGTCGATTTTGACGGCATGATGCAGGATATTTCCAAGGCCAAGCAGGGCGATGTCGTTCTGCTTCATGGCTGCTGTCACAATCCGACCGGCGCCAACCTGAACCTTTCGCAGTGGGACGAGGTCACCCAGCTTTTGGCCAAGACAGGCGCCACGCCCTTTGTCGACATTGCCTATCAGGGCTTTGGCGATGGGCTTGAGGCGGATGCGGCGGGGCTTCGGCATCTGGTGTCGAACCTGCCCGAGACGCTGATCGCGGCAAGTTGTTCCAAGAACTTCGGCATCTACCGCGAACGCACCGGCATCCTGATGGCGATCTCGGGCGATGCGGCGGGCACGGCAACGGCGCAGGCCAACCTTGCCTTTCTGAACCGTCAGAACTTTTCATTCCCGCCCGATCACGGCGCGCGCCTTGTCACCATGATCCTTGGCGATGCCAAGCTGCGCCAGATGTGGTCCACCGAACTTGAAGACGTCCGGCAGGGGATGCTGAAGTTGCGCAAGCAACTGGCGCAAGAGTTGCGGGATCGTTCGGGCTCGGATCGCTTTGGATTTCTGGCAGAGCATCGCGGCATGTTCTCGCGCCTTGGCGCCAGCCCCGAGCAGGTCGAGAAGCTTCGCAAGGATCATGGCATCTACATGGTCGGCGACAGCCGGATGAACATTGCGGGCCTGAACGCCCAGACAGTGCCGCTTTTGGCGCAGGCAATCGTCGACGCAGGCGTCTGACCGCCACACTCCCTGAAAGCCTATGCTTGGGCGCGCCTTTGGCGCGCTGCGGGCTTGTGCGTTCTTGCCAGATGTTTTGCGGCAATGACTTACCGCCATAAACGCAAAAAAAATGCCCGGGCGAAGACGCCCGGGCAGGTGGTGACTGACAGGAAGGGAGGTCAGCCTTTCGAGAATTCCGGGTATGCTTCCATTCCCAGTTCCGCCATGTCGAGGCCGGTGATTTCGGCTTCTTCGCTGACGCGGATGCCAACGACGGACTTGAGGATGAACCAGACGATCCCGGATGTGACGAAGACGAAGATACCGACAACAACGATCGAATAGATCTGTGTGGCAAGGCTTGCGTCACCGTTGGTGAAGACAACCGCGATGGTTCCCCAGATACCTGCAAAGAGGTGGACAGGGATGGCGCCAACGACGTCGTCGATCTTGAGACGGTCCAGAAGCGGTACCGCAAAGACCACCAGTGCGCCGCCAACGCCGCCGATCAGCATCGAAGAGACCAACGTGGGGGTCAGTGGCTCTGCCGTGATCGAAACCAGACCGGCAAGGGCGCCGTTCAGGATCATGGTCAGGTCCGGCTTCTTGTACAGAAGCTGGGTCAGGATCAGCGCCACAACCGCGCCGCCAGCAGCAGCTGTGTTGGTGTTGGCAAAGATGCGGCTGATGTCGGCCACGTTTCCGGCCGTGTCCATGTAAAGCTGCGATCCGCCGTTAAAGCCGAACCAGCCCATCCACAGGATGAATGTACCAAGCGTGGCAAGCGTCAGGTTCGAGCCGGGCATCGGGATGGTTTTGCCATCCTTGTACTTGCCGATACGCGGGCCAAGGATCAGCGCGCCAGCAAGGGCAGCCCAGCCACCGACAGAGTGCACAACAGTTGAACCTGCGAAGTCCAGAAAGCCCGCTTCGTTCAAAAAGCCGCCGCCCCATTTCCAGCTGGCCTGCACCGGGTAGATGATGGCCGTAAGGACGATGACGAAGGCAAGGAATGGCCATAGCTTGATCCGCTCGGCCAAGGCGCCCGAAACGATCGATGCGGTGGCTGCGGCGAACATCAGCTGAAAGAAGAAGTCCGAGCCGACGGATGCGTATGTCAGGTCAGGCGTTGCACCGGCAAGGCCCACAGGCTCTAGCGAGGTGATGGAAAAGGCACCAAGGATATTGTTGATGGTCCAGGCGTCGCCCGGGTACATCAGGTTATAGCCGATCAGGTAGTAGAACAGCGACGCCAGCGAGAAAAGCGCGACGTTCTTGGTCAGCTGCATGGCGACGTTCTTGCCGCGCACAAGGCCGGCCTCGAGCATCGCGAAACCTGCGGCCATCCAGAAAACAAGGAAACCTGTGACAAGGAACATGAAGGTTGTGAAGATAAAGCCGATGTCGCCGTTCAGTGGCGTGTTGTCGACCTCTTGAGCAAGCCCGAGCGAGGGCAAGGCCATCGCAGCAAGAGCCAGGGGAAGTATTTTAGCGGTTTTCATTCGTTTGGTCCTTTCAGAGGGTCGCATCTTCAGATCGCGTCTTCATTTGTTTCGCCCGTGCGCACGCGCACCGCGCCTTGCACATCGAGGACAAAGATCTTGCCGTCGCCGATCTTGTCTGTCTTCGCGGTCTTCTGGATCGTTTCGACAACCTGATCCGCCATTGCAGAGGCAACGACCAATTCCAGTTTGATCTTGGGAACAAAGTTCACGGCGTACTCGGCGCCGCGATAGATTTCGGTATGACCTGACTGCGAGCCAAATCCCTTGATTTCCGTTACCATCATCCCGCGGACCCCGATCGAGGTAAGTGCCTCACGCACTTCTTCGAGCTTGAACGGTTTGATAGCTGCTATGATGAGTTTCACTGTTAACCCCTTCCAAGTGGCGCATTTATCGCCACCGAGAAGGACCGCAGCGCGGCTGGATAACAAGTTTGTCAGGGTTCAAACTGGGCGCAGAAACCGGCATATTGCACAATTTTTGCACAAATTAGGTTTGTTGATTAATTTTTAGGCAGATCAAAAAGTCAGTATGCGGGTCCCTTGGCGCTCCACTTTCTGATGCGACGCCTATAAAGTGCCGAAAAAGAGCAGCGTCGGAAAAGTTAACGCATGAGCGGACCCGGAAGAAAACGTTCATCGCTTGTTGCAGACAAGCGATATGGCAAGCCCGCGTCAGCGGCTCAGAAATCGACAACATCCAAGACAGCAAAGCGGCGCCCATCGGGCGGCGGATCAGGTGGCGGGCGACCGCCCTCGCGGCGCAAGCGTCCGCAGCGCAACGGCATCCTTGCGCGCCTCTTGGGCGCGATCGGGGATGTCTTTCGCTGGATCCTGCGCCTTCTGTGGCGCCTTTTCTATCGTGCGACGCTGGTGGTTCTTTTGCTGGTCGCGATCGCGGTGGGGTATTTTTACGTTCAGCTGCCCCCGGCCGCCGATCAGGTTGACGGGCGCACGCGCGGGTCGGTCACGATCCTTGACCGCTATGGCGAAACCTTTGCCTGGCGCGGTGATCAGTTTGGCGGGATGATAACCGCCGGCACGGTGTCCCCGGCGCTCAAGAACGCGGTCATCGCGACAGAGGACAAGCGGTTCTATCGTCACTTCGGCCTAAGCCCGCGCGGCATTGCCAGCGCCATCCGCATCAACCTGCGCGAAGGGCGCGGCCCCCTGTCCGGCAACGGCGGTTCGACCATCACCCAGCAAACGGCCAAGCTTTTGTGCCTTGGCGTCCCCTTTGATCCCAAGGCCGGCCAGACCAAGGCCCAGTATGAGGCCGACTGCCGCGAGGGATCGCTTTGGCGCAAGATCAAAGAGGCCACCTATGCGCTGGCGATGGAGGTCAAATATACCAAGGACGAGATCCTGACGATCTATCTGAACCGGGCCTTCCTTGGCGCGGGTGCCCAAGGGTATGAGGCCGCGGCCCAGCGTTACTTTGGCAAATCGGCCTCAGATGTGCGCCCTGCCGAAGCGGCGATGCTGGCCGGTCTTCTGGTTGCGCCGACACGCTATGCGCCAACGCGCGATCTGAAGCTTTCGCAGTCGCGGGCCAATGTCGTCATCGGGCTGATGGAGGATCAAGGATATCTGACCCCCGAACAGGCCGACTATGCGCGCGCCAACCCCGCGACGCTTTCCGATGCCGCCAAGGCGCAGGCGGGCGGCTATTTTGCCGACTGGGTCATGGATAGCGGGCCGTCGTTTCTGACGCGCAACACGACCGAGGATGTGATCTTGCGCACGACGCTTGATCCGCAGATCCAGAAGGCCGCCGAAGAGGCGCTTGATTTCGTTTTCAAGACAAGGGTCAGCGAAGGCTCCAAAGCCGAGGCCGCGATCGTGGTGATGTCGTCTGACGGGGCGGTCCGGGCCATGGTCGGCGGGCGCGATTCCACGGTCAACGGCGCCTTCAACCGCGCCACGATGGCCAAGCGCCAGACGGGATCGGCGTTCAAGCCTTTCGTTTACGCAACGGCGCTTGATCTTGGCTATACCTATGCTGACGTCGTGCAGGACACGCCGCTGACCATCGATATTCCCGGCTCTGGTCCATGGTCGCCCAAAAACTATTCCAGAGAGTTCTTGGGCCCGGTCACGCTGACCGACGCTCTGCGCCTTTCGCTCAACGTGCCCGCCGTTCGCATCTCAGAGGCGGTCGGCCGCGACAACGTCCGCAAGGTGGCCGAAGGATTTGGCATTCAAAGCGACCTTGCACTGGGTCCGGCGCTGGCGCTGGGCGCGTCCGAGGCATCGCTGTTAGAGATGACCGGCGCCTATGCAGGTATCCTGAACGGTGGCAGCAGCGTGACGCCCTACGGTTTGGTCGAACTGAAGCTTCTGGGCGACGACAGCGCCGTGATCGGCCAGTCGGGCGGCATGGGAGAGCGGGTAATTTCGAACGATGCCGCGCGTCAGCTTGTCTATATGATGAACCAGGTCGTTGAACGCGGAACCGGCCAGCGGGCCAAGCTTGAGGGGCGCGCCGTTGCAGGCAAGACCGGCACGACGCAGGGCGCAAGGGATGCATGGTTCGTGGGCTTTACCGCCGATTATGTCGCCGGCGTCTGGATGGGCTATGACGACAACTCGCCCCTGACCGGGGTCACCGGCGGCGGGCTTCCGGCCGCGATCTGGCGCGAGACGATGCAAAGGGCCGAAGACGGCCTGCCCGCGCGTCCGCTTCCCATGATCCAACCGGCAGAGCCGCCGCGCGTTATCGTGGCCGAACCCCGGCGTCAGCCGTCAAACAACCGGCGCAACGAAAACATCCTGATTGATGTCTTGCGCCAGATCCTTGGCGGCAACTAGGCGCGGGCGAAACAGGCGGCGGGGCCTTCGCCCCTAGCCCAGCTTTCGCATGTCGGTGATCAATTGGTTCAGATCGCCCCGGCGCTGATCCAGAAGCGAGCCTATTTCGGATCGTTCGGTCAGCAGAAGGTTCACGCCCTCTAGCAGGATGTTGAAGAACTTGTCGCTGCCAGAGCGGTCCGTGACCTGAAAGGTCAGGACAAACGGCGCCTTGCCGCGCAGCTTGGCCAGCGTTTTGACCTCATAAAAGCTTTTGACCTGCTTTGTGGACACGACCTCTATCTCGCCGCCGATGAACTCGCGGAATCGGCGGCCGTAACGGCGCGCGATATAGCCGCGGAAAGCGTCGGTATAAGCGTTCATCTGGGCGCCGCTTGCACTGCGGGCATCTGCGCCCAAAGTATAGCGTGCAATGGTCGGGACATCGGCGTAGCGGTCAAAAATCCGCTCAAACTCGCCAAACATCTGGCTTTCCGATTTGCCCGAGTTGATGACCTTGTTGATCTCACCCACAAGCCGCCCGACAAGCTTTTCAGCTTCGCCTTGGCTAATGGCAAAGGCCGGCCCAGCGGCCAAAACGGCGGCCACGCCTGCGATCACGCTGCGTCTGTTAAATTCAGTTGCCATAGAGTTCCTCAAACACACTATCACTCTTTTCCGCTACGCTGACCCCAAGCTGAAAACGACGGTTCTGCAAGTAAAGCAACCTCGCCTGAGCATAGCTGTCCGCGCTGTCATAATAGATGGAGTCGACGGTGTTTGAAAAGCGATAGCGATCACCCAAACGTGAACCGACGGTCGTTCCAAGGGCATAATAACGCTCTGGCCGTGGCATCGTTGCAATAACCGGGTTGGTGAAAAGATCAACGACGCGCCCGACCATATGCCGCTCTGTCGAGGGGCCGATAACCGGAAGCACGACGAAATTGCCCTCTGGCACGCCCCAGACGTAAAGCGTTTCGCCAAAGTCGGTCTTGGCCGCGAAAAGCCCCGCGTCAGAGGCCGGGTCCAGAACCCCGCCAAGCCCAAAGACCGTGTTGAACAAGAAACGCATGCCGTTCTGGCCCGCGCTTTTGATGTCACCTTGCAGGATGTTGTTCACCACGAAACCCGGCAGGGTGAGGTTTGATGCGAAATTGCCGACCGACTGGCGCACCGGACCGGGCAAAGCCTTGCCATAGACATTTGCCGATGGGCGCACCAAGGCGGCATCAAGCGCTACGTTGGCGTTGTGGGTCGCGCGGTTCTGCGACTCATAGGGGTCGCGGATACCGCCGGTCACGGTAGCTTGGGAACAAGCGCCAAGAACCCCTAGCCAGATAAGGAAATAAGCCGCCCGAACTGGCGCACGGAAATAAGTCAACGCCACAATCACAGATAATCTCAACGTCTTGTTTGTAGATTCAAAGTCATACTCAACCTGCCGGAAAAGCCCAGCGCGCCGCGTCGCTATCACGCCCTGATGTGGCAGATCGGCGACAAAAACCCTGTCGGCTGGCTTTTTCGCGCAAGGAAACCGACCACCGGACGCCGGAGCGTGCGATGACAATGAACGAACACTCGGGCGGCAGACAAGAGCTGATCCGCGCCCGCCGACAAAGCCGTGGCCTGTTCTGGGCCGTGGGGCTTTTCAGTGTGTTCATCAACATCCTTATGCTGACCGGGCCGATCTTCATGTTGCAGGTCTATGACCGCGTATTGACCAGCCGATCCGAGGCGACGCTGGTCTCTCTGCTGGCGATTGTGGCGTTCCTTTACCTCAACATGGCCGTGCTGGACTTTCTGCGCGGGCGGATACTGACCCGCATCGGCGCCAGATTTCAAACCGTGATCGAAGGGCGGGTTCTGTCCGCCTCGCTTGCCCCGGCCTTGAACGCGCAAGCGCCGAATGGTCCGCCGGGCCAGCCGGTTGGCGATCTTGACGCGGTGCGCAGGTTTATCGGCTCTCCGGTACTGGCGGCCCTTTATGATCTGCCGTGGACACCGGTCTTTGTCTTGGCGATCGCGATCTTTCACCCGGTTCTGGGGCTGGTTGCAGCGCTTGGGGGCGCGGTGTTGCTGGCGCTGGCGCTGGCGAACCGCTTTGCCACGGCGGCGCCGCATGGGCGCGCCAAGGCTTCGGGGCGGGTGGCCACCGCATGGGCGGTGCAGGTTCTTGGGCAGGCCGAAACGATCAGGGCACTGGGGATGCGCGGGGCCATCCTTGGGCGTTGGACCGGGCTGTCGCAGCGCCAGCTTTCCCATACCGTCGCACATGAAGATGCCGGGGGCCTTTACGCGTCTGCATCGCGCGTCTGGCGGATGTTTCTGCAATCGGTGCTGCTTGCGGCGGGGGCATACCTTGTCCTTCAGGATGCGTTGACGCCCGGCGCCATGGTTGCGGCATCGATCCTTCTGGGGCGGGCGCTGGCGCCGGTCGAACTTGTGGTCGGCCAATGGGCGCTGGTCGCCCATGCGGTTTCAGGCTGGCGGTCACTGGCGGCTGGCCTGACAGCGGCGCCACCGGCGCGGGCGCGCACCGCCCTGCCCCAGCCCGAATCGCATCTGATCGTTGACCGCGTTACCGTATCGCCGCCCGGTTGTCGTCAGGCCGCGCTGCGCCTTGTCTCGTTCGAGGTGCGTCCGGGTCAGGCGCTGGGTGTCATCGGGCAAAGCGGCGCGGGCAAGACAACGCTGGCGCGGGCGCTGACGGGCGTCTGGCCGCCCTCGGGCGGGCGTATCCTTTTGGGCGGCGCGCCGATTGATCAATATGGGCCGGACGCCTACGGGCAACTTATCGGCTATCTGCCGCAGCGGGTTGAGTTCCTTGAAGGCACTGTCGCCGAAAACATTGCTCGCATGGCGGCTGAACCAGACGCCGAAAAGGTGGTTGAGGCGGCCAAACGCGCGGCGGCGCATGAATTGATATTGGATCTGCCAATGGGGTACGACACACCGATTTCGGCCACGGGCGCGCCGCTGTCCGGCGGGCAGGCCCAGCGGATCGCACTGGCGCGAGCGCTTTACGGTGATCCGGCGCTTTTGATCCTCGATGAGCCGAACGCAAGCCTCGACAACGCGGGATCGGATGCGCTTAACGCCGCTGTGCGCGGGATGAAGCGCTCTGGCAAGGCGGTCCTGATCATGGCGCACCGCCCGGCGGCAATACAGGAATGCGACGTCCTTCTGATGCTTGATGAGGGCGCGCGTAAGGCCTTTGGCCCCAAGGATGTCGTGCTTCAGCAGATGGTGCAGAACCACGGTCAGATCGCCGCCGCACGGGCAAGTGGCGTGGCATGAAGGGCGCGGCACCCTGGCCCGCGCGCGGGCTTATCACGGCGGGGGCGCTAGCCCTGACCATCCTCGTCGGCGGCTTCGGCGGCTGGGCGGTTTTCGGACGTATATCTGGGGCGGTGGTGGCCGATGCAAGCGTCGTTGTCGCGCCGGGCCGCCAGATCGTTCAACACCTTTTTGGCGGTGTTGTCGCCTTGGTCCATGTGCGCGAGGGCGATCTTGTCAGGCGCGGTGATCCGCTGATCGTTCTTGATCCGGACCGGGTGAACCGCAAGATACTGGCGCTGGACGGTCGGCTAAACGCCCTTGGCGCGCAGCAGGCGCGGCTGGTTGCCGAACGCGACGGTCTGGCCGAACTGGCACCCGCACCTGTTCCCACAGCTTCCCTTGCGGGGCAAAGACACCTCTTTGAGGCGCGCCGCGAAACCCATCTTCAGGCGATCCGCCAGCAGGACCAGCGCGGCAACCAGATCAGGGATCAGATCGCTGGCATTCGCGCCCAGCAGGGCGCCTTTGGCCGCCAGCTTGACCTCATCCGCGATGAGCTGCGCCAGCAAGAGGCGTTGTTAAGCCGGGGGCTTGCGCAATCGGGGCGGGTCCTGTCGCTGCGCCGCGAAGCTGCGCGCCTTAGCGGCGCCTTGGGCGAGTTGCAGGCGCAGATCGCCTTGTCGGGTGAGCGTCTTGAAGAGATTGCGATCCAGAAGTTGCAACTGCAAAGCCAGCGGCGCCAAGAAGCGGCATCCCAGCTTAGCGATCTTGAAACGCTTGTCTGGGATTTGTCGCAACAAAGATCGGCCCTTGCAGAAGAGCGGCGCAACCTGACCATCCGCGCGCCGGTATCCGGCGTGGTCTACGGGCAAGAGGTTTTTGCAGAACGCTCTGTCATTCGTCCGGCGCAGCCGCTTTTGTACATCGTCCCGCAGGATCGGCCGGTGACCGTGCTGGCGCGGGTGCGGCTTTTGGATGTGGGGCATGTGCGCCCGGGCCAATCTGTTCAGTTGCGCTTGTCCGGTGCGGCGGATGATGCCGCGGCGCCGCTGGCGGGCCGCGTGTCGCGCCTGTCGGCCGATGCGATCGCCGGGCCGGGCGGCGGTCCGGCCTATTTTCAGGCGCGCATTGAACTTGCAGGACCGGCTGCGGCCCGGGCCGCCACGTCCGGTTATCTGCGCCCCGGCACGCCGCTTCAGGCCTTTATCAAGACAGGTGAACGCCGCCCGATCGCCTATCTGATGCAGCCCCTGACAGAATTTTTCCGCAAGGCTTTCCGCGAAACCTGAATTCCTTCTTTCGCCCGCGCCGCAGCAAGGCTAGCGTCAGCAGGAAACCGACACGGATGGAGCTTTGGAATGTCGCAGATCGAAGAAAAACTTGCCGCCTTGGGTGTAAGCCTGCCTGATGCCCCGGCCCCGGCGGCGAACTATGTGCCCTCTGTCACGGTTGGCAACATCGTCTATGTCTCTGGCCAAATCTCAAACGGGCCGGATGGGCTTATCACCGGGAAACTTGGCGCGGACATGACGGTCGAAGAAGGGGCCGCCGCGGCGCGCACCTGCGCGATCAGCCTTCTGGCGCAGGTCAAGGCGGCTTGCGGCGGCGATATTGACCGGCTTATCCGCGTCATCAAGCTGACCGGTTTCGTCAACTCGACCGCCGATTTCACCGACCAGCCCAAGGTCATCAACGGGGCCTCTGACTTTCTGGTCGAAGCTTTGGGGGATGCAGGTCGCCACAGCCGCTCTGCGGTTAGTGCGGCATCCTTGCCGCTGGGCGTTGCGGTCGAGATCGAAGGCATTTTCCAGATCGGCTAGGCGCGCGTTCTAAAAGGAGCGATCGAATGAAAAAGGCGCCGGAACTTCCGCCGCAGTTTCTGGGCGCGCCGCTTGCGCACCGGGGCTATCACGACATTACCGCCGGGCGCCCGGAAAATTCGCGCGCCGGGATATCGGCGGCAATCGATGCCGGTTACGGGATCGAGATCGACGTGCAGTTGTCGGCCGACGATCAGGCGGTGGTTTTCCATGACTATCATCTTGGGCGGCTTACTTCGGAAAAGGGCGCGCTGCGCACCCGCGATCTGGAAGAGTTGCGCACGATTGGCCTGAACCACGGATCAGAGACGATCCCGACCTTGGGCGAAATTCTGGACTTGGTCGCCGGGCGCGCGGCGCTTTTGATCGAGATAAAGGATCAGGATGGTCAGATGGGCCCGAACGTCGGCCCGCTTGAGACGCGCGTCGCCGAGCATCTCCAAGACTATTCGGGGCCGGTCGCGGTGATGTCGTCCAATCCCAATTCGGTGCGCGCCTTTGGCTGGATGGCCCCGGAAATTGCGCGCGGACTGGTAACAAGTGCGTATCGCGCCGAGGATTGGAAAACGCTGAAACCTGCGGTGCGCGAACGCCTGAAAGACGTTCCCGACTATGACCCGGTCGGCGCCAGCTTTATCAGCCACGAAGCGGCGGATCTTGCCTCGCCCCGCGTTGGCCAGCTTCGATCAGAAGGCGCAGGGGTGCTGTGCTGGACCATAAGATCGCCCGAGGCCGAAGCAGAGGCGCGCAAGTTTGCCGATAACATCACTTTTGAAAACTACGCGGCCGCGACCGGCTGACTTGACGCCGCCGGATCTGGCCCCACTTAGAGGAGCGCAGCAATCCGCGCGTGAAATGACCGACCAGCCAATTGAAATCAACGTTTTGTCGTCGCTGTCGCAGATCGACGCGCAAACCTGGGATGCCTGCGCGGCGCCCGAGGCGCAAGATGGCGAACGGCCGGTTGATCCCTTTACGACACATCGGTTTTTGAAGGCGCTTGAGGATAGCGGATCGGTCGGGCGCGGCACCGGTTGGCAGCCGCAGTATCTGACGGCGCGGCTGAACGGCGAGGTGATCGCCGTAGCCCCGCTTTATGCCAAGGGCCACAGTCAGGGCGAGTATATATTCGATCACAATTGGGCCCATGCGTTCGAACGTGCCGGCGGGCGCTATTACCCCAAGCTTCAGGTGGCGGTGCCTTTTACGCCAGCCACGGGGCGGCGTTTCCTTGTGCGCCCCGGTTTTGAAACCCTTGGCCAGTCGGCGCTGGTTCAGGGCGCGGTTCAACTGGCCTCGGACAATCAGCTATCGTCGCTTCACATCACCTTTTGCACCGACGAAGAGGCCGCGGCGGGGCAGGAAATGGGGCTGATGCTGCGCAGCTCGCAACAGTTTCACTGGCAGAACCGCGGCTATCGTTCGTTTGACGACTTCCTTGCAACCCTGTCTTCACGCAAGCGCAAGAATATCCGCAAGGAACGCCGCGAGGCGCAGGATTTCGGCGGCCAGATCGTGACGCTGACCGGCGATCAGATTGAACCTGAACACTGGGATGCCTTCTGGCGGTTTTATCAGGATACGGGCGCGCGCAAATGGGGCACGCCCTATCTGACGCGGGCTTTCTTTGACATCGCGCAGGAAACCCTGCGCGGTGATATCGCGCTGGTTCTGGCGGTTCGCGATGGGGCCTATGTTGCCGGCGCGCTGAACTTTATCGGTCGCGACACGCTTTACGGGCGCTATTGGGGCTGTATAGAAGATCACCCCTGCCTGCACTTTGAACTGTGCTATTACCGTGCCATCGACCTTGCAATCCAAGAGGGTCTTGCCCGGGTCGAAGCGGGCGCGCAGGGCGAACATAAACTGGCACGCGGCTATATGCCGATCGCCACCCATTCGTTGCATTGGGTCGCGGATGAAGGGTTTCGCGATGCGATCCGCAACTATCTGGAGGCCGAACAAGAGGCGGTCGACAATGAGATCGAGATCCTGACCACCTATGGGCCCTTCAAGAAAACACTGTCGGAGGAATGATGGCCGAGAAACTGACCAAAGAGCAACGAAGCCAAGAGCTTGCGCCGCTGCTTGCGACAGGCTGGGCGCTGGCCGATGATCGCGATGCGATCCACAAGACATTCAGGTTCAAGAACTTTGTCGACGCCTTCGGATGGATGACCCGCGCGGCGATATGGGCAGAGAAATGGAACCACCACCCCGAATGGTCGAATGTCTATAACCGGGTCGAGGTGACATTGACGACGCATGATGCCAATGGGTTAACTGAACTGGACATGAAACTTGCACGAAAGATGGACGCGCTGACATGACTTTGGACACGGTAATTATTAACGGCGTTACGATTGGCGATCTGCTTTCCGTAAAATGGCTGGCCTCGGTTGCGGGCAACGTTCTTGTGGCGATCCTTATCCTGATCGCGGCCTTTGTGGTGGCGAACTGGGCGCGGCGGCGTCTGGTGCGGCTGGGCGAGGATTACGCCAAGATCGACGATACGCTTTTTGCCTTTCTGGGCTCGGTCACACGCTATGTGATCCTGGCCTTTGCAGGTATATTTATCCTGAACCGTTTCGGGGTTCAGACCGCATCGCTTATCGCCGTTATCGGTGCGGCCGGTCTGGCCATCGGTCTGGCCATGCAAGGCACGCTGTCGAATATCGCCGCGGGCGTCATGCTGATCCTTTTCCGGCCCTTCAAGAAAGGCGATTTCATCGAGGCGGCCGGGCAGATGGGAACGGTCAAGGATCTGTCGATCTTTACCACTGAGATTGCCTCGGTCGGGAACGTGCAGGTCATCGTGCCCAACGCCAATATCTGGGGCACTGCGATTACCAACTATTCTGCCTATGATCTGCGCCGGGCCGAGTGGACCTTTGGGGTTGGCTATGGCGCCGACCTGAAAGCGGCAGAGGCTATCATCCGCGATACGGTCATGGCTGACGAACGCTCGCTCAGCGATCCGGCGCCTTTCATTCAGGTGAACAACCTTGGCGCAAGTTCGGTCGATTTTCTGGTGCGGGTCTGGGTCAAGTCGGGCGACTATTTCGCCTATCAGGCTGACATCAAGCGGTCCGTCAAAGAAGCGCTGGACAAGGGCAGTATCGACATTCCCTTTCCGACACGCACGATCGTTCAGGAAAAAACCTAGGCGTATCTTTGGCCTAAAGCTCCGGGGCGGACGGTTTGCCGCCCCGGCGCAACGATCAAAGCTGATCCAGCAGGGCCTCACCGCCCGAAATTTCGCAGGTGCCGCGGCTTTGCTCGATGTTCAGCTTCTCGATCACACCGTCAACGACATGCATCGCATAGCGCTTTGAGCGTCCGATAAGCCCGGTTGCGGTCACCGTGAACTCCATGCCGATCGCCTTGGTAAAGGCGCCTTCGGCATCGGCCAAAAGGGTAAGCCCCGCCTTATCGGCGCCGGTCACTTCGCCCCAGGCCTTCATGACATATGGATCGTTTACAGAAATGCAGATGATCTCTTCCACGCCCTTGTCCGCCAGTCTGTCGCTGGCACGGATGAAACTTGGCACGTGGGCCGAGTGACAAGTTGGCGTGAATGCCCCCGGCACCGCAAAGATAGCCACGTTGCGCCCCTTGGTCTTTTCCTCAAGAGAGATGGATTGCGGGCCTTCTTCGCCGATCAGCGTAAAGGTTGCATCCGGTAGTTTGTCTCCGACAGATATCGTCATCTACTATCTTTCTGCGTGATTGCGTTTCTTCATGCCCCGGATATAGGTTCGGGGCGCAAAATGGAAAGTCAGGAGTGCCGCCATGGGCCAAATTGTTGTTGTCGGCGCGGGGCAAGCGGGTGCATCCCTGACGGCCAAACTGCGCAACCTTGGATACGACGGCGGTATCACCCTAATCGGGGCCGAGGCGCAGCCGCCCTATCAGCGCCCGCCCCTGTCCAAGGCCTATCTGATGGGCGAGATGGAACAGGAACGGCTGTTTCTGCGCCCGCGCCAGTTCTACGAGGATCAGGGCATCGCGCTTCGGCTTGGGGAAAGTGTCTCTGGCATTGATGCCGCGGCCCGGACGGTTTCGCTTGGCCGCGAAAAGCTTGCCTATGACGCGCTGGTCCTGACCACCGGGTCAGAGCCGCGGCGCCTGCCGGATGCGATCGGCGGGGGGCTGAAGGGGGTTTTCACCGTGCGGTCGCTGGCCGATATCGACGCGATGGCGCCCGAGGTGGCGGATGGGCGGCGCGTTCTGGTCATCGGCGGGGGCTACATCGGACTAGAGGCGGCGGCAGTGGCGGCCAAGAAAGGCATGAAGGTGACGCTGGTCGAAATGGCCGAGCGTATCCTTGGCCGGGTCGCCGCGCCCGAAACATCCGACTATTTCCGCAACCTGCACCGGGCGCATGGCGTCGAGATTATCGAAGGCGTCGGGCTTGAGCGGCTGACCGGGGAAGACAAGGTGACCGGCGCGGTTCTAAGCGATGGGCGCAAGATGGACATAGACATGGCAATTGTCGGCGTGGGGATCGCGCCGTCGATTACGCTTGCCCAAGGCGCGGGGCTGAAGATCGACAATGGCATCCGTACCGACGCCCAAGGGCGCACTTCTGATCCGGCAATCTGGTCGGCGGGTGATTGCGCTTCGTTTCCGTGGCGCGGCGCGCGCATCAGGCTGGAAAGCGTTCAGAACGCGATCGATCAGGCCGAAGTTGTGGCCGAGAACCTGATGGGCGCGCAAAAGGATTATGACCCGCACCCTTGGTTCTGGTCCGATCAGTACGACGTCAAACTTCAGATCGCGGGTTTGAACACCGGCTTTGACCGGCTTGTCGTCCGGCCCGGCGAAAAAGATGGCGCCGTGTCACATTGGTACTATGGCCGCGGCAGGCTTTTGGCGGTTGATGCGATGAACGACCCGCGCGCCTATATGGTCGGCAAGCGGCTGATAGAGGCGGGCCGCAGCCCCGATGCGGGGCAGGTCGGGGACGCCTCGTTCGACATCAAGGCGCTGTTGAAACCTTGAGGATCATCGCCGGAGAGTTTCGCGGTCTTGCGCTGGCCTCTGTCGGTAAGGGCGACGCAGGCGCGCATCTGCGCCCCACAAGCGACCGGGTGCGCGAAAGCCTGTTCAACGTCCTGAACAGCCGAGGCGTCATTTCCGGGGCAACGGTGCTTGATCTTTTTGCAGGCACCGGCGCGCTGGGGCTAGAGGCGCTTTCGCGCGGGGCGGCGTCGGTGACATTTGTCGAAAACGGTGCGGCGGCGCTGAAGATCCTGACGCGCAACATCGCGCTGACCCGCGCCGAAAAGCGCTGCGTGATCGTCCGGCGCGATGCCACGCGCCTTGGCGACGCACCGGGCGATATGGCTGATCTGGTGTTTCTGGATCCGCCCTATGGCAAGGGTCTGGGCGCGCCCGCGCTTGAGGCCGCGCAAAAGGCGGGCATGATCGCGCCGGGGGCGACGATTGTCTGGGAAGAGGACGCGCCGCAACTGCCGCGGCTGGCCGGGCTAAACGTCGTCGATCAGCGCCGCTATGGCGGCACCCATGTCACGATCATGGAGTATGCGCCCGAAGGCTAAGGCGCAAAGAAAAGGGCGCCCCTGACAGAGGCGCCCATCTGTTTTTTTGCGGGGCGGCTGACCGCCCCTGCGCCGGCCCTAGTTTGCGGCCCGGTTGGCGGCAACGGCGGCACGTGCGTCGTTGACAAGCGTCGCGCCATCAAGGCCCTTGGCGTCAGCCTCGGCAATCCACTCGGCGATAACCTCATCGCCCATCTTGCGGATCTTTGCCGTTTCCTCTTCGCTCAGCGTTGCGATCTCATTGCCGTCGTCAACCATCGCCTTGCGCCCGACAACGTCGCCCGTGTCATGCGCGCGCCCGGCCCAGGCAGAGGCCATCAGGCCCGAGTTTGCATCGATCACCGCCTTAAGATCATCCGGCAGGCCGTCATAGACGCCCTTGTTCATCGCCCAGATGAAATAGAGGTTATAAAGAGACTTGTCGCCCGAGACATCCGTGTGGCTGTCGGTCAACTCGTTCAACTTCAGCGATGGGGACATCTCCCATGTGATGACGCCGCCATCCAGAATGCCCTTGCTCAGCGCTTCGGGAAAGGCCGGGACAGGCATGCCGACCGGCGTTGCGCCCAGCTTTTTCAAAAGCAGCGTTGCAGGCCGCGAAGGTCCGCGCAGGCGCAGGCCGCTGATGTCGCTTGCCGTTGCCAGAGCCGCGCCCTTCTTGTGGATGATGCCGGGTCCGTGCATGTGGGCGGCGATCACCTTTACGTCGGCAAAATCGTCCATCAGGTGTTTTTGGGTGAACTCCCAAGCCGCCTTTGATGCCTCTTCAGCCGACTTTGTCGTCATAAAGGGCATCTCCATGGCCTCGGCCTCGGGGAAGCGGCCCGGCTGATAGCCCGGAATGACCCAGCCGCCGTCAACGGCGCCGTCGCGGATCAGGTCGTACTGGTTCGGAGCTTTGCCGCCCAGCTGCATGAAGGGAAAAAGCTCAACCTTGATGCGCCCGCCTGAGTCTTCCTCGATCTTTCGGGCCCATGGTTCCATGAAATAGGTCGGGTTTGCGGATTTCGGTGAAACAAAGTGCTGAAAGCGTAAAGTCACCTCCTGAGCCGCTGCGGAAATCGCGGAAACTCCGAAAGTTGTTGCACCAAGAAACAAGGTTGTGGCTGCGGTGGTCATCAGATTTTTCATCGCAAGCCTCCTTTTCATGAAAGTTACGTAAGTGCCCGGTTGGGCGATGAAGACATAGGCATGGATGCCCTAGATGCAAACCGTTCGCAAAGGGGCAGATTGCCGCGCTGCGCTGGAAAACCTTGAAAAAGAACAACTATTTCTCAAGAAGGGGAATTTGTAGGAGAATTTCCCCATAAATTGACCCTACGTAAACCAAATGTCACCCCGGCCGCTCCATGACCGGGCGCAAGATGGCGGTTCAGCGCGCTTCCCGGCGCTATGAACCAAAGGTGGGGTGAAAAAGACCGCCCGGTGACAGGGTGAAAATCTCGGCGCCGGTGGCGGTCACTCCGATGGAGTGTTCGAACTGGGCGCTTAGCGACTTGTCGCGCGTAACGGCGGTCCAATCGTCGGCCAGCACCTTGGTTTCGGCGCGGCCAAGGTTCACCATCGGCTCGATCGTAAAGAACATGCCCTCTTCAAGGGTGGCACCGGTTCCGGGGCGCCCGTAGTGCAGGACATTGGGGGGCGCATGAAAGACGCGGCCAAGGCCGTGCCCGCAAAAGTCGCGCACAACGCTCATACGGTGGGATTCGACGAATTGCTGGATGGCAAAGCCGATATCGCCAAAGGTGTTTCCCGGTTTGACGGCCTCGATCCCCGCCATCAGCGCATCATGAGTGACCTGGATCAGGCGCTCTGACTTTCGGGACAGTTTTCCGGCGACATACATCCGGCTGCTATCGCCGAACCAGCCATCGACGATTACGGTGACATCGATGTTCAGGATGTCGCCATCCTTTAGCGTCTTGGGCCCCGGAATGCCGTGACAGACGACGTGATTGACGCTGATGCAAGATGCGTGCTGATAGCCGCGATAGCCGATGGTCGCCGACTTTGCGCCCGCCTCTTCGACCCGGCCGCGGATATAATCATCCAGCTCTGCGGTGGACGCACCGGGGACCACACGCTCGCACATTTCGTCCAGAATGAGGGCCGCAAGCTCTCCGGCCTTGTGCATTCCGGCGAAATCACCTTGTTCGTAGATGCGGATGCCGTCCTTGGTCACCCGCCCGCGATGTTCGTCCTTCACAGGTTTCTCCACTTGTCTCACTTGGCTCTATTTAGGGTTTTTGGCTCGGCTAGACCAGAGCGGGTTGTCAAAAGACCACCAGATGCCCCGCGCCTAGGCCAGAACATGCGCGATCGAGCTGCCCATGATCCAAAGGCCAAGGCCGCAGGTCACAACGCCGATCACCAGTTGCAGCGCCGTGTTCGCCCCGCTTAGAAAGCGCGCGCTAAAGTACAGCGGTATCGACAAAAGGCCCGAAACCACCGCCATGCCCACGATAGACCCCAGCCCGAAGATCCCGACATAGGCCAGACCAAGCGAGGGCGATCCAACGCTGGTTGCAAGCGTCAGGACAATCGCCGCCGATCCGGCAAGGCCGTGCATCGTTCCAACCAGAAGCGTTCTGATCGCGCCGCGGTCGGGGTGTTTGTGGCGGTGTTCCTGCGGGCGATGCGGGCCGCTTTCGCCAGCGTGGCTGTGCAGGTGCAGGTGCTCTTGCCCGTCGCTGTGGCTGTGGCGGTGCAGATGCACGCGGTCGCGGCGCAGGCGCCAGACCAGATGCGCGCCCAGACCGGCCAGCATCAGACCGACCGCCGCCTCAAGCCCATAGGCCGTTTGCGGCGACAGCACCGATTGCGTCGCCATAAGCGCGCCGGCCACGACCAAAAGCGTCAGCGTATGGCCAAGCCCCCAGATTACTCCGTGGCGGATGATCTGTCGGCGTTCCTTCTTGCCTGCAACAAGCGAGGAAACGGCGGCCACGTGATCGGCCTCGAAGGCGTGGCTTCCGCCGATAAGGAAACCGCTTAGCAGTAATGAGATCATCCGTGGAGGCTCCGGCAAGGTGAGGCGCGGGGCTATGCCAGAAACGCGCGCGGTCACAGCCCTAGCCGGGATGTATCCGGCCAGCAAGGGCGCAAACCGGCCGATTGCGGCGCGGCGCGGTGCAACTGCGTCGTCGGCGGGGGTGAATAAAACCGGCAAAGCCTGAGAGGGGTTTGAAACGACGCCCGCCGGACCCTATACCAGTCATATCAACCGGAGCTTTATAAAGATGCCGAACCCTACCGCTGCGATGCTTGTGATCGGGGATGAAATCCTGTCCGGCCGGACGCGCGACGCCAATATGCATCATCTTGCCGGGCATTTGACCCTGCATGGCATTGACCTGCGCGAGGTGCGCGTTGTCGCCGACGACCAGCAGGCGATCATCGACGCCGTGCGCGAGTTGTCGGGCAGGTACGACAACGTCTTTACCTCGGGCGGTATTGGCCCCACGCATGATGACATCACCGCCGAATGCATCGCCCTTGCCTTTGGCACCGAATTTGGCGTGCGTGATGATGCGCGCGCGGCGCTTGAACGGCACTATGCAACGACCGGAACCGTGATCAACGAGGCGCGTCTGCGCATGGCGCGTATTCCCCAAGGGGCCGAGTTGATCGAGAACCCGGTCAGCGGCGCGCCGGGGTTCAGTCTTGGGAATGTCCATGTGATGGCGGGTGTGCCGCGCATATTCCAAGCGATGGTGCAATCGATCATGCCCCGCCTGACCGGCGGCACGCCTCTGGTGTCGGACACGGTGCGCGTTGAATGCGGCGAGGGCGACATCGCCATCCCGCTGGGCAAGCTTGCCGAAAGCCATCCGGGTCTTTCGATCGGTTCCTATCCGTTTCAGGGGGCCGACGGGCACTTTGGCACCAATGTCGTGATCCGCGGCGCTGATGCGGATGAAGTTGCCGCCGCTAAGGCGTGGCTTCAGAAACTGGTCGCGGCATGAGCGTGGCCCGGCCCGGGATCACCGATCTATACGAGGTGTGCGAAGCGACCTGGCCGCCGGCGGCGGCGCGCGAGGTGGGGAACTGGATCATCCGCGATGGCATGGGCGGCGGCCAGCGCGTTTCTGCGGCCACGATCAGGGACCGGGCGCAGCCCGCTGATATCGAGATGGCCGAGCAGGCAATGCAGGATCTGGGGCAGGACCACCTTTTCATGATCCGCAAGGGTGATGAGGCGCTGGATGCACAACTGGACGGGCGCGGATATGCAATCGTCGATCCGGTCAGTGCCTATGTCTGCCCGGCGGCTGACCTTTGCGCCCTGCCGCGCCCAAGGGTCAGCGGATTTTCGATCTGGCCACCGCTTGCGATCATGGCCGATCTTTGGGCCGAGGGCGGGATCGGTGCGAGCCGAATTGCGGTGATGGACCGCGCGAAAGGCCCCAAGACCGCGATTATGGCGCGCAAGAACGATGTCGCGGCCGGCGTTGCCTATGTGGGCATCCACAAGGGCGTGGCGATGCTTCACGCCTTGGAAGTGGCGCCAAAGATGCGCCGCCTTGGGGTCGGGCGCATATTGATGGCCCATGCCGGCAATTGGGCGCAGGAACAGGGCGCCGACTATCTGTCATTGCTGGTGACCCGGCAAAACATTGCCGCCAATGGCCTTTATGCCTCACTTGGCATGGAGGTTGTCGGCCACTACCATTACCGTAAACGCCAATCCCAAGGGTGAAGGCCATGAACCAGACCAAGCGACCAACCGCCCTTGACTTGCCGCGTGTTGACCCACTGCCAGAGCCGACCCAGAAATACTTTGATATCTGCACCGAAAAGCTTGGCATCGTGCCCAACGTGCTTGAGGCTTATGCCTTTGACATCGAAAAGCTGAATGCCTTTACCGGTCTTTATAACGATCTGATGCTGGCAGACAGCGGCCTGACCAAGCTTGAGCGCGAGATGATCGCGGTCGTCGTGTCCTCTATCAACCGCTGCTTTTATTGCCTGACGGCGCATGGGCAGGCGGTGCGCGAGTTGTCGGGCGACCCGGTTCTGGGTGAGATGCTGGTCATGAACTACCGCGTGGCACCGCTGGATCCGCGCCAACGCGCAATGCTTGATTTCGCGGCCAAGATCACCACCGCCTCTGCCGAGATAGAAGAGCCTGACCGACAGGCGCTGCGCGATGCCGGTTTTACCGATCGTGACATCTGGGACATTGCCGGCGTTGCGGGCTTTTTCAACATGACCAACCGCGTGGCTTCGGCGACCGACATGCGGCCCAATGACGAATACCACGCGCGCAGCCGATGAAACCGCTTGCCGCCCTGCTGATGATCTGGCCCGGCCTTGGATGGGCCGTGACGCTGGACTTCCCGGCCGAGGCGGTGCAGTCGCTTGAAACGCGCGATGCTTTTTCCAGCTATCAGGTTCCGATCGGCCCTTTTGCCGAGGGGCGGATCAAATCGCTACCCGCCGAGGGCGAGGTCGTCAAACAGGCATGGCGGATCAAATCGCTGGGCGGCAAGACGCTGGAACATCTGGCGCCCCTGCGCGACCAGCTGACCGAGGCAGGCTTTGACATTCTCTATGAATGCGCCGCGCGCGATTGCGGCGGCTTTGATTTTCGGTTCGCAGCGGATGTTCTTCCCGCGCCCGAGATGTATGTCGATCTGGACAACTTCCGCTTTTTGTCGGCGCGCCGCGGCGCTGGCGGCGCAGAGGGCAGCGCCGAGGCAAGCGCGCCAGAGTTCGTCACGCTTCTGGTCAGTGCAAGCCAGTCCGATGCTTTCATTCAGGTTGTGGCCGTGGGCCAGAAAGACCTGAACAGACAAGAGGTATCGACATCCAGCAAAGCGACAGAGATCGACCAGTCGAAACTGGGCGCGGCGCTTTTGGGAAAAGGGCACTATGTTCTTGCCGATCTGACCTTTGCGACAGGGTCATCCAGACTTGAGGATCGAAAGTTTCCCTCGCTCGCGGCACTTGCGGATTTTCTGAAGGATGATCCCAAAAGGCACGTCGTACTTGTCGGGCATACCGATGCGGTTGGATCGCTTGAGGCGAACATCGACCTTTCGCGCAAACGTGCCGCTTCGGTCGCAGAGCGGCTTGTCAGTGAATATTCGGTCGCCAAGGATCAGGTCGAAGCTGACGGCGTTGGCTTTTTGTCCCCCATCGCAAGCAACCTAGAGGCCGAGGGACGCAAAAAAAATCGGCGGGTTGAAGTCGTTCTGACTACAACCCACTGATTTATTGCTACTTGTCTTCTGGTCCGCTTACCAGGCGCCGGGGCCCTTGTTAGCGAAGGAATGCACAAGGAAGTCGATAAACGCGCGCACCTTGGGCTGGGTAAACCGTCCCGGGGGATAGACGGCATAGATACCCTGGTTGTCCGCCGGAAGATCCGGCATCGCCTCTTCGACCAAGCCATCGCTTAGCGCTTCGGCGTAAAGGAAATTGGGAAGATAAGCGATCCCAAGTCCCGAGATGGCCGCGTTGAGCAACGATTGCCCGTCGTTCACCGTCAACCAACCAGCCGTGCGGACCTGACGCTTTTCGCCCGAGGGAGCGGTCAGCTTCCAGACGTTGCCGCTGGCGTTGTTCGAGTAATGCAGCAGCTTGTGCTCATTCAGATCGTCGATCTTCTGAGGGCGGCCGTATTTCTCAAAGTATTCGGGCGAAGCAATCATGCGGCGCGTCGTTTCGGTAAGTTTGCGCGCCCGCAAAGTTGAATCTTCCAGCTCGCCCACGCGAATGGCCATATCAAAGCCTTCGCTGATCAATTCTACATAGCGGTTGTTCAGCACCATGTTCACCGTAATATCGGGGAACTCCTGCAGAAACTCGCCCAGTACCGGGGACAGGTGGTTCACACCAAAATCCGTAGCGACAGAGATGCGCAACAGGCCCGAGGGCGCCGATTGCATGGATGTGACCAATGCGTCGGCCTCACCTGCATCATTCAGAACGCGGCGTGCACGATCATAATAGGCCAGACCGATTTCAGTCGGGCTTACCCGCCGGGTTGTCCGGTTCAGCAAACGTGCTCCCAGACGCGCCTCTAGCGACGAGACGTGTTTCGAAACGGCGGACTTCGAAATACCCATTTTCTTGGCGGCATCTGTAAAACCACCTTGGTCTACCACGGTGGCAAAAGCCTCCATTTCAGTCAAACGATCCATTGCACTACCTAACTTGCACCTCAATTTTTCGAGGTTCAGGTATCGCTTTGGAATCTGGCAGGAATGAGAAACACCGTCGTCAATACTGGGGTTTTATCTGGAACTATCTCTGGCGTGGAAACGCCCAAACCCCCTGATCAGCGCCTTGGAAACAAAGAACGACACCCCTGTATCATCGTTTCGTCACAATCGCGGCCAACTTCGCGCCGCATTGGCCCCAAACTTTTGCGCGCGCCTCAGGTGGTTTCCACGCAATGGCGCCGGAACGCGCGCTTAAGCATGTCCAGTTCGGCGCGCAGCAGATCGACCTCGGCGCGGATGTCATCTTCAAGCGGCTCGCCCGTGATGATGGTAAAGGTGTCCAGCCGCGCGCCTGTCTTGGCGTCGCTGATGACAAAGGTCTGCACGCCGTCGGAAAGGATATCAGCCGACAGCGTGATGCGCAGCGCCCAGAGGTCCTTTTCGCCGCGAACCGGAACCAGCGCCACATCGGTCAGCTTTTCGTTCTGATAGGTAACCTCAACCTCTGGCGCCAAATCGTCGGTGGTCAGGGCCCCTTCCCAGACGCCGGCCATGATGCGGGTTTTGGTTAATGTCATCTCTGCCATTGGTCGTGCCTTCTTTGCATTCCTTGTCAGATTTCGGCGCGCGGGCGTCGGCTTAGCGTGACATCGCGCAAAGTTATCTGATTCATTTCCGGACCTTCAAAGATAATATCGATCCAAGCCGCATCGACGCGTTTTTCGTTCAGCTTTGAATAGGCAAGGTCGAACTCGACCACGACATCCTGTTCATGCAGCGGCAATTCGCGGACGATCTGTTCAACGTTTGGCCCGTGGCGGACATTCAGCCGCACGAAGATCTCAAGCGGCTTTTCCATCTCGACGATGGTCTGAACCCGGACCAGGTGTTTGCGCTTCAACCCTTCGACGGCCGATTGCGGCAAATCCAGCACTAGGGACAGGAAACTGCCGTCAAAGCGAAAGACGTCCAGCCGAAGGCCGAAGGGTGCCAGATCGGATTCGCGGGTATTGCGCACCTGGCGCAGCGTCAGTTCCGAGGTCGAACAGTCGTGAAAGATCGACGCCTCTTCGCCAAAGCGCGCCTTGTTCTCGACCGATGCCATTCCAACCGGCGCGATCGGGCCGCGCCAGACCTCGGGCCGGTAAGCCCAGTCGGAATGCAGCGGCCTTTGCATTGCGTTCGATCCGATCAGCGGCAAGGTCAGGCGCGCGTCGGCGACATGGGCCAACTGGTCAAGCCTTCGGCGGATCTGCCGGGCCTGCCCGCGCAAAACCTTGAGCGTCGACAGATCCAGTTTCTCGGCCTCGGTTGCCGCGTCCGACCACCGCTTAAGCGCACGGCGATGGACCAGTCGTTCAAGAAATGAGTTTACCTGACGCACAATACTACTTTCACCCGCCTCATTTGGCCGCCCGGTCGCCCATCACCGGTATCGCGAAGGGGCCCCAAGCGTCATCTGAAGATTCGCGCAAAGATCCCCGGCCGGCTTACCTTGACCGCCGCTGTCGCCCCATCATCAGATGAAATTGTTTCCATCTTGGAAACAGCATTATCGGCTTTGATGCGGCTCGCCAATGCATTTAGCGTCTCAAACCCTGCGTCAGTAGAGATCGGCCGCTTGGAAAAGGCGTTGACGCGTGCCGATACCAGATGGCCCTTCACGCCGAACAGCGCGCGCCAGTGTTCCGGCGAAAGCGCCTCTGTCTGCGCCTTGCGATCGCGCGCGCGCATCAAAAAGACATCGCCACTGACACGCGTGTCCAGAATTTCGATCGAAGCGGGGTCGCCATCGGCGCTGAACATCGCGCGCCCCTGACTGCTTTCGGCAAAGGCGGCCATCATTGGCGCGGGCGGCAGGCTTTCGCCATCGGGGTCCAGTCCAGAAACCGCAACGGTCAAAAGCGCCGGAGAGGCGGGTCTTTGCCCGCCCCCGCCCAGCGCGTCACAGCGCGCCAGAACGACAAAAGCTTGCCGCACGTTATCGCGGGTGGCCGACTTGTCGATGCAATAGCCCTGAGGCCCCGCGATCTGAAGCTGGCCACCGGCCACGCGCGTCACCGCCGGAGCAGGCGGGTCACTGGCATAAAACTTGCTGCCGCCACAGCCCGAAAGGGCAAGCGTCAGCACCAAAAGCGCTGGTTTTACGAACTGGTTAAATGTCGGCGTATACATGCCGCTCTTTTGCTCCTCCGGGGTGCGTGACCGCCCCTTTGTAGGTGGCTCCCACCAGCTGCACATATTTCCACAGCGCGCCGCTGGAATACATCGTCTCGCGCGGGCCGGGCCATTCTTTTTTGCGCGCCGCCAGTTCGTCATCGGTCAGATCAACCGAAATTGATCCCTTGATGGCGTCGATGGTGATCATATCGCCATCTTTCAGCAGGGCAATCGGGCCGCCGTTATAGGCTTCGGGGCCGACGTGGCCCACGCAAAAGCCGCGTGTTGCGCCCGAAAAACGGCCATCGGTGATCAGGGCAACCTTTTTGCCCATGCCCTGACCGGACAGGGCCGCCGTGGTTGCCAGCATCTCGCGCATGCCGGGGCCGCCAGCGGGGCCCTCGTTGCGGATCACCAGAACCTCGCCTTCCTTGTAGGTGCGCTTTTGCACCGCCTCAAAGGCCTCTTCCTCGCATTCGAACACGCGGGCCGGGCCGGTAAAGACGATCTCGCTCTCGGCCATACCGGCGATCTTCACGATCGCACCTTCCGGGGCAAGGTTGCCTTTCAGACCGACAACACCGCCGGTTTTCGAAATTGGCGTGGCAGAGGGATAGATGACGCGGCCGTCGGCCTCACGCGTGACGATGTCCAACTCTTCGCCAATGGTCTTGCCGGTGACGGTCAGACAATCCTCATGCACAAGGCCCGCCTTGCGTAGCTCTTTCATGACAACGGGCACACCGCCCGCTTCGTACAGATCCTTGGCCACATAGGCGCCGCCGGGCTTGAGATCGACGAAATAGGGCGTCTCGCGGAAAATGTCGCAAACATCGTCGAGGAAAAAGTCGATGCCCGCCTCATGCGCAATCGCAGGAAGGTGCAGACCGGCGTTTGTCGAACCACCCGTGCAGGCAACCACGCGCGCTGCGTTCTCAAGCGCTTTGCGGGTGACAATGTCGCGGGCGCGGATGTTCTTTTCAATCAGATCCATCACCGCCTCGCCCGAGGCAATCGCGTATTGGTCGCGGCTTTCATAAGGCGCAGGCGCACCGGCCGAGTTTGGCAGGGCAAGGCCGATCGCCTCACTGACGCAGGCCATGGTGTTGGCGGTGAACTGCCCGCCGCAGGCACCGGCCGAAGGACAGGCAACCGCTTCCAGCTTTTCAAGCTCACAAGTCGTCATGTTGCCAGCCTGATGCTGGCCCACGGCCTCAAAGACGTCCTGAACGGTCACATCCTTGCCGTTCAGCCGGCCCGGAAGGATCGAACCGCCGTAGATAAAGACCGACGGGACGTTCAGACGGACCATTGCCATCATCATCCCCGGCAGGGATTTGTCGCAGCCCGCAAGCCCGACAAGCGCGTCATAGCTGTGCCCGCGCATGGTAAGTTCGACGGAATCGACGATTGCCTCGCGGCTGGCCAGCGACGAACGCATCCCCTCGTGGCCCATGGCGATGCCGTCGGTGACGGTGATTGTGGTGAACTCGCGCGGCGTGCCGCCCTGCCCCTTGACGCCAAGCTTGACCGCTTGGGCCTGCCGGTTCAGCGCGATGTTGCAAGGCGCAGCCTCGTTCCAACAGGTCGCAACACCAACGAAAGGCTGATGAATTTCTTCCTCAGAGATGCCCATGGCGTAATAATACGACCGATGCGGAGCCCGCGCCGGACCTTCCGTTACATGGCGGCTTGGAAGTTTGGATTTATCGAACTTGCGTCTGAGCATCGGGGCCTCCCTCAATCTGGCTTGTGTCCGAATAAAAGAACCAGCGATTTTCCACAAGCGCGATTGCCCTGAAGGCCCCGGAAGGGTAGCCTTAAAAGAAAAAGCCAGAGCAGAAGGGACAAGGGGCATGTCCGCCACCCGTTTTGACGAATTCATCGAGCCTGCAAAGGCGCACCCTCAGCTATGGCGCACCCTGCTTGGCGTTCTTCTTGCCTGCGTGGTCTTTGTGCTTGGCGTACTGGCACTGATGAGCGTTATTCGCCTTATAGTTGGCGCAGATAGCGCGGTCGCATGGTTCGAAAGAATGCAGTCGGCATCAACGCCCACCGGCGCCCTTTTGATGCTCTATTCCTTTACGGCGCTGGGCCTTGGATTTATCGCCGCCACGCGCCTGTTGCTGCGGCGCAGGGCGCAGACGCTTTTCGGGCCGGTTCCCCGCCTTCTGCGCGACTTTGTCACGGCCGCTGGCATCGTCTTTCTTCTCTACGGCCTTTCGCTCGTTGCATGGTCGCAAAGCTATGATGCGCTGATGAACCTCGACTATTCACTCTGGCTTAGCTTCCTGCCGATCGCGCTTCTGGGTGTTCTGGTTCAAACCGGCGCCGAGGAATTGGCCTTTCGCGGCTACCTTCAGCAACAGCTCGCCGCGCGCTTTGCCTCGCCCATTGCATGGATGCTGGTGCCCAGCCTTCTGTTCGGCATGCTGCACTTTGATCCCACGAACATGGGCCCGAACACATGGGCCATCGTCGGCACCGCCACGCTTTTTGCCCTGATCGCCGCCGACCTGACCGCCCGCACCGGCAGCCTCGGCGCCTCTTGGGGGTTTCACTTTGCCAACAATTGCCTTGCCATCCTGCTTCTTGCCACCGATGGCACGATCACCGGCCTTTCGCTTTACGTGACGCCCTACAACGCCAATGATCCCAGCCTGCCGCAAGTCCTGATCCTGACGGATATCGCGATGATGGGCATCGCCTGGCTTGTCTGCAGACGCGTCTTGCGCCGCTGACTTTCTTTGTGGCCCAAATATCCTCGCCGAAGGCGAAACCCATCGCCCACCGTCTTGGCGCCTTCATTTCGGAATGTAATCTCCTGCTCAGAGATTGCATTTTGCCAGACACCGGCATATCTCCGGGCGAGCCAAACAAGGGACCGGCCAATCGATGAACTGGATCTCCAACTACGTCCGACCGAAAATCAACTCACTCTTCTCTCGCCGGGAAGTGCCCGAAAACCTCTGGACCAAGTGCCCAGAGTGCGGAACCATGCTTTTCCACCGAGAGCTGAAGGACAATCTTTACGTCTGTCCCAACTGCGATCACCACATGGGCATCTCTCCGCGAGAGCGGTTTGCCTCGGTCTTCGACGGCGGTATCTTTACCGAGGTTTCGGTCCCTGAACCCATCGCCGATCCGCTGCATTTCCGCGATCAGAAACGCTATCCCGACCGGATGAAAGCGGCCCAGAAAGCCACCGGCGAGGCCGAGGCGATGCTGGTTGCCCAAGGCGAGATCGGGCGCACCCCGATCGTTGCGGCGGCGCAGGACTTTTCGTTCATGGGCGGCTCGATGAGCATGTATGTCGGCAACGCGATCATCGCGGCGGCGCAGCGCGCGGTCGAACTTAAGCGCCCGCTGATCCTTTTTGCCGCCGCTGGCGGGGCGCGCATGCAGGAAGGTATCCTTGCCCTGATGCAGATGCCGCGCACGACCGTTGCGGTGCAGATGCTCAAAGAGGCGGGCCTGCCCTATATCGTCGTTCTGACGCATCCCACCACGGGCGGGGTCACCGCGTCCTACGCGATGCTGGGGGATATTCATATCGCCGAGCCGAACGCGCTTATCTGCTTTGCCGGCCCGCGGGTGATCGAACAGACGATTCGCGAAAAGCTTCCCGATGGGTTCCAGCGCGCCGAGTATCTTCTGGATCACGGAATGCTGGACCGGGTCACCGACCGGCGCCAGATGCGCGAAGAGCTGATCCGCATCACCCGGATGCTGCTTGGTGAAACACCGCCCATCGCCGGGGACCTTCCCGCACCCGACGCATCGGAAGGTGATGGCAAGGCCGCAAAGGCGCCGAAAGCGGGCAAAGACGCCGCGCCAGAGGCCAAGGACACCGGCAAGTCCGGCAAAGGCGACAAGTGAACAAAGCGGGCAGCGATGTCATCCTTGAAAGGATGATGTCCCTTCACCCCAAGGTCATGGACCTTGTGCTGGACCGCGTTTGGCGCGTGCTAGAGACCCTTGGGAACCCGCAGAAAGACCTGCCGCCGGTCATCCATATCGCCGGAACCAACGGCAAGGGCTCGACCCTTGCGATGATCCGCGCGGGGCTTGAAGGCGCCGGGCTGACCGCCCATGCCTATACCTCGCCGCATCTTGCGCGCTTTCACGAACGCATTCGCGTGGCTGGCGCGCTGATATCAGAACCGGACCTGATGCAGGTGCTGGATGAATGCTGGGAGGCGAACCAGCATCAGGAAATCACCTATTTCGAGATCACGACCGTTGCCGCCATTCTGGCCTTTGCCCGCACGCCGGCCGATTTCACCCTGCTAGAGGTTGGGCTGGGCGGGCGGCTGGATGCCACCAATGTCGTCGATCGCCCGGCGGCGACGGTGATCACACCGGTGTCGATTGATCATCAGCAATACCTTGGCGACACGCTGGCACTGATCGCGGGCGAAAAGGCCGGTATTATCAAGCGCGGCGTGCCCTGCATCGTCGGGCGTCAGGAAGAGGCGGCCATGGACGTGATAGAGGCGCGCGCCGAAAAGCTTGGCGCGCCGCTTGTTGCCCATGGCCAGCACTGGCACGTCTGGCAGGAACGCGGACGGCTGGTCTTTCAGGATGAAACCGGGCTTCTGGATCTGCCGATGCCCGTGCTTTTGGGCGCGCATCAGATCGACAATGCGGGCATTGCCCTTGCAACCCTGCGCACCCTTAAAGCCGGTGATCCTGACGCGGCGATGACCGATGCGGTCTGGCCTGCGCGCATGCAGCGGCTGAAAACCGGGCCGCTGGTGGCCTCAACCGGGGCCGAGCTTTGGCTTGACGGCGGGCACAACCCGGCCGCCGGCATCGCATTGGCCGAGGTACTGCGCCAGCTTCCAAAGCGCCCCCTGCACCTGATCTGCGGGATGCTGAACACCAAGGATATCGCGGGTTATATGGCACCGCTGGCAAAGGTCGCCGACAGCCTGACGGCCGTGTCGATCCCCGGCGAGGCGGCAACGCTGAGCGCCGATCAGACCGCCGCTGCCGCAACGCGAGCCGGGCTACGCGCCAGCACGGCGCCATCGGTTCAGGCGGCGGTTTCCGCGCTGCCACAGGATGCGCGCCTATTGATCTGCGGCTCACTTTATCTGGCGGGAAATGTCCTGCGCGAGAACGGTTAGGCGCCGCGCGCGCCGGTCCAGCTTTCGCTTTGCATCTCGCGCAGACGGCTTGCGGTTCTTTCAAACTCGAACGTGCCCTCGCCTTCAAGATACAGCATCTCGGGCACGGCCTCGGCGCTGGCAATCAGTTTGACGCGCGCCTCGTAAAGGGCATCGACAAGCAGGACGAAACGCTTCGCCTCGTTAAAGTTCGAGCGTGAGAGACAGGGGATGTTGTCGACGACCAAAACCTTGACCGCATCGGCGATGGCAAGGTAGTCCGCCGCGCCCAATGGCTTAGCGCAAAGCTCATAGAAACTGGCGCGCCCGATCCCGTTTCGATAGGCGGGCAGGACAACCTTGCGGCCGTTGACGCTTAGCACAAGCTCTTCGGTGTCGCCGCCCGTCAGATCGGCCCAGACGCTTTGAATGGCCGCGCGCGCCTCGGCATTGATGGGGGTGAAATAGGTTGGCTGGCTTGCCAGACGGTTCTGGCGATAGTCAGTGTCGGATGCCAGTTCGAACACTTCCATCCGCTCTTTCACAAGCTCGATGAAGGGCAGGAAAAGCTGGCGGTTAAGCCCGTCCTTATAAAGGTCATCGGGGTGGCGGTTGGATGTGGTGACAATGCAGACCCCCGCCGCGAAGAGACGTTCGAACAGGCGGCCGACGATCATCGCATCGGCGATATCGGTGATCTGCATCTCGTCAAAAGCCAGCAGGCGAACCTGCGATATGATGTCATCGGCAACCGGGACAATCGCATCCTCAGCGCCCTTCTTGCGGGCAAGGTTCAGCCCGGCGTGAACCTCTTGCATGAAGGCATGAAAATGGACCCGGCGGGCCGGAACGGTGACGGTTTCGGCGAACATGTCCATCAACATGGACTTGCCGCGCCCGACCCCGCCCCAAAGGTAAAGCCCGCGAACCGGCCGGGGCGCCGAGAACCGTTTCAAAAGCCCCTTGGCGGCAGGTTCTTCAAGGTCGCGGCGCACACGCTCCAGCGGGGCCAGCGCGGCCTCTTGAACCGGGTCGCGGTGCAGCGCGCCCTCGGCGACGCGCGCCGCATAAAGCTGACTGACGCCCATGGCTGAAAGCGGTTTGGTCAAAGGCCGGCCCCGGTCACTGATGTTCGCGCCAGACATCAAGGATATAGCGCGCCGTCATCAAGTCCAGATGGGCGCCGCCGCCGTTCTTGAAGAGGGTGATGTCATCGTCCGATTGGCGGCCAAAGACCGGTTTTTCCAGATCATAGAAGTCGCCCAGAATGTCATCGCGGGTGATGACGCCCGCCTCTATCGGTGCTTTCAACTCGCCAATATGGTCGATCGTGGTTTCCCGGTTGTCGACGAATATACGGGCCCTTTTCAGCGCCTCGTCATCGGCCTCGCGCATGTCGGGGCGAAAGGCGCCGATCAGGTCAATATGCTGGCCGGGACGAAGCCATTTGCCCTTCAGGACCGGCTTGGACGACGATGTGGCCGAAGTGATGATATCGGCCTTGCGCACGGCGGCCTCAAGGTTTGAGGCGACCTCCATCCGGGGGTCGTCTTCGGCCAGTTCCTCGGCGCGGGCGATGGCGCGGTTCCATATCTCGAACCTTGCCTGAGGAAAGACCGCGCCATAGGCCTCGCGCAGCGATCTGGCCACGGTGCCGGCGCCGATGATCAAAATGACCTCGCTGTCCATCCGGGCCAGTTTGGTCGCCGCCAAAAGGCTGTCGCCTGCGGTCTTCCACTTGGTGACCAGATGGAAATCCAGAACCGCCTCAAGCGCGCCGTCAAAGTCCGCGAACAGCGATACCGCGCCGTTAACGGTCGGAAGCTCCAGCGCGGCGTTGCCGGGAAAGACCGTGGCCGATTTCACCGCCATGCCGACCCCGTCAACCCACGCCGCGCGCGACAAAAGCGTGTCCTTGCCGCGGTACATGAAGGTGTCCTTGATCTGGGCCTTGGCGTGCTTGTGCCCGTCCTCGATGGCCTGCGTCAGGTCCGTCCAGTCCAAAAGCCCATCCGCGTCCTGTCCGATGATCTCGATCATGGCATTGCCTCCTGTGGTGTCAAAAGTCGCTCTTGCGTCAAGCGTCTGGCCCAGCCTTCGGGCCCGTCGAAAAGATGGGTCTGCCAGCCGCGCGCGGCGGCAGCGGCGATATTCTCGGCCCGGTCATCGGCAAAGATCAGCGTCTCGGGCGGCAGGCCGCAGTCATCTTCGACCATGGCATAGATTTCCGCGTCGGGCTTGATTACTTGCATGTGGCCCGACACGTAGCTGCGGTCGAACTCTGACAGGAAGGGATAGACCCTTTGCGCGGCCTCAAAGGTGCCCACACCAAAGTTCGTCAGCGCAAAAACCGGCACTTTTCGGGCCCGGAGCGCGCGCAAAAGCTTGACCGAATGGGGTATCTCGGGGCGGGCCATTTCGACCCATCGGTCGTGCCACATGCGAATTTCAGAGCGAAAGCCGGGATACTCTTCTGCGGTCTGGTAGATCGTTTCGCGAAAGTCCTCGCCGCGGTCCACGCGGTCATTCATCCCGTGCAGATCAACGGCGGCGAACATCTCCACGCGGCGGGTGCGGCCGATCTGTGCGTCATAGAACCGCTCGGGCTGCCACTCGATCAGAACGTTCCCGATATCAAAAACTACCGCCTTGATCGGCATTGGAAAACTCCCGGGGTTACATTTCACATCTAGACTGTGCGGGCGGCCCAAGAAACCCATGTGCCAAGCTTTTTTGGTAAGGCGCGGCCTATGCCCCGGTTTCGGAAAGCGCCGCGCGCACCATCCGTTCAAGCCCTTCAAGGAACCGCGAGCGGTCGGATTTGGAAAAGGCGCGCCCGCCGCCCTGGCGAAAGGGATCGGCGGCGCGGATGTCGGCCATCAGATCGCGCGTGGCAAGGATGTTGCCGATATTTGCCTCTGTCAGCGCCTCGCCGTTGTGCTTGATCACCCGCGCGCCGGCGGCCACGCATTTCGCGGCCAGCGGAATGTCACCGGTCACAACCACATCGCCGCGCCCCGCCCTCTCGGCGATCCACATATCGGCGATGTCGGGCCCATCGGGCACGATCACCGTTTCCACCAGCGGGTTCTGCGAGGGCCGCAAACCGCCGTTGGAGACGATAAAAAGCTTCAGCTTGTGGCGGGTTGCGACCCGCTCTGCCTCTTCCTTGACCGGGCAGGCGTCGGCATCGACGTAAACCGCGCTCATGCCCACAGGGCCTCTGCGTGAAAGGCGATATGCTCTTCGATAAAGGTCTGGACGAAGAAATAGCTGTGATCATACCCCGGCTGCATCCGAAAGCTGCCGGTCTGGCGGCGCGCCGCCATGGCCTGCGCAAGGGTTTCCGGCATCAGAAGATCGACGAACTGATCCTTGGTGCCGGTGTCGATCAGCACCGGGCCATCAAAGCCCAGATCGCGCATCATCAGGGATGCATCATGCCCGGCCCATGCGGATTGATCGGCGCCCAGATAGGCGGTCAGCTGGCTTTGCCCCCAGTCCGAGGCCGAGGGATTGCAGATCGGCGCGAAGGCGGAAACAGACCGGAACCGCCCCGGCAGACCCATCGCAAGCGTCAGCGCGCCGTGCCCGCCCATTGAATGGCCGGTGATCGATTGACGATCGGCGTCGATGGCAAAGTTACGCTCCAGCAGGGTGCCAAGCTCATTCGAAAGATAGCTCCACATCCTGAAATGCGGCTGCCACGGCGCCTGCGTTGCATCAACGTAAAAGCCTGCCCCCTGTCCCAGATCATAGGCAGGATCGTCCGCCACCCCCTCGCCGCGCGGCGACGTATCGGGAAAGACCACGGCGATGCCCGCCTCCGCCGCCCAGGCCTGCGCCCCGGCCTTGGTCATCGCGTTCTCATGCGTGCAGGTCAGCCCCGACAGGTACCACAAAAGCGGCACGGGGCCGTCGCTCGCTTCTTGCGGCAGGAAAAGGCCAAAGGTCATATCGCAGCTGCATTCCTTGGAGGGATGCGAATAGACGCCTTGGGTGCCCCCGAAACAGGCGTTCTCTGACAGGGTTTTCATGCGGCACACTCCCTAAAAACTACAGGCCCGTGACCCACGCGATCACCACTGAAACCGTGAGGATGCTGAAGGCCGTGGAAAACAGGATCGATGCTGACACGCGCGTGGGCGCAACGCCATAGTGCTGGGCGATGATATAGACATTTCCCGCAACCGGTAGGGCGGCGGCGGAAATCATCACGCCTGCGGCGTAAGGCGCGACATCAAAGATCATCAGCGCGGCAATGGCCACTGCGGCGGGGTGCAGGACCAGCTTGGAAAAGGACAGCCAGCCTGCGATCTCTATCCGCTCGGCCGATTTGGTGGCCAGCGAAGCACCGACCGCAAACAGGGCCCCCGGCGTTGCGGCCGCGCCCAGAAGGTCCAGAAATTCGTTGACCGGAACGGGGATGGGCGTTTGCAGCGAAGCCCAGATCAGGCCAAGGGTGATCGAGACGATCATCGGGTTGCGGATCAGGCCCAGAGCCACAGGTTTCAGAACCCCCGGCGTCATTCCGCCCCCGCGTGAGCCTGTGATCAGGATGACGATCAGGCTTCCGAAAAAGATCAGATCAACGCAAAGCACCATCATGATCAGCCCCGCCGCGTCCTGCCCCAAAAGCAGAACCAGCATGGGAATGCCCAGAAAGCCGACATTGCCGATGACAGCGCATTGCGCCTCGACCGCAGCTTCGGCAACCGAAAGGCGGCGCAACATCGCGACGCCGGTTGCGACCAGATAGACCGTCATGGTTGCCGTGAAATAGGCCAGAACGAAGTTCAGCGAAAACACCTCGCGCAGCGACAGGTTGGCGGCAAAGCGGAAAAGCATCGCCGAAAGCGCAAAGTAAAAGACGAACTTGGTCAGATAGGCGGTCGCATCCTGCGTGAAAAAGCGGGTGCGCCCGGCCCAGTAGCCGACCGCGATGACGCCAAAGAAGGGAAGGGTTTTCAGAAAGATGGGCAGCATGGCCAAGCGCCTAGCACGGCGCTTGCCGCAAGGCTAGCCACCACCGATCAGCACGCCTGCCGCAAAGACAAGCGCGCCGCCCAGAACGACCTGAAATGCCGCGCGCATGAAAGGCGTGTCCATGAACCGGTTCTGGATCCACGCGATTGCCCAAAGTTCGATAAAGACCACGATCATCGCGATGATCGTCGCGGTCCAGAAATGCGGGATCAGGTAGGGCAAGGCGTGGCCAAGCCCACCGATCGTGGTCATCACGCCGGCCGACAGCCCGCGCTTGTAGGGCGAGCCGCGGCCCGAAAGCTCGCCATCGTCCGAAGCCATTTCGGCAAATCCCATCGAGATGCCCGCGCCGACCGAAGCGGCCATCGCAACCAGAAACGTCGTCCATGTGTCCTGCGTGGCAAAGGCCGTGGCAAAGATCGGGGCAAGGGTCGACACCGACCCGTCCATCAACCCCACAAGACCCGGCTGAACCCATGTCAGCACGAACTGGCGGTCGGAGGCGGTTTTCTCTGCATCGCGGGTTTCATCGTCCAGATGCTCACGCTCAAGCGCGCCTGCCTTGTCGGAATGGCCCGCCTCGGCGGCGGCAAGATCGCCCAGAAGCGCGCGGGTAGAGGCATCTTGCGTGCGCGCGGCGGCTTTCTTGTAAAAGTTCCCGGCCTCACGCTCCATCGCCTCGGCCTCTGCGCGGATACGCTCAAGGCTCAGGTTTCCGATAAGCCAGACAGGCCGCCGGGCGTAGAAGCCGGCGACATGTTCGCGCCGGATCAGGGGGATCACATCCCCAAACCTTTCCTTGTGCAGATCAATCAGGCGGCGGCGATGTTCGTCCTCTTCCTTGGCCATCCCGTCAAAGACAGCCGCCGAGGCGGGAAATTCATCACGCAGGCGTTCGGCGTAGTTGCGATAGATGCTTGCATCGTCTTCTTCGGATGAAATGGCCAAGGCCAGAACTTCCTGTTCGGTAAGATCAGAGAAACGCTTGCGACTGCTAAATCCGGGAATCATGCCTGCCCTCCTAATTTAGAATGCTTCTAAATTACGCTCCTAAAAGGTGAAGACAAGTGCTTTTCCATCGCGCGGCTTGCCGAAAATGAACTGATCAGTTTATAGTTCACTTAGGGAGATACCATCATGAAAGAAACGGCGCTCCAGGTAGTGCGAAAAGGTCGAAAGTTCGAGCAGGTCGTCGACGGTGCGTGGAAAGTGTTTCTAAATGAAGGATTTGAAGGGGCAAGTGTCGATGACATCGCCCGAAGCGCCAATGTCTCCAAGGCCACGCTTTACAGCTATTTTCCCGATAAACGGCTTTTGTTTCTCGAAGTAGCGCGCGCCGAATGCCAGCGTCAGGCGAACCAGGCTTTCAGCGAGATCGACTTTAGCTGTGCCGTCCAAGAGGTGCTGACGCAGGCAGCCACGCGGATGGTGTATTTCTTTCTTTCCGACTTTGGCCAACAGATGTTTCGAATCTGCGTTTCGGAATGCGCGCGGTTTCCCGAACTGGGCAAAGAGTTCTTCGCCTCCGGCCCCGGCCTTGTCCAAAGCCGAATGGCCGAGTTTCTGGGCGAGGCCACAAAGCGCGGCGAGATTAACGTCACCGACACGATGTTCGCTGCCGCCCAGTTTCACGAGCTATGCAAAGCGGACCTGCACACACGGGTGATCTGTGGCCTTCAGACCCAGTTCACTCAGGCAGAGCGAGACAGGGTCATAAACGGCGCGGTCGAGATGTTCATGGCCCGCTACGGCGTCTGAAACGCCCCGGTTAGTAAACCACGACCGCGCGGATCGACTTTCCTTCGTGCATCAGATCAAAACCCTTGTTGATCTCATCCAGCGTCAGCGTGTGGGTGATCATCGGGTCAATCTCGATCTTGCCGTCCATGTACCAGTCGACAATCTTGGGCACATCGGTGCGCCCGCGCGCGCCGCCAAAGGCCGTGCCGCGCCAGACGCGGCCGGTGACCAGCTGGAAAGGCCGGGTCGAGATTTCTGCGCCCGCGGGCGCCACGCCGATGATGATGCTTTCGCCCCAACCCTTGTGAGCCGCTTCAAGCGCGGTGCGCATCACCTGAACATTGCCGGTGGCATCAAAGGTGTAATCGGCGCCGCCGCCGGTCAGCTCTACCAGATGCGCCACCAGATCGCCCGTCACCTCTGAGGGGTTCACGAAATCGGTCATGCCAAAGGCGCGTGCCATGTCGGCCTTTGAGGGGTTCAGATCGACGCCGACGATCTGGTCGGCCCCGGCAAGGCGCAGGCCCTGAATGACGTTCAGCCCGATGCCGCCCAGACCAAAGACGATACTGGTCGATCCGATCTCGACCTTGGCGGTGTTGATCACCGCGCCGATGCCGGTGGTGACGCCGCAGCCGATGTAACAGATCTTGTCGAAGGGCGCGTCGGGGCGCACCTTGGCCAGCGAAACCTCGGGCAAAACCGTGTGGTTGGCGAAGGTGGAACAGCCCATATAATGCAGGATCGGCGTGCCATCGAGCATCGAAAAGCGGCTGGTGCCATCGGGCATCACGCCCCGGCCTTGGGTTGCGCGCACGGCCTGACAAAGGTTGGTCTTCGGGTTCAGGCAGTATTCGCATTCGCGGCATTCGGCGGTGTAAAGCGGGATCACGTGATCGCCCGGTTTCAGGCTGGTAACGCCGGGTCCGCATTCGACGACCACGCCGGCCCCTTCATGGCCAAGGATGGCGGGGAACATCCCCTCGGGATCATCGCCCGAGCGGGTGAATTCATCGGTATGGCAGATGCCCGTCGCCTTGATCTCGACCAGAACCTCGCCCGCCTTGGGGCCTTCTAGGTTCACTTCCATGACTTCCAGCGGCTTGCCCGCTTCCAGTGCTACGGCGGCTCTTGTGCGCATCTGCTTCTCTCCCTTGGCGTTGCCGGTCGAGCGTGCTTGATTGGCGGCCTCATTTCAACCATGGGCCGCTTCGGGCGCGTCGATTGTCGCCGGGCGCTTTGCAAAGAACGACTCGACAGCTTGCCCCACGGCTTCTAGATTGAGAACAAATCAGGAACATTGATGTTGCCCGCTCATGCTCAACCGACGCATCTTATCCCTTTGGTTCCCGCGTCTTGGGGCCGAACGTATCCTGCGCCTTCAGCGGGGAACGACCCTTGGCCCCTTTGCCGTGGTGCGCGAGTTGAACAATATGCAGGTTCTTTCGTCGCTCTCGGGCGAGGCCGAGGCCGAGGGGCTTTTTGTCGGTCAGCCGCTGCGCGATGCCCAGGCCATGTGTCCGGGGCTGCTGACCCGCCCGCATGAGCCAGCCTCTGAAGCGGCGTTCCTGACGGTGCTGCGCCGGTGGGCGGGCAAGTTTTCACCATGGGTCGCCGAAGAGCCGCCTGCATCGCTGGTTGTCGATCTGACCGGGTGCAGCCACCTTTTCGGCGGCGAAGAGGAAATTCTGCGAACCGTTCACGATGACTGTGCCCAGCATGGGCTAAGCGTTCATGCAGGGATTGCCGATACGCTGGGCGCGGCCTGGGCACTGGCGCGCTTTGCCGGTCAGCCCCAGACCCCGACCCGCAGCGGCGATGCGATCGACCAAGAGGCGCGGGCGACCCGGTCGCGCGCGGCCCGGCGGCGCAACTGGGAACGTGGCGGCACCCCGCCCCCGGTCGGGGCCGGGACCGCGCCGCCGCTGCGCATCTCGCCGCCCGGACAGACCCGTGGCATGATCGCCCGCCTGCCGGTTGCGGGCCTGCGCCTGAATGAGGAAACGGTGACCGGGCTGGCCCGGCTGGGGCTACGCCAGATCGGTGATCTTGCCGGGATCCCGCGTGCCACGCTGGCCCGCCGCTTTGGCCGGGATGTCGTGCGGCGGCTGGATCAGGCCTCGGGGGTAGAGCCGGAACCGATCACCCCCTCGCATCCCGAAGACTACTTTGCCGTGCGCCTGACGCTGCCCGATCCGATCGGGCTGGAAGAAGACATTCAGGCCGGGATCGACCACCTGTTGCCTGCGCTTTCAAAGCGGCTGAAGGACAAGGGGCGGGGCGCGCGCGTGATCCGGCTTCAGGCGTTTCGCGTCGATCAGGCCAGCCAGGTGATCGAGGTCGGACTGGCCCGGCCAAGCGCCGATCCAGACCGCATAAGGCCGCTTCTAAAGCTCAAGCTGGGCGAGATCGACGCAGGTTTCGGGATCGACGTTCTGCGTCTGGCGGCAGTTCAGACCCTGCCGGTCGGCCCAACGAACATTCCCGGCCGCATCCTGCGCGCGCCCCAGCCCATAGGCTCGGCCAGCGACGATACCGGCCTTCAGGATCTGATCGGCAAACTGGGCGCGCGGATCGGGCTGGAACGGATATTGCTGGGTCACCCCGCCAATAGCCATATCCCCGAAAAGGCCGTGACCTTCATGGCCGCCGCATGGTCCGAGCCGTCCTTTGACTGGCCGGGGCACAAGGGCGGGGACATCGCAGAGACCCCCTTGCGCCCGCTTACGCTATGGCGGCCCGAACCCGTGATCGCGGATGAGCGGCCCGAGCCGCCGATCACCTTTCGCTGGCGCCGCCGCGCCTTGCGCACACTCAGCGCGCGGGGACCGGAACGGATTGCCCCCGAATGGTGGCTTGAAGACCCAGAGTGGCGCTCTGGCCTGCGCGACTACTGGCAGGTGACAACCGATAGCGGCGACAGGCTTTGGCTGTTCTACGCCCATGGCGGCGCGGTTTCGGCGGGGTGGTTCTGTCAGGGGGCCTTTGCCTGAGGCGCAAAGTAAAACCCCCCGCCTTTCGGACGAGGGGTTACTGATTACAGTCCCCGGCAGCACGGACTGGGTGGGGGCTATAAAGCCGCACTGCCGGGGCTAGCGATTTGCTATGACCCTTTGATGGAGGGCGAAACGGGCAGCACAAAAGCGAAGTTGTGAAACATCTCGGGTCAATTTGCGGCGCAAAAGCGGCGGGCTTGATTTTGCAGTGCCAGCCGGTCAATCATGGCCCCATGACGATCCATACAACACCGTTCAAGAAACCGTCGAACATCCCGCTACAGGTTTCATTCGACCGTAAGGAACTGGGTGTCATTCTGGCATTGTACGGCAAGATGGTCGCCGCGGGCGAGTGGCGCGACTATGGCATTTCATGCCTGACCGATCTGGCCGTATTTTCCGTCTTCAAGCGCACTGCTGAAAACCCCCTTTACCGAATCGAGAAGCGGCCAAAGCTCCGCAACCGGCAAGGGATGTATTCGGTCGTGGGCATCGACGGGCAGATCCTGAAACGCGGGCATGAGCTTGGCGCCGTCCTAAAGGTGCTGGAACGCAAGCTGATCCGCATCGTCGAGTAAAAGGCGGGGCTTGCGCAAAGGCCGGGACCTATGGGCGCGCGCGGCGCGTCACCGGGCCATCGCCTGCGGCCGCGATGCGGGTTATCGCCTCTTCAACAGGCTCTTCGGTGACCGCCATGTTGTGGGCATTGGCGTGGATCAGGCTTTGTGCGCTGACGCAAAGCGCAACATGCCCTTTCCAGAAAATCAGATCGCCCCGCTGTAGCGGCGCGGTGGCCGCAAGATCGGCCCCGACCGAGGCCTGCTGTAGATCACTGTCGGCCGGGCAGTCGTGGCCCGCCGCCATCAGCGCGGCCTGCACAAGGCCCGAACAGTCGATGCCGATGGGGGAATTGCCGCCCCAAAGATAGGGCGTGCCCAGAAACAGGCGGGCAACATCGACCGGATCGGCGGCCGCCTCGCCAATGCGCGCCAGATGTCCCTTGGGAATAAAGCCGCCGGGTGTCTGCCAGAAGACGCCGCTTTCGCCCGTCACCTCGACCTCGGCGCCATGGGGCAGCCATGTCAGGTCCGGCGACTTGATGTTACCTGCCTCATAAAGATGCGTGGCGCGCGTTTTGACCCGGTGGGTCGCGGGCGCGTCAGGTCCAAGGGCACCGCTTTCGACATAGCCGACATAGCCGTCCCTTTGCGCCCGCACAAAGGCCCAGCTGCCCCTGTCTTCGATCAGCGTCACGCGCGCGCCAAAGACAAGTTGCCGGTCCCGTTTGCCGCCCGGTGCATCCTTGATGTCGGTCAGGGCCCGCACCACGCGGCGCGGCGCGCCCGGAACAACTTTGGCCCCGGTCCCGGCATCGGTGCCCGCCAGCGCCACGCGGGCATTGGCCGGTGTCAGGCGCCGGTCGCTCACAGATCCAGAACCTCTGGCAAGGCGGCCAGCAAGGCGCGTGCGCCCTGCCCGGCGCCGCCCTTGGGCCGCGCGGGCGCGGCGGTCGGCTGCCATCCGTAGATGTCGAAATGTGCATAACGCCGCTCGTCCCCGACAAAACGGCGCAGGAAAAGGGCCGCCGTGATGGCACCGGCAAAGCCCCCTTTGGGCGCGTTGTCCAGATCGGCGATGCCCGGCTCTATCATCTTCTCATAAGGGGTCCAGAACGGCATCCGCCAAACCGGATCGCGCACCGATGCCGCCGCCGTTTCCAGCGCCCCGGCGAAACCGTCATCATCGGTGAAATAGGGCGCAAGATCGGGGCCAACCGCAACGCGCGCCGCGCCGGTCAGCGTGGCCATCGACACAAGCATGTCGGTCTTTTCCTCGGCCGCAAGCGCCAGAGCATCGGCCAGAACCAGCCGCCCTTCGGCATCGGTGTTGTTGATCTCAACCGTCAGCCCCTTGCGTGAGGTCAGAATATCTCCGGGCCGCATCGCGGGGCCCGAGATAGAGTTTTCGACCGCGGGAACCAGAACCCGAAGCCGCAGCGGCAGGTTCATCGCCATGATCATCTGCGCCAGCCCCATAACCGTGGCCGCCCCGCCCATGTCCTTTTTCATAAGGCCCATAGAGGCGCCCGGCTTGATGTTCAGACCGCCGGTGTCAAAGCAAACCCCCTTGCCCACCAGCGTCAGGCGCGGCCCCTTTGATCCCCATGTCATCTCAAGCAGGCGCGGCGCCCGGTCTGAGGCGCGCCCGACCGCATGGATCATCGGAAAGTTCTGATCGATCAGCGCATCACCCCGCACCACCTTTGCCTTCGCCCCGGCGGTTTCGGCCAGCTTGCAAAAGGCTGCCTCCAACTGGTCCGGCCCCATGTCAGAGGCGGGCGTATTGATCAGATCGCGGGTCAGCGCCTCGCCCGCCGCGATCGCCTCAAGCTTCGGGCCATCAACGCCCGGCGGGCAGCAAAGACCGGCGGTGTCTCCCGCGCCTGCGCCCGCGTGATAACGGTCAAACTTGTAGCCTGCCAAAAGCCAGCCCAGCGCCGCCTCATTCAGGGCCTCGGGGGCCAGATCATGTTCCAGCCGGTAGTCGGCCTTGGGCAGGGCGCCTGCGCCGGCCGCCACGTGAAAGCGTCCGCGCGCGCGCTTTTGAGCCGTGCCAAGGCCCAGCGCGGCCAGCAACATCGCCCCATCGGGGCCGCTTACCGCAAGGGACTGTCCAAGGTTGCCCTTGAACCCGTGGGTTTCCAGCTGGGCGCGTTCGGCCGGGGTGCGGGCGGCGAGAAAGGCATCAAGACCGTCCGATTCGACAAGGTACAGCGGAACGGCATCGGCGGCATTCGTGGCGGCAAAGGTCAGCGGCATGGGATCTGCTTTCGGTTGGGTTCATGCCGACCCTAGCCACCTTGGCGTGGCCTGCAAGTGTCAGATCGAAAGATCGCGCACATCCCAGATACCGGCCATGGATATATCGCCGATCCGAATCAGCCTTTCCATCGTCGCGGCCGCCGCGATCCGATCACCGCGCGCCGCGCAGCGCGCAACATCGGCGGCAACGCGGGAAAAACTGGCAAGGCCCAGCTCATCCGAGATGGCGACCATCCCGCGTGCCACCTTGGCGGCGGCGCCAAATTCATCCCTTGCAAGGATCTCGCGCGTTACGTTCATCCGGCTTTCGATTTCATCCATCGCACGGAACACTGCATGGCGCGCCTCTTGCGCGGTCAGGCCACAGCACAGAATGGCCAGACGCCGACGATCCAGCCGCACCTCTTCTGATTTCCCATAGAACGGTTCCATCTTTTGACGATCCTTTGACCCTTTGCCACCACGGGGCAATTCTCGTTCATCGGGGAAATCAATTCGTTTACGTCCCTTGGAAAAAATCCCTCGAATTTCTGCTAATTGCCCCCTAGAAAGCGGGAGGCAATTGGAAGGCTTACCGATGCAACATGCGAAACCGTTACCGAACTATCTGGTTCAGCGCTATCAGGGCTGGAAGGCAACAACCTATGCCGAGAATCGCCCGTGGTACAGACGACTTGCAGCCGAGGGCCAGCGCCCGCCTGCGATGGTGATCTCCTGTTGCGACAGCCGTGTGCATGTCACCTCTATCTTCGGTGCCGATCAGGGTGAGTTCTTTATTCACCGCAATATCGCCAACCTTGTTCCGGCCTACAGCCCCGATGGCACGCACCACGGTACCTCGGCTGCGGTCGAGTTTGCTGTCACCTCGCTGAAGGTCGCGCATCTCATCGTTCTTGGGCACTCAAGCTGCGGCGGGGTTCGGGGCTGTCACGACATGTGCTCGGGCCATGCGCCGGAACTGGAAGAGAAATCCAGTTTCGTTGGCCGCTGGATGGACATCCTTCGCCCCGGATACGAGAAGGTAAAGGATATCGAAGATCAGGACGCGCGGCTATTTGCCCTTGAAAAACAAGCGGTTCTGACATCGCTGGAAAACCTGATGACCTTCCCATTCGTCGAGTCTGCGGTCGAAAGCGACAAGCTTATGCTGCACGGGCTTTGGACCGATATCGGTGAGGGAAGCCTGCTAAGCTATGACCCCGCGCGCGGCGAGTTTCGCAACGTCTGACGCGAGCCAGCGAAAACCGGTCGGAGCTGAATGAAGAACGCGCCAACCCGTATGGGCCGGCGCGTTTTGGTTTTCTTGGATGGCCTTGCCAGCCTAGCCCTTTTTAAGGACTTCCCGGCCCAGCAGTTCGGCGATCTGCACTGCGTTCAGCGCCGCGCCCTTGCGCAGGTTGTCGCTGACGCACCACAGGTTCAGGCCGTTGTCGATCGTGCTGTCCTGACGGATGCGGCTGATGAAAGTGGCAAAGTCGCCGACACATTCAACGGGGGTGACATAGCCGCCGTCCTCACGCTTGTCGATGACCATCACGCCCGGCGCCACGCGCAGGATTTCGCGTGCTTCATCCTCATCCAGATGCTCTTCGAACTCGATGTTGATCGCTTCGGAATGGCCGACAAAGACCGGCACGCGCACGCAGGTTGCGGTGACCTTGATCGCGGGATCGACGATCTTTTTCGTCTCGGCGACCATCTTCCATTCTTCCTTGGTCGTGCCGTCTTCCATGAAGACGTCGATGTGGGGAATAACGTTGAAAGCGATCTGCTTGGTAAACTTCTTGGCCGGCTTGTCGTCGGTGGGGTTGTAGATCGACTTGGTCTGATCCCACAGCTCGTCAATGCCTTCCTTGCCCGCGCCAGATACCGACTGATAGGTCGATACGACAACGCGCTTGATACGGGCGCGGTCGTGCAACGGCTTTAGAGCGACAACCATCTGGGCCGTCGAACAGTTGGGGTTGGCGATGATGTTCTTCTTGGCATAGCCGGTGATCGCGCCGGGGTTCACCTCGGGCACGATCAGCGGCACGTCGGGGTCGTAGCGGTAAAGCGACGAGTTATCGATGACGATGCAACCGGCCTTTGCGGCCTTTGGCGCATAGGTCTTGGTGGCCTCTGATCCAACGGCAAAAAGCGCAATGTCCCAACCGGTGAAGTCGAAGGTGTCCAGATCCTTTGTCTTAAGCGTGGTATCACCAAAGCTGACCTCGGTTCCCAGCGATTTACGGCTGGCCAGAACGGCAAGCTCGTCCACCGGGAAGTGGCGTTCATCAAGGATGTTCAGCATTTCGAGGCCCACGTTGCCCGTGGCGCCTACGACGGCAATTCTATAGCCCATATCGGGTCTCCTAAGTGCTTAAGACGCGGGTTCTTAGCGCTTTTGCAGGCGGGGCGAAAGGGGCGATCAGTCGGTGCGATCCTCGCTGAAGGCGTAAATGATTAAACCGATCAGCAAAAGCACCGCGAAAAACAGAAAAAGGGCCGCATAGGGCGCCGAAGGTTCGGCCGCGCCGGTGCTGGCGGTTGCATAGATCTGGCCGGTGGCAAACTGAAAGACGCCCACCCCGCCGATGCCAAAGAGGTTAAGCAGGGTCACGCCGCGCCCGGTCAGGTGCGGGGGGAAAAAGCTTCGGGCATGGGCCATGATCACCGCAAAGGAAGAGCCGAAGAAACCGATCGCCGCCATCAGGGCAACCGCCGCCGCAAAGCTGCCCGAGGGCATCGCAAAAAGCGCCAAAAGCGCGACCGCCCCGGCAAAGTTGCCCGCCACGACCACCCATTTGCGGGTGCCCAGAATCCGGTCAAGCGGGCCATAGACAAAGTTGGCGATGACCATCGAAAGGCTCATCACCAGCGTCGCCTGCCCAATGCCTACCGCGCCCTTGCCAAAGACATCAGTCAGGTAGGGCCCAATCCAGAGACCGCGAATGCCCGCGGCAGGCGCATAGTTCACGAACATTAGCGGCAGGATCAGCCAAAGCGCCGGCATCTTCAGAAGATCCAGTACAGATCCGCGATGATCGCCTTCGACCGCGGGCGGATCCTTGACCGTCACCATGACAAGCGCCGCCACGGCGATCGTCAGAAGCGCCAGCCCAAAGAGCGTCTCGCGCCAGCCGAAAAACTCGACCGACCACGCCAGCGGGGCCGAACCGGCGATGTTTCCAAGCGATCCGATACCGATGACCGATGCGGCCAGCGTCGCGAAAACGCGCGGCGAATAGACCCGCGCGAAGATGTAATAGGACGCCATAAGGACGGGCGAGCAGCCGACGCCGATCAGCGCCATGGCAAGGGTGATCTGAAAGGGGTTTGTTGCCGCCGCGAACAAAAGCGCGCCGCCGCCCCCGCCCAAGGCCAGAAGGACCGCGGCGGTTCGCTTGGGTCCGACCTTGTCCAAGGCCCAGCCCACCGGCAACTGCATCACGGCAAAGACGATGAACCAGACACCCGAGGCAAAGGCCAGATCTTCGGCCGTTGCGCCAAGATCGGTGGAAAGAACCGGGGTCAGAACCGCCAGAAAGGCTCGGTAGAACTGGCTTAGGACATAGGCCAGAACCAGGCAGGCAATTCCGATTCGCATGAATTCAACCTTTCGATGTCACGGGGCGACAGGCGCAGCTAGCACCGGCAATTGTACAAGGGCAAGGACAGCCGAAGCTGGGGCGCCGTACTGATGGCCGCCAAGCTTGGAACAACAAGGGAAGAGGTACTGGAACTTTTGGTCGGGCTGAGAGGATTCGAACCTCCGACCCCCTGCTCCCGAAGCAGGTGCGCTACCAGGCTGCGCTACAGCCCGACCGAGGCTGCGACTTACCCCCATGCCGGGGTTTTGACAAGTCCTTCAGTCATTCTTTGCCTCTGCCTCCAGCACCGAACTGACGCGCGGATGGGTCCCGGTTTCTGCCCGGCTTTTGGTTCTTGTGACCGGCCGGTTTTCCGACTGGCCGGCCTGATGTTCGCGAAAGAGGATGTAAAGGCCGCTCAGGATGATCACCGCCGCGCCGACGGCCGTGGCCAGATCAGGCGTCTCGTCAAAGAAGAAAAAGCCATAGAAGGCGGCCCAAAGGATTTGCGAATACTGCATCGGCGCCACCGTCGCCGCCTCACCCGTTTTGTAGGCAAGGATCATGAACCGCGTTGCGACATGGGCCAGAACCGCCAAAAGCGCCAGCGCCCCAAAGTCGAGGATCGGCATCGGCAGGTAGACCACCGGCAACAGCATCGCCATGACTACAAAGTTGGCGACCATCGGATAGATGATCAGCACCACGTTGCGCTCATCCTGACCGATCTTGCGCACGATGATAGAGGCCAGCGCGCCGCCCACCGCCGCCGCCAGCGCGGCAAGGTGACCCCAGTCAAGCTGGGTCGTGCCCGGCCGCAGAACGATCAGAACGCCGATCAGCCCGACGATAACCGCCATCCAGCGGCGCAGCCTGACGGTTTCGCCAAGAATCGGGATCGACAGGATCGTGATGATCAGCGGCGCGGCAAAAAGGATCGCATAGACCTGCGCCAGAGGCAGAACCGAAAAGGCGTAATAGGCCGAAAAGCCGGTGATGACGGTCGCGATTGTCCGGGTGACGGTCCACCATGGATGGCGCGGGCGCAGGGTATCGCTTGTCTCGTCGCGCATCAGCATCAGCGTGACCAGCGGAAAGCTTAGCAGGACGCTGAAAAAGATCGTCTGGACCGGGGAATAGACGCCGCCCAGAAACTTGACGACGACATCGTGCGAGGCGAACACCGCAAATGCGATCAGCGCATAGATCGCGCCGCGCGGGTTACTTGACATGCGTCTGATCCGGCTTGTTTTAAGGTTTCCCAAAAACCATCGCAGAGCGGGATGCCAAGGTCAATTCGCAGGGCCGAAAGCGCGGGCAAGGTTGGCGGTTGCGGCCTGTGCATCCTGCGACAATGTGCGAATTTCCTGACTGATGAACGAAAACCCGCGCCCCGCATCGCCGACACGCGCCGCTTCGACCGAGGCGTTGAGCGAGATGTAAAAGATCTTTTTGCTTACGACGGAAAGCTGCTCAATAGCCGCTTCGGACCGCGCGGCGACCTCGTGATGCTTGTTCAGGATGTGGCCAATGAACGTGGCGCGCATTGCGTCAAGCGCGGCGCAGACCTCTGGCCGGGCGCGCGCGCCGATCAGGGCGGCGCAATCGGCCATATCGCTGCTGGTGGCGCTTTCTGCCCTCAGCATTGCAATCAACCTCTCGCCAAGCTCTGCCAGCGTGGCGGCGGCCTTGCGGCAAAGCTGAAGGTCATCGTCGCTTAGACGAACGCCCGCCTCTTCAAGGCAGGCGGCGCCGCCGCTGTTGAGGCTGTCCAAAGCGGCGGGGAAAAGCGTTTCGATCGCGGCCAGATGCGCGCCAAGCTGGCCCTTGCCGCCCGGCGCGATCTGGCAAAGAGCAATCGCGCACAGCGCTTCGGGCGCCGCCGAAAGGACGGGTTCGATCATCTTTTCCAGAACGACGATCGGATCGGTCGTCCAATCCAGCGGCACCGGCATCTGGGCAGTTCCCTTCGTTTTCACAAAGCTTTAGCGCCCAGAGGTCAATAATCCCTGAAGGTTCGGGTTAAAGGCTGGCCTCCAGCGCCGCAACGACCGCATCGCCCATCTGTGATGTGGTTGCGGGCTCTCCGGTGCCGGACTGCAAAAGATCGGCCGTGCGCACGCCGTCGGCCAGGACCTTTTCAACCGCCGCTTCAAGGCGGTCGGCTTCGGGGCCCTGATCAAAAGAGTAACGCAGCGCCATGGCAAAGCTCAGGATACAGGCGCAGGGGTTGGCCTTGCCCTGACCGGCAATGTCGGGGGCCGAACCGTGTACCGGCTCATACAGCGCCTTGGGGCGGCCGTTTTCCATCGGCGCGCCAAGGCTGGCCGAGGGCAGCATGCCCAGCGATCCGGTCAGCATCGCGGCCATGTCCGACAGAAGGTCGCCGAAAAGGTTGTCGGTGACGATGACGTCGAACTGCTTGGGCCAGCGGCAAAGCTGCATCGCGCCTGCATCGGCATACATATGGCTTAGCTCGACATCGGGGTATTCGTTCTGATGGACCCAAGTCACTTCTTCACGCCACAGAATGCCGCTTTCCATGACGTTCGCCTTCTCCATCGAGCATACCTTGTTGCCCCGGCGGCGGGCCAGTTCAAAGGCCGATCGCGCAACGCGGCGAATCTCATTGGTGGTATAGCGCTGGGTGTTGACACCGACGCGGCCACCTTCGTTGTCATCCATGATGCCGCGCGGCTCTCCGAAATAGATGCCAGAGGTCAACTCGCGCACGATCATGATATCAAGATCGGAAACGATTTCCTTTTTCAGCGAAGAGAAATCGGCAAGGGCGTCAAAGCACTGTGCCGGGCGCAGGTTGGCGAAAAGATCCATCTCTTTGCGCAGGCGCAGAAGGCCGCGCTCTGGCTTTACGCTGAAATCCAGATCGTCGTACTTGGGGCCGCCGACGGCACCCAGAAGAACCGCATCAACGTTTTGCGCGCGCGCCATCGTCTCATCATGCAGGGGCGTGCCGTGGGCGTCATAGGCCGCACCGCCGACCAGATCTTCGCTGACGTTGAACTTCAGATCGCGCTTGGCGCCGAACCAGTCGATGACTTTTCGCACTTCGGCCATGACCTCGGGGCCGATACCGTCACCGGCGAGGATAAGTAGCGAGGGGTTGGTCATGGGGTGCGTCCTTGGCTGCAATTGAGATCGACGCTTGGCCTAGCGGCTTGCAGGGCTATGGTCAAGAAAGCACCTTTGCCCGCTGGCGCGCCTAACCTTCGGGCAGCGCCAGATCGACCCAGACCAGCCGGTGGCGCGAGGCGGCGGCGACCACGGGCACGGGCGGCTTTGCGGCGCTATCGCCCGCAAGCGGCCAGAGGACACCGGCGCCCAGCACCACCAGATCCGATGAGGGCAGGACATAGTCCACCCGAAGGTTGCCCGGCCCGCCCTCATCCTTCCAGTCGGCGGTATCCAGCGCCGGATCGCCCCCTTGGCCCCGGTTCGCGCCGCCCTGCAGGGCTGCGGCCTCGGCGCCGCCGGGGCTGGATGGGCGGGGGTCCTGAACATCCGGGCGGGCAAGCAGAGCGCGCATCGCCTTACCCCTTCCGTCGCCATCGACGGGATCAAGGTTGGCATCGCCAAGGATCACGAAGGGCGCTTGCGGCGGTGGCCCCAGTTTTCCGTCGAGATAAAGCTGCCAAAGCTGGGTTTCGTCGTGGTTGCGCCTGCCGTTGCGGTCCTCTGGCCCGTCAAAGACCGGCGGGCTGGCGTAATAACTTAATAGTCGCAACCGGCGCGCGCCAAGATCGATACCGATATCCCAATGGCCGGTGGTGGGAAGGCGCAGAACATCGGCGACCCCGCCCGGGTAAAAGGCCTTTGGCATGATGTTGCCGGGCAGGTCCTTCCACAGGGTGCCGCTTAGATCGCGGTGATCAGGGGCGATGGGAAAGCGCGACAGGATCGCCATCCCCCCCTCGCCGGAAAAGCGGCCATAGCCTTGGGCATCGCCCGGCCCGCCGATACGCCCGTCGCGATCAAGGTCCAGACCTGTCTGCATCCCCGTGTTGGGACGCAGCGCCATGATGTGCCCATAGCCTTGCCCGGACGCATTCAGACGGTCCCGCAGCGCGCCAAGCGCGGCAAGCGAGAGATCATAATCGATGCCGGTCAGCAAAAGGATGTCGGGGTCGGCCGCGCCTATGACCGCGACAACCGCGTCAATCTGGGCGTCCTTGCCACGCAGAATATCGCGCAGCAAAACGCCGGGACCGCGGCGCGCAAGATCGGCGTTAAAGGTGGCAACGCGAAATGTTCGGGTTGGATCGGGCTGGGCTTGCTGGGCATTTGCGGCGGGGATGAAACCCGCCAAGGCGATCAGGCCGGCAAAAGCCCATCGCGTTCTGCCTCGGCATAGTTCTGACGGCGCTTTTGCGAGATCATCTGCGCGATGCGTCCCATGGCGATGCCGCGCATGAAAAGCGATGCAGGAAGAAAGGCCCATGCCGTTATCGTCCATACCAATGTCTGCGGCGATTCAAGCGATACCGGATCAAAAAGATCCGCCGCCGACTTGACCACGACCGGAATGAGGAATGGCAGAAGAAACCCTAATATAATGTTAAGACGGGCATCGCGCGTCAGCCGGTCAACCACGTCACCGCCAGCGGTGGGATCAAAGGTCGGCAGGTTGACCCCGACGTTGAAGGACCCCTTGTTGCCGGGCCAGCCGCGCAGGCGCAGCATGATCACGAAGATCGCAAGCGACAAAAGCGATGTCAGGTAAGCTATCCCGGCCGCGGTCCGAACGGCGCGGATCTGGCTGACATCGGTGGTGTCGGGCAGCATCAGAACCACAAGCCGGACGGGGCTGAAGGGAAAGTCGATCGCCTTGCCGATAAGTGACCCGATGGCGTCGAAGATGATGGTCAGTGACGTCGGCTCGATCCGGCCGCGTTCGATCGCGGTCAGCAGAAAGATGGTGGCGAAAAGACAGATAAAGCGGACGCGGTTAAAGGGCGGCGCGTCGCGGAATTCCACAAGGCATGGATAGGATGAGCTGTACTCGAATATGATCAGCGCCGCCGCAAAGAGCGCAATCAATGCGATCACCTGCGCGCTATCGGTGCTTGTCCCCGGAAGGAAGAGCGAAGGTGTTGCAATCAAAACGACCACAAGTATCGCCCGGACGATCGCGCCTGTCAGCTGCGAAACCACTGCCTATAGTCCTCGTTCTGGCCGGGTCGATACGTAGCCGAACCCTGTTCCAATTATGATCCCGGTTTGCCGGGTGCCTCATTCTTGCCTTCTTTGTGCCCACTTTCACTTCATCGGGCAAGCCTCTGTTTACCCTCAATGAATCAAAATGCCCAATTTCGGTGAAAAAGTGGTGCGCCTTTGCTACAGCGCGAAAAGAAAAAGTGCCAAAATAATGGCACTTTTCTATATATTGTGGCGGCTAGGGCTTCAGACCCAAGGGCGTGATGTTTGCGCCTGAGCCTCAAATGCGTCGATCGCGGCGGCTTTTTCCATCGTCAGACCGATGTCATCAAGACCGTTCAACAGGCAATGTTTCTTAAAGCTGTCGACCTCAAAGGCGAAAACTTCGCCGTCCGAAGAGGTCACGCTTTGCGCTTCCAGATCGACGGTCATCCGGGCGTTGGCGCCTTTTTCGGCATCCTTCATCAGGATGTCGACGGCCTCTTTGGGCAGGACGATCGGCAGGATGCCGTTCTTGAAGCAGTTGTTGAAAAAGATATCCGCAAAGCTGGTCGAGATCACGCAGCGGATGCCGAAATCCAAAAGCGCCCATGGGGCATGCTCTCGCGAAGAGCCGCAGCCAAAGTTGTCGCCGGCCACAAGGATCTGCGCCTCGCGATAGGCAGGCTGGTTCAGGACAAAGCTTTCAATCTCGGCCCCGTCTTGGGTAAAGCGCATCTCGTCGAAAAGGTTCGCGCCAAGGCCCGAGCGTTTGATGGTTTTCAGAAATTGCTTTGGGATGATCATATCGGTGTCGATATTGATCAGCGGCAGCGGCGCCGCGATGCCGGTCAGCTTGTCGAACTTTTCCATTTTTCGCCCCTTGGGCCCGCAGTGGGCCGGTTCAGATCATCGGTTCAGCGATGTTCTAGGGCAAGCGAAAGGAAAGTTCAAAGATTTAGGGCGGCCTGTAGTCCACGAATTTTGCGGCGCGGCGCGCCAAGGCGTGCGGCCTGTTCAAGCGCATTGCTCGCGATCTGCGGAAACTTCGCCGCGGTCTCGCTTGCCATCGTCATCCAGTAGATCGCGCTGTTGCGGCGACCCTCACGCGCAGCCTGCCGCAGGGCGACAAGTTCAGGGCCCTCGTCGAAAAGACCGTCCAGAAGGCGGCCAAGGGCACCCGATTCCTGTAGGAACCGCAGCATCTGGTGGGATGCAAAAGGCATCGGCAGCAGAGACCAGCTTTCGTCGGTTTCGAACATTTCAACCTGTTTGCGATCCATCGACAGGTTGTCATAGACGATGATCTTTTCGGCATCCTCGGACACCAGCGGGCCGGTGGTATGCATGAACTCACCGATCTTGCGCGCCGCGCGCGCCCAGCGCGTTTCAAAGGCAACGACACGCCGGTCGATCGAAAACTGCGGCGCGATGGCCAGCACCCGAAAGGCGTTCAGCGCCCCTGACATGATCAGCGCGCCATAGGCGCCCATGCTGGCGCCATAGGTCACGATGCGGGCCTTGCTGCCGGTAAAGGCGCGGATCTTTCGGGCCACCTCAAACACTTCCTGTGTCTGGAACCAGTTGGATTCGCGCGAGCGGATATAGATCGCGGGCATATTCTTGCGTGAGAAATAGGCCTGGCCAAAGCCCGGCTCCAGCAGGCCATCGCCGACAATCGCATAAGGGAAGGTCACGACAAAGGCGCCCTTCTTTTCCTGCGGGCCTTCGTACCAGCAATCGTAGTTGGCGGATGAATAGATCATCTCGCGCACTTGCGGGCCCGGCGCGCCTTCGGTCTTTTCCTGATGCGCGATCAGTGTGTCCGAGAAGCGGCGACCAAGCTTGCTTAGGCCGCGCACGTCATAGTGCAGGCTGTCGCGCTGTTTGGGCAGGCCTTCACAGCTGATGACATGGCGGTTGTCGATGCCGGGCTGCGACAGCCCGTCGATGACCTTGTAAAGGTTCGGAAAGGCGTGTTCGGGCGGGTTGACCGCTGCGGCCAGAACCGGAAGCTCCGGTGCGGCAAGGCGGGCGCGCAAACGTTCCACCAAAAGCTTGAAGGATGCCGAATATGCATCGGCGGAATCTTCTTCATATGCGTCGGCCTCGCCCTGTACCCAGAGAAAACCGGCAAGGCGGCAGGGTTCGGCAAGCTGAGCCTTGGCCACCTTTTCGACAAGCTGGTCAAAAAGGCCGCCGTTGATATCGGGGTGCCAATGCTTGGACAGAAAGCTGCCGGTGGTCGCCAGTTTGACGATCCCCAAACGGCGGCCGGGGCGCGCATATTGATGGGCAAAGGAAAGTTCGGGGCCAAAGCCGGATTTCTGGTACCCGCCGCAGGCGCGCAGCGGCTTCCACTTGCCGTCCTGCCAGACCTGCGCATCCGCAATCGGATTGTGCCAGCGCTTTGCGATATCCCCAAGCTGGGTGTTGTAGCCAACCATATTGCTCTGGCCGGCCATGATCACGATATCCAAAGGTTTAACTGACACTCGTCTTCTCCGTCTTCCGCAGTCGCGCCGGCAAAGGGCGATCAAGGCAGTCGGCGCAACGGATATGCGAGGTGTCGCAGCGTATTCCAAGGGGCAATGGCCCCGGCAAATTCGCCCCGTGCTGTACTGCTCTGATACGTTCTTTAATCGACGTTTCGTTACCGATAGACGAAGAATTGGGAAAAAGTATGACGCCGCCCCGCCGGTTTTTCGGCTTGGGCGGCGTCTGATCGTGTCGCGCTTTTTGGCTCGGGGCGAATGCCCCGGGGGATTACATCAACTCGCGCACGTCCGTCAGATGGCCGGTGACGGCGGCGGCGGCTGCCATTGCGGGCGACATCAGATGTGTGCGCCCGCCCCGGCCCTGACGGCCTTCAAAGTTGCGGTTGGATGTGGCCGCGCAGCGCTCGCCGGGCTGTAGCTGATCGGGGTTCATCGCAAGGCACATCGAACAGCCCGCAAGGCGCCATTCGAAACCGGCTTCGATAAAGATGTCCGCCAGACCCTCTTCTTCGGCCTGCGCACGTACCAGACCCGATCCGGGCACGACCATCGCGCGCATGCCTTCCTTGATCTTCTTGCCTTTGACGATCGCGGCAGCTGCGCGCAGATCCTCGATCCGCCCGTTGGTGCAGGAACCGATAAAGACCGTGTCGATCTTGACCTCGGACAGCGGCGTGCCGGGTGTCAGACCCATGTATTCCAGTGACCGCTGAACCGCGCCGATCTTGCCGCCTTGGAAATCATCGGGCGATGGCACGCTTGCGGTGATGGGAAGAACATCCTCGGGCGAGGTACCCCATGTGACAACCGGGGCAATGTCTTCGCCCTTGATGGTCACGACCTTGTCGAAATGGGCGCCTTCGTCGGTGAAAAGCGTCTTCCACCATGTCAGCGCGGCCTCCCACTGGGCGCCCTTGGGGGCGTGGGGGCGGCCTTTGACGTATTCAAAGGTCTTTTCGTCGGGCGCGATAAGGCCCGCGCGTGCGCCGCCTTCGATGGCCATGTTGCAGACGGTCATGCGCCCTTCCATCGACAGATCGCGGATCGCTTCGCCGCAATACTCGATGACATAGCCGGTGCCGCCGGCGGTGCCGGTCTTGCCGATGACCGACAGGGTGATGTCCTTGGCGGTCACACCGGGGCGCAGCTTGCCGGTGATCTCGACCTTCATGTTCTTCGATTTCTTCTGGATCAGCGTCTGGGTGGCCAGCACGTGTTCCACCTCGGATGTGCCGATGCCATGGGCCAGCGCGCCAAAGGCGCCGTGGGTCGCGGTATGGCTGTCGCCGCAAACAACGGTCATGCCCGGCAGGGTCCATCCCTGTTCGGGGCCGACGATGTGCACGATGCCCTGACGAATATCGCTGACCGGATAATAGTGAATGCCAAAATCCTTGGCGTTCTTGTCAAGCGCAGCCACCTGAACAGCGCTGTCTTCGGTCATGTTCTTGGGATCATCACGCCCGGCGGTTGTGGGCACGTTGTGATCGGGAACGGCGATCGTCTTGTCCGGCGCGCGAACCGTGCGCCCGGTCATCCGCAGACCTTCAAAGGCCTGGGGGCTGGTCACTTCGTGCACAAGGTGGCGGTCGATGTACAAAAGGCATGTGCCATCCTCGGCCTCATGCGCCAGATGCGCGTCCCAGATCTTGTCATACAGTGTTTTGGGGGACATGGGTCCTCTCCCGTCATTGGTGATTGGATGAACGTGAAAATCGGCCTTGGGATGGGCTTTAGGGGCGCGCCAGCACCGCCATAGTCGCACCGTAGAAACGCCATGGCAGGCGGGCACGGTCATCCATATCGAAAATCGGTTTCATGCCGATCAGATACAGCCCGGCAAAGCTTCTATCAAGGGCCACGCGCATGCCGGGGCGCAACTTGGCTGCGACATTGACGTGAAAGCGGCCCTGCCGGGGCGCAGGCAGCGGCATTTCAGGGGCTTGCCTGCCGCGCTAAACGCGTGCCAAGCTGCCCCTTGTGGAACAAGAAACGCCCCTGACGGTGGCCGAGCACCTGCAACTGCTCATGGCCCAGACCGAGAACTTCCTGATCAGCCTGATGACACCGGGCTGGCGGCTTTATCAGATCATCATCATCCTTGGGCTTTTCGCCATTACCCGGCTTTTGTCGGCCTTTATAGCGCCGCGCATTCACGACTGGATGCGCACGCGCGAAGGCTGGCCCAAGTGGCGGCTGCGCACGCTTGTCGTCCTGCACAAGCGCTCATTCTTGATCCTTTTCGTCCTGATCCTGTGGTCGGTGGTTTTCGCGATGCGAGAGCTTACATGGCCCGCCCGGTCCTACCTGATCGGGGTGGCGGCAACGCTGGCCACGGCGTGGCTTGCGGTCAGCCTTTCGGCAAGGTTCGTGCGCAACCCGTTTTTGCGGCGGGTCGTGACATGGGGCCTGCTGACCTATGCGACGCTTTATATTTTGGGCCTGCTCGACACGACGATGATCTTTCTGGACAACCTCGCGGTTGATTTCGGCGGCTTCAACCTGTCGTTCCTTGCCGTTCTGAAGGCGCTGATCCTGACCGGCATCCTTTTCACCGGTGCGCGGCTGATATCCCAGACGACATCCTCGCGAATACAAAAGAACGAAGACATCTCACCCTCGATGCGGGTGCTGGTGGTCAAGTTCCTGCAGGTAAGCCTTTACGGCGCGGCCTTCTTTATCGGGCTCAAGGCGGTGGGCTTTGATCTGACCGGGCTTGCGGTGCTTTCAGGTGCCATCGGTGTCGGCCTTGGTTTCGGTTTGCAAAAGGTCGTCTCGAACCTTGTGTCGGGCGTGATCATCCTCTTGGATAAATCGATCAAACCGGGCGACGTGATCTCACTTGGCGAAACCTTTGGCTGGATCAACGCGCTTGGGGCGCGCTATGTCTCGATCACCACGCGCGACGGGCGTGAGTATCTGATCCCGAACGAGGATCTGATCACCAATCAGGTCGTGAACTGGTCGCATTCCAACGATTTCGTGCGGCTGGACCTGCATTTTGGCACAGCCTACGACGATGACCCGCATGTGGTGCGCAAACTGGCCGTCACAGCGGCCCAGTCGGTGGACCGCGTTCTGTCGTTCCGCCCGCCGGTCTGTCATATCACCGGCTTTGGCGACAGTTCGGTCGATTACATCATCCGTTTCTGGATCCGCGATCCCACCGCCGGGCTGACCAATATCCGCGGCGAGGTCTATCTCGCCCTTTGGGACAGCTTTAAGGAAAACAACATCTCGATCCCCTTCCCGCAGCGCGAGGTCAAGGTCCTGCCGGGCTCAGAGCTTCGGACAACGCGGGAAAATCAGGCCGCCGGCGCAGCCCCGGAAGCGGCCGAGACTGGCGAGACCGCACCGCCCAAGGGCGACTAGCCGGCCACCCCCATTGCAGCGCCCGGGCAACAACTGGCAGCATTGCACAGCCCCAAGGCGCGCTAGGCGTTGTAAAATCTTCGGCGCGTTGTTATTTTTCCCGCAAGCCCTGCGCCGGGGTATTGCGGCGCGTCACGAAGGAGGACAATGTCCTGTCTCACCTCTCCACTGCGACCGACGGTTCGGTCGTGACGGGTTCACCGATTGCACCGAACCCTGCAGAACCTTCAAGCGAAGTCTTGCTTGAACGCATCCTTGCATCCCTTGACGACGACAAAGCCGAAGACGTGATCTCGATCACGTTGCGCGGTAAATCCGAGATTGCGGACTACATGGTCGTGGCCTCGGGTCGTTCAACGCGTCAGGTTTCGGCCATGGCCGAAAAGCTGGTCGATCGGCTCAAGGCCGAGTTTGGCCGCCTGTCCAAGATCGAAGGCAAGGACGCGGGCGACTGGGTTCTGATCGACACCGGCGATGTTATCGTCCACCTTTTCCGGCCTGAAGTGCGCGAGTTCTATCAGCTTGAAAAGATGTGGCAGTCATCAGGCTCATCCCAAGCTTCAAGCTAGGATGCGTCCTGATCCGACAATCGGCCTGACCCGGCTACCCTTGCCGGGCGCGCCTGTTTCTGCCCTGAAATTGAGCCGTTAGATGCGCGTGCATATCTGCGCCATCGGCCGCCTGCGATCCGGCCCCGAACATGAGCTGATCGAGGACTATAAAACCCGGTTCGATCGTACCGGCCGGGCGCTGTCGATCGGCCCCCTGAACATCCACCAGATTGACGACCGCAAGGGCGGCGGGCCGGACGGTCAGGCCGCGCTTCTGGAACGGGCATGCCCCGCCGGGGCGCTGCGCGTGGCGCTTGATGAGCGCGGCAAGACGCTGTCCTCACCCCAGCTTGCAGACAAGCTTGCCACATGGCGCGACAATGGCCGTCAGGATATCGCCTTTCTGATCGGCGGCGCCGACGGGCTTCAGCCCCAGCTTGCGCAAGGCGCTGACATGATGCTTTCGCTGGGCAAGATGGTCTGGCCCCACATGCTGGCCCGCGTGATGCTGACAGAACAGCTTTATCGCGCCGCCTCTATCCTCTCCGGCGCCCCCTATCATCGCGCCTGAGCGTCACCTTTGGCGCCGCCCAGGCCCGCTCTTTCTTCTTTGAAAAAATACTCATTGCAGATGGTTCAACACGGGCCCGATCCGCAGTATGAAGGCGCCATGACCAAAGCCGCCGACACCCCCGCGCCCAAGCCCGTCGTCCTTTGCATCCTTGATGGCTGGGGCCATTCGGATCAGCGCGAAGGCAATGCGCCGCTTCAGGCGCATACCCCGAACTTCGACCGGATCATGGCGCATGGGCCGCGCGCTTTTCTGACCACCCATGGCCCCGATGTGGGGTTGCCGTCCGGGCAGATGGGCAACTCCGAGGTGGGTCACACAAATATCGGCGCCGGGCGCGTTGTTGCGATGGACCTTGGCCAGATCGACCTTGCGATCGAGGACGGCTCGTTCTTTGAAAACCGCGCCATCCTTGATTTCATCGCCAAGCTGAAAAGCACAGGCGGCACCGCGCATCTCGTTGGTCTGGCCTCACCGGGCGGGGTTCACAGCCACCAAAGCCATATCGCCGCCGCCGCCACCATGCTCGACAACAGCCACATACCCTGCGCCATTCACGCCATCACCGACGGGCGCGATGTGCCGCCGCAATCGGCGCTTGAGCAGATTGAAGCGCTCGAAGCGGCCCTTCCCGGCGGGCCTGCCATCGTGTCGGTGTCGGGGCGCTATTTCGCCATGGATCGCGACAATCGCTGGGACCGGGTGAAAAAGGCCTATGACACGATCGTCCACGCCCGCGGCGACAGCTACGCGGATGCCTCTGCTGCGATCGCCGCCGCCTATGCGCGCGGCGAGACGGATGAGTTCATAACCCCCAGCGTCATGCATCCGCACCCGATCAAGGACGGCGACGGCGTGTTCTTCGTCAACTTCCGGGCCGACCGCGCGCGCGAGATCCTTTCAGCCATCGGCGATCCCGACTTTGACGCCTTCGATACCGGAACGCGCCCGAAACTGGCCGCCATGCTGGGCATGGTCGACTATTCCTCGCGCCACAGCACATTCATGACGGCGGCCTACCCCAAGCAGGACATCGTCAATACACTGGGTGAATGGGTGGCCAAACATGGGCGGCGCCAGTTCCGGCTGGCCGAGACAGAGAAATATCCGCATGTGACCTTCTTTCTGAACGGCGGCCGTGAGGCGGCGCAGACGGGCGAGGATCGGTTCATGCCGCTGTCACCCAAAGTCGCCACCTATGATCTGCAGCCGCAGATGTCGGCGCAGGAAGTGACCGACCGCTTCGTCGCCGCGATCGAGGCAGGCTATGACCTGATCGTCACCAACTATGCCAACCCCGATATGGTCGGCCACACCGGAAGCCTTCAGGCGGCGATCGCGGCCTGCGAAGCTGTCGATCAGGGCCTTGGCCGGGTGACGGCGGCGCTTGAGAAATGCGGCGGGGTGATGCTTGTGACCGCCGATCACGGCAACTGCGAGGTGATGATCGACCCTGTCACCGGCGGGCCGCATACCGCCCATACGACCAACCCGGTGCCGGTGGCGCTTTTCGGCGCGCCCGAGGGCACAACACTGCGCGACGGGCGGCTGGCCGATATCGCGCCAACGCTGCTTACGCTGATGGGGCTGCCGATCCCACCAGAGATGACGGGGGTTGTGCTGACCGAATGATCCGCGCGCTTGTCCTTTCGCTGATTGCCAGCCTGGCGGTGTCAGGCGCGGCCCCGCTTTGGGCCGCGGTCGATCAGGACCCGGCAGAGATCGCCCGGCGCGCATCGCGCGATCTTGCGGTGGCGCTGGCCTCACTTGATCAGGCCGACAAGGCAAGCGACCGGGTCGCGGCGCTGACCCAGACGATCCACGCCTATGAAAACGGCCTGACCGCCTTTCGCGAGGCGATGCGCCGCGCCGCGATCCGCAAACGCACCGTCGCCCTTTCTCTGGAAGGCAAGCGCGAGCGCATCGAACGCCTTGTTTCGGTGATGATGACGATGAAACCCCAGTCCGCGCCGCTTTTGCTTTTGCACCCCAGCGGCCCCTTGGGAACCGCGCGTTCGGGGATGATGCTCTCGGAAATCACGCCCGCCCTGCAGGCCGAGGCCGCGGGCCTGCGCCAGCAGCTTGATGAACTTTCGGTCTTAAGCGCGCTTCAGGCCTCGGCCACCACCACGCTTGAGCAAAGCCTTGCAGGGCTACAACTTGCCCGCACCAAACTTAGCCAGGCGATATCGGACCGCACCGATCTGCCACGCCGCGTTATCGATGACCCCGCCCAGATGCGCGCCCTTGTGGCCAGCGCCGAGACGCTCAAGGCCTTTGCCAGCGGGCTGACCGAAAGCGACAGCGATGGGGTGGCAAGCTTTACCGACATGCGCGGCGCGCTGCGTCTGCCGGTCATCGGCACGGTCCTGCGCGGCTTTAACGAAGCGGACGCCGCCGGTGTGCGCCGCCCCGGTCTTGTGATCGCCGCCCAGCCCCGCGCCCTTGTCTCGACGCCATGGCCATCGACCATTCGCTATGCCGGGCCGCTTCTCGACTACGGAAATGTGATGATCCTTGAGCCCGCCGGAGGCTATCTTTTGGTTTTGGCCGGGCTCGCCGAGGTTTACGGTAAGACAGGTCAGGTCATCCCGGCCGACACGCCGGTCGGGTTGATGGGTGGCGAAGATACAAGTGTTGATGCATTTTTGACGCAAGCCGCCGAAGGGAGTGGTGCCCAGCAGTCAGAAACGCTTTATATAGAGATGAGAGTGGGCTCAGAGCCCGTGGACCCGTCCCAGTGGTTCGCCTTGAACAAGGAATGATACAGATGAAGAGATTCGTGATGGCCGCCATCGGTGGCACATTGGCCGGGGCGCTTTTGACAACACAGATCGCCGGCCCCCTGATCGCCCAGGAAAGCAAGAAGACGACCAACGTCTATGAACAGCTGGACCTTTTTGGCGACATCTTTGAACGTATCCGTTCGCAATATGTCGAACCGGTTGATGAGGCCAAGCTGATCGAGGCGGCCATCAACGGCATGCTGACATCGCTTGACCCGCATTCGTCCTATCTTCCGCCCAAGGACTTCACGGATATGCGTGAACAGACCAGCGGAGAGTTTGGCGGCCTTGGCATCGAGGTGACGCAGGAAGAGGGCTTTGTGAAAGTCGTCTCGCCCATCGATGGCACCCCTGCGGCGCAGGCCGGCATCCAGTCGGGCGACTTCATCACCCATGTCGACGGCGAAAGCGTTCTGGGCCTGAACCTTGATCAGGCGGTTGAACTGATGCGCGGCCCGGTGGGATCAGAGATCCTGATCACCGTGGTGCGCGAAGGCGTCGATGAACCCTTCGATGTCTCGATCATCCGCGACACGATCAAACTGACCGCCGTGCGCACCCGCACCGAAGGCAGCACCGTCGTTCTGCGTGTTACCACCTTCAACAATCAGACCTACCCCAACCTCGAAGAGGGGCTGAAAAAGGCCGTTGCCGATCTTGGCGGCATGGACAAGGTCAACGGTGTCGTTCTGGATCTGCGCAACAACCCCGGCGGCCTTCTGAACCAGGCCATCAAGGTCTCGGACGCGTTCCTCGAAAAGGGCGAGATCGTCTCGACCCGCGGGCGCAACCCCGAAGACGGTGACCGCTTCAATGCAACACCGGGCGATCTGACCAATGGCAAGCCGCTTGTGGTGCTGATCAACGGCGGCTCTGCTTCGGCCTCCGAGATTGTCGCCGGCGCGCTTCAGGATCACCGCCGTGCGGTGGTCGTGGGGACCAAAAGCTTTGGCAAGGGTTCTGTTCAGACGGTGATGCCGCTGCGCGGACGCTCGGCAATGCGCCTGACAACGGCGCGCTACTACACGCCGTCGGGCCGCTCGATCCAGTCCTTGGGCGTTACGCCCGACATCGTGGTCAAACAGCCGGTCGTCACCCCTGCCGACAACACCGACAAGGCCCCCGATGAGGCAGCAAAGCCGCCCCGCTTCCGCTCCGAAGCGGACCTGCGCGGCGCGCTCAACAACGACAGCCTGACCGACGACGAGATCCGCCAGATCGAGGCTGATCGCGCCGCCGCCGAAGCTGCCGCCAAGCTGCGCGAGGACGATCCGCAACTGGCCTATGCGCTGGACGTTCTCAAAGGTCTGTCGGCCCTGTCGCCAAACCGCTGATCGACCTTGGGATAAAGCATTGGGGGCGCGGCCGGATTTCGGTGCCGCGCCCCTTTTCTTTGGCCACCATTGCGCCGCCCCCCTTGCACATCGGATCGGATTGGCCACATTTTGCCCCGGCGCACCCTTCGCCGGCCCCTTCGCTCAACAAGACAGGATTGCCTTGCCATGACCCCCGATCAGATCGCCCACCTGCCCTATCGCTCCTGCGTCGGCCTGATGCTGGTCAACTCCGGCGGCAAGGTCTTCGTGGGCGAAAGGCTCGACAGCCCGGGCGCATGGCAAATGCCGCAGGGCGGTATCGATGACGGCGAAACCCCCGAAGAGGCAGCGCTGCGCGAGCTGCGCGAAGAAACCGGCATCCCGCCCGAACTGGTAAGAATGCGCCGCCAGACAACGGATTGGATTCCCTACGATCTGCCACATGATCTTATCCCCAAACTCTGGAAGGGGCGCTATCGCGGCCAAAGGCAAAAGTGGTTCCTCTTGGGCTTTGAAGGGCGCGATGAAGATATCGACATCACCGCCGGCACACCCGAATTTGCCCGCTGGCGCTGGCTTCAGCCCTCAGGCCTGGTGCAGGCAATCGTCCCCTTCAAACGCGATGTCTACCAAAGGGTCCTGCAGGCCTTCCAGAACGACATCTGAAGTTCGGCAATCAGCCCGGAAACCGGCCTCTCCGCGGGACTCGCAAAAAGAACAAAACGTGAATATAATGGGCAGGCCCACTCTTCTTTGTGGTGAAAATATCCACTCCCACCCCGACAGGCTGCCAGCCCCATGCCCTTTTGCGAACTGTCCATAACCTCGAACTTCACCTTCCTCACCGGCGGCTCGCACCCCGAGGAATACATGGACCGCGCCGCGCTTCTGGGCATGCCTGCCATCGCCATCGCCGATGAAAACTCGGTCGCCGGTATCGTCCGCGCGCATACCCAGGCGCGTGAGATTGCCCGCTGGGCCCGGCTGCGCCGCGCCGCTGACCGCGACCCGATCGGCCCGCCTGCGCCGCGGGGCCTGCCCGCCCCCCCGCCCAGCGCGGCAATCCGCAATGCGCCCCGGCTTCTGCCCGCGGCCCGGATCGTTCTTGAGGACGGGTTCAGCGCCACCGCCCTGCCACGCGACCGCGCCGCCTGGGGGCGCCTGTGCCGGATGCTGACGGTGGGGCGACGGCGCGCGCCAAAGGGCAGTTGCCTCTTGCACCTGCAGGACCTTCTGGAGTTTGGCGAAGGGCTTGAGCTGCTCCTGCACCCCTGCCCACAGGCGCTGTCCGGACCGCCCGGCGCGGGTGCATGGGCGGCACAGGCGCAACAGCTGTCGCGCCGCTTTGCCGGGCAGGTCAGCCTACTGATGGCGCCGCGCTATGATGGCCGCGACGAAACCCGCTTTGCGCGTATGGCAGGGCTGGCCAGCGCCCTGTCGCTGCCGCTTGTCGCCTCGGCCAGCCCGGTGATGCACCACGGCGCCCGGCGCAAGCTGACGGATGTTCTGACCGCGATCCGCACCGGGGTTCGCATTGACCGGCTGGGGCGCGCCGCGCAGGCCAACGCCGAACAGCGGCTGCGCGCGCAGGCCGAGATGCAGGTGATCTTTCGCAGGCACCCCCGGGCCCTGAGCGAAGTGGACCGCATCGTCTCGCGCCTTGGTTTCTCGCTGGATGAGCTGCGCTATGAATACCCCTCCGAGATCGCCGATGGCGAAGGCCCGGCCCAGCGGCTGGCCCGGCTGGCGCGCGCCGGGCTGCACTGGCGCTATCCCGAAGGGGCCAGCATGCGGGTGCAGAACCTTCTTGAGCATGAACTGACGCTGATCGGCAAGCTGGGCTATGAGCCTTACTTCTTGACCGTCCATGACATCGTGGCCTTTGCCCGCTCGCGCGGCATCCTCTGCCAGGGGCGCGGCTCGGCGGCCAATTCGGTGGTCTGCTATGCGCTTGGCGTCACCTCGGTCGCGCCCGAGATCGGCACGATGGTCTTTGAACGCTTCGTTTCCGAGGCCCGCGATGAGCCGCCCGATATCGATGTCGACTTCGAACATGAACGGCGCGAAGAGGTGATCCAGCATATCTATGAACGCTATGGCCGCCACCGCGCGGGGCTTTGCGCCACCGTCATCCACTATCGCGGCAAACGCGCGATCCGCGAGGTGGGCCGCGCCATGGGGCTGTCCGATGACACCATCGCGATGATGTCCAGTCAGGTCTGGGGCTGGGGCGGGGCCGGGGCCAGCGATGAGCGCCTGCATGAGATCGGGCTTGATCCGACCGACCGCCGCCTGCGCCAGACGCTTGAACTTTGCGCCCAGATCAACGGCTTTCCCCGGCACCTGTCACAGCATGTCGGCGGGTTCATCATCACCGAAGGGCGGCTGGATGAACTTGTCCCGATCGAGAATGCAACGATGGAAGACCGCACCGTCATCTGCTGGGACAAAGATGACATCGACACGCTTGGCATTCTCAAGGTCGATGTTCTGGCCCTTGGCATGCTCAGCTGTATCCGCAAGGCCTTTGCCCTGATCCAAAGCCACCTTGGGGGCGAATATAACCTTGCCAATATCCCGCAGGATGACCAGCCGACCTATGACATGCTGTGCAATGCCGACAGCCTTGGCGTCTTTCAGGTCGAAAGCCGCGCCCAGATGAACTTTCTGCCGCGCATGCGGCCGCGCTGCTTTTATGATCTGGTCATTCAGGTCGCCATCATCCGCCCCGGCCCGATTCAGGGCGATATGGTGCATCCCTTCATCCGGCGCCGCAACAAAGAGGAAGAGGTCTCTTTTCCCTCCGATGAGCTTGGCAAGGTTCTGGGCAAGACGCTGGGCGTGCCGCTGTTTCAGGAACAGGCCATGCAGATCGCCATCATCGGCGCGGGCTTTTCCCCCGAAGAGGCCGACCGTTTGCGCCGCTCGCTTGCGACCTTCAAGAAACATGGAAACGTGTCCGAGTTTCGAAACCGCTTTCTGCGGGGCATGGCCGACCGGGGCTATGACCGCGATTTTGCCGAACGCTGTTTTTCCCAGATCGAAGGCTTTGGCAGCTACGGCTTTCCCGAAAGCCACGCGGCCAGCTTTGCGCTTTTGGTCTATGTCTCGGCATGGCTCAAATGCCACCATCCGGGCATCTTTGCCTGCGCGCTTCTGAACTCTCAGCCGATGGGCTTTTACGCCCCCGCCCAGATCGTGCGCGATGCGCGCGAACACGGGGTCGAGGTGCGGCCGGTGTCGATCAACGCCTCGTTCTGGGACAATACGATGGAAGCGGACGGCAAGGGCGGGCTGGCGCTTAGACTGGGCTTTCGCCAGATCAAGCGCATGCAGGAAGAAGACGCCACATGGATCACGGCGGCGCGCGGCAACGGCTATCAAAGCCTGCAAGACCTCTGGCGCCGCGCCGGCACCCCGCCCAAGCTGATCACGACACTGGCCGAGGCCGACGCCTTTGGCGATCTGGGGCTGTCGCGGCGCGATGCGCTCTGGCAGGCCCGCGCGCTTCTGGGTGACAAGCCGCTACCGCTTTTCGCCCGTGATCTGGATGGCGAGGGCGGGGATGAACCCCATGTTTCGCTGCCAGAGATGACCCTTGGCGAAGAGGTGGTCGAAGATTACGTCTCGATGCGCCTGACCCTGCGGGCCCATCCCATGGCCCTGATCCGCCCGCGGCTGACCCCGGTGCCCGATCCATCGGCAAAACCGGTCCCGCCCGAGGTTCCGCGGCTAGAGCCCCGGGGCAAGGTCATTGCCCTGCCCCTACGAAATACCGGCTGAAAAGGCGCCCTAGCGCAGCTTTTTCAGGATCGACAAAGAGGCATAGCCATCCGGCACCAGACCGACAGAGCGCTGAAAGCTGCGCACGGCGGAAATGGTGCGCGGCCCGATGATCCCGTCAACGCCTTGGGTGTCGAAACCCCGCCGGGTCAAAAGCCGCTGCATCTCCTGCTTTTCGCTGAAACGCAGCCCGCGGTCCTGACGCGGCCAATTGGCCCGGATCTTGGGGCCGCCGCCGATCCGGTCGGACAGGTGGCCAACACCGATCACATAGGCGTCGGCGGCGTTATAGCGTTCAATCGCGCTGAAGTTCTTGAAGATCATAAAGGCCGCGCCCTGCGCGCCTGCGGGCAAAAGGATCGACGCAGGGCCATAGTCGGCAATGCGTTTGCCATCGGCGCTGCGCACGCCCAGACGGGCCCATTGCGAGGGAAGCTTGCGCGTCTTGCGATTGGCGCTGCCATAGTCGAAACCGCGCGGCAGCGTCACCTCGACGCCCCAAGGCTGGCCCTTTACCCAGCCTGATTTCTTCAGGTAGGCGGCGGTTGATGCCAGCGCATCGGCGGGGTTATCCGACCAGATGTCGCGCTTGCCATCGCCGGTGAAATCCACCGCGAAGGCCAGATAGGATGTCGGGATGAACTGGGTGTGGCCCATGGCCCCGGCCCAGCTTCCGGTCATGTTGCGGGGGGCCACGTCGCCCGATTGGATGATCTTCAGCGCGGCAATAAGCTGAGCCTCGAAAAACGATCCGCGGCGCCCGTCAAAGGCCAGCGTCGCCAGCGATTCGATCACCGGCAGGTTGCCCTTGTAGGTGCCATAGGCGCTTTCGAGCCCCCAGATCGCGGTCACGACCTCTTTTTCAACGCCGTAATGTGCCTCGATCCGCTCCAGCACGCGGCGGTTCTCGCGCAGGGCGGCCTTGCCGTTGGTGACGCGGCTGTCCGACGCGGCGCTATCAAGATATTCCCAGATCTGCTTGGTGAATTCGGACTGGTTGCGGTCCTTTTCAATGACAGAGGTGTTATAGCGCACGCCGCGAAAGGCGCGGTCCAGCGTGGCCTCGCTGATCCCGGCGCGGCGGGCACGGGGCCGGAACCGGGACATCCAGTTGCGAAAGCTGATGTTTGCGGTTGAAACCTGCACGGTGACGCCCTTTCTGGCCTGCGGCCGAATAGAGCGGGCAACAGAGGTGGGCGCAAGAGCGGCAAGGCCGGGCGCTTCGGCGCGCGGGCGCGGTTTGGGCGATGTTTCTACCGCGCCCTCGGCCCAGACCGGCATGGCGCAAAATATCGCCAGAGCGAAACTTGTGAATGAACGCATGGGTCCCCTGCTGAATTGACTTGCCCGTTTTCTTCAGTCTAGCCGCAAATGCCTGACCGCGAAAGCGGCGCGCGGGCGCTCGGCGGCCAATTGCCCGCCAAGGGGGCGCGGGGCGCTAGCGGCGGGTGCGTTTGACCTTGCGCTTGACCTTATCAGCCTTCTTTCGGGCCGATCCGACCTTGCGCCGCACTGGTTTTCCGCGTCCGCCCCGGCGCGATTTGGGCAGGGCCTGGCCCTCAAGCTCAATGAGTTCCAGCAAAAGCCCGCCTGTCACCGGTACGGCTTCGGCAAGGCGCACGGTGACGCGCTGGCCAAGGCCAATGGTCATGCCGCTGTCGGCGCCTGTCAGGGTCTGGGTATCGGGATCGTGGCGGAAATACTCTTGCCCAAGGTCGCGGATCGGGACAAGGCCGTCGGCCCCGGTTTCATCCAGCTTGACGAAAACGCCGAACCGGGTGATGCCCGAAATACGCCCGCCCATTTCGTTGCCCACACGCTCGGACAGATAGCTGGCAAGGTAGCGATCGGTGGTGTCACGCTCGGCCATCATCGACCGCCGCTCGGTGTCGGAAATGGCCTTGGCCGTGGCCTCCATCGTTTCGATGTCCTCGGGGCTAAGCCCATCCTTGCCCCAGCCATGGGCCGAAATCAGCGCCCGGTGCACGATCAGGTCCGAATAGCGGCGGATCGGCGATGTGAAATGCGCATAGCGTTGCAGGGCAAGACCGAAGTGGCCAAAGTTTTCAGGGCTGTAATAGGCCTGCGTCATCGACCGCAGGGTCGACATGTTGATCAGCTCATCCTCGTCCGATCCCTCGGCCTGCGCCAAAAGGCGGTTAAGCTGCCGTGTATGAAGGACTTGCCCCTTGGCCAGTCCGAAACCGGCGGCGCTGGCAACCTCGCGCAGCGCGGCGATCTTTTCGGGGGCGGGTTCTTCGTGGACACGGAACAACAGGTTCTGGCGTTTGGCGACCAGCGTTTCGGCGGCGGCGACATTGGCCAGCACCATGAACTCTTCAATAAGCCGGTGCGCATCCAGCCGCTCTTTGACCGCGACCGAGGCGACCTTGCCGTCATCGGACAGGACAATCTGGCGTTCGGGCAGGTCCAACTCCAGCGGCTGGCGCGCCTCGCGGGCGATCTTGAGTGCCTCGTAGGCGGCGAAAAGCGGCCGCAGCAGCGGCTCGGTCAGGGGTTCGGTCTTTTCGCTTGGGGTGCCGTCGATGGCGGCCTGAACCTCTTCGTAGTTCAGCGATGCCACCGAACGCATCTGGATGCGGTGGAAATCATGGGCAATCTTTTCGCCCTTGGCGTTGATCACCATCCGCACCGCAAGGGCCGCGCGCGGCACGCCTTCGTGCAGCGAACATAAGTCCCCCGACAGGCGGTCGGGCAGCATCGGCACGACGCGATCGGGGAAATAGGTCGAATTTCCGCGCTTTCGCGCCTCGCGGTCCAGCGCCGATCCCGGCGTGACGTAATGCGCGACATCGGCAATCGCCACCCAGATGACGTGCCCGCCGGGGTTGGCCAGATCCTTGTCCGGCTCGGCGTAACAGGCATCGTCGCGGTCGCGCGCATCTGCCGGGTCGATGGTCAGAAGCGGCAGATCGCGCAGGTCTTCGCGCCCTTTCAGGGGGGCGGGTTTGGCGCGGTCGGCTTCGGCGATGACATCATCGGGAAAGGCATCCGGTATACCGTGTTCGTGGATCGCGATCAGCGACACCGCGCGCGGCGCCGATGGATCGCCCAGACGCGCAACGATACGTGCGGCAGGCAGGCCCATTCGGCCCTTGGGTCCGGCCGCTTCGGCCTCGACCAGCTCGCCATCCTGCGCGCCCTCGGTTGCGCCTGCGGCCACGCGCCATTCCTTGTCCGATCCCTTGTCTACCGGCAGGATGCGCCCGCCCTCATGCGAGGCGCGGAACACGCCAAGGATGCGCTGCGGGTTGGTGCCGATGCGCCGGATCAGGCGCGCCTCATAGGCGTGCGGGGCGTCTTTGACCTCTGTCAGCCGGGCCAGTATCCGCTCGCCCGCCGCCAGCGCGGGATCACCGGCGCGCGGCATCAGCAGGATGATCGGCGCAGCCCCCTCGCCTTCCCATTCCATCGGGCGGGCAAATAGGTCGCCGTCGCTGTCCGGCGTGACCTCAAGCACCGAAACAGGCGGCAGACGATCGGGGTCGCGATAGCTTCGGCGACGTTTTTCCAGATGGCCGTCTGCCTCAAGCTCTTTAAGAATGCGCTTCAGATCGATCCGGGCGGCGCCCTTGATGCCAAAGGCACGGGCGATATCGCGTTTGGAGGTCTGTGTCGGGTTGTCCGAAATCCATGCAAGGATTTCGTCCTTTGAGGGGATCGGCTTCATATCCACCGACTAGCACGGCTGAAAAGGGCCGTCATGCGCAAAAGCCCCGGCCCCGCCGCCTGTGCAGGGCCGGCTTTCAGCTTGGCGCGGCGCGGCGCTAGTTGGCCGCGGGCGGCGGGGCAAGCGAGTAAAGATAGGCGTATAGGTTGGCCGCATCCTTGGACGCGCGCACCTTGAACGTCATCTTCGCCCTTGCCCGTTTGTCGCCCAGATAGTCCCGCAGAAACCCGGTCGGGTCCTGAACATAGGCCACAAAGTTCTTTTCGTTCCAGACAAGCGGCGCGCGATCACCTGAGGCGGCGCCGGCCGCTTTAATCGACCTCCCGTACTTATAGTCGTTTCTGGACCCGGCAACGCGCCCGGCAACGCCATAAAGGTTGGGGCCAGTTTTGCCATTGCGCCCGGCAAGCGTCTTTCCGCCAGGATCGACCACGACATGGCAGGCAAAGCACTGGCGAAAGGTGGTCTTGCCCGCCTCGGCGCTTCCCTTGGGGACCAGCGGGTCGTGGCTGGCGGCACTTGCGCCGGTGGCCGCCGCGGCAAATACAAGCGGCAGGGTCAGCGCCCAGATCAATGTCCTCAGTTGAATTGCGGTACGCATGTCGGGACCTCTCTTTGATGAATTGCTTTAAGATAGCCGTCTTGCTGCCGGGCGTAGAGCCACATTCAGCCAACTTTTCGTGAAAGCCCGGGCAACGGCGCGAACCGCCAGCCGCGGCCTTTCGCCGCCAAGTGCGCTGCGCGGTTCCATATTGCACCGCGGCACCATTATATCGTTCGAATGAGCAATTCGGACAATATGATTCCAGCATGGCTGGACGGCACGCTGACGCCGATCGACAAGCTGGACGTGCACCGCAGGGGGCTGCGGCATCCGGCTGTTTCGGTCTTTGTGATGCGCCGCCGCGAGATGCTGATCCAGCGCCGGGCGATGGAAAAGTATCACACGCCGGGTTTGTGGGCGAACACCTGTTGCACGCACCCCGGCTGGGGCGAAAGCCCGGCCGATTGCGCCATCCGCCGCCTGAATGAAGAGCTTGGGATCAAGGGGCTTTTCCCCGCGCATCGCGACCAGATCGAGTATCGCGCCGATGTGGGCGGGGGGCTGACCGAACATGAGGTGGTTCAGCTTTACGTCGTCGAGGCGGGCGATGACCTTAAGGTCAAACCCAACCCGGCCGAGGTGATGGAAGTGCGCTGGATCGAACTATATGATCTGGCCGCCGAAATCTCACGCCACCCCGAACGGTTCACGCCGTGGATGCGCATCTACATGCAGGAACACCGCGACCGCATCTTCGGCAAGCTGTCGCAAAGCTGACGGCCCGTCAGTTGGCCCGCCAGATCCAAAGGTTCAGTGCGGTCGCATAACCCACCCATAACAGATAAGGCAGCATCAATAGCGCCGCTATACGATCCAGCGGAAGCATGGTGGCGATCGTCCCGGCAATGGCCAAGCCCAAGGCGACGATCACGATCAGCCCGCCGCGCAGGTTGTGATTGCCGAAAAAGACCGGCGTCCAAAGGGTGTTCAGAGCGATCTGAAGCGCCCAGAACGCCATCGCCAGCCCCGCGCCGGGGATCATCGCCACGCGGCTTCCGGCATAGGCGATCAGGACATAAAGAATGGTCCACGCAATGGGGAAAACTAGGTTCGGCGGCGTCCAGCGCGGCTTGTTCAGGCCGCGATACCACGCGCCGGGCTTGAACTGCATACCGGTCGAAGCGGCCGCCCCGCAGGCGGCAAGAAGAACGATGAAAACAAGCGTGGTCATATTGGTCCGATCCCGGTTTGTGCGCGTGGCTGAACACAATCTCGCGCAGCGCGGCGATATTTCAAGGGAAATGACGCGGCAACACCGCCAGATCGGCGGCGGTGTCTACATCGCCAAGCGTTGCGACAAGCCGGTGGCGCAGGTCCGGGGCGGTGGCGATACTGTCGGCAAGCGCGTGGCGCGTCGACCATCTGACGCCGCTTAGAAAACCGGCGGGCGGCGGGCGCGGGCCGGAAAATCCGATAAGCCAGTAACCGCCGTCATCGGCTGGCCCGAATGTCAGGGGCGCGGACCCAAGCGCCCCAAAAGCCTGAGCAATATGGATCGGCATGATGCCGGGAATATCTCCGCCGATGATGACCACCGGGTCCGGGCGCAAACGGTGGATGATGCCGGCCATGCGCTGGCCCAGATCGCCTCCGCCCTGCGCCATGCGCGGCAGATGCGCAGGCCAGATGCGGCAGGTGCTTGCGGCGCGGTCGGGGCTTGCGGCGATGACAAGTTGCCAGCGCGGGTCATCCAGCCGCCGCAGGATCGACGCGCTTTGATGGCGAAACCACCACGCGGCGGCGGTCATGCCGATATCGCGGCCCAGCCTTGTCTTGACCCGCCCCGCGCGCGGCTCTTTCAGCATCACGACAAGGCGGGGGCGTCTCACAGGGGCAGGTCCATGTCGCGGTGCAAAATCCCGGCGTCCAGATACTCGGGGCCATGCGCGCGAAAGCCCAGCTTTTCGTATAAGCCCAGCGCCGGGACCTGCGCGCTTAGACGGGCGCGGTCGATCCGGGGCGTGTTGCGAAAAAGCTCCAGCGATTTTTCGATAAGTGTAACGCCAAGGCCCTGCCCGCGAAACTGCGGCAGAACGCAGACGCGGCCGATCTTGCCGATGCTGCCCTTGGCCAACAGCCGCGCCGTGCCCACCGGAACACCATCGGCCGTTGCCAGAAGATGCCGCGCGCTGTCGTCCAGACCGTCCTGATCCTCTTGCCTGCTGACCCCCTGCTCGTGGGTGAAAACCGCCTCTCGCAGTTTCAGGCAGGTGTCGATGTCGCGCGTTTCAACGATCTGGGCGGTCATGCGAAATAGTCGCGCAGGATGCGGGTATAGATCGATTTCAGCTGGTGGATTTGCGAAACCTGCACCCGCTCGTCGACCTGATGCATGCTGCGCCCGACAAGGCCAAACTCGACCACCGGGCAGTGGTTCTTGACGAAACGGGCATCCGAGGTACCGCCGCTGGTGGACAAGACCGGTGTGACGCCGGTCTCGGCCTCAACCGCGCCTGCGACAAGCTCTGACAAGGCGCCCGGCGGAGTGACAAAGCTTTCGCCGGACACTTTGACCGTCATCGTGATGTCTATTCCGGTTTCCTTTGCAACCGCGGCGGCCTCATCGCTCAGCCATTTTGTCAGGCTTTCCGAGCTATGGGCGTCGTTGAAACGGATGTTGACGGTAGCGCGGCAACTGGCGGGAATGACGTTGTTGGCCGGATTGCCCGTGTCAAAGGTCGTCACCGCAAGTGTCGAGGCGTCAAAGTGATCGGTCCCTTCGTCAAGCGTGGCCTGCGCCAACCTGTCGACAAGCCGGGCCAGCGCCGGCACCGGGTTGCGCGCGCGCTGGGGATAGGCCGAATGGCCCTGAAGCCCGCGCGCCGTGAAATAGGCCGTCATCGACCCGCGCCGCCCGATCTTGATCATCTCGCCCATCTTGTCGGGGCAGGTCGGCTCGCCCACAAGGCAGACATCCATCGTCTCACCCTCGGCGGCCATCCAATCCAGAAGAGCGGTCGTTCCGTCGATCGCGTCGCCCTCTTCGTCGCCGGTGATGGCCAGAATGATGGCGCCGTCAGGCGGGCTTTGCCGGACGAAATCAATGGCGGCGGCGGCAAAGGCGGCAACGCCCGACTTCATGTCGGTTGCGCCTCGCCCGTAAAGGAACCCTTCCTTGATCTCTGCGCCAAAGGGATCAACGCTCCAATCCTCGCGATTGCCGATCGGCACCACGTCGGTATGGCCGTTAAAGCCAAAGGCGCGGTTTGCGCCCCTGCGGCCCCAGCGCGCGTAAAGGTTGGAAACCTCGCCCCGATCAACGCGGGTGCATTCGAAACCCGCACTGCTCAAAAGCTTCTCGAGCAGCACGAGCGCGCCCGCTTCATTTGGGGTCACCGATGGGCATCGGACTAATCTTAACGTAAGGTCAACGGGATCAATTGTGTCATTCATGTGGCCATTTTGCGTGTGTTTTGAACACACTCAAGGCCGAAACGCGAAAAAACTCTGTTCTTGCTTTGATAATTTTTTTTAATCCCCTAATAATTCGTTAACCGCGGAAAAACTGCGGAATTTCAAGACCCGAGGCAGGGCACAAATACAGGCGACCCGCAAAGGGTCACGTTCGAGCGATACCCCGGAATGCGCATACTTCTGTGCCGGTATCTCGCCTGTTGTTGCATGCCTCCAAGTGGGTGGGGCAGGCATGGTTGCAGCATCTAAGCTGCCAGTTAACACAGGCGCCAACGCAACCGCGATGGCTCAGGAAATTTTTGGCGACGGGGTAACCGTCGTCAGCGCCAGCTATACAGGCGACAACCGCGCGTCCGGCATCTATTCGAACGGCGACACGGTATCGCCGGATGTCACGCCGGGCGATACGGGCGTGATCCTGTCGACGGGCAGGGCCAGAAACTTTACCAATAGCAAGGGCGACGCGAACCAAAGCGCGTCAACGGGCAGCAACAACAAGGGCGTCGACGGCAACGCCGATTTCGACGCCATCGCCGGTGGCCCGACCTATGACGCGTCCTATATGGACGTCGATTTCATTCCCACGGGCGATACGATGACGATGCAGTTCGTCTTTTCGTCCGACGAATACCCTGAGTTTGCCAACTCCATCTATAACGACGTCGTCGGCGTTTGGATCAACGGCACCCATGTGCCGCTGTCGGTTGGCGATGGCTCAACCAGTGTCGGAAACGTCAACCAGACCGACAACCAGAACCTTTACGTCGATAATACGGGCAGCACCTACAACACCGAAATGGACGGGTTCACCCTGACCATGACGCTGAAGATCCCGGTGGTTTCGGGTCAGGTGAACTCACTGCGGATCGGGATCGCCGATACCGGCGACAGCGCATATGATTCCAACCTGCTGATCGCGGGCGGAAGCATTCAGACGACCCTTGTTGCCACCGATGACGCGATCAACATCGTGCCTTCGGGGACAAAGACGCTGGATGTGCTGGCCAATGACACCAACAACACCGGCGGCACGCTGACGATCACCCATCTGAACGGTCAGGCGGTTGTGGCGGGCGACACGGTGACGCTTGCCACCGGCCAGACGCTGACGCTGAACGCCGATGGCACGATCGATGTCACCGCCGACGCCGATGTCGAAGCGGTCAACTTTACTTATGAGGTTTCCAGCTCTGCCGGCCAAAGCGATGTCGGCTTTGTCACGCTCAACTCGATCCCCTGCTTTGTGGCCGGGACGATGATCCTGACGCCCGATGGCGAAGTGCCGGTCGAAGACCTTGTGCCGGGCGATCTTGTGGTGACGCATGATGACGGGCCCCAGCCCCTGCGCTGGATCGGCTCTCGGACGGTTCCGGCGACGGGCGATTTTGCGCCGATCTGCATTGCGGCCGGCACCTTCGGCGATCACGAAACGCTTCTTGTTTCGCCCCAGCACCGGATTCTGGTTCAGGACATCCACGCCGAGCTTTTGTTTGGCGAACCAGAGGTTCTGGTGGCGGCCAAGCATCTGGTCAACGATCACAGCGTCCGGCCCCAGCCGGGCGGCACGGTCGAATACATTCACCTCCTGTTTGACCGCCATCAGGTGGTCTATTCGGACGGGCTTGCCACCGAAAGCTTTCTGCCCGGGCCGCAAACCACGGGCTGTTTCGAAGAAGAGCTGGTGCGCGAGATCTGCACGCTCTTTCCGGAAATTGACCCCCAGACCGGTGATGGGTACAGCAGATCAGCACGCCGGACGCTCAAAGCGTTCGAGGCCGAGGTACTGTTTGCCAAAGCCGTGGCGGCCTAAGGGGATGGGAATGAAAGACACCGCAACAGGGGCTGCGCCCGCACTTTCCCGCATCCCGGCGGGCGATCGGGTGGCCGCGCGATGACTTGGCTTGCCCTTTGCGATTTCGTGGACCCGGTGTTTTCGCGCCAGGGCCTGCAACGCAAACCGGCCAATTCGTCACTGGGGCTTGAAGCGTCAGACACTTTCCTGAAGATCGGCACTTTCGTCATCGAGGCCCGGTTTGAACCCGGACCAGAGGGGCGCCACAAGCTGATCAACTATCGCCGCACGGGCGACGCCCCGGTGCGCTTTTCGGTCACGATCCAGGCCAATCAGCATGTAGAGATAGAGTTCGAGGACGGCCCGGTGCGGCAAAAGCATCGCGTCAATGCGCGCTTTCGGGGCCGCGAAGACATGGCGCGGATTACCTATTCATGGGATGTGTCCAAGAAATGGGGCCTGCTTTCGGTCGAAAACCTCGACAGCGGGACGCTGAACCAGTCCGAACTTTCAAACCCGCATCCGTTCCGCTTTGACGACATCGAGCGGATGTCGCTGCGCCCGGCGGGCCGGCCCGGCGACACGGCGGTCAGCTATTTCGGCTTTTCCGCCGGGGTTGAACCGATCGGCCTTTCGGCCTGCATCGCCCCGCATGCGCCCGTGGAAACCCCCGATGGGCCGCGCATGATTGACCAGTTGAAACCGGGCGATCTGGTGATGACACAAGACAGCGGTCCCCAGCCGGTGCGCTGGGTTGGCGCCCGCGAGGTGCCCGCGCGCGGCCAGTTCCAACCGATCCGCCTGCGCGCGCCCTATTTCGGCCTGACGCGCGATATCCTTGTCTCGCCCGAGCAATGTCTTTTGATCACCGGCGCAGAGGTTGAGTATCTCTTTGGCGAAGATGAGGTGCTGGTTCAGGCGCGCCATCTGGTCAACGGGGTTTCGGCGCATTGGGAAAAGATGGGGCCGACGGTCAAACTGTACCATGTGCTTTTGGATCAGCATGAGGTGATCCGCATCGCCGGTTGCCAGCTTGAAAGCCTTTATGTCGGCGCGATCGGCACTGATGCTGCGCTTTTGCAAACAACCATGCTGCGCGGCATCGCGCCCGAAACCATGCCGCATCACGCAGGCTCTGCCCGCCCGGTCTTGCGCAACTACGAAGCAATGACACTTCAGTCGGTGATGACCGGCTAGCGCTGGCCTGGCGCGGATGAACCGGCCGCGGCGGGTCGCATCTTGCTGGGTCCCTAGCTTAGGATTTGTCGAAGAACGGCGTCATCTGCGCGACGATCACGCTGTTTTCCTCAAGCGCGCGCTGCATCATCTCACGCTCACTTTCAGGAATGTCGTGGCCTTCCTTCAGGCGCTCTTCAAGCGTGCCATAGCCCGAGACATCAAGCGGGGCCATATCGGCCTGTTTGAGGATCGCAACCGTTTCGCGCACGGCCTCTGCCTCATCCACGCCGCTGGCATAGCACATAAGCGCAGCGCCGGTTGCCCCCTTGGGAAGCCCGTCACCATCCTTGCGGCCCACTTCGACAAGCAGGGTATAGACGCGCTGTTTTGAGTTCTCTTTTGCCATGCGGCTACGTGCCCTTGCCACATGGGCCATGTCAAGATGCTCAAAACCATTGCCTTTTCCGGCTGCATCGGCAATTCCTGAGATGAAATGGGGAAACTGGCATGCGTTTACTGACATTCGTGGCACTGACGCTAATCGCGGTTTTCGCGGGGGTGGATACCCCGGCGCGTGCACAAGACAATCAACTGGTGATCGCAACGGTGACGCGCCCGCCCTTCTCTATGGTCGAGAATGGCCGCGACGTGGGCTTTAGCATCGATCTGTTCGACGCGATCGCCAAGGATCTTGGGCTTAGCTACCGCATGGCGCGGATGGATAAGTTTGGCGATATGCTGATGGCGGTTCAGGACGGCACCGCCGACGGGGCCATCGCCAATATTTCGATCACCGCCACGCGCGAAGAGGTGATGGATTTCTCACAGCCGATCTTTGAAAGCGGGCTGCGGATCATGCTGCCCTATTCAGAGGGCGGCAATTCGATCATTTCGGCGCTGTTTACGCTCGATATCCTGATCGCGGTGCTTCTGGCCTTTGGCCTGCTCTTTGGCGGGGGCATGCTTATGTGGGCCTTTGAACGCCGGGCGCAGGAGTATTTCAACAGACCCATGCGCGAGGCGATGTTCCCCTCTTTCTGGTGGGCGCTAAACCTTGTGGTCAACGGCGGCTTTGAAGAACGCATGCCGCGCTCAAGGCCGGGGCGGGTCTTTGCCGTTCTGATGGTCGTGGCCAGCCTTTTTATCGTCTCGGTCTTCGTGGCAAAGATCACGGCGGCGATGACGGTCGAGGCGATCCAGACCAATGTCAGCAAACTTAGCGATCTCGACAGCCGCCGCGTTGGCACCATTCAGGGTGCGACGGCGGCAGGCTTTCTTGAACTGCGCGGGATCGGCTTTCAGGCTTTCGACGATCTTGCCGATCTTCTGAATGCCTTTGAAGAGGGCACGCTTGACGCGGTGGTCTTTGACGGCCCGATCCTTGCCTATTACGCGCAGACCGCCGGCGTGGGCAAAGCGCGGCTTGTGGGGCAGGTGTTCAAGCCTGAAAACTACGGCATGGCGCTTCCGTCGGGCAGCCCCCTGCGCGAGGATTTCAACCGCAGCCTTCTGAAACTGCGCGAGGATGGCACCTATGAACGGCTGGTCACCCGCTGGTTTGGCGCAGGCTATAGCAACCGCTAGGCCCGCGCGCGCCGGCGGCGGGCCTTCAATCGCCTAGATAGGATCAGTCGCGCAAAAGATCGTTGATCGATGTTTTTGAGCGTGTCTTTTCGTCAACGCGCTTGACGATCACGGCGCAGTAAAGGCTTACGCCGTTCTTGGAAGGCATAGAGCCTGCAACAACAACCGAACCCGGCGGCACTTCGCCATACATGACCTCACCGGTTTCGCGATCGACGATCTTGGTCGACTGGCCGATGAATACGCCCATGCCCAGAACCGAACCCTCGCGCACGATACAGCCCTCGACAACCTCAGAGCGGGCGCCGATGAAACAGTTGTCTTCGATGATGGTCGGTCCGGCCTGCATCGGCTCAAGCACACCGCCGATACCAACGCCGCCGGACAGGTGCACGTTCTTGCCGATCTGCGCGCATGATCCGACCGTGGCCCAGCCATCGACCATGGAACCTTCGTCGACATAGGCGCCGATGTTCACGAAAGACGGCATCAGGACCACGCCCTTGGCGATATAGGCCGAGCGGCGGACGATTGATCCCGGCACGGCGCGGAAACCGGCTTCGCGCCACTGGTTATCGCCCCAGCCGTCGAACTTGCTGGGCACCTTGTCCCACCATGTCGATGCGCCGTTGCCGCCGGGGATCGTTTCCATGTCGTTCAGGCGGAAGGACAAAAGAACGGCCTTCTTTGCCCATTGGTTGACGTGCCACTTGCCACCGTCGCGGGGTTCAGCCACGCGAAGCTTGCCGCTGTCCAGCGCGCTCAACGTTTCCTCGATGGCTTCGCGCGTCTCGCCCGTGGTGGCCGGCGTGATCGTGTCACGGGCCTCCCATGCGGCCTCGATTGCGGTCTCAAGTTGAGCGTTTGACATCTTCAGGTTCCCCTCGGGCAATTTCAGCGGTTCAGGGCGCTATAGCCGCAGGCGCGGCGCGGCGCAATCAGCCTTGGGGTTTGGCGCGGCGCCCTGCCACAGGGGCGGCCAGAGGATCGGGGGCGATATTCCCGCCGCAAACCAGAACGGCCACCCTTTCGCCCTCGGCGGGCTTGTAGGCGCCGCTGATCAATGCCGCCAGCGCCGTGGCGCCCGCAGGCTCGACCAACTGGCGCAGCTGCCGCCACAGGATGGCTTGCGCCTTGGTGATCGCCTCGTCCGGGACGGTGACAGAGGTGATGCCCGCCTCGGCGGCAAGCCCGTGACAGATCGAACCGATCCGCGTGGCGCCCAGCGCGTTGGCCGCCACGCCGCTGACCTCAACCACCGTGTCTGGCCCTTCTGCCAGCGCGCGGTTCAGCGTCGGGGCCAGATCAGGCTCTACCGCGACGACCTTGCGCCGCCCCTGAAGCCATGCCAGCGCCCCGGCGATAAGCCCGCCGCCACCCACCGCGATCAGAACGGTATCGGCGGCAAGCCCCTGCTCTTCCCATTCCATCATCGCCGTGCCCTGCCCGATCACCGTCATCGGCGCGTCATAGGCGTGGATCTGCATCGCGCCGGTTTCGGCCTCGTAGGCGCGCGCCTCTTCCAGCGCCTTGGCATAGACGCCTGAAACCACCACCAGATCGGCGCCCGCCTCTTCGATCAGGGCGATCTTGGCCGGTCCGGCAATTTCCGGGACATAGATGCGCGCCTTTATCCCAAGGCTCGCCGCCGCATAGGCCACGGCCGCCCCGTGGTTGCCGCCCGATGCCGCCACGATGCCCGCTTTGGGCACTTCGCTGGACAAAAGGGTGTTGAAGGCACCGCGCGCCTTGAAGCTTCCGGTGTGCTGCATCTGCTCAAGCTTCAGGTCAACAGGGCGCCCCAGCCCCAGATCGACACCGGCCATGACAGGCGTGCGCCGGGCATAGGGTGCAATCCGTTTGGCCGCGGCCGATATTTCAGTTGTCCACGCGGTCATTGCGTCCCCTCGCTCTGGCTTTGTACCGTTCGCTCGGATAAGGCCTTCTTGGACAGCTGAACGCAAGGGAATGATCCATGAATGACCATCGCAAGCATCCGTTCCGCCACAGCAATCAGGATCGCGAAACCGCGACCCATGTTCCAGACACGCCGCAGACCCGCGCGCCTGCCTACCGGCTGGCCTTTGACGACGAAGATTTCCTTTGCCGGCCCGAACTGCGGCCCGTCCGGCTTCAGCTTGAACTGCTCAAGCCCGAGATGTTCCTTGAGGAACGCGGCATCGACAGCACCATCGTTCTGTTCGGCGGCGCCCGCATCCCCGAGCCTGCCCACAAGGACAAGGCGCGCACGCCGACGCTGGCCGCACTTTCTACATATTATGATCAGGCGCGAGAGTTTTCGCGGCTGATGACGCTGAAATCGCTGGAAAGCGACAGCCGAGAAAACGTCATCGTCACGGGCGGCGGCCCCGGCGTGATGGAGGCGGGCAATCGCGGCGCGGTTGATGCGGGGGGTGTCTCTATCGGTTTGAACATCGTCTTGCCGCACGAACAGGCGCCGAATGAGTATGTGACGCCCGAGCTGTGCTTTAACTTCCATTATTTCGCGATACGTAAAATGCATTTCCTGATGCGCGCCAAGGCGATAGCCGTCTTTCCCGGCGGCTTTGGCACGCTGGACGAGATGTTCGAAAGCCTGACCCTTATTCAGACCGGCCGGATGGAAAGCGTGCCGTTCCTTCTGTTCGGGCGCGAGTTCTGGAAGAAGATCATCAACTGGGAAGCTCTGGCCGAGGCCGGAACGATATCAGAAAAGGACCTTCAGCTTTTCCGCTTTGTCGATACAGCGCAACAGGCCGTCGACATCATCGAGAACTGGTGAGCGAAGAGATTCGCGACTTCCTTAACACTTGGAAGTATAAAAAGTGCTAACGTCCAATTTGCGTGCAGATGCGGGTAATCCGGCCCGCTTTTTGCCACATTCTTTGTCGAATTGACCTAAGCGCGCCGGCCCATTGTTTCCGTAACGGAAATGTTGGCGGGGATCGTCGGTTATTGCTTCCAACCGCGCGCCAGAAGAATTCAAATATCTCTATATATTACTAGGAATACGCGATTTTTCTAAGTTTTAAGTGCTTTATCGCATTCTAACCATAATCCCCACACATTCATTTGCTTAATTAACGATCGGGACAAGATCGAGTGGAAACTACTATGCGTGGGAAAATTCTAACAAGACTGCGGCGGTTCCGTCGCCGGGAAGATGGCACAGCCACGATCGAAACGTTGCTCTGGCTTCCTGTCATGCTGGCATTCGTGGCTCTGGCCGCGGACGCAGCGTTCGTCTTCTTTGGTCAGAACCAAGCTTACAGGATAGTCCAGGATGCGAACCGAAACCTTTCGGTTGGCCGCTTTAAGACCGAGGCCGAGGTGGAACAATACCTCACCAGCACTATCGGTGCCTTTGCCGAGCATGTGACCGCCAAGACGACGATTGAAAACGGCATGGTGACAAGCGTGGTGAAAATCCCGGTCAACGATTTGATTGCAACCAATATGATCGCGTCCCTTATGAATTTCGACCTCACGGTCGGAGCGACGCAATTCGTGGAGTACTAAGCGATGTACAAGCAACTCAAGAGTGTGCGTCCGTCCGTAAAGCGCTTTCGGAGTTCCGAAGATGGCGCTCTTACGGTTTTTGGGCTTTATGTAATGATGATCATGGCAACACTCAGCATCTTCTCGCTTGAAGTCGCCAACCTTATGTCCGCCCGCAGCCAGCTTCAGATGTCTGCCGATTCCGCCGCCCATGCGGCGCTTTACTATCGCGATACGCATACGGCTGAGGAATCCAAGGCAATGGCGGTTCGTGTGGCTGAGCATGCGATGCCCACAACCAACTATGGCGAGGTTCTTTCGACCGCCGATATCAAGTTCGGCACATGGGATTACGTCGACCAGACGTTCAAGATCGACGACACTTCGAAAGAGGCTGTCATGGTGACGACAAAGCGGACCGAAGGCACCCACAATGCCATTCAGGGCTTTGTGTCGAACTGGGTTGGCAAGGACACATGGGGCGTTACAACCCCAGCCGTCTTCACAACCTACCGCCCGATGTGCTTCCGCGAAGGTTTCGTGGCTGACGGCGTTGTCGACATCCAGTCCAACAACAGTTTCTCCAACGGTTTCTGCATTCACTCGAACAGCTATGTTTCGATGAACAACAACAACACCTTTGAACCCGGTACGGTCGTTTCGATGCCCAATATCAACGACATCGACCTGCCGCAGTCGGGCTTTAAAAGCAACGACGGCCTTGAATCCGCCCTGCGCTCGGGAAGCTACCGTTTGCGGATCATCAACCGCCTGCCGGATATCATCGCAGGCCTTGAAGTTGGCGATGCCAAGTATACGCCCGACTACATCACAACGACGACGCCGATCAAACTGAACGGCAAGAAGTTCACTGTGTCGGACTTTACGCCGGGCCGGATTCACACGGTCAACTGCGGCAATGGCGGGATCACGATTGATGCCAAAACCACGCTGTCCAACGTGGTCGTGGTTGCCAACTGCGATATCAAGCTGTCGTCCTCTTCGGTGCTCGATTCCTCGATCATTGCAACAACTTCGACCGGTGCGCGTTCGATCAACAGCCCCTCGTCGCTTCAGGTTGGCCGCAATGACAACTGCGCCGCAGGCGGCGGTTCCAAGCTTCTGACGATGGGAAGCATGAACTTTGCCTCGGGCCTGATGGTCTACGGAAGCCAGCTTCTGGCCAAGGACGATATCGAGTTTGCTGCAAACGCCAACGGCATTCAGGGCGCGTCCCTGGTGGCTGGTGGCAAGATCGACGGCACGTCGAACATGAACATGGGCTTTTGCGGCTCTGGCATGGAAAACAACTACGAGGCAGAGTACTTCCGCCTCGCTCGTTGATCGGCAATTGCGTCTTTAAGAACCTGTCAGAGGCCCGGCTTACCCAAGCCCGGCCTCTTTCTCTATCTGGCGGCGGCTTTTGCGCGCGCGCTCGGTCGCCGATTTCAACTGGCCACAGGCGGCCATGATATCCTCGCCGCGCGGCTTGCGGATCGGGCTGGCATAGCCGGCCTTATAGATGATGTCGGCAAAAGCGCGGATGCGGTTGTTCGATGACCGCTCATAGGGCGCACCGGGCCATTCGTTAAAGGGGATCAGGTTGATCTTGGCGGGGATGCCGCGGATCAGTTCGATCAGGCGGTGCGCGTCCTCGTCACTGTCGTTGACGTCCTTCAGCATCACGTATTCAAAGGTGATCCGCTCAGAGTTGGACGCTTTGGGATAGGTGCGCAGCGCTTCCAGCAACTCGGCGATGTTCCAGCGCTTGTTGATCGGCACCAGCGTGTTGCGCACCTCATCTGTGGTGGCGTGAAAGCTGACGGCCAGAAGACAGCCGATCTCTTCTGCGGTGCGCCCGATCTCGGGCACCACGCCGCTTGTTGACAGGGTGATCCGGCGGCGCGAAAGGGAAATGCCCTCGGGGTCCATGGCGATCTTCATCGCATCGCGCACGGCCTCGAAGTTGTACAGGGGCTCTCCCATGCCCATCAGAACGATGTTCGACAAAAGCCGCGTCTCATCATGGGGGTTCTTGCCGGGCTCGGGCCATTCGCCCAGATCATCGCGCGCCAGCATGACCTGGCCGACGATCTCTGCAGGCGTCAGGTTGCGCACCAGTTTCTGGGTGCCGGTGTGGCAGAACGAACAGGTCAGCGTACAGCCCACCTGGGATGAGATACACAGCGTGCCGCGCCCCTCTTCGGGGATATAGACGGTCTCAACCTCATGGCCGCCGGCGATACGCACAAGGTATTTGCGCGTGCCATCCTCGCTGACCTCGCGGGTGACCACCTCTGGCACCTCGATGACGAAATGCTCGGCCATCAGCGCGCGGTATTCCTTGGAAAGGTTCGTCATATCCGCAAAGGAACGAACGCCTTTCTGATAGATCCACTGCCAGATCTGGCCGCAACGCATCTTGGCCTGCCGCTCGGGCGTGCCTGCGGTGATCAACGCCTCTGTCAGGGCGGCGCGGGTCAGGCCGACAAGGTTCAGCGGCCCTTCCGGCAATTTGCGCGGAATGGTCAGAACGTCCTGAGTGATCGGTGCTTGCGCCATGAAAGGCCCCCGGTTTCGTGATTTGCCAACGCCCCATACAGGATGCGCGCAGCAAACCCAACAGGCAAGGTGCCGCGCCCTGCCCCGCTTCGCGCCCTGCCCCGCCAAGGGGCAGTCAGAAAAGGTGCGGCGATCCCTGAAAGGGTCGCCTCCGCTGGATCACGCCTGCCGGCCGGGCCGGCCTTAGCCGGAACAGCGTGCCTCGGCTTCTTCCAAAGCGGCGGTAAAGCCCAAAAGTGAGAATGTGTCTTCGGTCACCGTACCCCGGCCCGAACGCCCGGTCAGCTTGGCTTCGCTGCCGCGCTTCATGGCGGTGATGATCTTGGCGTCATCGCCCGTGGATGCCGACCATGCCCATTCACCATCGGTGAAAAGCTCAAAGCTGTTGCCGCTGATCTCCAGCGATACGGTCGATCCGCCCGCAAAGGGATAGCCGCCGGTGAAAGACACCTCGCCCTTGACGCCCTTGCCCGGCCGGTAGGAGACAAACAAAAGGATATCGCCGCGGCGCACCGCGACAACGCGGCCATCCTTCTTGTTCACCGTCACCTTGGGGGCCGAGACGCCCCAGCATTCGGTCGGGTCGCTTTCGACGAAAACGCTCCAGTCGGTCTTGGCGGCAACCCGGTTCGTTGAGTCCTGAGCCTTGGCGCCTGTCACGATACCCGTGGCCGCAACCATCAGAAAACCTGCACCCAAAACGCGTGCGAAATTAGAAATCATTCTCTACAGCCTCCAGCTGTCCATGCCTCTTTTCAGGTGCCTGCCACGGCCCGTTACGACCCGTAGTTTTGGTTTTTCTTCTAGCAGCCGCCTGTTCAACTCGATAAGCGGGACTTTAGCGCGAAATCGCAATGGCGCGAAAGCCCTGTTGGCGGAAAATTGCCAAAGATTGATCAATGCAGGAAAGGAATTCTCAAATGACGGCACCGGTGACGCTGGTAGAGGCGTGGCGCGGCGATTTTCTGGAAAGCCTGCACCAGGGACATGTGGCGATCGCAAGCGCTTCGGGCGATATCGTCGAGGGCTGGGGCAACCCCGATCAGTTGGTCTTTCCCCGCTCGGCAATCAAGATGATCCAGGCCCTGCCGCTGATCGAAAGCGGCGCTGCGGATTCTGCCGGTTTGACGGATGAACACCTTGCGCTGTCCTGCGCCTCGCACAACGGCGCGCGTATCCACACCGACCGGATCAAGGCGTGGCTGGAAGCGATCGGCAAGGGCGATGACGACTTTCGCTGCGGCACCCAGCTTCCCGATGACCGGCAGGCGCGGACAGAGATGATCTGTTCCGACCAGACGCCCTGCCGCATCCACAACAACTGTTCGGGCAAACACAGCGGCTTTCTGACGCTGACCCGTCACCTTGGCGCCGGGCCCGAATATGTCGAGGTGGATCACCCGGTTCAGCTTGCGGTGCGCGAGGCCTTTGAGGAAACAACCGGTGAGACCAGCCCAGGCTATGGCATCGACGGCTGCTCGGCGCCCAATTTCGTATCGACCCTTGGCGGGGTTGCACGCGCGATGGCCCGCTTTGCGGTGGCAGCAAAAGACGGTGATGATGGCAGCTCGCCGCGCGCCCGCGCCATGTCGCGCCTGACCGCGGCGATGTCGCGGCATCCCGATCTTGTCGCGGGTGAGGGGCGCGCCTGCACCCGGCTGATGCGTGCAATGGATGGCAAGGTCGCGGTCAAGACTGGGGCCGAGGGCGTCTTTACCGCCATCATCCCCGAGCAGGGGATCGGCATCGCGCTTAAGATTTCCGACGGGGCCACGCGCGCCTCTGAAGCGACGATCGTGGCGCTTTTGATCCGGCTGGGCGTGCTTGACGCAAACCACCCTGTTGCGAAAGACTACTTCAACGCGGCGATCACGGATCGGCGCGGCGCCGTCGTCGGCCGGTACAAAAGCACGATCTAAGGAGGCCATACATGAGCAAGTCACCCGTCACACTGCCTTTTCGCTTTGTTCGCGGGCTGTTTCGCCTTGCCACGAACGGGCCTTTCCTGATCGCCGCGGCCCTGCTTCTGGCGCTGAACGCCGCAACGCTGACCGTGCCTTCGATGAACAGCGCCGCATCGCGGCTTTTCCATTCGGTGACTGGCGTGCGCACGCTGGCGCAGGAAAATCAGGCCACGCTGCGGTCCGTTCAGGGAGAGGTCGAAGCGCTGGCCAGCCGCACCGCCGAGATGTCGGATCAACTGACCCGCCTACAGGCCGAACGCGCCGCGCAAGAGACGCAGATGGCCGAGTTGCGCAAGGCCGCCGTGACCACCGCCACCAGCATTGCCCAGCGCACAACCCGCCTTGACGGGCTGCGCGGTGATACGCTGGCGGGGCGGTCGGTGCCGCTTTGGGGCATGTCGCTGGCTCAGGCCACCGATACGATCGAACATCAGGCCGCTTGCGACACGCTGACCGATATCGCGGCGCTGCGCGCGGTTCTGAACCCCAAGGCATCGGTTGCCGCCGATCCTGCGCTTTGCACGATTTCGGTGCCTTCGGCCGATGCGCTGTGGATGCAGGTCAAATCCAACCCGCGCCTGACGTGGGAAAGCGCCCGTGACCGGCTTTTGGCCTATGGCGGGCCTGCGCCCAAGTTTCCCCGGCCCGAGTTTCAAAGCTGGTGGGGCGCGACATTGGCCACGATGGAACGCTGGTTCTGATCGGCCCGCGCGGGCCTTACCCGGTCACAAAATCGGCGCGGCCATAGCCTTGCAGGTACAAAAGCGCGCTTAGATCGCCGTGGTTGATGCGCAGCTCGCATTCGGCCTGCACCGATGGTTTGGCATGCAGGGCAACGCCCATGCCCGCCAGCCCGAGCATCCCAAGGTCATTGGCCCCGTCGCCGACCGCCATGGCACCCTCAAGACCCAGACCGCGCGCGGCGGTGATTTCCTTCAGGGCGGCGATCTTGGCATCGCGCCCAAGGATTGGCAGCGCCGGCTTGCCGGTCAGCTTGCCATCTTCCACCAAAAGCGTGTTGGCGCGGTTTTCATCAAACCCAAGCTGCGCCGCGACATCGGCGGTAAAGGCGGTAAAGCCCCCCGAGACTAGCGCGGCATAGGCGCCACTGGCCTTCATCGTGGCAACAAGCGTCCGCCCGCCCGGCATCAGCGTGATCCGGCTTTCCAGCACCTTGCCAATGACCGATTGGTCCAGCCCCTTCAAAAGGGCAATCCGTTCGGTCAGCGCGCCTTCGAAACCGATCTCTCCGTTCATCGCCCTTGCGGTGATCTTGGCGACCTGATCGCCGACCCCGGCCTCGGCGGCCAGTTCGTCAATGCATTCCTGCTGGATCATCGTGCTGTCCATATCGGCCAGAAGAACCTTCTTGCGGCGGCCCTTTGCGGGCAGGATGTTCAGGTCCACGCCCATCTCTTGCGCGCTTTGCCAGACATCGCGAAAGTTGACCGGGCGGTTTGCGATGGCAAACTCGGCCGCCTCATCGGGGGCCAGCCAGTTTGCAACGCCTCCGCCGAATGCACTCTGAAGCGAGCGGACAAGCTGTGGATCAAGCGCGCCCGGGGCCGCGGTCAGTGTAACGATCTGCATGGGTGAATTTCCGATAGTGAACGCGGATGTCGCAAAAAGTGTCTCAAGGGGCGTTCTAGCGACAAGTTATCACTTGTGAAACCCCGGACAGGGGCGTATCTGCGGCGGTGGGACACCCCTCCCCAACGAGGGGCGCTTATCTGTAAGGATACCATCAATGGTCAAGACTACACCGGCAACGCGGCCGGCTAATCCGCGTTTTTCTTCTGGCCCTTGCGCCAAACCCCCCACATGGACACCTGCCGCACTGGCCGACGCACCGCTTGGACGGTCGCACCGGGCCGCTGTCGGCAAAGAGCGCCTGCAATCGGCGATCGAACGCACCCGCGACATTCTGGGCGTTCCGGCTGATTTCAAGATCGGCATCGTACCGGCGTCTGATACCGGCGCTTTCGAAATGGCGATGTGGAACCTTCTGGGCCAGCGCCCTGCCGAAATGGTGGCATGGGAAAGCTTTGGCGCAGGCTGGGTCACAGATGCGGTCAAACAGCTTAAGATCGACGCGCGTGTGCACACCGCCGACTATGGCCAGATCGTCGATATGGCGGCGCTGGATTACGACCGCGACGTTTGCTTTACATGGAACGGCACGACTTCGGGCGTGCGGATGCCAAACGGCGATGCGATCCCCGCAGATCGCGGCGGGCTGACGCTTTGCGATGCCACGTCGGCGGCCTTTGCGATGGACCTGCCGTGGGACAAGCTGGATGTGACCACCTTCTCTTGGCAGAAGGTGCTGGGCGGCGAGGCGGCGCATGGGATGCTGATCCTGTCTCCCCGCGCTGTTGAGCGGCTGGAAAGCTATACCCCCGCATGGCCCCTGCCCAAGATCTTTCGCCTGACCAAGGGCGGCAAGCTGATCGACGGGATCTTTTCCGGCGCCACGATCAACACCCCCTCGATGCTGTGCGTCGAAGACTACCTTCTGGCGCTCGACTGGGCCGAAAGCGTCGGCGGGTTGAAAGGGCTGATTGCCCGCGCCGGTGCCAACGCAGGCGCCATCGCGAAATTCGTGTCCGCAAACGACTGGATCGAAAACCTGGCCGATGATCCGGCCACTGCCTCGACCACCTCGGTTTGCCTGAAGTTCACCGATGCGCGCATCACCGATGGCGCGGCCTTTGCCAAAGCGATCGCCAAACGGCTGGAAGCGGAAGGCGCGGCGCTGGATGTCGGGGCTTACCGCGACGCACCGGCCGGGCTTCGGATCTGGTGCGGCGGGACGGTCGAAACCTCGGACATTGAGGCGATGCTTCCATGGCTTGAATGGGCATTCCAGACCGAGATCGCGGCGCAAAGCGCAGCCGCCTGATCCCCTGCCTGAATATGTACCGCATTGCGGTACAAAATATACATATTGCACGAAAGTAGAGCTATCATGGCCCCCAAAGTCCTCGTTTCCGACAAGCTATCCGAAACCGCCGTCCAGA
>JASBUI010000016.1 GCA_030148005.1 Paracoccaceae bacterium | reverse complement strand
ATCCGGCCGATACCCCGGCGCAGGCTTGTGACAAAGATGCGGAATAACAAGCCCACGACCATGCGCAACCTCCCAGATCGTCTGACCCGAAACAGCTTCAACAGACACTCCGTCAAGCGTGAAACATACCTTGTCGGTCATGCCCTATACCTCATCCGCAAAGTGCTTGATCGTCAGCAGGATCGGATTGGGTGCGGCCTGTCCCAGCCCGCAGATCGAAGCATCGACCATCGCTTCACTCAACTCGTTCAGAAGCGGCCGGTCCCAGCTTTCCGCCTGCATCAGCTTGACCGCCTTTTCGCAACCAACACGGCAGGGCGTACACTGACCACAGCTTTCGTCTTCAAAGAAGCGAAGCATGTTAAGCGCAGCATCGCGCGCCCTGTCCTGATCGCTGAGGATCACGATGGCCGCGGATCCGATGAATGTGCCATGTGCCTGCAACGTATCGAAATCCATCGGCACATCGTTGATCGACGCAGGCAACAACCCTGCCGAGGGTCCTCCCGGCTGGTAGGCCTTGAACTTATGGCCTTCAAGCATACCGCCTGCAGCTTCGATAAGGTCCATGATCGTCGACCCTGCCGGAAGCAGGTAAACCCCCGGCGCCGTCACGCGGCCCGAGATTGAGTAGCTGCGTAGCCCCCGGCGCCCGTTCTTTTCGACACCGTTCAATACCTGCGGCCCCTCGCGGCAAACCTTTGCGACCCAGTAAAGCGTCTCGACGTTGTGAACGAGTGTTGGCTGACCGAAGACACCGACCTGCGCCACGAAGGGCGGGCGATGGCGAGGCAGCCCACGCTTGCCTTCGATGCTTTCGATCATCGCGCTTTCTTCACCGCAGATGTAGGCGCCGGCGCCGCGCCGAAGATCGATGTATCCCGGTGCGACCAGACCGGCATTTTCCAACGCTGTGATTTCTTTTCGCAGAATGTGAAGCACGGCCGGGTATTCGTCGCGCATATAGATGAAACAGGTCTTGGCCTCTACCGCCCATGCGGCAATCAACATGCCTTCAAGAAACAGATGCGGAACACGCTCAAGATAGTAGCGGTCCTTGAAAGTCCCCGGCTCGCCCTCATCGCCATTGACGGCAAGGTATCGCGGGCCCTGACCGGCGCGTACGAAGCCCCACTTCTTGCCGGACGGAAAGCCTGCGCCGCCCAACCCGCGTAGACCTGAGGCGAGAACCGTTTCCTGCACCGCCTCCCATTCGCCCGTCGCGCGCAAATCCTTAAGCGTTTCGTACCCGCCTTCTGCCACGTAGTCCGCGTAGGTCTGATAGTCCGGGATCTGCGCAACAGTCAGGTCTGCGTCGATCGCAGCTTTCACCTTCTCAGGCGTGGCGTGGTCAATATGGTGGTGGCCGAGTTCAAGAACGGGCGCAGTATCGCACCGGCCCATACAGGGCGCGCGCAGAACCCGGACCTGCGCCGGATCAAGCCCATCTTCAAGCGCAGTGCGAAGCTGCTGCGCCCCTGCCATTTCACACGACAGCGAATCGCACACGCGAATTGTAAGCGCCGGCGGCGGCGCCTCATCTTCCATGATGACATCGAAATGCGCGTAGAAGCTGGCGACTTCAAAAACTTCGGCCATCGAAAGTCGCATCTCTTCGGCCAAAGCCCTCAGGTGGGCCGCCCCAAGATGCCCAAATGTATCTTGAAGCAAGTGCAGATGCTCGATCAGTAAATCGCGCGACCTTGCCTTTCCTTCAAGCAACCGGCGCACGTCGCTCCAGGCGCCGTCATCCAGCTGACGACCTTTGGGCTTGTTACGCCCTTTGCCCTTGCCGGATTTCCAAACACCTTTGCGTTCATCAAGCGCCATTGTCGACGTATCCCCCCTTGCGCCAATCGCGGCACCAATTTTACTATGGTGAATATTTTTTGCATTTGCGTCAATCCACAAATTTGCGCGACGTGGTAGCAATACCAAGTCAAAACGCCAAAAGCGCAGTGAAAAGTTTTGCGGGAATGACGCGCCTTTTGCCTGAACCTCAGTTCAGAATGACGACGTACTTTACAATCCGGTCGTTGTCGCTGTCTGCGAAGTAATAGGCATTTCCGCGCACTGCCACGCCTTCGGGATCATCGAACAGCCCCGGGCCCATGCCCGGCTGCCCGGTTCCCAGAACACCCAGAAGTTTGTCGGCCTCGGGATCAATCAGAAGAATGCGATGCGCGTCCTGATCGGCCACGATGATCCGTCCAAAGTCGTCAAAGTCCATATAGCGCGGTCCGGCGAAACCGTATTTTGGGTCGTCCAGAACCTTCAGCTGCTCAAGGTCCTGCGAAAACTGGACCAGCCTGCGTTGCGATTGGTCCCCGACCCAGATCGTGCCGTCGGGCGCCTCGGCCACGTCGTGGGCGCCAAACATGCCCCCCACCGTTGCCACCTGCGCGCCGTTCTCAACCATGGAAAGCCGCCCGGTTCCGGCCGCCATCACGTAAAGGCGCCCGTTGCTGTGGGCCAGCGCGCCTTCGGTCCGGGCAAAGCCGGATAGCATGTCCAGAAAGACGGCCCCATTGGCGGTCATGTCATAGACCGCAACCGCGCCAAGCCCTGTGACCGCCGCATAGGCCCGCCCATCGGGACCAAAGGAAATGTCGTGCACACCCAGAAGCGTGCCATCGCCAAAGCCGCCAACACGCTCAAGCGTTTCGGGATCAAGGATCGCAATTTCGTCTGCAAACTTGTCGGCTACATAAAGCCGCCCGTCGGGTCCGAAACTTAAGTCATGGGGGTCGTTCAGAATGGCCTCACTGGCCCTTTCGAAGGTTGCAAAAGCCGATTGGCCCAGAACCGGCGACCAGTAAATGACCCCAAAAAGGGCGAGAACAATAAGGCGCATCGCGAAACCCCGTCTTGCTGCGTGGCTGGGATGCTAGCACGATCCGCGCAAGTTTCAGCGATGTTTTCGCGCCCTAGCGTTTGGCGGCAGGTTTGCGCGCCACAACACCGCGAAGCCCACCGCCGATCAGAGCGGCCGCATCGGCGGCTATCAACAGAACGTTTGCCCGCGGCGTTGCCACAAGAAACCGCGCCTGCCAGTCGGGATCGAACTTGCCCTTGAAGTTGCGAAGCCCCTCGAAGTTGTAGAAATGCCCGCCGTGACGATAGATAAGCGCCCCCATGCGCGCCGTCCAGCGGCTGCCGCGGCGCGTGGCCAGCCCTGACAGCGGCGCCATCCCAAGGTTGAAAGCGCCATAGCCCTGCGACTTGAGATGCAGCATCAGCTCGGTGAAAAGGTAATCCATCAGCCCCGGCGGCGCATCGGGCAACTGCCGCATCAGATCGATCGTTGCGACTTTCTTGGTCTCTGTCACCAGAACGTTGGCAAAGGCCACGATGCGGTCCTGATGCCGCACCAAAGCAACGGGGAAATCGCGCAGGTAGTTTCGATCAAAACGTCCGACCGAGAACTGCTTTTCCGAGCTGTTCTTTTCCCCCAGCCACGCGTTTGAAATCTGCTCAAGCTCATCCAGAAGCGGCCCGGCAATCGGCGGCTGGATCAACTCAAAGCTAAGCCCGTCGCGAAGCGCCCGGTTATGCGCCGTGCGAAGCTTTTTGCGGCGGCTGCCATCCAGCCCGAAATCGGCCAGCGGCACGATCGCCTCTTCGCCCATCTTGTGCAGCGTCAGACCCATTTCGATCCACAGCGAAAGGTAATCCTGCGAGGCCTCGTAAAACACCGCCCGCCCGTTGGCCGCGTTGGCGGCATCCAGAAACTCCCACGCCAGTTGGGCGGCATCGTCGGGATCCCCGACCGGATCGCCCAGCGCAATCCACGACCGGCCCTGAATGCGGTACATCAGAAACGCGCGCCCGCTGTCGGAAAACAGGATCGATTTATCGCCCGTCAGGGCAAAATTGGCGTCCGGGTTGTCTTGGGCCGCGATGATCGCGCGCGCCCTGTCCAAATCGGCGGCACTGGCAAGCCCGACGGGAATGCGCGGCGGCTTGAGGATAAAGATCAGCGCCAGAAGGCCAAGCACAAGCGATCCAACAAGCCCTGCGCGCATCGCACGCGGCGCGCGCTGATCAACGGCGAACTGCCACCAAAGCTCATTCGAATAGGGCGTCGCCTTATTGGCAAAAAAGAACACCGCAAAGGCCGCAATCACCACCGCCGCAACCAAAAGGATCCACTGCGGCGATAGCGCGTTCCGGGTCAGCCGCGTGCTTCGATAGAACTCTCGCCGGCAGGGCAAAAGCACCAGAAGCGCCATCGCGATGATGCCCGCGCGCTCATAGTCGAGGCCCTGAAGCAGCGAGACGACGACACCCGCCGCCAAGGCCACGGCCGCCAGCCAATAGGCCCCTTCAACCCGCCGCAACATCGCGTGCGCAATCACGACAAGCGCCGCGCCGATCGCACTGGATAAAAGCGCGCCGCTTTCCACAATCGCCAGCGGCAGAACCAGCTCAAGCTCTTCTGAGAACGTGCTTGTGGGCGGGATCAGAGACGAAATCAGCATGAAAACGCCCGAGGCAAAGATCATCGCCGACATGGCGATGGGGACGATTGAACTGACCGCCTTAAAGACCGGCGCCAGGGCTTGCATCCGGGCGCTTTGCACCTTGCCGCTGGCCATGCGCAATTCGCTGAGCGACAGAAGGATGAGCGCCAGAACAAAGGGCACAAGATAGTAGATCAGCCGGTAAAGAAGCAGACCCGCCGCCGCCTGATCAACTGGAACGCTGGCCGGCAGCGCCGCGATGATCACCGTCTCAAAGACGCCGACACCGCCGGGCACGTGACTTAGAACCCCCGCTGCCACCCCTGCGGCAAACACCGCCAGAAAGGTCGCAAAGCCAAGATCGCTTGGCGGCAAAAGCAGGTAAAGCGTGGTGGCCGCCAGCAAAAGATCGATCGCGGTGAAGCCAAGCTGCCCGGCCATGATCCCCGGCGACGGCGCCACAAGGCGAAAGCCCCGGATCTTCACCTGCGAGCGCCGCGCCGCGATCCAGCCAAGCGCGCCAATGGTCACCGCCAGAATGATCAGCGAAATCGCCCGCAGGGCCGAAGGGCTGATCGATGTGATCGATTGCAGGGCATAGGGATGATAGGCCAACGCCCCGAACCCCAGTATCGTGGCCCCAACGCCAAAGGAAAGCGACCCAAACGTCGCGATCCGCGCGATGTCGAAACCTGTCAGGCCCAGCGCCGAATATATCCGGTAGCGCACAGCGCCGCCCGACACAGGCCCAACCCCGATGGTATTGCCGAACGAATAGCCCAGAAACCCGCCAAGTATGACCACCGGAAGCGGCAGTTTCTTGCGGATATAGCGCAGCGCCGACCAGTCATAGCCGATCAGCGCAGCATAGCCACCCATCGTTGCCAATAGCGCCAGAACGATGATGTGCCAGGGTGTTCCCCGGATCTGGGTCATCACGTCGTGAAAATTGACCGGCCGCAAAAGGTGGTAAAGCGCATAAGCGCCACCAGCAAACAGCGCCGCTGTCAGAATGATTGGCAGAACCGGTCTCAACCGCCTCCAAAGGCCGCCGCCGAAATCAGCTGATGTATCTGCCATTTTACGCCCTTGATAATCCACTTCCGCCGTTAATAGCGTTGCGCCCCGGTGTTTTTCAACACCGGAGCGCAAGCTCCCGCGAGTGGTAAGCCATATTCATCGAGTTGCTTCTTGGGGGAACGCTCGTTGAATATGCGCGAGGTCGTTTTAATCAGGCTTTGGGCGCCGCAAGGTTACCAAGCGTCACTTCCAGTGTCTTCTTGGCGCCTTTGCGCAGAACGACAACCTTCTCAACCGAATCGGGCGCCTTATCGGCAACGCTGCGTGTCAGATCGCGCAATTCCTTGATCTGTGTGCCTGCAAACGACAGGATGATGTCGCCCTCTTTCAGCCCCGCCTTGGATGCCGGGCTGTCAGGCTGAACCGCCTGAACGACCGCGCCCATGGGTTTGTCATAGCCAAGGGCCGACGCAACTTCGTCGCTCATCGGCTTGATCTGAACGCCAAGCCAGCCGCGGTCGATCTTGCCATTCTTTTCAAGACCCGCGACGACCTTCTCGACCATGTTCGACGGTACAGCAAATCCGATACCAACCGAACCACCGTCGGGCGAAAAGATTGCCGTGTTCACGCCGATGACTTCGCCTTGTGCGTCAAACAACGGACCGCCCGAGTTGCCACGATTGATGGCTGCATCCGTCTGGATGAAGTTGTCGTAAGGTCCCGAGTTGATGTCTCGTGAGGTGGCTGAAATGATGCCTGAAGTAACCGTGCCGCCAAGGCCAAAGGGGTTGCCAACGGCAATTGCTTCGTCGCCGACACGGATCTTGGACGAGTCGCCAAACTTGATCGCGGGAAGCGCCTCTCCGGCGTCGATCTTGATCAAGGCAAGATCGGTCATCGGGTCGGTGCCCAAGACTTTCGCATCAAACGTACGGCCATCCGACAGTTTGACCTTGACGGTTTGAGCGTCGGCAACAACGTGATTATTGGTTACAATCTCTCCGCTGCTGCTGATGATGAAGCCCGAACCAAGGCTTTGCCGCGCCTGTTCTTGCGGCATCTGTGGCATTTGACCACCGAACCGTCGCATGAACTCTTCCATCTGGGCGTTATCTGCCGAAGCAGGTGTCACCTTGGAAGTTACTTCGATAAAAACCACGCTGGGCGATACTGTTGCCACGAGGTCGGCATATCCGCCCGCTGGAACAGCCAAAGCGGCGGTCGGTGCAATGGCAAGCGCACCAGACGAAGCGATCGTCGCCGCAAGAAGCGCTGCCGTTACGCGCCCCACTGTGCGGCTTTTTAGAGTTGATGTCATCTTTAATTTCTCCGTTCTCAGGATACAGATGATCCCGAGGTGGCCTCACGGTTTAAGGATTGCATTTCGGCGACTATACATATTTGTAATCTGCTTGCCGTGTCCCTGTCAGCGCGATCTGCAAACTGATGCATGTGGGCCAAGTGTGGCCATTTCCCCAAGGCAGGTTCTGATGCGAGTAATATCCGACATTCTGGCACGGCTGCGCGAATGGACGCGCGCGCTGTTCATGGAACTTGGCGTGCTTTGGCTTGCCTTTAAAGATCCGCGCATATCGCCGCTGGCGCGGGTTCTGGCGTTTGTCACTCTGGCCTATGCCATCAGCCCGATCGACCTTATCCCCGACTTCATTCCTGTCCTTGGCCAGTTGGACGATCTGATCATCGTGCCGCTGGGCGCGTGGCTGTGCCTGCGCCTGATTGCCCCCGATATCCGGCAGGAACTGCGCACAAGGCTGGCGCATAGCCCCGATGATCCCGCGGCCCGCCCGTCGATGCATCACAGCATCTCTCTGGGCATCGTTCTTCTGACATGGGCGTTGATTTTGCTATATTTATTTTGGAAGTTCGTGTGATCCGGGCAGCCCCTTGCGCCGCTTTCCCCTTGCCCTGAGCCGTCCGAAGATCCATCCCATGCGCCAGAAAACGAACAGCATGGTTATCGACGATATCGCCATAAGCCCCAGCGCGTAGAAATAGCCGAACCTCCACCCAAGCTCTGGCAGGTTCCATGGCGAGCCTCGGTCAAAGTTCATGCCGTAGACGCCCGCGATAAAGGTCATCGGGATGAAAATCGTGGCGATCATCGTCAGAACCTTCATCACCTCGTTCATCCGGTTTGACAGGCTGGACAGATGCAGATCGACAAGGCCTTGGGCAACCTCGCGATACACCTCGACCATGTCGAGAAGCTGAAAGGAATGGTCCGAACAATCGCGCAAATAGGTGATCAGGGCGTCGTCGATGAACGGAACGTCATCACGCAAAAGTGCGTTCACCGCCTCGCGCTGCGGCCAGAGCGCGTGGCGCAAATCCAAAAGCTCGCGCTTCAGAAGATGGATGTCCCGAATCGCGCCTTCCTGCGGGTTCAGAAGGATGCGTTCCTCTAGCGCCTCGGTCACATCGCCATAGCTTTCAAGGATCGGAAAATAGCCGTCGATCACCGCGTCGATCAAGGCATAGGCAAGATAGGCAGAGCTGCTGCGGATACGCGCGCCGCCTTCTTCCAGCCGGCTTCGCACCGGGTCGGGTTGGGTGGTGGAATGCTCTCGCAGGCTTAGAACAAAGTTCTGGCCAAGGATAATCGTCACCTGCTCGGCCACGAAAGGAAGGCCGCCAACCGGCGCTTTCAGCACGATCTGAAGATAGTTCTGCGCAATCTCGGTCTTGGGGCGCTGATCGACGTGAAAGAAATCGGCGATCGTCAGGGGATGGATATCCAGACGCTGCGCGATATCGGTGATCTGGTCCTTGTCACCCAGACCGCAAACCTCGATCCAGCGCATTTCAGGGCCGGCTTTCCAAAAGGCGGGATCGCCGGGTTTGAACTGGGTCACTGAAGACGCGTCATAGCGCACCAGCCGCACGGTTGTTTGATCTGCACCCTCGGGCACATGCAGGGCGGTGGGGCTTTCGCCGACCCGCGCCTTGCGCGGTCTGCGCCGTTTGTGCGCGCTCAGCCGTTTCTGCACGTCCTGCCTGATCTGGGATCCCTGCGTCATCGGTTTGTTCCTTGTCCCGTTTCGGCTTATCCGAAGGTTACTGAAGCAGCCGTATCAGGAAAACAAAGATCGTCACCAAAAGAACCATCAGCATTCCGGTGAACAGCACCTCGATCAGCGCGAAAGCCTGGTTCACATCGGCCCGGCGGCGCAGTTGTCGGCGGATCACCAGAAACCGGATCGTCGAGGTCGCGATCAAAAGCGCGCTAAGCCCAACAAGGATGATGCCGGTGCCCGATTGAACCGGCGTATTGGGCAGCTTTTCGATCAGAACGCCAAAGCCCGCGACCGCAATAGAGGTTCGTGTCCACGACAGAAAAGTCCGCTCATTTGCCGCGTGCTCCTGAAATCTATCGATCATGTCACTATTTCAACCTCTACGGTTTGATGTTTTTTCAGTTCAGTATGTTGATATAAGTTTAGTGATCCAACGGAAATGGGCGTAAATGATGCGAATTCTTTCCTTCATCTGGCAAAAGGGCATTGTCAGTGCCTTTCTGACCGGGCTTTTCGTCCTGCTTCCGGTAATCCTGACGCTACTCATCATCGAATGGCTGGTCTCAAAACTTGGGGCGTCTCTGGGTCCGGGGACGTTCCTTGGCGACCTTCTGACTTCGGGCGGTGTCGCCTTTGTTGGACCGCACCATCAGACCCTTGGTTTCTGGATTGGCGCGGCCTTTGCCATCTTCGGTGTCTGGGCCTTGGGCGTTCTCATCAAGGCGCAGGCCAAGCGCAAGCTGGCCGACTGGATTGATGAGCTGTTCTCGCGCGTGCCGCTGGTCAAGACGATCTATCGCCCCGTGGCCCAAGTGGTGCGCCTTTTGAACACCGACGACAGCGACGATTTCAAAGGCATGTCGGTGGTAATCTGCCGTTTTGGCGGCGAAAACGGCGCCGAGGTTCTGGCGCTTTTGACCAACAAAAGTGTCTACGAGGTCAACGGCAAACGCCGAAAACTTGTCTACTTGCCAACTTCGCCCATCCCGATGACAGGCGGCCTTGTCTTCATGGCCGAAGACCGTGTTGAGCCCGTGCCCGGAATGGATGTGGACGATCTGATGAAGGTCTACATATCGCTGGGGGCGCTGATGCCGCCCAAAGAGACGGATGCGCTTCGGCGCGCGCCAAGAGTTCCGATTGAAACCGCCACCGTGATCGACTAGGTCAGCCCCAAACAAGGAGCCCGGTCATTTGAGCATTGTGTCCTACTTCAGCCCCCTGATCGCGCAATACGGACTTGTTGCCATCTTCACTACCGTCGGGCTGGAATCGCTGGGGCTGCCGCTTCCGGGTGAAACGGTTATCATTCTGGGCGCGGGCCTTGCCGGGGCCGGACAGCTGAACATCTATGCCGTAGCCCTGACCGCCTTTCTGGCCGCTGTCATCGGTGACAACATCGGCTATCTGGTCGGGCGCAAGTTTGGCCGGCCCGTCATCGCCAAATACGGCAAGCGGGTCTGGATCACCGAGGACAAGCTTCACCACGCCGAACACACCATTCAGACGCGCGGGCCGGTCATCGTGGTGATCGCCCGGTTCATCGTGATCCTGCGGCAACTGAACGGGCTGGCCGCCGGCACGGTTGGTATGCACTGGCTGACCTTCCTGATCGCCAACGCCATCGGCGCCGCGCTTTGGGTGGGTCTGTGGACAACGATCGCCTATCAGTTCGGCCATTCGGTGTCGGTTCTGCCCTTTGTTTGGAACCACCTTGGCCTTGTGGCGGGCATTGCCATCCCGCTTTTGATCGCGGTCACCATCTATATCTACTTTCGCCACATCCGCCCGCCGTCACACTGAACCCCTTATTACATTTTTGTAATGCCACAGCGATCACCCGGTGATCTGGACCCGCCATGTCTGACGGGTACAGTAAGGAGACAGTAAAATGGAAAAACTGAGGTCTTTCACACTTGGCCTTATGGCAGCCGTCATCGTGACCGCCAGCCTTGGATTTGGAATTCTCGTCGTCGGGTTTGCGATGGTTTTGGGCGCGCTTCTGCTTCTTGCGCTGAAACTCAGCACCTTGAACTTTGGCCGCGCCAGACGCCCGGTTGCAGAGCCTGAAGGCCATGCCGACGCTACTGTCGCGTAACGCCCCGCCAGCGGGCCCCCAAGAAGCACAAAATGAAAGCGAAAGGCGAAGGAAACCCTCCTTCGCCCTAGCGCGTTTTGGCCGACGGATTTTGCAAGAACAGGCACTAAACCGCCTTAAAACACCTGAAAGTCAAGATTACACAGATTCAATTCCGTCGTCATGGGGCGGATCAACAAAGGCTCCATCTTTGATGCATCGGGCGGCGTGGTGCCGCCTTGCTTAAAGGAGTAACCACATGAAACGGACGACAATCAAAAACACCGCGGCGGCAGGTCTGGTCGCGCTTGGCGCTCTGGGCGGGTCGATGGCCTATGCCGCAACGGACGCCAATTCGCCTGCAAGTGACGCCGCAGAGCTGCAACAGTTCGTTGCCGCAAATCCGGCCGCTGCCAAGTTGATTGCCGACATCGAAGCCAAGACCGGCGGCAAGGTGACCGGAATGTCCCACGAGGACATGAAAGGCGCCAAAGGCATGTTCGACGTTGAAGTGACCAAGGCCGACGGAACGCAGGCTGAGTACATCGTGAACCCGGCAGATGGTTCCATGAAGCTGGCCGCGATGGACGACCACGACGAAAACGGCACCGAGGACGACGAAGGTGACCATGAGGATGGCGAAAACGAAGGTGACAACAACTAAGTCGCAATTCGCAAACAAGCGATATACAAACGCCATGAGCGGCCCCCAGTTGGGGGCCGCTGACGGCTGTTTTGGGGACAAGATGAAAATCCTGGTTATTGAGGACGACGTAACGACCGGCGACTATATCGCCCAAGGCTTGCGTGAAGAGGGTCACACCGTCGACCTGGTTGGAAACGGGCGCGATGGGCTGATCCGCGCGACTACTGCGGACTATGATGTTCTGGTGGTTGACCGGATGCTGCCTGAACTGGACGGCATGTCCATTATCAAGACGCTGCGCGGCGCCAAGAACCGCACGCCTGCGATCTTTTTGACCTCGCTTGGCGGTGTTGATGACCGCATCGACGGGCTGAATGCCGGTGCCGACGACTACCTTGTCAAACCCTTTGCCTTTGGTGAACTTTCGGCCCGTGTCGCCGCACTGGCCCGACGCCCCAAGCTGAAGGATGAGGAAAGCAAGCTGACCGCCGGCGACTTGACGATGGACCTGATCCGCCGCCGGGTGACGCGCGGCGGTACAGAGATCGAACTTTTGCCCAGAGAGTTCTCGCTTTTGGAACACCTTCTGCGCCGAAAGGGCCGCGTTCAGACCCGAACAATGCTGCTAGAGGCTGTTTGGGACATCAGTTTCGACCCCCAAACCAATGTCGTTGAAACCCACATCAGCCGCCTCAGATCGAAAGTCGACAAGCCGTTCGAAACCGAATTGATCAAAACCGTGCGCGGCGCCGGATATCGGATAGAGACCTGAGAATGAGGTATCTGTGGCAATCAACGCCGATGCGCATGGCGCTGGCCCTTGTTGCCCTCTTCTCGATCGTCAGCCTGTTAAGCCTTGGCGGTTCCTACCTCTTGATCCGCCAGTCCCTTGACGAAAGCATACGCGCCGATCTGGTGCAAAGCATGGCCGGATTTCGGGCCGCGCCCAGCGCCAACGCGCTTGCCGCGCTGGTATCGGCCGAAGCTGCGGCCACCGATCCCGATCAGCGAATTCTCAGCTACGTGGCGCCGAACAGTCTTCACTATGGCAATGCGCTGATTGCCCGGGCAGGCGAAGGGTTCAGCATTGTCACCCCCGGCAAAGATTCTTCGTCTTTCGAGGATTCATACCTGGTCCTGACCAAGGATCTTTACGGCGGACGCCTTTCGGTTGCCACCAGCCTTGCGCGCATTTGGGACCTGCGCGAGACCTTTATCAACATCCTGCTTCTAAGCCTGCTTCCTACAATCGCCCTTGCCTTAGGCTTTGGTATGCTAATCGCACGGCGAAGCGCGCAGCGGCTGGAAGCGGTTGAAGGAACGCTGGACAGCCTTGCACGCGGCGATCTGGCCGCCCGGATGCCGCCCATGCCCGGGCGCTCTGATGACATCTCAAAAATCGGGCTTAGGGTCGACCGGATGGCGGCCGCGCAACAAGCCTCTGTTTCGGCGTTAAGGCAGGTATCGGCCGATATCGCCCATGACCTGAAAACCCCGATACAGCGCGTGGCGGTGATCCTTCGACAGCTTGCCAAGACCCCCGATCTTTCCCCCAAGGCCGTTGAGCTTGTGGAAAAGGCCGATGCCGAAACCGCCGCCATCGTCGCCACCTTTCAGTCGCTTCTACAGATTGCCCAGATCGAAGGCGGCAGCCCCAAGAACCGTTTTGTCCCCGTCGATCTGGTGCAATTGGCCGAAACCTTTGTCGAAGTTTATGAACCAAGCGCAGAGGACAGCCAGCACAAGCTGCGCCTGATGAATCGCCCGGGCGATGACGTGACAATCATGGGTGACAAACGCCTGATGGGTCAGGTCTTTGCCAACCTCATCGAGAACGCGCTGCGCCACACGCCGCCGGGCAGCAACGTCGATATCAAGCTGAGCAGCGAGGCGGGCAAGGTAAAGCTTACCGTCGCCGACACCGGCCCCGGCATCCCCGAAGAGGAACGCCAGAACGTGCTGCGGCGCCTCTACCGGCTGGAACAAAGCCGCACGACCCCCGGCAATGGCCTTGGCCTAAGCCTTGTGTCGGTCATCGCCGATCTGCACGATGCCAAGCTGGATCTGGCATCCAACTTTCCCGGCCTTGCCGTCACACTGACATTCGACGCGGCCCCGCAAACCAAAGGAGAACCGAAATGAGCCCCCACGAGCACAACGAAGTTCATTTCATCGAACGCACCGGATGGCTGCGCGCTGCGGTTCTGGGGGCAAATGATGGTCTGATCTCGACTGCCAGCCTGATGGTCGGCGTTGCCGCCTCTTCCGCAGGCGCCGCGCAGATCCTTCTGGCGGGTATTGCCGGGCTTGGCGCCGGGGCGATGTCGATGGCGGCGGGCGAATACGTCTCGGTCAGCTCGCAGGCAGATTCCGAGCGCGCCGATCTCAAACGCGAGGCGCGCGCGCTGAAAAATCGCCCCGAGGCCGAGCTTGAGGAACTGACAATGATCTATGTTGATCGCGGCGTCAGCCCGGCCACCGCCCGTGAGGTCGCCGAGCAGCTGACAGCCAATGATGCGCTGGCTGCGCACAGCCGTGACGAGTTGGGCCTTTCCGACGCGATGAGCGCGAACCCGCTTCAGGCCGCCGTCGCCTCGGCGCTGGCCTTTGGTGCGGGGGCGGCGATACCGCTTGTCGTGGCCATCTTCAGCCCGCCAACCGCCATTGCCTATGCCGTTTCTGCGGTGGCGCTGGTTTTTCTGGCGGTTCTGGGCGCGCTGGGTGCCATCGCGGGCGGCGCGCCTGTGGCACGGGCAGCGGTCCGGGTGGTTTTCTGGGGCGCGGTCGCAATGGCGATGACCGGCCTGATCGGGCGTCTTGCGGGCACTGTCGTTTAATCGCGGGATAGTCCGGGGCAGTGATTGCAATCGGGCGGCGGCGATACTTAGATACCCTCTGTGAACAGGAGAATTTCAAATGACCAAATCTGCCAGCGATCTTGTCGCGGCCGCACGTGCGCGCGTGACCACGGTTTCCGCCACCGATGCACATCAGACCCACAACTCCGGCAAGGGCGTCATTCTTGACGTGCGCGAACCGGGTGAGCTTGCCGCGTCGGGCACACCGCAAGGTGCGGTGCATGTCCCCCGCGGATTGCTAGAGTTCAAGGCGGACAAGGGCGACACCGGCCTTGCCGAACTTAAGGGCGCCTGCGCCGGTGGCCACCCGGTCATGGTGCTTTGCGCATCCGGCGGGCGCGCTGCGCTGGCCGCTGCCACGCTGACCGACATGGGCTATAACGCTCAGGTGATCGACGGCGGGATGCAGGGCTGGACCAATGCGGGTCTTGGCGCCGTCAAACCCTAAGCGGCCTTATCGCTCTTTCGGGCATTCAGTGACCCATCGGCCCCCCGTGGTGGCCGGTGGGTTTTTTCATGATCAGCAGCACCGGCAACATCGCCACAGCCACCCAGCCCAGCGTGCTGAACACATCCGTATAGGCAATCATGGCCGCCTGACGCGCGACCTCGGCGCTTAGCACGGCGGCCCCCTGCGGCATCTCGGGCGTCAGTCCCAATGGCGCCAGAAACTGGCGGGCCGCGGGGCTGAAGACGGTCACATTCTCTCCAAGAAGCGCCGTGTTCGTCGAAATGCCCCGCACCAAAAGCGCGCCCACAATAGCGATACCGACAGATGACCCAAGCTGACGCGTGACACCAAAAAGGCCCGATGCCTCATCCTGACGCTCTGTGCTGATCCGGTCAAAGGCCAGCGCCGAAAGCGGCACGAACACAAGACCCATGCCAAGCCCGGAAACAACCCCCGGCCAGGCCAGCTGCCAAAAGCTTGCATCAAGGTTAAGCCAGCTTGTCTGAAAGTTGCCAAAGGCCGTCAGGGTCAGGCCCACGGCCGCCAGCATCCTTGGATCGAACCTGTTGGACAGAACCGCGCCGGTGATCACCATGGAAAACCCCGCCGCCACCCCGCGCGGAATGAAAAGATAGCCCGCATCGATGACCGGGTACCCCAAGAGCCCCTGAACAAGCAGCGGCAATATCGCGATGCCCCCGAACAGCGCCACCGCAAACCCCGCGATCACGCCGCTTGCCGCGGCAAAGTTGCGATCGGCAAAGAGGCTGAGATCGACGATGTTGCCCTTGAACCGCATCCCCCGCACCAGAAAGATCCCCCCGCCAAGGGCCGCGGCAATCGCGGCGACCTGGATCAGGTGCGAGGAAAACCAATCCTTGCCTTCGCCCTGATCCAGCATGAACTGAAGCGCCCCGATCCCGATGGCCATCAGGATCAGTCCGGTCCAGTCGATGCGCACCTTGCGCGGCTCGTCTGCGGGCAATTCCCCTGCAAGCAGCAACAGGGCAATCGCGGCAATCGGAAGGTTGACGAAAAACACCATCCGCCACGAAAAATAGTCGGTCAAAAGCGCCCCGATCGTCGGGCCAAGGATCGGGGCGACGACGACGCCAAGCCCGAACATGGCCATCGCCTGACCGCGTTTTTCACGCGGGAAACTGTCGAAGAGGATCGATTGGGCCAGCGGGATCAGGAAGGCGCCAAAGACGCCCTGCCCGAGCCGGAACAGCACCATGCTTCCAAGGCTGTAGGACAGACCGCAAAGCGCCGAAAAGACCGCGAAGCCGGTGATCGCGCTTAGGATCAACCTTCGCCGCCCGATGCGCCGGGCCAGAAAACCCGTCAGCGGCATCACCACGACAGAGGCCACGATATAGCTTGTCAAAATCCATGTCGTCTGATCGTTGGTGGCGCCAAAGGCCGATTTGATATGCGGTAGCGCCACGTTGACGATGGTGCTGTCCAGAACCTCCAGCACCGCGCTTAGGACAACCGCCACGACAATCGTCGCGCGTACCGCCTGAACCGCGCCCGGGGTGGCAGGGGCGGCAGCTTCGGTCATTGCCCGGCACTTGCAGGCGCGGTTGTGTCAACCGTCACCGTGGCACTAGCCCCCGCGCGAAGCGGGTCTGTCGAAGGCTCTAGCGCGATGCGCACCGGAAACCTTTGGGTGACCTTCACCCAGTTTCCGCTGGCGTTCTGCGGCGGCAAAAGGGCAAAGGTCGCCCCCGACCCCGCACCCAGCGACTGAACCTTTCCTTTCAGCGTCACACCGGGAAGCATATCGACCGTCACCGATGCCGGCTGACCTTCCTTGATCCGGCCAAGATCGGTTTCCTTGAAGTTCGCATCCACCCACCAGCCACGGTCTTCGACAATCGAAAACAGCGGCTGATAGGCGGGAACAATGGCCCCCGCTCGCAGGCTTAGGTTGGACACCCAGCCGTCACTGGGCGCAAAAATCTTGGTGTGTTTCAGGTTCGTCTCGGCCGTCCCAAGCTGGGCCTTGGCAGAGGCCAGCGTCTGGCGGTTTGCAACCATTGCCGCGCGCGCCTGCGAAAGCTGCGCCTGCGCGGCATCAACGCCTGCACGCGCCTGTGCCTGAGTTGCACGCGCCGCGTCCAGAACCGCCGATGACACATCCCCCCGACCTGCCAGAGTTTGCGTTCTTGTAAGCTGGTTCGTTGCCGCCTCAAGCGAGGCGCGCGCGCTGACAAGGGCCGCGCCTGCGGCATCCACCTGACTGGCAAAAGCCCCCTCGGCCTCGCTTGCGCTTTGAACCTGAGAGCGCGCCGAGGCGACGGCATTTTCATAGATCGCCGGATCAATTTCGACCAGAACGTCGCCCGCGCTGACATGCTGATTTTCAGCAACCTTCACCGCAACGACCCGCCCCGGCACCTGCGCCGCCATGGTGACGATATTGCCTTTGACATATGCGTCCTGCGTGGACGGGTGCAGCGCCGAATACTGCCAATAAAGCCAAAGCCCGCCACCAATGGATGCAATCACCACAAAAACAACGGCCAATTTAAGAAATTTCATTTAACTTCCGATCCACTCAATCAGAAAAAAGGGCGACTGACCCGTCGCGGTAAATGGTTTTGCGCCAACAATTTTCAACCCGCGACTTCCGGCGACCCAGAAGCAAGCCAGGCATATCGACCAAGTCGCGGGCTCAACCAACGGTCCGCTCCCATGCTCAAACCTGCGCTCGTCAAATACATGAATGCAAAGACAAAAACATAAATTATCGCGGCACCAATATCTGTGGAACCCACAACGTAGGGGCCGCCGAAGCCTTCGGCGGTCGTCCAGATCATCAGCGCCAACAGTGCCCCGCCCAGAAAAGCAAGATTTGAAAACAGACCGAAAATCAGTGCGAGCGCCAGTGCCGTTTCCGCCAGTGCCACCAGATAGGCAAAGGCGACGGGGTTTACGTTAACAACGTCGATCCACAAGTGAATCCAAGTCTGAATGGCTACGGGCTGACCGGGCAAAGCACCACTGAGATAGCTGGCAAGATGATCGACAAACGCCGGACGCCACTTGAACTGCGCATCAATCAGCCAAACAAGGCCAAAAGCGATCCGCAGCAACCCGATCATTCGGAAATTAAAGTCAGATATTGGCATTTCCACAACCCCTTGGCTACCCGCTCAGGCCCTGTGCCGGTTCAATCGCAAATCACTCCATGAACCAGCCGTGGCTGACGACCATCGACTGCCCGGTCAGGGCGTTGGTTGGGAAAGCAGCAAAGACATGGGCAATCTCTGCTACATCTTCAACGGTGGTAAATTCCTGATCGACCGTGCCGCCCAGCATTATCCTGTTTACCACCTCTTCCTCGGAAATCCCAAGCTCTTTGGCCTGCTCGGGGATCTGCTTTTCCACCAGCGGAGTTTTCACGAACCCCGGGCAGATCACATTCGAACGCACCCCATGTTTGGCGCCTTCTTTGGCGATCACGCGCGACAGCCCCAAAAGGCCGTGCTTGGCCGTGACATAGGCCGACTTCAGCGGCGAAGCTTCCTTGGAATGGACCGATCCCATCAGGATGATCGACCCCGACCCGGCCTTGTACATATGTGGAAGGCACGCCTTTGTAGTCAGGAAAGAGCCGTCCAGATGGATCGACAGAAGCTTTTTCCAGTCTTCGAAAGGAAAGTTCTGAATCTCATGCACGATCTGTATCCCGGCGTTAGAGACCAGAACATCAATGCCGCCCCAACGGTCAACGACCGCTTGAACGCCCGCGTTAACCGCCGCTTCGTCGGTCACATTCATGGCAACGCCAAAAGCTTCGCCCGGACCCATGCCCGTCAGCTCTTTCGCGGTGGCCTGCGCCGCCTCAAGGCTTAGGTCCGCAATCGCCACTTTCGCGCCCGACTGGACGAAACGCTTGGCAATCGCGGCGCCGATGCCGCGGGCGGATCCGGTAACAATGCAGATTTTTCCGTTCAGGTTCATGTCATGGCCTTTCAAATGAATGTGCTTGATTTGGACGATTGTTCAATCGCCTTCAAGCCAGGTGATTGCATGCTCTAGATCATCCGCCGAATAGATCCGCAACTGGCCGGGAAAGAGCGTTGAAAATATCCGCAGCCCCGATGTGATCCAGTCGTGATCGGAAAGGATGGCAATGCGGTGAAAGTCGTTCCAGTGATGCAGCCCGAAAATCCCCTGATCCCACAGATCATGCGCCGCATACCCGATGAAATCCGGCCCAAAACGCAACAGCATCACCCCCGTCTTTCCGCCCGCCAGTTGATGATCCACTAGCGGGACAAGCGTTTGGGTATAGTCCTGATCGGTCAGCGTTCCGATCGCATCCAGCGCCACGATCCTGTCATTGGCAGTGTCGATTGGTTTGAACATCGCAATGCTCCTTTGATGCAGCTAGCGGGCATGGCCAGACCGGTCAGCACCCGCCGGATGCCGCCGCCTGAAAGACCACATCTCTGCCAGACTTAGATGTTGGGTATAGTGATGAAGAACGGCAAGCCCGGCATGGCCGATCAGATAGGCCCAGACGAGGTTTGCCAGAGTTTTGTGCACGAACATGCTGACGGCGACCCATCCGCCAGCATCTGGGTTTCCGGTGTTGATAAAAAAGTACAATGTTCCCGATGCCGCCATGGCCGTCATCAAAAGCAGGCCAAGCCCATGAACCGCCGATGCAAGCGGCCCATGCTCATCATAGGCGGGCAGCCGAAGACGCAGAACCGCCTCCAGATGCTTGCGCGTGTCCCGCCAGACCGCCCGGATACGGGCCCGCGAAAACCACGGTATCAAAAGGCCCATCTCTGCCCCCCGGCGCCGCAACATGACCACCAGCCAGAAAAGAAACACGAAACCCAAGGCGCCAAGACCGACATAGCTGTGTATCCCGAACAGAAAGTCCCCCGCCCTGCCGGGATAGGGCGCTTGCATCCCAAGGCTGGTCAGAAGCTGAAGAATGATCGCAATGCCCAGCCCGGCATGTGCAAGGCGGGTGGGCAATCCGTGTTTGGCAGTGGGGTTGGACATCTGGTGCTTCTCCTGAACTCGTCTGGGATCAATAGATTACTGTTTATCTACCCTGCCAGCTATGCGCCCTGCATGGACGCGGCCTGTCCGAAACATTACGTCGGCGTAATGTTAGGTCGCCGCCCTGTTCCCCATTGTCTGACGTCAGCACCCTTGGGACAGATTTGAGGATTTGAATAGCGGAGGATTTCTGGTTCATCTTATCGATTAGGAGATCGAGATGACAAAGAAACCGCAGACTTCGAAAGACGCCGCCGAGAAGGTGGTCAAGAAC
>JASBUI010000015.1 GCA_030148005.1 Paracoccaceae bacterium | reverse complement strand
AGGGAAAGGATCAAGAAACGGACAATGCAACAACGCCGCTTGCAACACCAAAAACAAGCAGCATAATCAATCACACAATCGAGCCAGAGCCTCCAATGCTCAAGCCGCTCTGATGTCCCATATTATATGACGACGGACATGTTGTTCCCGATGTACAACGTCATCGAAAGTCTGGATCGCAACCAGATCGAAGCGGCGCGCGATATGGGCGCCAGTTGGATCAGGATCCACCGGCGGATTGTCATTCCCCACGCAAAACCGGGCATCGCATCGGGCGCCACGATGGTGTTCATGCTGACCGCAGGTGCGCTGGCGGCGCCGCAAATTCTGGGCGGGCCGTCCAGTTTGTGGTTCACCCAGCTGGTTTACCAGTGGTTCAACGACTCTCTGAACTGGCAACAGGGCGCTGCCTACGCGATCGTGCTTCTGGTCTCTACGATAACCATCGTTCTGCTGATCATGCGTCTGTTCAAAGTGAACATGGGGGACATCGGCAAATGAATTCCGCAGCCGCTGTTCGCCTGGCGCTTGGCGCCTATCTGCTGATCTTCTTCAGCTACCTTCTGGGACCGCTCGTCGTGATGAGCATGACGGCCTTCAACTCGGCCGCCTTTCCTTCGGTGTCGCCATGGGCGTGTTTCACGTTCGAATGGTACCGGGTTCTTTTCGATGACAAGCACATCCGCGACGGGATCTACTACAGCTTTATCATCGGCATTGGCACCGTGGTTCTGTCGGTGTCCATGGGACTGGCCGGATCGATTGTTCTGACGCAGGTTTGGCCGCGACTTCGTTCAACCTATTACACGCTGATCATCGCTCCGATCCTGGTGCCCGGCGTTGTCTTGGGTATCTCGACGCTGGTCTTCTGGGACCGGGTCGGAAGCTTTCTGGGTGTGGCGGATGGCTCAATGCTGCACGGGCTGTTTCACAACGGAATTTTCCTGACAATCCTCGGCCAGTCGACCTTTATCGCCTCTTACACCATGCTGGTGTTTGTCGCCCGGCTTCAGCGTTTTGATCCGGTTCTGACAGAAGCGGCACTTGATCTGGGCGCGACCCATACGCAGGCCTTTCGCAAGATCCTCTTGCCCTTCATGCGCCCGGCGATCGCCTCGGCCTCGGTGCTGGCGTTTCTTGCTTCTTTCGAAAACTACAACACCACGACCTTTACGATCATTGACTACAAGACGCTGACGACGGTTCTGGCGCAGAAGGTGCGGCTTGGGATCAACCCATCGATTTCGTCGCTTGCTTCGATCATTATCGTTCTGACGATCTTTGCCGCGCTCGCCTATGAAGCTGCGCAGCGCAATCGCCGGCGCAAGGAACTGATCGCCCAAGGCAAGGTGGTGCGCGGCGCCAAGGGTATCCTTCCGCCGTTCATGCGCGGCAATCCTGCGGCAATCATGTTCGTGCTGCTGGCATTTGCCGTGATCGCTATGATCAGCATCGCAAACTCTTACAGCCCCGAAGAGTGCAAGGCGCGCGTCAAAGAGGCCCGCCAGATCGAAATTCAGCAGCGCATTGAAGAGCTGAACAAGTCGCGGGCAAACAAGGATCAGCTTGGGGCGGGCAAATCGACCAAGCCGGCATCGGGTGATCAGACGCGGCCTGCAAGCAGCGGGGCCTTTGGCAATGTCTTTGATCCCGGCAATCTGAAGACGGAAACGCCCGGCACGGCCCCAAGCGGTGACAGTGGCGCGTTTGGTAACGTCTTTGATCCAAGCAACCTTAACCCCAATGAATGACCCCATGCGCGGCGGTGGATGGCGGTGCGGACCGACCCCAACAGGACCTCAATGCTAATTGCTCAGATCAGCGACACGCATATTTCAGAACCCGGGCAGATGACCTGTGGCGTGGCGCCCATGGCCGAGAACCTCAAGCGTTGCGTCGACAGCATCAACGCGCTGGAGCCTTTGCCGGATCTTGTTCTGCTTTCGGGCGATGTGACGGACAAGGCGACCGCCGCACAGGCGCGGCATGCGGCCGAAATTCTGGCCGGGCTAACGATGCCCCTTTATGTCGTGCCCGGCAATCACGACAGTCGTCAGGTTCTGGCCGAAGCCTTTGGGCCAGTGATCTGTCCGACGAACAACAGGGGGCTGGTTAACTATGTCGTCGAAGGCTACCCGCTTCGGGTTATCGCTTTTGACACGCTCGATCCGGCCGGGCCGAGCGGAAGGCTTGGCAAGTCAAGCCTTGACTGGATTTCCGCGTGCCTGAAGGACGGCGGTGAGCAGCCGACGCTGTTGGTGGCACATCATCCGCCCCTTGACCTTGGCGTGCCCGAAACCGATCAGGACGGGTTTGTCGGGGCAGAGGCCCTTGCCGCCATCGTTTCGCGGCATCCCAACATCGTTCGCTTTCTTTGCGGGCACATCCATCTTCACACCAACACGCTTTGGTGTGGGACTTGCGTTACAACGGCGCCCAGCACCGGGATGCAGCTGACACTTGATCTGACGCAAAAGACCGTCTCGCGGTTTCTTTTGTCCAGCCCGGCCTATCTTTTGCACGTCTGGACACCCGGCCAGACCCTGACAACCCATCAGATAATCCTGTCGGATCTAAGCGGCCCGTTTGACTTTGATGGCTAGGCAGACGGCCGACTAATTTTTGAAATACGGTGGCGCCTTTCGCGCGCGCCGAAACATGAAGGGGCCCTTTGAATGGCTATCCTCAGCTTTCTGGTACATCTGTTTGGCGCGATCATGCTGCTTTTGTTTGCCGTGCGTATGGTGCGCACCGGGATCGAGCGCAGCTTTGGCGCGTCCTTCAAACGGCTGCTTACCAGAAATCAGGGCGTTGCCGCATCCAGCATGACAGGGTTAATGATGGCCGTCGTTCTGCAAAGTTCGGCGGCGGTTGCGCTACTGGCCGCGGGGTTTGCGGCCAGCGGGTATCTGGCCTTTCCGGCAGGTCTGGCCGTGGTACTGGGCGGAGATCTGGGGTCGGCCCTGATCATTCAGGTGCTGTCCTTCAAACTGGACTGGCTGGTTCCGCTTCTTCTGTCAGTTGGCGGCTGGCTTTTTGTCAAAACCGAACAAAGGCGCTGGCGACAGGCGGGCCGCATTCTGATGGGGATCGCGTTTATCCTGATCTCGTTGCAGTTCCTGCGCCAAGCGATGGACCCCATTCGCGACGGTGCGGTTCTGCCAGCCTTGGCAGAGTATCTTGCCCGCGATTTCCTGACCGCCTTTATCGTCGGCGGCGCGCTTGCCTTTGTCATGCATTCCAGCGTTGCGGCAATCTTGATGTGCGTCACGCTTGTCCAGATCGGCGCAATTCCATTTGCGGCCGCTTTGTCGCTTGTGCTTGGGGCGAACTTTGGCAGCGCGTTGATCCCGATCTATCTGGCGCGCAACATGCCAGTGGCCGCCCGGCGCATTCCGCTTGCCAATCTGGCCCTGCGCGGCACATGGGCGCTGGCGGTTCTTTTGATCATCAACCTTGCGGCCGATCCGCAGTACCTGCTTTTGGCCTCGCCCGGCCAGTCGCTGGTCTATTCCCACATCATGTTCAACACCGCGCTTGTGCTTCTTGCGCTTCCCTTGTGCCGACCTCTGGAGAGTGTGATGCAATTGGTCCTTCCGGCAAAGGCAGCGGATGATGCAGGGATCGAGAACCTTGAAGCTTCAAGCGCCCTTGACGCGGCTGTCATCGACAACCCGCAACTGGCAATTGCCAGCCTCAAGCGAGAGCTTTTGCGCATGATCGACATTCTTGATCGCATGTTTCAGTGTATCCCCGAGCTCTATGAAACAGGCGACACGCGCAGGATAAAATCCTTGTGCGCGCAGGATCAGCCGGTGGATGCCGCACTTTCAGAGATACGCAGATACGTCGCCTCTATGCCGGCGGCCACCTACTCAAAGAACGACCTCAAGACGGTTAGGGGGCTGATGGATTTCGCCATTCGCCTAGAGACGGCTGGCGATGCGATTTCCAAAAGATTGACCGAGATCATCAGCAAAAAGCATGAAAGCGATGCACGGTTTTCCAAAGAAGGCTGGGCCGAGCTGCTGCATATGCATGAGGCAATTCAGGACAACCTCAAGCTGGCGTCCAATGTGCTGATCTCTGACGATCTGGAAAGCGCGCGCCTTCTTGTGCGCGAAAAGGCAGAACTGAAACAGATTGAACGCAAAAGCCGGAAACATCACCTGCGCCGGTTGCAGGATGGCCGAAAGGAAAGCTTTGAATCCAGCGACGTGCATCTGGAAACACTGCGCGTTCTGCGCGACATCAACAGCCACGTCTCTGCAATTGCCTATCCGATCCTCTATCGGAATGGCCAATTGCTTGAGACCCGGCTTATCGAGGACATGGATGCCGCAAGGGCCGCGGGGTAGGGGCCGCGCCCGTTTGGGCGGCCCTGACCGCTTTCCTTGATGCCGCCGTAGGGTGCAACTTCGGTCGAAAGGGAAAAATGGCGGAAGCCGTTGTAACGTCCGGGCGAATCTGGTCGGCATCCCGCAAACACGTCATGTTCGCTCCAGAATTTAAACTGCGTTGAATTGCGCTTTTTGGAGGCGGAAACCCAATGCGAGACCGAACTGATGCGGGGCGTGACATTAACGAGCGTCTGTGCTGACATATGCGAGCATGAAACGGGTGGAATTGACTGTGAAGGCGTATTGGAGAACCGTTGTTGTCGTGCTTGCGCTGGCAGTCGGGCTATTGATCAATCAATTCGGCGGTACTGGAAGTGGCTCTTTCAGCTTGTCCAAACTAATACCGAGCCGCTTTGTAAATATCGATCTTGCAAAGTCACGCTACCTGGTAGGCGACGAAGTTAATATCGGCTGGAACCGGATGTGTATATCTTCCGAGTACAGATATCCCAGTTCGGATATTTCTTATAGTCCAAGCTGTGTTCCGAAAGGCGAAGTCCCAGGACGCACTATCTATATCACGTATATGGGCGCTGGAGATCAGTGCAGCGTACATAGGATTTCAGGCTCTTTCCTGTTTAAGGGCAATTCCGAGTCCCGGTGCTTTTCCTACTCTGAGATCGCGGAAGTACCGCTTGAAATTGAAGACGGCGTCGTGCGCTTTGGAGAGTAGCGAAAGGCAGGCCGGGTTCCATGCAGCATCGAACTTTGTGACGGTAAGCCGACCCGCCCGTTGGGTTCAGGTCAGTTCAGCTAAGGTGAGTGTTAGGCGATACAAGGTCCCAAACCATAGTTCCAAAAAGCCTTCAATTGATTTAGCGTCTGCCTAGCTCTGGAGACTCGTAGCGAAACGTTCGGAAAGTGGTGCCCGGGGGCGGAATCGAACCACCGACACGAGGATTTTCAATCCACTGCTCTACCCCTGAGCTACCCGGGCACTGGTGAGGGCGTCGCCCTCGGGTCGGCATCTTCTAGACGGGCCTTGGGGGGCTGTCCAGTGGTCGCGGCGAAAAAATCAGTTTGGTTTGCGAGCCTCTTCCAAAGCGGCCTGTTCGGCAGCTTCCATATCTTCGGGATCATCCGAAGCAATGGCGTATGAACCATCAAGCCAGCGGGCAAGGTCAAGGTCCGCACAGCGGCGCGAACAGAAGGGGCGATAGCGCTTTTGCGCGGGTTTCTTGCAGATCGGGCAGCTCATGCAATCCAGCTCCCCAACGCGACCCTTTCACGCTTTCGCTGAAGTTCGAAGTGTCCAAGCGGTGTCCAGCCCACAAGGGCCGTTTCGATGCTGTCGGTTCGAAATGCCGCGCGCAGGGCCTGTTCGACCTGCCTGCGGTCATTCTTGGACAGGGGGGCAAAATCGATCGTGATTTGCCCACCCAAACCGCGAAGGCGCAGCTGGCGCGGCAGGGCGCGTGCGGCGGCAAGGTTTGTCTTAAGCGCCGCGGCTGGGCTCGTGTCGGCGCCGGTGTTCACGTCCACCGCCACCAGAGCGCGTGTGGGTTCAACGAACATGTAGGCGCCAGCGCCCAGTTCGCTGCGCGGGGTTTTGAGGTGCTCTATCGCATCAAGGATGCCTTCGTCCTCAAATGATCCTTCCTGCGTTCGAACCTCGGCCGTTTGCGTCCATTCACGCCATGCCAGCGTGTGGGGGCTGTCGCCTTCGAACAGAAGGGCGGCGGTCGATCCGTCTTTCTGGGCCATAACCGTTTCGGCAAGGGCGCGCATTTCGGCGATATCCTCGGCGATGTCCTCTGCCGGGGCGCCTTCTACGGCGGATCGCAGGATTAGCCCCATGGACGACCCTTCCATCGCCTCATGGGCGATCTCCAGCAGGCTGTCGCGGGTATCGTCGTCACGAATGCTGCGCGAGATGTTCAGGCCCGGGGCCTCCGGGGTGACAATCGCGTAGCGGCTTTTGAACAGAACCTTGCCAGTGACGGGCGGCGCCTTGCCGCTTTCGGCGCGGGCGACCACCTGAACCAAAAGGGACTGGCCGGGGCTGATACCCTTGGCCTGTCGGTGAAAGACCATCCCATCCGGCGTCTTCAGCATCATGCCGCCTTGCCCTTTCAGCGGGCGGTCGGCGATTGCACGGTAGATTGCGCCGGGGCGGGGGCCTTCGTCTTGGCTGCCATCAATGATCAGATCATCAAGCTGGCCGTCAATCACAAGAGCGGCGGCCTGACGCCCGGCAAGATGGTCAAGTGCGATAAGGCGGCCCTTCATGGCAGGGGGTATCCCGCGCTGCGCAGTAGGGTCGCTGTTTCGGCAAGGGGCAGGCCGACAACACCGGTGAATGATCCTTGTATCCACGGGACGAAGGCGCCAGCGGGCCCCTGAATGGCGTAGGCGCCTGCCTTGCCCTTCCAGTCTTCGCTGGCAAGGTAGGCGTTCAGTTCATCATCTGACAGGCGCTTCATCTTTACGGTGGTCACGACATCGCGCTCCCACAGTTTGTCATCGCGGCGCACCGCAATTGCGGTGATCACGCGATGCCGGCGCCCGGCAAGGGCTATCAGAAAGCTTGCAGCTTCGGCAGCATCTTCGGGCTTGCCGAAAATGCGGCGGCCAAGGGCCACGGTGGTATCTGCGCAAAGCACGATATCGCCCGGCTTTGCGGCAACCGCCTGCGCCTTTTCGCGCGCCATTCTGCTGCTATAGGGGCGGGGAAGTTCGCGGGCTAGGGGTGTTTCGTCAATGTCGGGGGGGCGCACCGCGTCGGGGACAACCCCGATCTGCGCCAAAAGCTCCAGCCGCCGGGGCGAGCCAGAGCCCAGAACAAATGGCACGCCGGCGCCTATTTGAAGCGATAGTTGATCCGACCTTTGGTCAGATCGTAGGGGGTCATTTCCACCTGAACCTTGTCGCCAGCCAGAACCCGGATGCGGTTCTTACGCATCTTGCCCGCCGTGTGCGCGATGATCTCATGGCCGTTTTCCAGCTCGACCCTGAATGTCGCATTCGGCAGGAGTTCCTTTACGACACCGGGAAATTCGAGCAGTTCTTCCTTGGCCATGTTCACTCCGTAATAAATCGCCCGCCAATTTGCGGACAGGCCTCTAAATGCGCCCAGAATTTAGGATTTTCAAGGGAAACCTAGGGTGCGGTGATCAAATTTGATGCCTGTGCCCCCTGCAAAGGGCCTAAACCGTTCTTGCAGCGTGATTTTCGGCGTCAGTCTTCTTCCAGTGGCGGCCCAAAGCGCTCAAGGATGTGGTTGCGGATCTGATCGCGCGCCTGACGGTAGGAAACCAGCCTGTCTTCGCGCCCTGTTCCAAGGCCAGTGGGGTCGAGGATCGGCCAATATTCGACATCCAGATGGTAAAAGCGCGTCAGATCAAGCGCACGGCGCTGGCTGGCCGGGGAAAGGGCAACGATCAGGTCAAAACCGGAAAGATCATCGCCCCATTCTTCCATCTCATCGAATGAGCGCGAGCGGTGCCGTTCCAGTTCGATCCCAAGTTCGGCGCAGACGGCGACTGAAAAGCCGTCAATCTCAAGGTCGTTCTTGACACCAGCCGACTGGATATAGGCGCGGTGGCCATAGAACTTTTTCATCAGCCCTTCAGCCATGGGAGAGCGTACAGCGTTGTGATCGCAGCAAAAAAGGACGGACTGTGGAAGTTCTTGGGCCACCGGACTATCCACCGAAATGCAGAACACAGATCAGGGTAAAAAGCCGGCGCGACGTGTCGATGTCGACCTCTGCCTTGCCTTCCAGCCGCTCTTGCAGAACGCGCGCGCCTTCGTTGTGAATGCCGCGCCGGGCCATGTCGATCGCTTCTATCTGGCTAGGCGGAAGCTTTTTGACGGCATCAAAATAGCTTTCACAGATTTGGAAATAGTCTTTGACAACCTGCCGGAAGGGGCCAAGCGAAAGGTGGAACTCTCCGGCCTTTGCGTCGTCTTTCGTCGTGATGTCAAAGACAAGCCTGCGGTCGCGGATCGCCAGCAAAAGGTTGTAGGGACCGTCAGGAACCGGCCTGTTATCGCGTGCAGGCAGGGAAAATGAGTTGTCTTCAAGCAGATCAAAGATCGCAACTTTTCTTTCCTGCTCGATCTCCGGCGTGGGGGGCGGCAGGGCGCGATCGTCTATCTGGACGTTAAAGAGGCTGTTGCTCATCACTCTTCCCTGTTCAGATAATCAAGGCGCGCGCGGACCGACAGCCCATGCGCCTCAAGGCTTTCCGATTGTGCAAGACGTTCAGCAGATGGGCCGATCGCGGCAAGGCTGTGCGGCGTCATGCGGGCAAGTGTCGTGCGTTTGACAAAGTCGAGGACCGAAAGCCCCGAAGAAAAGCGCGCGGATCTGGCCGTGGGCAGAACATGGTTGGGTCCGCCAATGTAGTCGCCAATCGCTTCGGGCGTCCAGCCGCCCAGAAATATCGCTCCGGCGTGGGTGACCTTTTCGGACAGGGCCTGTGGGTCCTGAACGCAAAGCTCAAGATGCTCGGGCGCGATCCGGTCGGACAGTTCAGCCGCGGTATCCAGATCTGGCACGGTAATCACGGCGCCATAGTCCCGCCAGCTTGGTCCGGCGATGGCGCGCCGCTCAAGCGTTTCAAGGCGCTTGTCGACCGCCTTTGCGACGGCCTCTCCAAAGGCCTTGTCGTCGGTGATCAGGATTGATTGCGCGCTTTCGTCGTGTTCTGCCTGGCTTAGCAGATCAAGGGCAATCCAGTCCGGGTCATTGTGCCGGTCGGCAATGACAAGGATTTCCGAAGGCCCGGCGATCATGTCGATCCCGACCTTGCCAAAGACCCGGCGCTTGGCCGCCGCGACAAAAGCGTTGCCGGGGCCGGTGATTTTATCAACCGGATCAATGGTTTCGGTTCCGTAAGCCATGGCCGCGATCGCCTGGGCCCCGCCGATGCGGTAAATGGTTTCCACACCGGCAATGCGCGCGGCCATCAGAACCAAAGGATTGCTGATCCCGTCTGGTGTAGGCGCGCAAATTACAAGGTTCTTCACGCCGGCGACTTTGGCAGGAATGGCGTTCATCAAAACCGAAGAAGGATAGGAGGCAAGCCCGCCGGGCACATAAAGCCCTGCCGCTGAAACAGCGGACCAGCGCCAGCCAAGCAAGGCGCCTTCGGCGTCGGTCCAGCTTTCGTCCTGCGGCATCTGGCGCGCGTGATAGGCGCGGATACGCTCGGCCGCCATTTCAAGCGCTTCGCGGTCCGCATCCGAAACCTTGGCGCATTCAGCGTCAATTTCATCGGACGTGAAGGCAAGCGTCTGAGGGGTAAGTTCCAGCCGGTCAAAGCGATGTGTCAGCTCGATAACTGCCTTGTCGCCGCGCGCGCGCACGTCCGCGATAATGGCGGCGACCGTGTCGTCGACATCGGGCGCATCTTCGCGTTTGGCGTTCAGAAGTTCCTGAAAACGCTCATCAAAATCGCTATCTTTGGTCGACAGAAACTGCGGCATACCTCACCCCTAAATGGCTTTTAGCCGTGATCCGGCACCTTGCGCGAGGGCGCAAGATAGGGGCGCGTGACGTCCTGTAGCACTACGTCGATCGCTTCCACCTCAAGTGAGACGGCGCCATCGCCCGCTAGCGTCAGTTCGATCCGCCCGGTGCCGTCTGCCCCCGGCTCAAATCCGATCGTCAGAACCGACAGGATCAGATCCTTGTCCGCCCGGTCGATCCCCTGCGAGGAAACCTTCAGAACATCCGAGATCGACAAGACCGACTGAACACGTTCGACGGGGCGATTGCGCTGTTTCGCGGCGGCCAAATCTTCCCATCTGAAACGGTTGAGAAGGGCGGCAAAGCGCCGTTCCTTTTGAAGCCATTTCAGTTCGGTGATCGGAAAAACCGCATCCTGAACAAGTGCTGAAATTACCTGCAGGTCCTTGGTGTCTAAGGCCTGAAGGCGCAGCGGTTTCTCGACACCGTCTTCGAATTTTGCGTCTTCGTTCATGCGCCCTTGATCCGTTCAATACGTGCGCCGCATGCGCCCAGTTTCTCCTCGACCCGTTCATAGCCGCGGTCAAGGTGATAGACGCGGCTGACAACGGTTTCACCCTCGGCGGCAAGGCCCGCGAGGATCAGCGAGACCGAGGCCCGCAGGTCAGTCGCCATGACCGGCGCGCCGCGCAGTCGCTCAACGCCGGTGACGCGTGCGGTGCCGCCGTGAACATCTATGTTGGCGCCCATCCGGATCAACTCCGGTGCGTGCATAAAGCGGTTTTCAAAGATGTTCTCTTCCAGAACGCTGACCCCGTCGGCGGTGCACAGAAGGGCCATCATCTGGGCCTGCAGGTCGGTCGGAAAGCCCGGGAAGGGCTCGGTCGAGATGTTGACGGCGCTCAGGCGCCCGTTCTTGCGGCTGACCTTGAGGCCACGTTGAGTTTCTTCGACCGACACGCCGGACTCATCAAGCTTTTCGCAAAAGGCCGCAACCAGATCGATGCGTCCGCCCAGCAACTCAACTGTGCCGCCGGTGATTGCCGGGGCAAGCATGTAGGTCCCAAGCTCGATCCGGTCGGTTACGACGGGATGGGTCGCACCTTTCAGGCTTTGCACGCCCTGAATGGTGATGGTCGATGTGCCGTGACCTTCGATCTGGGCGCCCATCTTGATCAGGCATTCGGCCAGATCGACGATCTCGGGCTCGCGCGCGGCGTTTTTCAGAACCGTGGTCCCACGGGCCAGCGTTGCCGCCATCAGGATGTTTTCCGTGGCTCCGACCGAGACAAAGGGAAACTCAAAGGTCGCGCCCTTAAGCCCGCCGGGGGCATCGGCGTGGACATATCCGTCCTTCAGCTCCAGCACCGCGCCAAGCGCTTCCAGCCCCTTAAGGTGCAAATCCACGGGCCGGGCACCGATCGCGCATCCGCCGGGAAGCGAGACAACGGCGTGTCCCTGACGGGCAAGCAGCGGCCCAAGGACCAAGATCGACGCACGCATCTTGCGGACGATATCATAGTCGGCCTTAAGGTTGTTCACATCATGCGATGACAAGGCCAGAACCTGACCGCCCTGCAGCGACGAGACCTCGGCGCCCAGTGATCGCAACAGCGCGGTCATGGTCGCGATGTCGGCAAGGCGCGGGGCGTTTGTCAGCGTCAGCGGCTCGTCGGACAAAAGCGTTGCGGGCATCAGCGTCAGACAGGCGTTCTTGGCGCCAGCGATCGGTATCTCACCGTTCAGAACGCCGCCGCCGGTCACAAGAATTGAGTCCATGTTCTACTTCTCCTTGGTCGGCTCGGTCCCGCCCTCGGCGCCATCGCGTGCACGCGCCTGAGCCTTGCGACGTTGAAGATTGGCCTTCAGCGCCTTTTTCAGCCGGTCCTGCCGCGTTTGGGCTGGCTTTCCACCTTTGGATTTGTCGGAATTCTCTGCCATTTGACGCCTCATATCGCAGCGGGACGCCGGGGTCCAGATTGCGCTTGCGCCATCTTGGATTTGGCCTTAATCACCCGCCCACGATAAATCTTTTGTCGCCGAGCGTCGCCCCAATCCCGATCCGGGACAAGGGCTGGCACGAAAGCGACAGGTTGCAGGGCAGTTTCCAGACCCCTTGCATCGGGGTAGCCCCCAAGGTTACGAACTGGAAACGGAATGCTGTGGTAGCTCAGTGGTAGAGCACACCCTTGGTAAGGGTGAGGTCGAGAGTTCAATCCTCTCTCACAGCACCATTAAACACTAATAACTACAATGAGTTGGCGGTTTATCAGACTTGATGGTGGAAAGTGATTCGGAGCGATGGTAGCACGAAGGTGTCACCGCGTGTCGATCGAGGAAGCGAGAATTGCCGCAGACTGCGGCACGGGTCAGGCGCGCGCCACACTGCTGAGAACCGGACTGCTACGGCGGCCCCCACCCCCCGGGGAGGGGCATTGGCTTCAACTGCGGAATACGCAAGGCGCTCCGAGAAAATTTTCGCGATAGAGAAGCCAGCTTTTGGGTGTCGTAAACGACAAATGCGGATGCCTCTAAGGCTGTCTCGGTCTTAGGGTATCTTCGTAAAGAGGGCAGCGAGATCGGAGTCGTCGAAGTCACGCGCCAGGCCTGCGGAGGGTAGAACACGATCTGCCTTGGCCGGCGACGAAGAATTGGACGTTGCCGAAGGCGGATAAGGGATCCAACCGATCCCTCCCCAGTTGTTTCTTACTATCGAACGGCGGTGGATCGATTGGAGAAATTTTTAGAAATGGTCTTTTCGCCGTTTGCCAGCGAAATTCCGCATCCTATTGCCCATTTTCATCTCCGCCCCCCGACCCGGCCTCATCCACGGCAATAAGTTGATTCAGTTTCTTGTTCCACGAGGTCATTTGCTTTTCGGCGACCGGCATTTCCAAAAGGTGCTTCGCGATAGCAGGGTCGAACATGGCCCGGGCAATCAGCTTCTGCGCTGCCGCGTTGTTGCCCGGGAACAAGTCCGCGAGCATCTTTGTTCGCCGCTCCACGGAGCCGCCGAGCAGGACGCCCTTGGTGATCGCCACCGCGGTACCGATCGGCTGCGCGAAAGCGCGTATGAACCCCTGAACGCCACCGAGGTTTTCCGCCGTGGACGAACCGGTACTCGCCTGCGCCCCGCGCCGCGACATCGCCTCAAGCCGCTTGTGCGCTTGTTGTAGCGACGCCATTTCGTCCGGGGTGAACACTTTGGCCAGCGTGTCGACGTTATCGCGGAACACCTTCGTTAAAGCTGGGAGCGAGATGGTGTCGTGTCCTTCCGAAGCCCCGGCTTTGGATGCGGTCGTGACCTTGTCGGACAGATGATCGGCGACGGCGGCTTTCCAGCCGCGCAGCGCCTGTTCGTTGCCCTTCAATGACGTAACGACTTCGTCCATCGCCGCCGCAGGATCAGGGCGGCCGAACACCTTTGCCACGGCCTTGCCCGGTTCAAAATCGGCGACAAGTTTCAGGACACCCTGGTCGATTTGCTTCTGCGTCAGTTTGGCAGCCTTCTGCGCCTCGGCAAGTTCGAAAGACAGGCGGCTGGTCTCGGCATTTCCCGAGCGAACTTTGGCAAGAAGGTCGTTAAACCGCGCTCTGACGCTCGGCAACTGGCTGAACAGTCCCTCCCGTTGCGACATGAACTTGGCGAGACGCGTTTCCGAGATCATTCCGTTTTGAAGAACTCCTTTACTCACGGCGTCAGCGAGAACGTAATCCTCCGCGGCGGAAACGCCCTCTGCGCGGCTTGGCGATATTTCAAGTATCTTGGCCACGTCTTCGGCGGCCGCGCGGCTTGTCGGGCCGGCGGTCAGGAACTTCTGCGCAGTGGCCTCCGGCGGTGTTGACGCCCGCGACGGGTCCTTGTCCACCTTCTTGAAAAACTCCGGCGCCGTGTTGCCGTCACGGAAGTAAGGCGCGAACTTCTTGCGGTAGTTTGAATCTGCTGCGGCCAGTTTCTCGGTGCCGGGAACACCGCTCTCCGCTGCCGACTTGACGTCCTCGTTAACGCCTTTGCGCAGGGTTCGCATCGTGTCGGCCTTGCCGAAGTCACCGCGCGACCGCGCTTCGCTTTCGCGCGTCGAGAGCGCCTGTCGGTCGGCCATGACGTCGCCCAATGGCCTGACGATACGCGGGTTGGGGTCGCCGCCCGTGGCAACCTCGGTCGATCCTTTGGGGGGTTTTTCCCCGGGACGATACGCAAACGCGTCCGAAACGCGCTTCGACTCTGCATCGCGCAGCACCGGATTCTGCTTGCTTATCTCGCCCGATTTCGCCTTGGCCGCCGCGCTGACGTTCTCAGTGCCCACGACCACGTTGGGATCGCCGGCTGCAGCGTCATATAGTTCGTTCTTTCGGATCCGGGCGGGCAAGTAGGTCTTTTCCACCAGAACACGATCGAGGTCGCGCGACGCCTGATCGGCGGAGCGGCCCAATTTCACTTCGGCCGCAAGTTCCTCGGCGCGTTGTGCCGCGGCGCTCTTGCGAGCGGAAACGTTCGCCAAGGCTCGGCCCGTCTGGGTTTGAGCAGCCCCGATCAGCGTGTCCGCCTTGGTGCGGGCGGCCTTGGGGTCTGCACCTTCGGGCCGGAGCCCGGAAACACGATCCGAGACGCTGTCCATGACCGCGCGGTCCCGGGTGATAAACTGCGGTGCCATTTCGCCGCTGCGCAGACGCCGCTCCGCTGTCAGCAATCCCGGATCATTCGACATCACTCCAGCGGTAGGATGCGCGCCGTCTCCGATCGTGGCGGCCGTCTCGTCAATCGTTCGCGCTGCAGTCGCCGGGTTGGTCGCCTGCTCCTGCATGGACCGCGCCGCCTGGTCGCGGACGCCTCTCGACGTCGGCAACGCCGTCTCGGGGTCCAGCGGGATATTTTCAGTTGCGACCGGGCGCCGCGCATCCAGCGCCCCGGCCACGTCCCGCGCCGCTCCGGGTGTCCGAAGAAGACCGGCGCCGCCTACCCCCCCCGCCAGTGCGGCCACAAACTCTCCTACTGGACCCAGAGCCTCTTTGGTCTGATCCGGCACGTCCTCGCGGTAGGTGCCGAGCGCCACGCCAGAACCTGCGCCCGCAGCGGTGTCGCCCGCCACGACGCGCCCGACGCTGCCAGATGTGCGATAGGGCGCCTTCAGGACGTCAGGGACGGCGTCAGCCATCACCGACGACCCCTTGGCGACATTGGCGGCCCGAGCGGTCAATCCGCCGCCCACGGCGCCCTCTGTGGCAAGCTGGTTGATGAGTTTCAGTTTGCGCTCGTCCGGCGTCATCTCGCTTTCGGGGATAATGGCGTCTTTGCCGCCAAGCGCCCGTACGATGCCGGCGGCAGCGTCCGAGATGTATTCGGACCCGCCAACCGGATTGTTGAAGCGCGGCGTCTCTACGCCGTCAATGCCGGGCAGGACGTTCACGAGGCGCTCCGCCGCCCAAGATCCAGCATTCAGCAGGAGGGAGGCAATATCGACCGGAGCCCCGACAACGCCAGCCACGCCGCGGCCGACGCCCTGCGTGCCGATCCGGAGGCCGCGCACAAATTCTTCGCCCGTGGAGGGCCCGTACTGTGCGTCGGCGGCGGGGAGTTCGGCGCGACCAACTGGCCGGGGATCGATTAACGGCGCCCCACGCCAGCTTTCCTTTCCGGCGGGCCGAATGATCGGTGCATCGCGCCACGATGGGCGGCGGGCGGCTTTCAAATCAACTGCTTGTGTTCCGACCACAACAGGACCCTCCTTCTGACACTCAATGGGTGGGACCATCGAGATGGTTGTCCGGTGGGTTTTTATCCTAGTAGCTTAGAAATCGAAGTGGCGGTCCGCTGGACTTTATGGCTTCAAATATCGCATAACGGGGGCCTGTCCACAACACATTGCTGCGCTCGATCTGGCAAATTGGATTTGACGGCCCGGTTTGCCCCCCAATGATGAGCGCGAAACTGTCAATTCCGGGATGGCTAGAGGCCGTTTTCTTATTCAGCATTTACGACATCATGATTCGCCTATTCCACTGAAATTTGGTATAAATCACACAGTTTATATTTTGGGACAGGGGGCCGACATGCCTGCGGCAATGACAGAGAAACAAAAGGCCTTTGCGGTTGAGTACGCCAGCAACGGCGGAAACGCCACCGCGGCCGCCAAGGTGGCCGGGTACTCGGAAAAATCCGCGCATGAAATCGGACGGCAGCAATTGCAGAAACCCTTGGTCCGGGAGCTGATTGCGAAAGAGCTGACCAACCTGCAAACCCGCTCCGGCGCGGTCGGTTTGAACGCGCTGATCGAGATATGCAAATCGACGGAAACCCCAGCGAACGCTAGGGTCGCGGCGGCCAGAGCGCTGTGTGAGCATGCTGGTCTTGTCGAGAGTGCGAAGACATCCCGGGACGTCGGCTCATTGGGTTTGAAAGCAGAGAATCTCGTAAATGCCCGCGAGGTCTTGGAGGCTTTTGCGGCCACCAACTACTACGATGCCAAGGCGGCTTTGCAATGAAGGAGACGAGCGTCGCGGAAGTTTCTTCGGTTGAGAATATTCTCGAATCCATAACCGGGTTGAAGGATCCGGAGCACGGCGCGTCCAAAAAAGAAATCCGGGAATGGTTTGTTGCGTCGTTGCTTATGCTCGGCGCGCGGCAATACTCGGAACGTGACGAGATTTTGAAGTTCGTGTTCGACGAGATCGCGGGCCGCAGCGACGAGGCCGGGTATATTGAGGTGCTGAAAGAGCATTCCCTTCGGGCGGGGTCATAGCGTTACCGCGTGGCCGTCGCGTCACAAATTTAGTCGCGACGTTTGCAAGCCGATATTTATTTTTGAGAGGAAGAAACTTTGAAACACTCTGGTCTTCTCAGCATCGTCGCGGTTCTGGCGTTGGGAGCCGCAAATGCCTCAGCTTCCGGAGACACGGCTGGACCTTGGGAAAGATTCCAAAAGCAGCCGGTTTCTAAAAAGCCGTGGGAGCACTTCGCGCCAATTATCCGCCCCGCTGGGGAGGAAAGCTGGCGTGGCGCACCAAATACTCGGCCCGCAGTTAAGGAAAAGTGGCGCGAGGCGCCGCTGGTCAATCCTCAGCCAATAGGCCGCGCCGCACCGGCGTCCGGATTGAGCGGCTGGACCGCAGTGTGCGATCGGCCTGTAGGCGCCGGTTTTGAATTCGGCGACCTCAGATCTTTGGACGGTTCATCCATTCTCGATCCGTCTGAAGGTTTCAAATCGACAGAAGATACTTTCTCCGGCGTTTTCCCTGTTGTGCTATTCGCCGGGGGCGATGCCAAATATGTGACTGTCATTTGGGGGAACACCCGACCCGACAAAATTCCGCCCGAATTCTTCAGGAAGCCCAGCGCTCAGCGCGAGATAGTCCTGACTGCATCCGCAGACAGAGTCGCCACAATATCGCTGTACCCATCCGAAACATGGATGAGCACTTATTATCCGCTGGCCGGTGTTGCTTACGCGACTAGGCACAAAACCGAAAATTGGGAAACCCTGGGTTTCTCAAACAGCGCGACGACATTTACGCTAAATTGCAGCTTCACCGCCTCTGCGAGGTAAACGTCGGCTGCATGTATTCCACGTCTTTTCCCACTTTTGTTTTGTCGCAATCGTACGACGCTGCGGCTGCGCTGCGGTGCTGGGGGTCTATAGACACCCCCAACACCGCAGCACCCTGTTTGCCGGTGGGTGCTGCGATGCTGAGTTAGCTATCTCAGCAGACCTCAGCACCTCAGCACTGGCATGGTTTTTTCCATATAAATAAGGATTTCGCGAACTTTGGGATCGACAGTTCGACCTCAGCATTTCGGCCGCGCATTGACGGTAAAACCAAAAAGTTGGGACCCAGTGGCATAGGGTCGGTGCTGAGGTGCTATCTCAGCACCTCAGCGGCACTATTTCAAATAATCGGGTATGTTGTCGTAAGCGTCTGGTCGCCGAGAACCGTGACCGCTGGGGCGTTCCCTTGGCCTAAATTTTTCAAAGAGGCCTTCATGTTTCGCCTCGCTGGCTTCCGATCGTAGTTGTCGGCGGTTGATATCCGCAACACTTCCTCGGTCCAATCGTCGAGCGTCCAGCCGGGGACCTCCGAAAAATCGCGGCGAAGCGACTCGTGTCTTTCCAGAAGAGCCAGAGCTTGCTTTTGCGTCTCGCTTCGGCCTTTAAGTGCCGCGGTTCGTATCGCGTCATTTAGCGGTGCGTTACTCGGGGTTGGGACCAGGGTCGTAACATCGCGCCCCTTGTTGTTTTGGCCCAACACGACTGTTTTCAAATCGAAGCCGAACGACTCGCCCGAAGGGCCTTCCCGGTTTTTGGTGATAGTGAGAATTCTCGGATCAGCATTATGCCCGACCGCCTCAGCTTCGAAGTCGACAGCGCCTAAAAGGGCGGAGTGCCCGCGCGCGCCGTTCGCCTTGTTTTTCCCGGAGTGGTGGATCACCAGAACAAAGCAGTTCAATCTTCGCTGGATTGCCTTTGTGGCGCCAACGAATTTACTCATTTCGAGGGAACTGTTTTCGTCGCCGACATAGTTCTGATTCAGAGTGTCAATGACGACAAGGCCGGGTCGGACCGAGCGTTCGGCCAAGGCCTCCAAAAAACTGGTGGCGCCGCCGACCAAATTGAAATTCGCAGAGGCGCAGTGCAGTCGCGAGGTGTCCTCGACCCCGTGCGCCTGTCGCCATCCGACCATGCGGTTGACGGCCGCTCTCTTACCGCCTTCGGACGAGACGTACACGACCTCGCAGGGCTCCAGGTCTTTTCCGGCCCACGGACGCCCGGTCGCGATTGAGAGGGCGAGGTCCATACAGATGAAAGATTTCCCGCTCCCTGGCGAACCGTAAACGACGCCAACGCCCTGCAGGGGAACAACTCCGTCGACGCGCCAAAACTCGTTGAGGTCGGGCAACACAAGATCCGCCTCTTCGATCCAATCCACTTTTCCGCCACCCTCTGGGCTTCCGGGTGTGCTGATTTCCACCGGCTCGAACTCTTCTTCGGCGGTGACCTTTCGTGCTCTGGCGTAAGCACGCCGCATTTGGCGCTCGTTTCCGTCGTTCCAGTCTTCCACCGCAGCGCTGGGCTGGCCGTAGTGGTGGACCAGCAAGTGGACAATTTCGGAAAAGGACATCCCGGCGCGCGAGAGAGCGCCAATCACGGCGAAGTCCCGCCCCGAGCGGCTCTGGTCCTCCAGGCCATCGGAGTCGCCGCCCCAGCGCCTTGCAAGCGCGCCACCTTCGCCCAGGATCTCCTGGAGGCGAGCCTCAGTCTGGGCTTCGTCTATGTCTTCGAGCGGCCCGTCCCAAGCAGCACGGTCGGGAGGTGGGGTGAGACCGGCGGTGTGGCCAGTCTGGGCCAAAATTCGCGCCAGGGTTTTGGGCGCCGGCCCGATTTCAGCGGGCGATCCATCGAGCGCCTGGCCTAAGAAAGTGAAAAATTTACCGTTCGTTCCACTTGCGCCGTAGCCGTTTCTTTCAGTTCCCCAGTCGTCTGCTTCGCTGCCGGACGGTGCCGCCCAGAGTCGAATCCCGCGGCCGCTTATGGAAACTTCGGCAAAGGTTTCGCCAAGAGCCAATATCTCGGCAACATCGGCAGAAACGCTACCGTTTGCGTCGATGCAATCGTCCAGGTCATAGGCACGCATTGCGGCGCCGGATCGCGGGAAGTACCCGAGTCCGAGCCACCCGTCCTCGCCCTGAGAACGCCCGCTGAGCGCGTTGAAACAGTCGGCCTCGGTCCGTGCCTCGCTAAAGGTCTTGTTCGCCGCGGCGGCCCTGTCAGCGTTGTCGGCTCCGTCTGTCGTGGGCACCTTCGACAGTTTGTCTTTTCCAGGCAATTTGGCGAGGCGGTACAACAACCAGTTCGGCTCTGCCTTGGCGCGTTCCCAGACCGCCCCCTTGGGTAAGCTATCGTCAATGTCCGTCATTGGTTCGGTACCAGCAGTTAATGGATGGTATGGGATTCCACCCATTCTCGATACGCTCGAACCGGGTAGGCGACGCGGGTCGCGCCCAGCCGCACAAAAGGCGGCCCCTTGCCGCCGCTCCGCCACCGCGAGAGGGTTATCAAGCTGACGCCCATAAGGTCCGCCAACTGCTTGGACGACATCAATGTGTCTTCGGTTTTGATGCTGCTAGTCATGATGCCCGCTTCGAAACATTTGTTTCGCCCAAAATCCCCCGGGCCTCCCGACTCTCCCAGGCCGCGAGCGTATCGATCGGAAAATATACGGTCCCGTGTGCACAGAACAAATTCGGAAGATAATCGCTCTCGGGATCGGACTGCGGCCTGTGGAGGAAGGCCCGCCGCAGCAGGTGCTCGTTTGACATCCCGTATCGGTTGCGAAGCTGGATTATCGATAGAATATCTTGGCGGTTCCTCGGGCCGGTAAGCACCCGTTCGGCCGCCATGTCAGCAACCAGGACATTGCGACGTTCACGCACACTGGGATCCTCTTTCGTAGAAAGCAGGAGTTGCCCATTGATGCAAATAGCAGCCGGTAAATAAGCCCAGGCATCATAGAGGAGCAGGAACAACTCTTCGAGTGACAGTCCTTCGGTTTTCATGAACTCGTCCGCGGTTCGGAACTCGTCGCCGTAGAAAATCATAGAGCCGACTAGGTAGATGTGGGATTTCATCGGATCATTTCCTGCAGAAAATCCGCCCGCTTTCTAAGCGCCCAATTTGTCACCGAGAAGAACGGAAACACGGCCCGACCTTTGATCTTGTAGACTTGCGGCATGTCGTGAGCCAGTGTGTCTGACGTCAGCACCCTTGGGACAGATTTGAGGATTTGAATAGCGGAGGATTTCTGGTTCATCTTATCGATTAGGAGATCGAGATGACAAAGAAACCGCAGACTTCGAAAGACGCCGCCGAGAAGGTGGTCAAGAAC
>JASBUI010000014.1 GCA_030148005.1 Paracoccaceae bacterium | reverse complement strand
GTGGTGGTGCTTGTCCACCTTCATGCCCATGCGCTTCATCGTCGACAGCATTTCGCTGCGGATGTCCTGACCATCGTCGATCGGGTTCACGGGGAAATAGCCGCCCTTGACGCCCGGGCGGTGGCCCATGTTGCCCATCTCGTACTCGGTGTCGGTGTTCCATGACGCGTCAAGCGCATCGACCTGATAGGACACCTTGTTGATGCCGACCGAGAAACGAACGTCATCAAACAGGAAGAACTCGGCCTCGGGGCCAAAGTAGGACATATCACCAATGCCGCTGGACTTCAGATAGGCCTCGGCCTTCTGTGCTGTGCTGCGCGGGTCGCGGTCATAAGCCTCGCCCGTGTCCGGCTCGACGATCGAGCAGTGCAGACACAGTGTCTTTTCGGCATAGAACGGATCCATATAGGCGCTGTTGGTATCCGGCATCAGCTTCATGTCGCTCTCTTCGATCGACTTCCAGCCAGCGATGGAGGAGCCATCGAACATAAAGCCTTCTTCCAGGAAGTCTTCGTCTACCTGGTCGGCCATTACTGTCACGTGCTGCAGCTTGCCGCGCGGATCGGTAAAGCGGATGTCTACATATTCGACATCTTCATCCCGAATGGTCTTGAGAACGTCAGATTTGCTCATTTGACCCTAAGTCCCTTCTCGTATCTTGTTGAAAGTGTAACCCGCCATCTGGCGGAGGCGTTTGTTTAAAGCGCGTCTTCGCCGGTTTCGGATGTCCGGATGCGGACGGCCTGTTCGACGGTCGACACAAAGATTTTTCCATCGCCGATCTTGTCGGTCTTGGCGGCGTTGATGATCGCTTCGATTGCGGCATCCACCTGGTCGTCCGACAGGACAACCTCGATTTTGACCTTCGGAAGAAAGTCCACGACGTATTCCGCGCCGCGGTACAACTCCGTATGGCCTTTCTGGCGTCCAAACCCCTTGACCTCGATAACGCTCAGACCCTGAACGCCGACCTCCTGCAAAGCTTCCTTCACCTCGTCGAGTTTGAAGGGTTTAATAATGGCTTCGATCTTCTTCATGGGGCTTATCCTCCGAATGCCGTTCTCTGCGCCTCAGAACACTTCTCACTAGCGGTCTCAATTCGCTATGCTTACCTAACTGGTAACGACTCTAGGAATCCAATGCTATTGCCTAAATTTTAGGCACAATGGCGCACTTTCGAGCATTTCGCAAACAATTCGAGGGCAAGATGACAGAGACGATTTCAGCCGCTGAAATGCGTAAGGTCGAGAACCTTGCGATCGCCACAGGAGAGGTTACCGGGGCGGAATTGATGGAACGCGCGGGCGCCGCGGTGATAGAGGCCGTGTTCGAGGAATGGCCGCATCTTGCCTCCGGAACGCACAGAACCGTTGTTTTATGCGGTCCCGGCAACAATGGCGGCGACGGCTTTGTCGTGGCGCGGCTTTTGTCCGAACGTGGCTGGGAGGTAGAGGTGATCCTTTTGGGCGATCCGGCCGACATGCCGCCCGACGCAAGACGCAACCATGACGCATGGGCCAAGCTTGGACCGATTCTCGAAATGGGAAAGGTGGACGGATGGGCCGTCATGCAAAAACGCCCCGACCTGATCGTCGATGCTGTTTTCGGAACCGGCCTGTCGCGCAAGCTTCCGTGGGAGTTTGTGATGATCACCCAAGAGCTGAACCTTTATGAGATGGACGCAGGCCGCGAACCCATTGTCGCGGTCGACATTCCCTCGGGCGTGAATGCGGACACCGGCGAAGAGTTTGGCGATGCGCTTGCCTCGAACCTGACGGTGACCTTTCACCGCGCCAAGGTCGGTCACCACCTTGGCCGCGGCAAAAAGCTTAGCGGCAAGGTTGTGGTCAAGGACATCGGTCTTTGAACGCATCCGCTGCGCCAAAACCGGATGCCGCCATTGCAGGCATCCTTGCTAAGCTGGGAAAGTCCCAGAAGGCGCATAAATACGATCATGGTCACGCGCTGATACTCTCTGGCGGCGCCGGGCAGGGGGGCGCGGCGCGACTGGCCGCTCAGGCCGCCCTGCGTATTGGCGCAGGTCTTGTCAGCCTTGGCTGCCCACCTGACGCCATCACCGAAAACGCCGCCCAGCTGAACGCGATCATGCTACGTCCACTTGCCGGCGGGGATGAGCTTGCGGCGCTGTTGAAGGATGGGCGCATCAATGCCTTGTGCCTCGGGCCCGCGCTGGGGCAGGGCGAGCGGACCGGCGATCTGGTCCATGCCGCGCTGGCAGAGCGCCGGGCAACTGTCCTTGACGCCGATGCGCTGACCTTCTTTCAAGACGATCCCGATCGCCTTTTTGAGCGCCTGCATCCGGCTTGTATCCTGACGCCCCATGGCGGCGAGTTTGCGCGCCTTTTTCCCGACATCGCCGCGACGCTTGCCCGGGGCGACATGCAAGGCGGCGGCGCGGCCAAGCGCAAGGCAACCACCGAGGCTGCGCGGCGCGCGGGCTGCACCATCATCCTGAAAGGGGCGGCCACCACCATCGCCGATCACACAGGGCGAACGGACGAACAGAACCGCCCCGCGCCATGGCTGGCCACCGCCGGGTCGGGCGATGTTCTGGCCGGTATCGCGACCGGTCTTCTGGCAAGGGGTTTTGATACGATGGAGGCCGCGCGCGCCGCTGTCTGGCTGCACTCAAAAGCGGGGCGAAGCCTTGGCGCGGGCATGATCGCCGAAGATATACCGCAAGCGCTGCCGGCCATTCTGAAAACGCTGGGGCACTAGGCGTACCCCATAGCGTTCAGGCCATTGCCGCCGCTTCCCAATACTTCAACTGCCGCCGCTTGCCGGGCTGCTGCGATCTGGCCTTGCTCGGCAACTCGGGCATCCGCGCGATAAGATCGGCCTTCTCCGCCTCGGGGATCATCATCAGCACATCGCGCCCCGGCGGCAGGCTTTCAACCTCAAGCCCGTCTGCATAGACGATCTGATGATCATCAAAGAGAAGATGGAAATAGACGATCCCGCCCAAATCCTTGGCCGGAAGGATCGTGGCGTCATTGATCAGGTGCTGGGCCGCGGCCAGAACCTCACGCTCACCAAAAAGGACGGCGGCGCGGGCGTTGCGGATCAGCACGCGGTGCGAAGGCGGCAGCATCGTGTCGCGGCTGGGCCGCCCCGGACCCATCGAATTGGTCGCAAACCGCACCGGGCGAAACCCCGGCGTCGCCGCCATCTGGGCGCTTGAAACCTCGACCCGCGAAATCCAGCGCAGCGCCTGCGCGCCCGCATCACGTGTAATCACCATATCCCCGATCTGAAGCTCCTGCACCGGCAGCGCGCCATCCAGCGTCAGCACCTCGGCGCCTTCCACAAGGCTTGGCGGCAGGATAAGCCCGCCGCCCTTGTCATCCTCAAGATCACTGCTGTGCGAGGCGCCAATCACCTTCAGCGCCACCTCGGCGGGCGGAAAACCCAACCCATCGTCCAGCGCCACAAGCCCTTCGACCAGACCGGGCTGATCATCGGCCGCCGCATCCTGAATGTTGAACCCAACAAGCCGGTAGGGCGTGCGCCCATCCGTGACCGTCAGAATATACTCTGCCGTGATCCTCAGACCCTCGCCATAGGCGATCCCGTCAAAGATCTGGGCATCCGACATCGATGCGCCGCTTCGCGCGTCCACCACCATCAACTCGGCCCAGTTGTCCTGCGCCAGCGTCAGCGTGCAACCCAAAAGATGCCGCCCGCAGCCAGAGACCTCGCCACTAAGCGATCCGCCGCCCGATACGACTATACTGGACGCACCCAGCGCCCAAAGCGCATTTTCCGTCATGTCCGGTGCCTGCTCTCATTGTTCGGCCGGATTTTACCGGCTCAGCTTTTGCCAAAGTTTAACACCATAATATGGTTTTTGTCAGGCACCGATTTTACCCCTCGCATATGGTTCGAACCTTTGCTAATCAGTCGCGGCTTTGATAGCGGCCCCGGCCGCGCAAGGCAGTGCGGGTGTGGCGGAACTGGTAGACGCACCAGATTTAGGTTCTGGCGCCGCAAGGCGTGGGGGTTCGAGTCCCTTCACCCGCACCACTATTCCCCCCGATGACAAAGCAGATTGCCGCCGCTAGGCTGCCTGTCATTGGCATTGGCGGATTTTCATATGAATGAATTGCAGGACCCGGACAAACCCGCAGGCGCGGATGTGGAATTTTTGTCGGATGGGTCTTACCGAAAGAAAAACGGTCAGAAAATTGAACGGGGAGAACGAAATCCTTGGTACGTGCTTATGACGATCTATGGGGAGCAGACTGGGCCCGACTTCGACCCTATCCTACATGAGAAGAACCGGCGTGCCTGGAATGCATGGGCCTGCCAAGAAACGCATCGTGACAAAATAATACGCTTGGCGGAAGAAACCGGCGTTTCGCAGTTCGAGCTTGAAGGATGGTCAGAAATTCGAGCCACCGTACAAACCGCACTCATAAGCCGCATTGGTTCGAAAGAAATGATTCCTGACGCAACGCGTCCGGCCGACTTGTCGCTGTCGGATTTCGTCAATCCCATTTACCTCGACAAGTTCATTTGTATTCAAAGTCTCTCCTTCTCCAACTCACGCTTAGGAGAAGGACTGTCCTGTGAGGGGGCCAACTTCCAGGAACACGTTTCTTTCGAAGGCGCGGATGTGCAAACTGGTCTGGGAAATTTCCGTAGTACGGTTTTTAACAAGCAGGTTACGTTCGAAGGTGTGGACTTGGACAACGGAGCGACTTTTGAGAGCGCCGAGTTCAAAGAAAACGCCTCGTTCAAAGAGGCAACTATTGGCGGCAAGTCCGACTTCACGTCTGCAACCTTCCATGGTCACGCTGACTTTGCCGGCTCGACAACCGTCGAGGACGCCGTTTTTGGTTCCGTAACTTTTGTACTTGGTGCGGATTTCACCGGTTCAAGGTTTTGCGGTCGCACCGATTTCTCTGACGGTGCTTTCAAGTCTACCACGCAGTTTGAGAACGCCCGCTTCGAAACCGAAATGCCGAAATTTTTTCAGCGCCAGATGCATCAGGACACAACATTCACCACCGATCCGGCCAACTGGCCACGTGTCACCGCCGAAAACGCCGAAGCTGGCAAACGGGCCTACACGCGACTTCGGCAGGTGATGAGCGATCTGCACAAACCTGACGACGAGCACTTTTTCTATAGACAAGAAATGCGCTGCAAGGCGGCGTCGGCGTCAAAGCTGCTAGAGCGTTTAGGGTTCTGGCTGTACCGAACGCTTTCCGATTTTGGTTGGTCCTTTGAACGTCCGGCCATCGCTTTGTTTTGTTTGTGGGCTCTTGGTGTGGCCGCCTTTGGTGGCTGTTTCCTGACCCCGGCGGGTACTGGGCTGAGCGCCGATGTGCTGGACAGCCCGATCCGAACTGCGATGGGTCTGTCGCTGAGCAATATCCTGTCGTTTATGGGCATCAACCGGCTTTACTTTCAGGACCTCTTGCAAGGCCTACCGGACGTCCTTCAGTTCATTGCAGGGCTGCAAACGATTCTGGGCTTTCTTCTGCTCTTCCTCCTCGGTCTGGGCCTGCGCACGCGTTTCCGGCTCAGATAGGGGCAAAAACACGCCAATTCGCCTTGCAAGACTGGGTTCCCCTCAATAGAACGGCCTCTGATTTACACGGGCGGCGCAGGGTGCGGCCTGCCCAGATGCAAAAGGACGACACAGATGCAGGTCACCGAGACGCTCAACGAAGGTCTGAAGCGGGGATACTCGATCACCGTTCCCTCCAGCGAGCTGGACGCGAAGGTCAACGAAAAGCTGATCGAGGCCCAGCCCGAGGTTGAAATGAAGGGCTTTCGCAAGGGCAAGGTCCCCATGGCGCTTTTGAAAAAGCAGTTCGGCGACCGGATGATGGGCGAAGCCATGCAAGAGGTCATCGATGGTGCCATGAACAAGCACTTCGAAGACAGCGGCGACCGCCCCGCGCTTCAGCCCGAAGTCAAGATGGCCAGCGAAGACTGGACGCCGGGTGACGATGTCGTTGTCAACATGACCTATGAGCGTCTGCCGGAAATCCCCGAGGTGGACTTTAAGGCGATCAAGCTGGAAAAGCTGGCCGTCAAAGCCGACGACAAGGCCATTGATGAGGCCGTATCGGGTCTTGCCGCAAGCGCGCAGAACTTTGAGGACCGCAAGAAAGGCTCCAAGGCCAAGGACGGCGATCAGGTTGTGATCGACTTTGCGGGCAAGGTTGATGGTGAGCTTTTTGAAGGCGGCACCGCCGAAGATTATCCGCTGGTTCTGGGATCGAACTCTTTCATCCCCGGCTTTGAAGAACAGCTTGTCGGCGCCAAGGCTGGCGAAGAGGTTTCCGTCAAGGTTTCCTTCCCCGCCGAATACGGCGCTGCGAACCTTGCCGGCAAGGACGCGGTCTTTGATTGCACCGTCAAGGCGGTCAAGGAACCAAAACCGGCCGAGATCAATGACGAGCTTGCAAAACAGTACGGCGCCGAAGATCTGGCAGGTCTGAAAGCCCAGATCGCAGAGCGTCTTGAAACCGAATACTCAGGCGCCGCCCGCGCGGTGCTGAAGCGCGGTCTTCTTGATGCGCTGGACGGCAAGGTCGATTTCGAACTGCCGCCCTCGCTGGTCGATGCTGAGGCTGGCCAGATTGCCCACCAGCTGTGGCATGAAGACAACCCCGAGGTTCAGGGTCACGACCACCCCGAGATCGAAACAACCGACGAGCACCGCAAACTGGCAAGCCGCCGCGTCAAGCTGGGCCTCTTCCTGGCAGAGCTGGGATCGAAGAACGATATCGAGGTGACCGATGCCGAGATGACCCAGGCGGTCATGAACCAGGCGCGTCAGTACCCCGGTCAGGAACGCCAGTTCTTTGAGTTCGTTCAGCAGAACCCGCAGATGCGCCAGCAGATTCAGGCACCGCTTTTCGAAGACAAGGTTGTCGACTACATCGTCGAGCTTGCTAGCGTAAAGGAAAAGACGGTTTCCAAAGAGGACCTGCAGAAAGCTGTCGAGGCTCTGGAAGACGAATAAACCGCGCATCAGCCGGTAGAAATGACAAAGGCCGCCCTGCATAGGGGCGGCCTTTTTCGTGGCCGGGCCATGGCCCTTGCGGGCCAGAGCGGCAGATCAGATGCGCTGGCCGCTTTGGCTGTCGAAACGGTGGATCAGTCTTGGCGAGATCTTGAAGTGCAAAGTGTCGCCCGAACGCTCCTTCGGCGGATGCTCAAGCTTGGCAATAAACTCCACCCCCGTAGCGGTGATCAGATGCACAAGCGCGTATTCGCCCAGCTTTTCCACAAGCTCAAGCCGCCCCGATACCTTGGCCGCGCTTTCGTCGCACTGGCGCATGTGCTCGGGTCGCATCCCGACCGTGTGTGCCGGGTTTTCGCCCGACCCATCCGTCAGATCGGCGGTTGTGAAAAAGTTCATCTTCGGGCTTCCGATGAACTGGGCCACAAAGGTGTTCTGGGGCCGCTCGTAAAGCTCCATCGGTGATCCCACCTGTTCAACCCGGCCATCGCGCAGAACGACGATCTTGTCGGCCAGCGTCATCGCCTCGACCTGATCATGGGTGACGTAGATCATCGTCGATTTCAGGCGCTCGTGCAGGCGCGCGATCTCAAGCCGGGTCTGAACCCGAAGCGCCGCATCAAGGTTCGACAGCGGCTCGTCAAACAAAAACACCTGCGGATCGCGCACGATGGCGCGGCCAATCGCGACCCTCTGGCGCTGGCCGCCCGACAGGTTGCGCGGGCTACGCTCTAGATAGTCGGTGATCTGCAGAACCTCGGCCGCCTCGCGAACGCGGCGGTCAATCTCATCCTGAGGTGTCTTGGTGTCTGACGTCAGCACCCTTGGGACAGATTTGAGGATTTGAATAGCGGAGGATTTCTGGTTCATCTTATCGATTAGGAGATCGAGATGACAAAGAAACCGCAGACTTCGAAAGACGCCGCCGAGAAGGTGGTCAAGAAC
>JASBUI010000013.1 GCA_030148005.1 Paracoccaceae bacterium | reverse complement strand
GTTCTTGACCACCTTCTCGGCGGCGTCTTTCGAAGTCTGCGGTTTCTTTGTCATCTCGATCTCCTAATCGATAAGATGAACCAGAAATCCTCCGCTATTCAAATCCTCAAATCTGTCCCAAGGGTGCTGACGTCAGACACGAGGTAGGTTGTGATCTTGCCGTGGGCGGCGGGCAGAGGGCGGGCGGTCAGCCCCTTGGCTTCGCTGACGCGTATCGCGGCGCTTTGTGGGACCACGGTCATCCCCATCCCAGCGGCGGCGCAGCCGATCATCGCATCAAGAGAGCCCATTTCCGTCACCTGAACATCGGCGCGGCCCTGCTGGCGCAGCCAGGCCTGGGCGGCGGCGCGATAGCTGCACCCCTCGCCAAAGGCCAAAAGCGTGTCCATCTGGGGCGCGGGGCCGGTTGCATCGCCGCCCCCAAGCCAAAGGGCGACGAGGGTTTCGTCAAAGGCGGGCGTTGCGTGAAACCGCTCGCCATCTACCGGACCGGCGACGAAAGCGGCATCAAGGCGTCTGTTCCACACCAGATCCAAAAGCCTTGCGGTCGGCGCGGTTTGCAGCGTGACAGACGCATCGGGGCAGTGCTGGCGCAACTCGGCCAAAAGCCGGGGCAGGCGGGCGGCGGCCGTGGTTTCCATGGCGCCAAGGCGCAACGGGGCCGCCCCGCCCGATGCCTCTGTCAGTTCCTTTTCCACCGAAGACAGCCTGTCCAGCGCCTCGGAGATGCCCTTTTGCGCCAGCCGTCCAAAAGCGGTCAGCGCCGCCCCGCCGCGCCCGCGTTCGAAAAGCCGCCCGCCAAGGCGATCCTCAAGCCGCCGGATCCGCGCGGTGATATTGGACTGAACGCAATTGAGCTTGGCGCTGGCGCCGGAAAAGCTTCCGGTTTCGGCGACGGTCAGGAAGGTGGCCAGAAGCGTTGTATCGAGGGGCTGGGGCAAGGGGCCATGTCCTTGGGATAAGTTTTCCATCATTCAAAGTGATAGATAATTCCTAATATGATCACTTTAAGGATTCAAGCCGCTCCTGCATCATTGCAGGCGACAAGAGGATCAGATCACCCGCTGCGCCCAGCGCCCTTGGGGCCGAACCGCAGCCAACCGCATGAGGGACAGATGCCCATTGAAACCGCCTTTACCCGCAAGTTCGACGTCAAAGTGCCCATCGTTTCGGCGCCGATGGATCTGGTTTCGGGCGGCGCGCTGGCCGCGGCGGTGTCGGGCGCAGGCGGTCTGGGCCTGATCGGCGGGGGTTATGGCAAGGCCAACTGGGTTGACGCGCAGTTTCGGGAAGCGGGCGCGCAGAGGGTCGGCATCGGCTTTATCACCTGGAGCGTTCAGCGCGATCCCGGCGTGATCGACATCGCGCTTGGCCACAAGCCGGCGGCGATGATGGTGTCCTTTGGCGATGGCGAGGATATCGTCGCAAAGGCCAAGGCGGCGGGCGTTGCAACGATGTGGCAGGTTCAGCGCCTTGAGCAGGCAGCGCAGGCAGCAGAGGCGGGCGTCGATTGCATCGTGGTGCAGGGGCAGGAAGCGGGCGGTCACGGAATGGACCGTGGCCTTGTTTCGCTTTTGCCCAGCGTTCGCGATCTTGTGGGCAAGGATACCGCCCTTCTGGCGGCGGGCGGCATCGCGGATGGGCGCGGGCTTGCCGCGGCGCTGATGCTGGGGGCCGATGGCGTGATGCTGGGCACCCGTTTCTGGGCCAGCGCCGAAGCACTGGGAAGTGAGGCCGCAAAGGCCCGCCTTGTCAGCACAAAAGGGGATGAAACGGTCCGCTCGAAGGTTTTTGATGTCCTGCGCGATGTCGATTGGCCGCAAAACTACACCGGGCGCATTGTGCAGAACGATGTCTTGCGCCGCTGGCACGGAGACCTCGGCGGGCTGTCACAGAACCTTAGCGCAGAGCGCGCCCGCTATCTGGCAAGCGATGAGGACGACTATTCAACCCGCGTTCTGATTGCCGGAGAGGCGCTGGACCTTGTCGGCAGCATCGAACCTGCAGGCGATATCGTCCGGCGCATCGAGGCAGAGGCGCAGGACATTCTGGCGCGCGCGCCGGGTTTCCTGCGCTAGGGCGCGCCGCAATTGATCACATGCGAAAAGGAGACATGCCATGAAGCTGTATTTTGCCAATACCTCACCCTATGCGCGCAAGGCCCGGATGGTTGTGCACGAAAAGGGACTGGGCGCGCGCGTTGAAGAGGTGTTTCAGAACCCCTTTGAGGAAAGCCCCGAACTTGTCGCCGCCAACCCCCTGAAACGCGTGCCCGCGCTTTTGACCGATGAGGGCAGGTCGATCTTTGACAGCCCCGTGATCTGCGCCTATCTCGACGCGCTGTCGGCCGATGTTCCGCTTATCCCTGCAGGCGATGCGCGCTGGCCGGTTCTGACCGGTGAGGCGATGACCGACGGGATACTGGATGCGGCCTTTGCCATCGTGATGGAACGCCGCCGCCCCGAGGCGCAGCAGTCACCCATGTGGTTTGAGCGCTGGCAGGGCGGCATTGACCGGGCGCTTGATGTCATCGAGGCCGATCTTGCGCCCTTTGAGGGGCCGGTATCCATCGCCCAAATCGGCCTTGGCTGCGCGCTTGGTTATCTTGATTTCCGCCTTGCCGATCTGACTTGGCGACCGGGCCGGGCAAGGCTGGCCGAGTGGTACGAAGGTTTTGCCGCGCGCCCTTCGATGATCGCCACCGAGCCGCCGGTTTCCTGAGGCTTTAAAAGGTAGCCGATGGGGTAACTATCTTGACTTCTTTGCCGGGGTCACGAATAGATAGCCAAATGGCTAAGCTTGATTCAATTTTTCACTGTCTCGCTGATCCGACCCGCCGCGCGGTGATCGCGCAACTGGCCACCGGCGCCTCGCCGGTGTCCGAACTTGCCGCGCCGCATGACATGGCTTTGCCAAGCTTCATGAAGCATATCAATGTGTTAGAGGCGGGCGGCTGGATCGAAACGCAAAAGAAGGGGCGCGTGCGGACCTGCCGCCTTTGCTCCGGCGCGATCGAAACCGCCGAAAGCTGGCTGGACCAGCAGCGCCGCATATGGGAGCGGCGGCTGGATCAGCTGGATGATTTCGTGGCCACATTGGATGACGAAAGGATACAGAAATGACGCCCGATACCGAACTTGACCTTGTGCTTGAGCGCAAGATCGCGGCAAGCCCGGCGCAGCTTTGGCGCGCATGGACAGAGCCAGAGCTTTTGGCGAAATGGTTTGCCCCGCGGCCATGGACCGTTGCCAGCGCGGTGATAGAGCCTCATCCCGGCGGCACCTTTGCGGTGGTTATGGCATCACCCGAGGGGGACAAGGTGGACGAAGGGCCGGGCTGTGTTCTTTTGGCAGAGCCTGCGCGGCGGCTGGTCTGGACCGACGCCATGGGCCCCGGGTTTCGTCCCAAGGAGGCGTGTTTCATGACTGCCGACATTTCCATGAAGCCCGTTGACGGGGGCACCCAGTACCGGGCGCTTATCCTGCACAAATCAGGCGCCGACCGCCAAAAGCACGAGGCAATGGGCTTCTACGAAGGGTGGGGCACCTGCCTGACCCAGCTGGACGATCTTGCGAAAATGCTGTGATCTAGTGGCCTAAGCGCTTTCAAAAAGTCAAGGTGGGACTACTTGAAGGTTCTAGGTAGTGCCATTCTAAAGGAGCTGCAGGAACTCCGATAGTGTTCGCGATGCAGTACTTAAATGGTTCAGTCTGGTCTAAGCTTGGGCAGACGCACGTGCCAGAAAGAATTCAGGTGACCTACAATGAATACTGAACCTAACGAGAATGTCTCCAATGCGGATTCTTCCAAGAAGAATTATGATTTACCAGAGGGAGTTGAGGCAATTACATTTGATGAAGTGGACAACTTTGGTGTTGGAAGAGACCATCGGCTCTACTGGAAAGGGCAAGAGTTAGTTACACGAAAGCACATCAGCTTGCGCGGATGGGAGTTGACCTTGGCAACGCTGGTTTCAGTTTCAACGACTGGCATGTTTGTGCTGCAGCTTGGCTCAACAATTGGATGGTGGGGGAACTAGTCGAGCAATTGCCTGGAGTACCAATAAGTTCGAAGCCCCCTGACCAAGCGCATGGCACTGGGAGCCTGCGTCCAAGCCTTTAGGTTCAGGTAGCGCGCCGCTACTGTAGCAGGGTGCCGGGGGGCGGCAGGCCTTCGAAACGGTCCTTGGAGGCAGAGTTGGACATCTGCACAAGGGTTTCGTGGAAAAGCTCTAGCTCGCGAATACGCTCTCGCGTGGCCGAAAGGTGCCGGTACAGGCGGGCGCGATCGCCGTACATCGCCGCGTCATTGGCGTTTTCAAGAAAGTCGGCAAAGTTGAAGAGCGGCAAAAGCGCGGTGTTAAGCGCGGCATCGGCAAGCCGGTCGCTTTGCGACTGAACGGCATTGGCAACATCGACGCTGCGATTAAAAAGGCTCATCAAATTGCCATAGACGCTGGCAAAGCTGAGCGTGATCTGCCGGCGTCCGTCGGATTTGACCAATGTGGTCATCCGCAGCCCGCCAAGGGCCAGTTCTTTCAGCCGCAGCGTGATGTCATCGCGGGCGATCGTGCCGGTGGTTTGCGGCGCGCGCGCCAGAAGCCGGGCCAGACGCGCAAAGGCATCGACCGCCAGAACCTCATCAATACGGTTTGCTTGGGTAAGGGTGACTGCAAGCCGCGATCCATTGCCCAGAAGCTCCACCGAATTGAGCAGCACCTGAGTGTCGCCCAGATCAAGCAGCGTGATAATCAGCGAGCCGGGCTGATCGGGCAGGGGTGGCGTCGTCGCGCGTGGCATATCATCCTCTTTGCCAAGACCCTATCACGAAAGAGCCCGGCAATGGAAATGCCAATTATATCATAGCCTAGGGCGGCGAATTCCTGCTTGGAAAGCGGCGGATGGGCGCCATAGCCAACATGCGTTGGGGCAAATTGCCGGATCATTGTTTCCGGGGCGGGGACAAGCCGCCGTGGCAACAGTTTGTTGACCAATTTGAAGGGGTGAAATTGGCGGCCCTTAGCCGCCCCAGGTGCGAACCGGTCCCGAATCCATGTGAACGAAGTTCGAGCGATAGTAGCGGCCCACACCGCCGGCCGACATTGCCGACGCGGCGCGCGCCATCTGGTTGACCGAACGCGACGACAAGCGCAGATCGGCGGCCATGCCTTCCATGTGCAGCGACTTGCGTGCAACCCCGCGTGAGCGCGAGCGCAGCATGGCGTTGGTCTTGGGCGTGCGGTAGCCCGAAAGAAGAAGGTAGGGTTCGTTCACATCCATAAGCCGGTGTGATGCGGCCATGATGTCGACATTGCGCGGATCGATCTTGATCACCGAGTTCTGGCGCCAGTCGCGCATGAAGTAGTTGATTTCTTTGAGAGCTTCGCTGATGTACTTGCCTTCGATCCAATAGATCGTATCCAGGTTCTCGCCCGTCCGGCCCGAGTACATGCGGATCCGGCGAATGTCGCCCCCGCCACGAAGAAAGCCTGCCGCCTTTGAGAAGGTAGGTGTCGCGGTGATTGCGGTGGCGGCGAAAGCTTGAAGGATGCCTCGCCGTGAGAAGCCTGTAGAATTGCCAGTCGTCATTGGGTTTTCAACCGTCCCATTCTTATTCGGGCGCCCCTATCCAAGTGCGTTCACCGAAACCTCATCCCCAAGATGCAGGGAACTTATTACACGGATAGAATCGCAGACAAAGGGCAAGATTGTGTTGACAGGCCCCAATCAAGAAAAACCGGCGAGTTTTTGCTTAAAATTTCAATGTGTGTCTCTTTGGCTGGTTTTGTTGTGTATTGGTCCCGCTTGCGATGAAACCTGCGTTTTTACGCGAATGTTGGTGGACATACCCCGATATTGGCCTTGAAATGCAGCTATTCGATAATCCCACGATTATGGTGACGTTGGAGGTACCCTTGTCTGTTTTGATCCATTCCCGGCGGTTTTCGCTTGGGCTGATATTCGCCGCTTGTGCAACTTTGCTGATCGCCGCGCCTGTTTCGGCAGCCGTGACCGCCTTTCAGCAGGCCGTGGCCGAGGCCGCTTCGGGCGACCGCGATGTCGCGGCGTTTTATCAGGAACGCGGGTATGAACCGATCTGGACAGGGCGTTCGGGCAAGGACCGCCAGCGCCGTCAGGCCTTTCTCAAAGCGGTGGGGAATGCAGACAGCCACGGGCTTCCGTCTGCGCGTTATGACCCCGAGGCGCTGAAAGAGGCGATGCGCACGGCCAAGACCGACCGCGCCCGCGGCTTTCTGGAGGTCGAGCTAAGCCAGATCTTCCTGCGTTACGCCCGCGACATTCAAACCGGCATTCTGACGCCGGCCAAGGTGGATCAGGGTATCGTGCGCGCCGTGCCGCTGCGCGACCGCAAGCAATTGCTGGAGGCTTTCTCCAAGTCATCGGCCAGCGGTTTCATGCGCGTCCTGCCACCAAAGACGCCGCAATACGCGCGGCTGATGAAGGAAAAGATCAATTTTGAGCGGATTCTGGGCCGCGGCGGCTGGGGCCCCGAAGTGCCTGCCAAATCGCTGAAACCCGGCGACAGCGGCAACGCGGTTGTTGCCCTGCGCGACCGGATGACGGCGATGGGGTTCATGCGCCGCTCTGCCAGTCAGACATATGATGTGGCGCTTCAGAAAGCGGTGCAGGAGTTTCAGGCCAACCACGGGCTTTTCACCGATGGTGTTGCAGGTGCCGGGACAATGGCAGAGATCAACATCCCCGCCAGCACCCGCCTGACCCAGATCATCGTCGCCATGGAGCGTGAGCGCTGGCTGAACCAGCCGCTTGGCGCGCGCAACATTCAGGTCAATATCACCGATTTCTCGGCCAAGATCGTCGATAACGGCAAGGTCACGTTCCAGACCCGCGCAGTCGTTGGCAAGAACACAAGCGACCGCCAGACGCCCGAGTTTTCGGACGTGATGGAGCATATGGTGATCAACCCCACTTGGAACGTGCCCCGTTCGATCGCGACCAAGGAATACCTGCCGCTGTTCAAGAAGAACCCCAACGCGGCCTCGCAGTTGCGGCTGATCAACACGCGCGGCCAGATCGTGCCGCGCAGCGACATTGATTTCTCGCAGTATAACGCGCGCAACTTTCCCTTTGACGTAAAAGAGCCGCCAAGCCGCCGCAACGCGCTGGGGCTGGTCAAGTTCATGTTCCCCAACAAGTACAACATCTATTTGCACGACACCCCGGCCAAGAACCTTTTCGCACGTGAAAAGCGCGATTTCAGCCATGGGTGCGTGCGTCTTCAGGACCCGTTCGACTTTGCCTATGCGCTTTTGTCCAAGCAGGAACGTGACCCCGAGGCGTTCTTTCAGGCGCGCCTGAAGACCGGCAAGGAAACCGTTGTTCCACTGGAAAAGGAAGTCCCGGTTCACCTGATCTATCGCACCGCGATTGCGCCCGCCAAGGGCCAGATCGAGTTTCGCCGCGATGTCTATGGACGTGACGCCCGGATCTGGAAGGCGTTGCAAAACGCCGGGGTGGCGCTTCGCGCTGTGAAGGGGTAATCCTGACCGCCGAGACAGGCGAGGTTCGGGCATGCGCTTTACCATCCAAGAAATAGCAACGGCGCTGGAAGCAAAGGCTTTTGGCGCCATTGATCTGGCCGTCAGCCGCGCCGCAGAGCCGCAGGATGCAGGCCCAGACGCGCTGGCCCTAGCGATGAAGCCCGAATACGGCGAGGCGCTGAAAAGCGGCGCGGCGCGCGCGGCGATCCTGTGGGAAGGGGCCGACTGGCAAGAGCTGGGCCTTGAGGCGGCGATCTTCGTGCCGCGCCCGCGCTATGCGATGTCGGGGCTGACCCAGCTTATGGATCCGGGCCCCGAGATTGCGCCGGGCATCCACCCCACGGCGGTGATCGATCCTTCCGCAGAGATCGGGCAGGGCGCGGCCATCGGCCCCTTGGTGGTGATCGGCCCGCGCGCCCGCATCGGGGCCGGCGCACGCATTGCCGCCCATGTCAGCATTGCCGAGGATGCGGTGATCGGCGCAGGCGCGCTTTTGCTTCAGGGCGCCCGCATCGGCGCGCGCGTCACCATCGGCGCCAATTTCATTGCCCATGCCGGCGCGGTGATCGGGGCGGATGGGTTTTCCTTTGTCACGCCCGAGAAATCCGGCGTTGAGGCCGCGCGCGAGACGCTGGGCGCGCAAGGCAGCAGCGCTGCGCAAAGCTGGACCCGCATTCATTCGCTGGGCAGCGTCGAGATCGGCGACGATGTCGAGATCGGCGCCAATTCCACCATCGATCGCGGCACCATCCGCGCCACCCGCATCGGCCGGGGCACCAAGCTGGATAACCTTGTGCACATCGGCCACAACGTCGAGGTCGGTGAGGACTGTCTATTGTGCGGTCAGGTCGGCATTGCTGGCTCTACCCGGATCGGCAGCCGGGTTGTTCTGGCCGGGCAATGCGGTGTCAGCGACAATATCTTTGTCGGTGATGATGTGATTGCAGGGGGCGGCACCAAGATTTACTCTAACGCGCCAGCGGGCCGCGTCCTACTGGGTCATCCGGCGATGCGGATGGACAAACAGCTTGAAAGTTACAAGGTGCAACGCCGCTTGCCGCGTAGGTTGCAATCGCTTCAGGATGAGATCGACGCGCTTAAAAAGGCGGTTTCAAAGAGCGGCCAGAGCGACTAAACGAGCGGCAGAGATTGGGCTGAGGGATTGATATGTCAGCAAGTGTCAAGGACAGGGTTATCGAGATTATCGCCGAGCAGGCCGTGCTTGAGCCCGGTGATGTGACCATGGAACAGACCTTGCAGGACCTTGGGATCGACAGCCTTGGCCTGGTCGAAAGCATCTTTGCCATCGAAGAAGCCTTTGATATTCAAGTGCCTTTCAACGCCAACGCCCCCGAGCAGTCCGATTTCGACATCTCTTCTGTCGCCTCGATCATCGCTGCGGTCGAGGGTCTGGTGAAAGAGCAGACCGCTTGAGATGAAGCGGGTTGTCATCACTGGTGCGGGCACGATCAACGCACTTGGATCGGATGTTCCCCAGACGCTTGAAGCGATGCGCGAAGGGCGTTGCGGGATCGGCCCCTTGGACATTCGCGACGTTGAACGCCTGTCGATCCAGATCGGCGGTCAGGTGCGCGGCTATGATCCCGAGGCCCATTGGAACCGCCAGCAGATAAGCCTGTACGATCGTTTCACCCAGTTCACGCTGATGGCCGCCAAAGAGGCGATCGAGCAGTCGGGCCTGATCTTTGCCGACGATCTGGCCGCAAAGGCCGGCGTCGTTCTGGGCACCGCCGGCGGCGGGGTGAACACTTGGGACGAGAATTATCGCGCCGTCTATGAGGCGGGCAAGAACCGGGTGCATCCCTTTGTCGTGCCCAAGCTGATGAACAATGCCGCGGCAAGCCATGTCTCGATGCAATATGGCCTGCGCGGTCCCTCCTTTACGGTGGCCACGGCCTGTGCGTCCTCGAACCATGCGATGGGGCAGGCCTTTTACCTTGTCCGCTCAGGTCTGAGCGAGGTGATGGTAACGGGCGGATCGGAATCGATGCTGTGCTTTGGCGGGGTGAAAGCCTGGGAAGGGCTTCGCGTTATGTCAAAGGATGCCTGCCGCCCCTTCAGCCTTGGGCGCAACGGCATGGTGCAGGGCGAGGGCGCGGGCGTCTTCGTCTTTGAAGAATACGAACATGCGCGCGCGCGCGGCGCCGAGATTTTGGCCGAGGTGATCGGTTTCTCGATGACCTCGGATGCCAGCGATATCGTCATGCCCTCAAAACAGGGCGCGGCGCGGGCGATTGCCGGGGCGCTGAGCGATGCGGGGCTGGCCCCCGAGGATGTCGGCTATATCAATGCCCATGGCACCGGCACCGCCGCCAATGACAAGACCGAATGCGCCGCCGTTGCCGATGTTTTTGGCGCCCATGCCGACAAGCTTATGCTGTCATCCACCAAATCGATGCATGGCCATCTGATCGGCGGCACCGGGGCGGTCGAACTTTTGGCTTGTATCATGGCGGTGCGCGACGGGGTGATCGCCCCTACCATCGGCTATGAAGAGCCTGACCCCGAATGCGCGCTGGATGTCGTGCCCAATGTCGCGCGCGAGGCGGATGTCGATGTGGCCCTGTCCAACGCTTTTGCCTTTGGTGGGCTGAACGCGGTGATCGCGCTGCGCCGCATCTAGGCGCGGCAGGGCAAACGAAAAGCGCCGCCCGGATCAGGGGGCGGCGCTGTTTGTTTTTTCAGGGCGCGTTCGGCGCTATTGCTTGGGCGCATCCGTCTTTTTCGCCGCATCAATCGCAGCCGCCGCCTTGGCGTTAACCTCATTCACGGCCTTATAGCCTGCGGTAAAGCCTTTAAGCGACATCTTCACCGAAACATTGGTGTCGGGCGCAGGCGCCGGAACGATAACCAGCTCGGCCATTGATCCGGCCTTGAAGGCGTCAATCTCGGCTTGGGTAAATCCGACGCGGGCATAACAGCCCACGACCGAACACCACGAAAAGGCATAGCGCTTGGCATTTGCCCCATCGACCGACATCGTGATCTCGCGCGTCAAAAGCGTCTCAAGCGGGGTGATGATCGTGGCGCCCGCAACGGCGGGACCATTGGGAACATCAAGGCCAAAAAGGCTTATCTCGGCGACCGAGTTGCCCTTGTCATCCTTAAGAAGCTGGTAAAGCTGGCAGGGGTCAATTTCGGATTGCTCGCCCGCCTTTGAGCGGACACAGCGCAGATCCCAGTCGCCGATCCGCTCGCGCGAATAGGTCGAACCGGCAGGGTCGGCTGCTTTGCCGGGCTGAAAGCCGGTGCCATTGTCGACCGGCTGGGCAGCGCCTGAGCCGCCGGTTGTCGTATCGGTCTGTGCCATCGCCATCGGCGCCAGCCCAAGGGCGGCCACAAGGACGATGCGGAAGAAAGAAGAAGACATCAGATGCATACCAACGCTCGTTTTAACTGTTGTTGTCGCGCCGCTCTAGCATGGTCCGAAGCCGGTGTCAGGCCCGAAACCGGCGAGAAGCGTAAAGGCGCGGCAAGAACCCGCCGGGCCGCGCGGGCCTTTGGTTTGCGGTAAATCCCAACCTGCCGGGGTTGGAAAAATGACGCGAAATCCGGGGGGCCAAAATTGAGAAAAGGGCCCGCAGAGGCCCTTTCCCGTATATTTGACTTTCTCCCTGTCGGACGGGCCGACCAGTCATTGTCCGGCACGCTAAGGCCATTGGCGCCTTGCGTCAACTCACAATTAAAACACTCCGCCGCCAAGGGGTTATGCACCTCGGGCACCGCCAAAAAAAGGCCGCGCCAGATGGCGCGGCAAGTCTAACAGGGAGGAAGTCACGCCACAGCGAAGAGGATCAACGCTGCGACAAAGGAAAGACTGGCAGAGATTGGTTAAGCAAGTATGGTGACGGCGGTAAAATTGTTTGGAGTAGCAAATGCAGGACGGGATTTTCATTGGCGGCGGCGGGGCCGACTATGCTGAGAAACAGTATCTGGACCTGAAATATGCCAACCGCCACGGTTTGGTCGCCGGCGCGACCGGGACCGGCAAGACCGTCACGCTTCAAATCCTTGCCGAAAGCTTTTCCAAGGCGGGCGTCCCGGTGTTTCTGTCCGACGTAAAGGGCGATCTTTCCGGGCTGGCCCTTGCCGGATCAGAGGGCTTCAAACTTCACGAAGCTTTCACCTCGCGCGCCACCAAGATCGGCTTTGACGACTACGGCTATGAAAGCTTCCCGGTCACCTTCTGGGATCTTTTCGGCCGCTCGGGCCACCCGGTCCGTACCACGGTTTCTGAAATGGGCCCGCTTCTGATCTCGCGGCTGATGGACCTTAGCGAGGCGCAGGAAGGCATCCTGAACATCGCCTTTCGCGTGGCCGACGAACAGGGGCTGGCGCTTTATGACCTGAAAGACCTGCAGGCAATGCTGGTCTGGGTGGGCGAGAACGCCGCCGAGCTGACGCTGCGCTACGGCAATGTCTCGCCAAGCTCGATCGGCACCATTCAGCGCCGCCTTCTGGTGCTGGAAAATCAGGGCGGGCAGAACCTGTTTGGCGAACCGGCGCTTGAGCTGTCCGATATCATGCGCACCGACCCGGATGGGCGCGGGCGCATCAACATCCTTGCCTCTGACAAGCTGATGTCATCGCCGCGCCTCTACGCCACCTTCCTGCTCTGGCTCTTGTCCGAACTTTTCGAAGAGCTGCCCGAGGTGGGCGATCCCGACAAGCCCAAGCTGGTCTTCTTCTTTGACGAAGCGCATCTTCTCTTTGACGACAGCCCAAAGGCGCTGGTGGACAAGGTCGAACAGGTGGCGCGGCTTATCCGCTCCAAAGGCGTTGGGGTCTATTTCGTCACCCAGAACCCCGCCGATGTTCCCGAGGATGTGCTGGGCCAGCTTGGAAACCGCATCCAGCACGCCCTGCGCGCCTTCACCGCCAAGGACAAGAAACACCTGCGCCTTGCCGCCGAAACCTATCGCGAGAACCCCCGCTTTGACACAGAGCTCGCCATACGCGAGGTCGGCGTAGGCGAGGCTGTCACCTCCATGCTGCAGAAAAAAGGCGTGCCCGGCGTCGTTGAACGCACCCTGATCCGCCCGCCATCCTCGCAGCTTGGCCCCATCAGCGAGGCCCAGCGCAAAACGGTGATCGACACCTCGCCCATCGCCGGAAAATACGAGGCGCTCAAGGACCGCGACAGCGCCTATGAAGAGCTTAAGAAACGCGCCGAACGCGCCGCCGCCGAAGCCGAGGCCGCAGAAGAGCGCGAGGCCGAGGCAGAAGAGCAAGAGCGCGAACATCGCACCGCCCGCCGCTACAGCGGCACCAAGGTCGGCCGCTCAACCTCGCGCCGCTCCAGATCGGACGACAGCTTCGGCGAAGCGGTGGCCAATGTCTTTATCAAGGAGCTCAAGGGCACAACCGGCCGGCGCATCGTGCGCGGCCTTTTGGGCGGGCTTTTCCGGGGGCGCTAGGCCCCCCTTCTTTGTGGCCAAATATCCCCGCCGGAGGCATCCGGCACGCAAGTGCCGAAGAACAAGAAAATGCGCCCGCAAGGGCGCGCCTTTTCTTCAGGCTCAGATCGGGCGGATCTTCAAAAGCGTCAGGCGGTTGTCGATCCGCTCGCGCACTTCAAAGCGAAATCCGTGAAAGGTAAAGACGCGGCCCATCTCGGGGATCGACTGGGCTTCGTGAATGACAAGCCCGGCCACGGTTACCGCCTCGTCGTCGGGCAGGTTCCAGTCGTTGGCGCGGTTGAGATCGCGGATCGTCATCGCCCCGTCCACAAGGAAACTGCCATCGGCGTCGCGCGCCATCGGCTGACCGTCGCCCGCGTCATATTCGTCCGTGATCTCGCCCACGATCTCTTCAAGGATATCTTCAAGCGTGATCAGCCCCTGAAGGCTTCCGTATTCATCCACCACCAGCGCAAAATGCGTGTGCCGGCGCAGGAACTGGCGCATCTGATCGTCCAGCGTCGTCGTCTCTGGCACGAAGTAGGGTTTCATCGCCACATCGAGTACGCGAAACACCTTCAACGCGGCCTCTGACGCCTCGGGCCCACGCATCAGACGGTCCATCGCGCGCAAGAGGTCCTTGGCGTGGATCACGCCGATGATATTGTCCGGATCGCCCCGGAAAACCGGAAGGCGCGTATAGCGCGACTGCAAAAGCTGGCTGAGAATCTCTTCGGGGTCGGCATCTGCATCGACCATCTCGATCTGGCTGCGGTGAAGCATGATCTCTTCGACCGTCCGGTCGCCCAGATCAAGCGCGCCAAGGATGCGGTCGCGGTCTTCCTTTTCAACCACGCCTTCGGAATGGCCCAATGATATTGCGCCCGCGATCTCTTCGCGCACGGCCAGAATATGCCCCTCGGGGTCGGCGCGCACGCCAAAGAGCCGCAGTATCCCGCGCACAAGGGCGCGCACCGCCGATACGATCGGGGCAAAGATCAGGATGATCAGCCGCACCACCGGCGCCACGCGCGCCGCCGCCGCCTCGGCATTGGTGATGGCATAGGTCTTGGGCAGAACTTCGGCAAAGATCAGCACCAGAAGCGTCATCACCAGCGTCGCCAGCGCCACGCCATTGGCCCCGAAAAGCCGGGTGAAAAGCGAGGTCGCAAGCGAGGCGGCAAGGATGTTGACAAGGTTGTTGCCCAAAAGGACCGACCCGATCAGCCGCTCATTATCCTCGGTGATCTTCAGCGCCTGTTCGGCGCCCTTCGATCCCTTGTCGGCCTGCGCGCGCAGCTTGCCGCGCGAGGCAGCCGTCAGCGCCGTTTCCGAGCCCGAGAAAAAGCCCGAAAGGATCAATAGGACCAGGATCGCAGAGGCCGAGATCCAGAAGGCGGTATCAATAAGGGGTGACAATTGGCTCATTTCGCTTTTTGCTTGGGGGCTTTGATGTCTTATGCTCAATGCATGCGTATCGCGCAAGGGAGGCAAGCGGTGAAGCTTTTGGATCTGGGGCAGCTTGAGGGCGATGTCATCCTGTTTGGCGGGGTCCATTCGAACCTGCAGGCCTTTGAGGCGCTGACCGCTTGGGGCCGCGCGCAAGGCATCTCGCCCGCCTCCATGGTCTCGACCGGTGATCTGGTGGCTTACTGCGGCCAGCCCGCAGAAGTGGTCGAGCGTTTTCGCAATAGCGGCATCAGGACGATCGCGGGAAACTGCGAGCGCCAGCTTGCCGCGGGCGCCGATACTTGCGGCTGCGGGTTTGAGGATGGATCGGCTTGCGATCTTCTGTCAGCGGGCTGGTATGCCCATGCCAACGCCACACTTGAAGCGGGCGCGCGCAACTGGATGGGCGCGCTGCCGGATATGGCCGTCTTTACCCACGGGGGCGCGCGTTATGCGGTGATCCATGGCGGGGCCACTGACATCAGCCGGTTTTTGTGGCCTGTTTCCTCCCCCGATGAGTTCCGGCAGGAAATAGCGGCGATCACCGCCAGCATCGGCCCCGTGGATGGAATTGTTGCAGGCCATTGCGGCCTTGCCTTTCAGCGCGAGATAGACGGCGTTTTGTGGATCAACGCGGGCGCCATCGGCATGCCGCCGCATGACGGGCGGCCCCAGACCCGCTTTGGCCTTTTGTCGCGCGATGGCGTCGTGTTCCAGCGGCTGGACTATGACGTAAAGGCCGCCCAGCGCGAGATGGAGCGCGCGGGCCTCAAACAAGGTTACAATGATACCCTGCAAAGCGGCATCTGGCCGTCAGAAGACATCCTGCCGCCGCAGATGCGCCGCAAGGCGGGGTTGGGCGCCCGGGCGTAAAACCGGCGCAAAACCCTAGTCGTCGGCCAGCGGGTGGTGGCGCAGAACAAGCTCTTTCAGCCGCTCTTCCAGAACATGAGTGTAGATCTCGGTCGTTGAGATATCGGCATGGCCCAGCAGCGTCTGGATAGATCGCAGATCGGCGCCCCCGGCCAGAAGATGCGTGGCAAAGGCGTGGCGCAGGCTGTGGGGTGTGACGCGATCGGGCGGCACGCCTGCGGCGACGGCCAGCTGTTTGATGCGCCCGTAAAACCAGTTGCGCGTCAGGTGCCCTTCCTTGCCGCGCGAGGGAAAAAGATAGCGCGAGGGCGCGATGCCTTGGGCGCGCGCCTCTTCCTGCGCTTCGTCCCGGTGCACGATCCATTCGGCCAAGGCCGCGCGCGCGGGCGGCGAAAGGGGCACCATGCGTTCCTTGCCGCCCTTGCCGCGCACCAAAAGCATGTTGGGATCGCCGCGCCCGGCTGAAACCGGCAGGCCGACAAGTTCGCTGACCCGCATGCCCGTGGCGTAAAGAAGTTGCATCAGACAGACCATCCGAAGCTTTTCGGCCGGGGTCTTGGGCGCTGTCTGGGCCGCCTCAAGCAGCAGATCGACCTCTTTCTGCGAGAGGTTCTTGGGCAGCCTGCGGTCGCGGCCCGGCCCCTTGATGCGAATGGCCGGATTGTCGCTGCGCAACCCCTCTTCGAACATGAAGCGATAAAGCTGGCGGATGGCCGAAAGGCGCCGCGCCCGGGTGGCGCGCGCAAGGCCCTGCGCATCGCAAAAGATAAGATAGCTTTCAATGTCATCGCGCCCGGCGGCGGCGAAATCCATCCCCTTGCCGCGCAGCCATTCGGCGAAATCCTTCAGATCGCGGGCATAGGCAAGCTGGGTATTGGTGGCCGCATCAAGTTCGGCGGCCTGCGCCTGAAGAAAGCTTTGGATCAGCCGTTCCATCAACCGCCCTTTGGCGCGAGGATCAGCGCCTGCAGGCCCGCGCGGCGCGATACATCCTCAAGCCCGACACTGCGCAAAAAGGCAAGCCCGGCTGTCAATTGTTTGAAATCGCCCGAGATACCGGCGTCGACCATCTTGGTGGCCATCAGGATCGCCTCGCCCAGCCGCCCCTTGCGGGCCAGATCGCCCAATTCGCGCGGCGGCGGAGCGCCGGCAAAGGCCTGAGCCACGGCCGCCGACATCTGATCATAGGGCGGCGTGCCATCGGGCAGACCGCGCGCAAGGCCGGTCAGGAAGTCATCGCGCTTGGATACCGGATCATGGGTGTGGCGGCGCGTTGCGGCCTCATAGTCAGAGGTTAAAAGCGTGATGCGATAGGCAAGCTCGGACGCCGGGCCCGAAAGGGTGACATCCTGAAGCTTGGGGCCAACGGCCACGGCAAACGGCACCTCAAGCCCTTCGGCGCGCATCTCCTCATAGGCGGGCGCAAGCGTTTGTGCCACCGCGCCCGCGTCTTTGTCGTGAAGCGCCTTTTCCAGCGCCTGCACTGCCGCGACGCGGTCCCAGATCCCGCCCGAGGCCGATGGCGCGCGGCGGGTGAAAAGATCGATCAGCCGCGCCGGAGATATCGCGCCCACGCGTGCCAGCCGCTCTGCCGCTTCAAGCTGTGCCTTCCAGCCGATCGAGCTTCGCAGGTCGGACTGGGCAAAGGCCAACGGCAGCGGGCCGGTCGGCAGCGGCTCGCCAATGGCGTCCAGCATCCGGAAGGTCAATGGAGAGGGGGTCATGCCGCGCGGCACCGCAAGGTGGTCGGCCAGTTCAGGGTCCAGAAAGCTTGCCAGAAGCGTGTCGTCATCGGTGTTGACCTGACCCAGCGCGCGCGCGGCATCCAGCGTCAGCGCGGCGGCGTTCCAGTCGCCGGTGCGCGCAAGGCAAAAGATGCGCGCAGGATAGGTCGGGCGCACGCCGGGGCTTTGGCGCAATGTGTTGCAGGCGCGGTCCTCGGCCCCGGTCAGAAGCGCCACGTCAAAGGCCCGGCGAAAGCGCGCCGCATCCCCCGTACCCGCCTGATCGAGAAGCGCCGCCGCTGGTTCAAGCGCCCCGCGCGACAACAAAAGGTCAACCCGCGCCAGAAGCAGCGGCTCGCCATCAGCCTTGGCGCCCGGTCCCGCCTCGGCCAGCATCAGCGTTACGACAAGATCGTTGATCGCCGCCAGCCGTGAAGGTTGCAGCGTGCTGAACAAAGCCTGAATGCGGGTTATGGGCGTGCCGACCCAAAGCGTCTCTGGCAGCCCCGTTGCGGCCGAGGACAGAACGCCCACCGCGCCAACGCCGGGCCCATCCAGCGTGCTGACCGACACATCGCCAACCGCTGCGCTTGTGGTGACATCGGGGCCAGCGGTAACCGCCGGCGTTTCGGGCGCCGCGGCTGTGTCAGACAGCCAGTCAATGGCCGACATCGGGCTTTGCGCCCAGCCGGACCCTGCCATCAACCCCAGAAAGACGACGCTTTTAATCCACATTCAGCTCAACCGGTTGCTTCACTTCACTACGCACCGGCGTAAGATCGCCCAGGTAGGCGTATCCAACAAGCCCCAGAAGACCGAGTATAATCAGTACAAATAACAGTTTGAATAACCGCCCCATCGTGCCATCGCCTTTTTATTGTATCCGGCTTTTCCTGCCCGGTTCGTTTATATATGGCTTTTTCGGCAAGATCACGCCATTCAGGCGGTCGAGCGTCGAAATTGGGCGGGACATGGCCGATCAGAGCTACAGACTTAAGAAGACAATCGTGCTGGTCGGGATGATGGGGGCCGGAAAATCGGCTGTTGGGCGCCATTTGGCCGAGCATTTGGGCGTCAGGTTCCTAGATAGCGATGACGAGATCGTGAAAGCGGCCAGCATGTCCATCGCCGAGATTTTCGCCCGCGACGGCGAGCCTTTCTTTAGAGATCGCGAATCCGAGGTGATCTCGCGCCTGCTGGACGGGCGGCCCGGCGTTCTGTCGACGGGGGGCGGGGCCTTTCTTGCGCCGCGCAATCGCCAGATGATCACCGAGCGCGGTGTATCGGTCTGGCTGGACGGGGATCTGGAACTTTTGTGGGCGCGCGTGCGCCACAAGGACACAAGGCCGCTTTTGCGCACCGCCAACCCCAAGGCCACCCTGGCCGAGATCTATGATGCCCGCGTGCCGCAATATGGGTTGGCCGATCTTTCCGTCAAAGCCGATCCGTCCTATTCCATAGCGGATATGTCGGGTCAGGTTGTGCGCGCGCTGCTGACGCGCCCCGATGTCCTTGAGCTTAGAAAAGGCAGTCGCCAATGACAAAGACCGTGCATGTGCCGCTGGATACAAGGGCCTATGACATCCACATAGGGCAGGGGCTTTTGGCCCGCTCGGGCGCCCTTATCGCGCCGTTTCTCAAACGTCCCCGCGTTGCGGTTGTCACCGATGAAAACGTCGGTCCCCTGCATCTGGAGGCTTTGCGCGCAGGTCTGGCGGATGCGGGCATCGAGATGTCCGATCTGACCCTGCCTGCGGGTGAGGCGACCAAAAGCTGGCCGCATCTGACGCGCACCGTCGACTGGCTTTTGGATCAGAAGGTCGAGCGTAGCGATATCGTTCTGGCCCTTGGCGGCGGGGTGATCGGCGATCTGGTTGGTTTTGCCGCCGCGATCCTGCGCCGGGGCGTGCGTTTCGTGCAGGTGCCGACCTCTCTTCTGGCGCAGGTCGACAGCTCTGTCGGGGGCAAGACCGGAATCAACGCATCGCAAGGCAAGAACCTGATCGGCGCCTTTCATCAGCCCACGCTGGTTCTGGCGGATGTGGATGTTCTGGGAACGCTGGCGCCGCGCGATTTTCTGGCAGGCTATGGCGAGGTCATCAAATACGGCGCGCTGGGGGACGAAGATTTCTTTACATGGCTTGAAAAGATGGGCCCCAAGCTTGCCTCGGGCGATGTTGAGGCGCGCGTTGAAGCGGTGCGCAGGTCCTGCCAGATGAAGGCCGACATCGTGGTGCGCGATGAAACCGAACAGGGCGACCGCGCGCTTTTGAACCTGGGCCACACCTTTGCCCATGCGCTGGAGGCGGCGACGGGCTATTCAGACCGGCTTTTGCATGGTGAGGCGGTGTCGATCGGCACGGCGCTGGCTTTTGAGTTGTCGGCGCGGTTGGGTCTTTGCAGTCAGGAAGACCCCTCGCGCCTGCGCGCCCATCTTCGGGCCATGGGGATGAAGACCGATCTGGGCGATATCGACGGTAGCCTGCCACGCGCCGAGGCGCTTTTGGCGCTGATGGCGCAGGACAAGAAGGTCGTCGACGGGCAGCTGCGTTTCATTCTGGCCCGCGGGATCGGTCAGGCCTTTGTCACCGGCGATGTGCCGCCGCAGAAGGTGCTTGAGGTTCTGCACGATGCGCTGGCCGCCCCGCGCAAATAGCGGGCGTAGGCATTTGCCGCCCCCTAGCGGCGCGCGCGCATCACCATAAGCTCACCCAGATTTTCACGCGTGACATAGCCAAGCATTGCGCCCGCCTTGTCGGTGACGGCAACCGCCGGGACCTTGCCGTGAAGGGCGCGCAGAACCTCATCCAATGGCCCGCCAAGGGGAACCCGTGGAATGTCGGTTTCCATCGCCTCACCGACCTGCATGCCGTTCTTGCCATGCGCGACCGCGTGAAAGATCGCGTTGCGCGTCAGAAACCCCACCAGCGCGCCAGCCTCATCAAGCACGGGAAACTCATGCTGGGTGGTGCGGATCAGCGCCGCCGATGCGGTTTGCATCGTGTCATCGGGGCGCAGGCTTTCATAGGCAGTGATCATAGCATCGCGCGCCTTCAGCACCTTGGCGGCGCTGGTCATCTGCACATCGTTGCTTTCGGCCGCCGCCGCCATGAAGATGAAGATCGCGATCAGGATCAGGATGACGTTGCCGCCCATCAGACCCCAGAAACCGAAGGCAAAGGCCAGCGCCTGACCTGCGCCCGCGGCGATGCGCGTGGCCCTCTCGCGCGGCATGAACATCGCCATGAAGGCGCGAAAGACCCGCCCGCCATCCATCGGAAAGGCCGGGATCATGTTGAAGGCGGCCAGAAAGAGGTTGATCGCGGCAAGCTGGGCTAGAAAGTCGCTCGCCCCGATAGCCGCGCCCGAACTCATCTGCGCCAGCGCCCCGACGCCCGTGGCCCCCAGCAAAAGCGCAAGCGCGGCCCAGATCACCACGTTGACGGCCGGGCCAGCCAGCGCCACCGCGATCTCTTCGGCCGGTTTTTCGGGCATCCGTTCCAGCCGCGCCATGCCGCCGATCGGCAAAAGCGTGATATCCGGCGTTCGGATGCCATAGCGCCGCGCCATCAGCGCGTGACCAAACTCATGCGCGATGACGCAAACGAAAAGTGCAAGGATGAAGGCCACGTTCTGAACCGCCGCCTGGGCCCCGTGCGCGACATAGGCCGCGCCGCCGATCCAGAGCAAAAGCAGAAAGAACGTGGCATGAATTCGAAGCTCTGATCCAAAGAGCCTGCCGACTGAAAATGACCACTGCATGACGCCTCCTTTATGTTAGAGGGCCAAAGCGCTGGCCCTTAGAACGGGATTTCGTCGTCCATGTCGCTGGCAGGTGCCGGGCCGCCAAAGCCGCCGCCCGAACCGCTGCTTGATCCGCCACCCGATGACTGATCCGACATATATCCGCCGCCGCCGCCCTGATTGTCGCCCCGGCCATCCAGAAGCGTCAGCTCACCCTTATATGGGCGCAGAACCACCTCAGTTGAATAGCGGTCGGCGCCGGACTGATCCTGCCACTTGCGCGTTTCAAGCTGGCCCTCAAGGTAGACCTTGGAACCTTTGCGCAGATATTGCTCTGCAATCTTGGCAAGCGGTTCGGAAAAAATGGCAACCGAATGCCATTCGGTACGCTCTTTGCGCTCGCCGCTGTTGCGGTCTTTCCAGGTCTCGGAGGTTGCGATCCGCAAGTTGCAGACCTTGCCGCCATTCTGAAAGGTCCGCACCTCGGGGTCGCGCCCCAGATTGCCGACCAAAATGACCTTGTTTACTGAGCCTGCCATGAGAGACCTCCCGTCAAATCCCGATATTGTATGGCGCCCGCCCGATGCGAATGCGCCGAAAACTCTTTGGACATGGTTAATGTCTGAGCGGGGTTAATGAAAGGTCAATTGCGCCCCCAAGGCGCGTTGATCGGTCAAAAATTCTTCTAAACTTTCGGTCTAACGCCGCGAACTGCAACGCCAGTGCAATGGCCGCGCCATGTCATGGCGGTTTAGGGCTGATCCATGGCCCCGGCGTATTTGCCAGCCGGGGCTTTCGGGCGATGCGATATCCTTCGGCCGCGCCCCCCGCGAGGGGCCGGCCGGGTCACCACTCACGGTCAGGATATCGCCGCGCCCGACGATCGGTGGCGCGAAAAAAGAAGGACAGGACGATGACGACCCCAAAACTGAAACGACAGGCAAGAGCCTTGGCGCTGGCCACGGCAATGCTGGGCGGGTTTGCCGCGACATCTTTGGCCGAAGATGCGCGCACCGTTCCGGAAGAAACGAAGGCGGCGATCACCCAGAAGCTTCAGAGCGAAGGCTATGAGGTGCGCAAGATCAAACGCGAGGACGGGATGGTCGTAAGCGGCGTTCACGCCCCATTAAGTTTCCGCTTGCGCGGGGTGGCAATGGGATGAAGCGGAGGGCTGTCGGTAGCTCGTCAGGGACTACGAGACGAGGTCCTTATGGGCCGTCGACCTGCTGGGCGTATGCCCATGGCATTAGTGCGTCGATGTCGCGGGCAAGGTGGCCGCTGGCCAGTTTCGTGAACAGATCGCGCAGATAGGCATAGGGCTCGACACCGTTCATCTTGCAAGTGCCGATCAGGCTGGCGAAGCGGGCCCAGTTGCGTCCCCCCTCGTCGTGGCCGGCGAAGAGCGCATTGCGGCGATTCATGGCGGGGCTGCGGATGGCATTTTCGACCAGGTTGGAGTCGATGTCGACGCGGCCATCATCGAGAAACAGCCGGAAGCCGTCTTGTCGTTTCAGCATATAGGCCATGGCCTCGCCGAGGTCGGATTTGCGCGAGACCCGCGCAGCCTGCGCCTTCAGCCACGCGAAGAATTCATCCACCAGCGGGCGGGACAGCTCCTGACGCACGGACCGGCGATGATCTGGGTCCGTGCCGCGGATGGCATCCTCGATCTTGTAGAGGGCAGCGATGCGCAGCAGGGCCTCATCCACGATGGGCGATCCCTTCTTCGGCTTTGCCTTGATCAGCTTGCGCCGCCCGTGCGCCCAGCAAAAGGCCAGCCGCAGCGGATCGCCACCCGTGCGTTTCGGCGTGGCCAGATGGGTATAGCCGCCATAGGCGTCGACCTGGATCGTGCCGTGGAAGCCGTCGAGGATTTCGGCGGCATATTCGCCTTTACGCCCGGGCCGATAGTGGAACACGACACCCGGCGGCGCGGTCCCGCCCCATCCCCTGTCGTCGCGCAGCACCGCCCAGAGATAACCGGTCTTCGTCTTGCCGCGCCCGGGATCGAGCACCGGAGCAGTTGTTTCGTCGACGTAGAGCCGCGTGCTTTGCACCATCAGGCGCTGCGCCATGTGATCCACTACAGGCGCAATCGCCGCGCCGGTCCGGCCCATCCAGTCGGCCAGCACCGAGCGGTCGATTGGCACCCCGTGCCGGGCCATGACCACGGCCTGCCGGTTGAGTGGCATGTGCTCGGAATGCTTGGACACCGCGATCTGGGCCAGCAGCGCCTCGGTGGGCCAACTGCCTTCCAGCAGATGTGCGGGCGCCTTGGCTTGCACCACGCCCGCACGTCCTTTGGGGCAGGCATACCGGGGACGGACCGTAACGATCACCTGATAGCGCGCCGGGATGTAATCCAGTCGCTCTGTCCGATCCTCGCCGATCCGGACCATGTCGCCGCAGCCGCACGGGCAGACAATGCTGTCAGGTTCGACCAGACGCTCGACGCGCGGCAGGCTTTCGGGCAGCGCCCGTGCCTTGCGGGGTGCGCGCAGTTTGCGCATCGAAGGGTCCGCCTCGCTGGCCGCGATCCTCTCCTCGACGGCGGCGATTTGCGCCTGCGTCTCAGCAATCGCCGTCTCCAGATCTTCCAGCGCCAGTTCCAGCTGCGCCGGGTCCAGCTTCTCGGATTTCGGTCCGAACTTCGTGCGCCGGTAGTCCTGGACCTGACCCTCCATCTTCTCGATCAGCGCCTTCAGCTCGGTGATGAAGACTTCCTTCTCAGCCACCACCGCCTGCTCATGCTGGCGCGCTGCACGCTCGACAGAAAGCTCGAACTGCACCGCAGCAAAAGCCTTCACCACCTCGGGTGGCAGGTCCGGAAACTGGCTGAGATCGAAAGGCTGCGACATGCGCCTTTCTACCCGAACCGGGACGCAAAGCCCAATAAAACAACGCCAAAACCGACCCGCTGAGTCAACCTGCCGCAGCCGGGGGTAGCACCCGTTGCGCAACCACCCGCCGCCAATCCAGGCCCTCAAACAGAGCCTCGAATTGCGCCCGTGACAGCCGCATCACCCCGTTCTGAACCTTCGGCCACGCGAAGCTGCCCTGCTCGAGAACCTTGTAGATCAGAACCATCCCGGTGCCGTCCCAGACCAGGATCTTCAACCTGTCGCCACGTTTCGAACGAAACACCACCGTCACCCCGGAATGCGGATCAAGCTTCAGCTCGGTCTGCACAATCAGCGCCAGAGCGTTGTGCCCACAGCGGAAATCCACTGGCCGCGTCGCGATCAGGATCGGCAGCCGCTGGCCGGCGACAATCACAATGCACCCCGCAGCGCCTGCACCAGCGCCGCCGCGCGCGCCACCGCCACATCACAGGGAATGCGCAGTACCACATCGGACCCGACCTCGATTGTCATCACCCCGGCAGTGCCGGTCGCAGCCTCCGTCGGAGGAGACGAAACCGACTCTGCCGCAGAATCTGGCAGGAGGGACAGAGGCACAAAGGCGGGCTCTGCCACCTTCACCTGGGGCGATCCGTGCAATGCGTCCATCACGTGCCCTGGCAGGGCAAGCCGACCTTGCCGCGCATGACGACGCCAATCCGACAGATGATGGGGCAAAAGGTCATAACGCCCGGCCACATCCACCACCCGGGCACCGGGCTGCAGGCTTTCGGCAACGATCCGCGCTTTCACGTCATCCGGCCAATGCCGCTTTCCGCGCCGCCGAGGCTCCACAACCTCGCACCGCCCCATGAAACCATCGCCACCATCCGCCATCCGAAACCTCCATCTGCTGACGAGGACCTTCTCGCAGGCGCGTCACGCGTCAGGAACACATCAAACCAATGGGCTGGAAACGCCGCATACGGATGGTCGAAGTATATGCGCTGAAGGACGGGCAGATGCTGGAACTCTACCTCGATGCTGCGATGAAGATCGTTCGCGTCAAACAAAGGTAGGGGGGGCGGCGCGTGGCGGGCGTCCCGAGCGGGTGTCTTCCCACGATACCTCAGCCCTGCTGCGCGCCAATTCCCATCCTCGATCTTTTCGGCAAATGCAGGCAACCAACATGAGATTATATGTCTGGGATCCGGTGGTCCGGATCTTTCACTGGTCGCTGGCGCTGGGTTTTGCGGCGCTGGCGGTCTTCATTGACCCCGAAGGCAAGCTGCATGTGCAACTGGGCTATGCCATCGTGGTGCTGGTTCTCTTGCGGCTGGTCTGGGGCCTTGTCGGCACCCGCCACGCAAGGTTTTCCGACTTTCCGCCCAGCCTTTCGGCCGCAATGGGGCAGCTAAGCGATATCGCGACCGGGCGCGCGGGCAACCATGTCGGGCACACGCCCCTTGGCGCGCTGATGATCTATAACCTGCTTGTCACGATGCTTTTGATCGGGCTGACCGGTTATCTGATGCTGACGCCGCGCTTTTTCGGAAGCGAGCCATTGTATGAGGCGCATGGGATCTTGGTGACATGGGCCGAGATATCGGTCCTGATTCACATCGCGGCCGTGTTTTACGAAAGCGCGCGCAGCGGCATAAACCTTCCGCTGGCGATGCTGAGCGGTTATAAATCCCGCAAAGACAGGAACGGAGGCTAGGTTTTGCGCGACAGGTCCGGCTATTTCCTGGCGGTTCTGATCGTCATTCAACTGGCCACTGCGGTGTTCTTTCTGTGGGATGTCATGCGCGATCTGCCGGACATCTTCAGCCATATCTTCTATGACGCACATCTGTTGATCGAACTTCTGGCCACGCTGGTCCTTTTTGCCGGGATTTTCGTGGAATGGCAGTATCTTGCCCTGCTTTTGCGCCGCCAAAGCCGGGCCGACCGGGCGCTTGGCGTGGCCGCGGGCGAACTGCATGATCTGATGGAGCGTTACTTTGAGGCATGGGGCCTGACGGCGGCCGAGGCCGATGTTGCCAACTTTGCGCTTAAAGGCGCATCCATTGGCGAGATCGCGGGCCTGCGCGGATCGCGCGAGGGCACCGTCAAAACCCACCTCAACGCCATCTACCGCAAGGCTGGCGTCAGCGGGCGCGCCCAGCTTCTAAGCCTTTTGGTCGAGGATCTGATGGCGGTGCCTTTGGTCAGAACCGACAGGCAAAGTTCCGCAGAAGCGGCTGAAACCGCAGGCTAAAGGCCGATTTGCACGCGCGCAGGGCTGGCCCTTGGGCGCAAAAAGTGCCAATATCGTACAAAGCGTCGCGGGGGCGGTGATGAAACGTGTGATTTCAACGGTATTGTTATGTGCGGTTCCTATGGGCGCTATGGCCGAGCCGCTGAACCTGTCCACCAAGAATCGCGCCTCGCTTTTCCGCTCGCAGACCAAGGTCCTCGATACCCGCGCCTCCAAGCAGTATTCCTATTCGGTACGGCTTCAGCCGCGGTCAGCGGCCGAGCTGACACCGGGGGCGACGCCGGGATATAACGGCAAGTATCGCGGGCAGTACCTTGAGATGGCCCGCTCTGCCGCGCGCCGCCACGGGATCCCTGAAAACCTGTTTTTGCGCCTTGTGCAGCAGGAAAGCGGCTGGAAGCCAACTGCCAAGTCCCACAAGGGCGCCCTTGGGCTGGCCCAGCTCATGCCCGGAACCGCGCGTATGCTGCGGGTGAACCCGCATGACCCTTACGAAAATCTGGAAGGTGGCGCGCGCTATCTGCGCCAGCAGTATGACACCTTCCGCAACTGGCGCCTTGCGCTGGCGGCCTATAATGCCGGCCCGCAGGCGGTTGAAAAATACAATGGCATCCCGCCCTACGCCGAAACGCGCAACTACGTGCGGGTCATCTTTGGCAGCTAGGCGCGCCTAGTCCGATCTGTTTTCAAGTTGCACCATCTCGGCCGCGTAGCGCGGCGCGAAAAAGCTTGTAAAGGCTTTGACCTCAGCTCGGCGGTACGCCTTGGGATTGACCAGAAGCCACAAGGTAATCGATGCTTCGGGTGGCGGCGCAAAACAGCGGATTACCTTGTCCTGAGCTTTCACCTGAGAGGTTGGCAAAGGCCCAAGGCCCGCGCCCATCTCGATCGCTGTGAACATCGCGCTTTGGTCCGGCACGCGCATGATGATCTGATCGGGATTGATGCGCCCAAGAAGCCAGTTGTTCAGCTTGATCGGGTTGCCGGGGCCGCCAAAGACAATGAACTTATGCCCGGCCAGATCATCGGCAGATGCCGGAAGCCCGTGCTTGTCGCAATAGCGCTTTGATCCATAAAGAGAGCCGGTCAAAACCGTAAGTTTACGGCAAATAAGCGCCGGGTCCTCAATAGTGTCCGCAGCCCGAACCGCGACATCAACCTCGCCCCCGGCGATGTCGACCATGGCGTTGCTTGGAAAGAACTCAAAACGCACATTGGGGTGCATTTCGCAAAAGCCGTCCAGAATGCCCGAAAGTCGTCTTGTGAACGCCGGGATAGGGGCGGTCAGGCGGATCGCGCCACCGCCCTTCGATTTCACTTTTTCGGCAGCTTCCGACAGGGCGGCGGCCCCGGTTTCTATCATCTCGGCGGCCGCCATCAGTTCCTGCGCCTCTGGCGTGGGGCGAAATCCGCGCGTGTCGCGATCGAAAAGCGTAAGGCCCAGCGTATGTTCAAGAGCATCGATCCGGCGCGCGACCGTCGGCTGGGTCATCGCCAGTTCCTTCGATGCGCCCAAGGTGGACCCGGCCCGCACGACAGCCAGAAAGACCCGAACATCAGACCAGTTCTGAAAGTGGCTCTTCATTTATGAAGAACAGCACATCTTCAAAGACGATACCACTTTTATCGGTGCCTTCGTAATTTGATCCTGTCAGCAAACGGAGGTTCAAAGAATGGCTTATGCTTTTCCAGATGGTGCACCGACAGGCTTTATTCGCCTCTTTTCGCGATCCGCTTTTCGCTTAGCGCCAGAAGAAACCATTCCCCAATCCGCGCCGGACAACACTTGCGCAAGGGATCTGCGCGAAATGATGGAACGCAACCCCGATGCCTTTGAAAGCGATCACGACGTCATGGCCCTGGCCAACCTTTACCCGTCGCTTTTTTGAGGCAGCAGCGCGCCACGCCCAGCGCCGACCACAGGCGCAAACCCGCGCCGGTCTTACTCGGCGGCGATCTTTATGACAGGGGTCATTCGTTTCAGGATGTCCTCGGCCAGGTGGCATTTCAACTGGTGGCCATCGCCCATGTCGCGCTGGGGCGGAACCTCTGTTTCGCATAAGTTGCCGGGTACCTGCGGTTTCCAGCGACAGCGCGTCTGGAAAGGACAGCCCGGCGGCGGGTTCATGGCCGAAGGGATTTCCCCCTCAAGCACGATATGTTCTTTCTCGATCGAGGTGTCGGCAATGGGCACCGCTGACAAAAGCGCCTCTGTGTAGGGGTGGTAGGGGGGCGAAAAGACCTGATCGGTCGTGCCCATTTCCACCACATGGCCCAGATACATCACCATCACCCGATCGCTGAGGTAACGCACGATCGACAGATCATGGCTGATGAACAAAAGCGTGGTCTTCTCGTTGCGCTGGATCTCCATCAAAAGATCGGTCACCGCCGCCTGCACCGACACATCAAGGGCCGAGACAGGCTCATCGGCCACAACGATCCGTGCGCCGCCCGCAAAGGCCCGCGCGATCCCGACGCGCTGTTTCTGCCCGCCCGAAAGCTGGCGCGGCATGCGCCCTGCAAATTCGCGTGGCAGTTTGACCAGATCCAAAAGCGTCAGCATCTTCTCGCGCCGCTCTGCCTGAGTGGCCCCGATGCCAAAGATCTCCAGCGCCCTGATGATCTGGCGCCCCACCGTCATCGACGGGTTGAGCGTGTCAAAGGGGTTCTGGAACACCATCTGCACGTCTGAAATGGTCTTTGTGCCACGCTTTTCGATCGGGATGTCCTGAATTTCGCGCCCGTCGATCGTGATTGTGCCTTCGGTCGCCGTCTCCAGCCCCATCAGCACCTTGGCAAAGGTGGATTTGCCACAGCCGCTTTCGCCGACAATGGCCAGCGTTTCACTTTCGCGCGCCTCGAAGGTCAGCGTTTCATTGGCTTTGACAACCTTATGCGCGCCGCCCCCGAAAAGGGCGTTGGCCGCCACCTCATAGTATTTCTTGAGGTTCTCCATCTTCAGGATCACCTTGCCGGGCGCGGGCTTTGCGGTTTGCGCCGCGCCAGTGATGGGCGCGTTCCAGTTGATCTCATCTATGCGCAGACAGCGGCTTGCATGCCTGTCGTGGCCCGGGATCTCGTGCATGCGGATATCGCCCGCATCGCAAATGCCGCGCAGGAAATAGTCGCAGCGCGGGCCAAAGTTGCACCCCTGCGGGCGCTCATGCGGCAGGGGAAAGTTGCCCGGTATAGCAACCAAGGGCCTTGTGTTCTTGTCCGCCCCCGGCAAGGGGATCGACCGGAACAGGGCCTGCGTATAGGGGTGCTGCATCTTGTCAAAGACATCGCCGATGCTGCCGGTTTCAACCGCTTCGCCCGAATACATCACGCAAATCCGGTCACAGGTCTCCAGCACCAGCCCAAGGTTGTGGCTGATGAACAGCATCGAGGTGCCGTACTTCTTGCCAAGGTTCTTGACCAGCTCGACCACCGCCGCCTCGACCGTCACATCAAGCGCGGTTGTCGGCTCATCAAGGATCAAAAGCGAAGGCTTTGACATCAGGGCCATCGCGATGACGATGCGCTGCTGCTGCCCGCCCGAAAGCTGATGCGGATAGCTGCCAAGGATACGCTCGGGATCGGGAAGCTTGACATCCGTGACCACCTCAAGCGCGCGTTTGTAAGCCTCCTCGCGCCCGACGCCCTCATGGATCATCGGCACTTCCATCAGCTGCTTGCCGATCTTCATCGCCGGGTTCAAAGAGGCCATCGGCTCCTGATAGATCATCGCAATCTCAGAGCCGCGGATATCGCGAAGCTCTTCTGCGCTCATCTCGTTCAGATCGCGGCCCTTGAACTTGATCGACCCGCCCACGATGCGCCCGTTCACGCCAAGATCCTGCATCACGCCCAGCGCCACGGTCGACTTGCCGCAACCGCTTTCGCCGACAAGGCCCATCGCCTCGCCCGGCTGCACCACACAGCTGAAATCCATCACCGCCGGAATTTCCCGCAACCGGGTGAAGAACGAAATCGACAGCTGATCAATCTCAAGGATCGGCCCGTCATAGTCCCATTTCGTCATCCGTCCAAACTCCCATCCACGAACCCGCGCTCTGCGGCTTCTTTGTGGTTCAAATATCCCCGGGGGTCCGGGGGCTGGCCCCCGGCGCCGCCCCGGTGTGGTTTCAGTCCCGCAGGCTTTCCTCGCGAAGCCCGTCCGCCAGAAGGTTCAGGCCAAGCACAAGGCTCAAAAGCGCAAAGGCCGGTGGCAGGGCAGGGTGCAGGTAGATCGTCAAAAGCTTGCGCCCCTCGTTGATCGTCGAGCCCCAGTCAGGGCTTTCAGGCTCAAGCCCAAGTCCGAAAAAGCCCAAGGTTCCCAAAAGGATCGTCGTATAGCCGATGCGCAGGCAGAAATCGACGATCAGCGGCCCGCGCGCATTGGGCAGGATCTCCCACAGCATGATGTACCACGGGCCTTCGCCGCGGGTCTGGGCGGCGGCGACATAGTCGCGCGTCTTGATATCCAGCGCCAGGCCCCGGACGATCCGAAAGACGGTGGGCGAGTTGACAAAGACAACCGACACGAAAACCACCAGAAGGTTCGGCGGAAAGCCTACGATCCCCAAGGGATCTGCGTCCCAGGCGATCCCAAGGTACAGCCAGCCACCGATCACCAGCGTCACGGCAAGGTAGATCGCGTTCTTCAAGGGCTGCGTAAAGAACCGCGAGTTGAAGAGGATAAGCAGAAAGAGGATCGGAAAGATAAAGAGAACCCCCGCCATATAGACCGGTATCCCCGTGGCCACGATCTCGGGTGTGACCAGAAGATAAAAGAGCAGGATCACAGGGAAGGCGAGGATGAGGTTGGACAGGAACGACAGGAAAGTATCCAGCTTGCCGCCATAGTACCCCGCCGGCAGGCCCAGCGTGATCCCGACCATAAAGGCAAAGACCGTGGCGAAAGGCGCGATCTTGATCACCTCAAGGCTGCCTGCGACCATCCGGCTAAAGACATCGCGCGCAAGGTTGTCCCCGCCCAGAAGGTAATAAGACAGCCCATCTACCCCCTCAGGAAGCGGCGTGCCCGGCACCTTGTTCTTCATGCCCGACACCTGTTCCAGCGGGGCGTGGGTAATGATCATTCCCATACCCGCAAAGATCGCCGTGTAGACCCAGAACATCACCAGCGCAAAACCGATCATCCCGATCAGGCTGTCAAACAGCTTGCCATAAAGCCCCAGCCGCCGCTTGAAGTGGATCGAGACGGCAAAGGTGACGATCAGCGCGATCCAGACCGGAAGGAAGCGGGCAAAGAGGTTGCCCAATATGCCGCGCGCCTCGACCGATAGCGCAAGGCCGATCACCCCGTAGCCGATGACGATCGCGATCAATGTCACAAGGCTTGTCTTGGCGGCGAACAGAACGGCCGCGAAAGTATCGCTGCGCCCATTGCCGATCGCCGGCCCCGCGGCATTGCCGCCAGAGAGGTAGGACAGCGGGATCGCGGCGATGACAGCAACCACGAAGATGCCTGCAAAGCCCAGAAGAAGTGGAAGAAAGACGGGCCCCATCGCGCCGGTCCAGGAAAGTGGTTCCATGGCTCTGGCCCCCCTATGCTATTCTGATGCGCGGATTTAGGAAGACATATCCTATATCCGAGATCAGTTGAGTGACCAAAACCACGACGACCGACACCACCGACACGGCCAGCAACAATTCAACATCATTGTTGCCCGCCGCCTGCACCAGCGTCCATCCAAAGCCCTTGTAGTTGAACAGCGTCTCGACGATGACGACGCCGTTCAAAAGCCATGGAAACTGCAGCATGATCACCGTGAAGGGGGCGATCAGCGCGTTGCGCAGGGCGTGTTTCATGACGATCTGGCTAAAGGCCACGCCCTTCAGCCTTGCGGTTCGGATGTATTGCGCTGTCATCACCTCGGTCATCGAGGCCCGCGTCATCCGCGCGATATAGCCGATCCCGTAAAGCGCGATCGTCAGGACGGGCAGCGTGAAGTTGGCAAAGGTGGCATCATTCATCGCCGAGGTCGCGGTGCCCTTGAACCATTTCAGCCCCACCGCCGATGAGGCAAAGACCGCAATGAACAGGACGCCAGAGACATATTCGGGCGTCGCTGTGGTGATGATCGAAAAGGTCGACAGCCCCCGGTCAAGACGAGAACCTTCGCGCATCCCCGCCAGAACCCCGATCACCAGCGCGGTCGGAACCATCACGATCATCACGAAAAGCATCAGCTTGCCGGTCATCCAAAGCCTGCGCTGAACGATGGTTGAAACCTCGTCGCGAAACACCGTCGAATAGCCCCAGTCCCCCTGCAGGAGGCCGCAAAAGCGTGGCTCATCGGCGCGATCAAGCCCAGAGGCCGAACAGCGTCGCCGCTCTTTGCCGTCCGTGCCGGTCACGACATAGCCCGGCAATACTCCCAGCCATTCGCCGTAGTTGCGCAAAAGGCGGCTGTCAAAGCCGGTGTTTATGGAAGCTGCCAGTTCATCGTTTGTGATCTTGCCCGCCTTGAAACTGGCCAGACGATCGGCGTCCAGCGGCGTGCGATAGCCCCGGTTTCCAAGCCAGATCGCAACCTCGTGGTCCTGCATGCGCTGGTTGCCCTGCTGCTTGGCAAGCTTTTCCAGGTTCGGATAGAGGTTGGTAAGAAAGAAGACGATAAAAGTCAGGCAAATGGCCGTGAGTATCATGACCCCCAGCCTGCGCAGAATGAACAGTCCCATATATATCCCTGTTGTCAGAGCGCGGGGTTAAGTGCCTTCGTGGCTTGGATCGTCCCAACCGGCCAGACCGGGGCAGGGACACCCGCTTTGGGTGCTGCGGCCGCCCCCGAAAAACGAAGGCGGCCGCCGCAATTTCAACTGGCTTAGCCTGCTGCCAGACCAAGCTTTTGGACGTGGATTTCAAACGCCGGGTGCATCTCGCCGTTCACGACCTTGTCGGTGTGGTGACGATAGAGCGAGCGCCAGTAGGGCTGAATGATCACGCCTTCGTCCTGCATGATCGTTTCGATCCGGCCCATGACCGTGCGGCGCTTGTCGGCATCGGCGATCGACAGGGCCTTGGTAAGCAGATCATCGAACTCTTTGTTCGAGAAGGCCGCCTCGTTCCATGCCTCGCCCGAGCGATAGGCAAGCGCCAGAACCTGAACGCCAAGCGGGCGCTGGTTCCAGTTGGTCGAGCTGAACGGATACTTGGCCCAGTCATTCCAGAAGGTGTTGCCGGGCAGGATGGTCCGCTTGACCTTGAAGCCTGCATCGCGAAGCTGTGCGGCCACCGCATCGGTGGTGTTCTTGCGCCAGTCATCGTCGATCGAGATGATCTCATGCTCAAAGTCGGCCATCCCCGCTTCGGTCATCATCGCCATGGCAGCATCGCGGTCCACTTTGAGCGGCGGAAGCTCTGCATACTCGGGGTGGATCGGGCAGACATGGTGGTTCTCGGCCGGAATGCCGCGGTTGCCATAGCCCAGTTCAAGGCAGACAGAGTTGTCGACGGCCATCGCCAAAGCCTTGCGCACGCGGCGATCGGCATAGGGCTTCATGCCGTCAATCTCGGCTTCCTGGTTGGTGCGGATCACGATGGTTGCCGCGGTCACGACCTCGGATTTCTCCCAGCCGATCGCATCCATGACGTCGATGAACTCACCCACGGTTTCATAAAGCATGTCGACTTCTTCGGATTCGGCCGCCGCAACCCAAGCAGAGGGGTCCGTGCCATAGTCGATCATCTCGATCCGGTCGAGGTATGGGCCGCCATAAACTTCGGTGCCCCACCATGTGTGGTCGGTGTTGCGCACCAAGACGCCCTTGACGCCAACCTCAAGCGATTCCGGCTTGAACGGGCCGGTTCCGACGGGGCTGTCCAGCATCGTCTCAGGCGTATAACCGGCGGGCACGATCGCGGCCGGATAGTCGGACATGCCGGGGATCAGCGAGATGTCGGGCTGGGGCAGGTTCAGAACCACGGTGTGGCTGTCCTGAACAACAATTGCGCCTTCAAGGGCCTTTTCGGTTGCCGGATCGATCAGCGTGGCCATGCGGCCGGCCATAGAGTTGCCTTCGACCGATTTATCGCACCAGCCGGTGATGTTGCGCGCCACGTCTTCGGCGGTGAAGTCAGAGCCGTCGTTCCACTTTACGCCCTTGCGAACGTTCAGCGTGTACTTGGTGGCGTCGTCGTTAACGTCCCAGCTTTCGACAAGCATGCCGTTGAATGTACCGTCGGACTGATACTCGACCAGATACTCAAGCCAGCCGCGCGAGAAGTTCGCGATCTGCGACCAGTCATAGGTGCGCGGATCCTTCAGGCCCCGAACTTCGGTCTGAATGCGCAGGGTCCCGCCTGCCTGGATATGCGCGGCAGCCTTGGCCGGGCTTTGAGCGCCGATCAGCGCATAGGCGGTCGTTGCCGTGGCGCCCAGAGCGGATGCGCGGGCAAGAAACTCTCGTCGGTTGAGTTTGCCGGCTTTATGCTCTTCGGCATACATTGTCACCGCCGGGTGCAACGGTTTGCCGTTGATGGTCGAGTGCGTCATCTTGTTCTCCCTGTGACACATAATTTTCGCAATAGTAGACAAGCTGCTTCGAAACCATGTTTCGTCAAGGCGCACTTGCCCTTTCGGAAAACATCCCCGCATCCTGCTATCCCGGCCCATTCAGCAGCATGGGCAGGCAGAGGTCAACGGTTGGTTCCGTCCTTTAATGTAACTTTTGCGACCTGCATCCGTCACAAAAGCGACATTGTGCAGCAACGGGTCAACGCACTGACCTAGGGTCAATCTACCCGATTTTTCGGAATCGCGATGGGGTAAATCCCGTCGAGTGATGAAATGCGCGTGAAAAGTAGCCCGGCGAGGTAAAGCCAAGCTGGGCCGATATCTCGCCAATGGGCCGATCCGTGTCCTTCAGCATGACCTGCGCTTCGGCGATGACCCGGTCGGTCAAAAGCGCCGATGCAGGCTTGCCGCAGGCCGTCTTGCAGGCGCGCGTCAGATGCGTGGGTGTGATCCCCATGTCGCGTGCATATGAGGCGATCGATTTGCCGGTTCTGAAATCCCGCTCAAGCCTGTCTGTGAACTCGGCCGCAAGCCGGTCAGAGGCCGCGCCATAATCCTCACGCGCGAAGGTTTCGCTTTCGTTGCGCGCCATCCAGACACCCAAAAGCCCCGCATGAAGGACCGAGGCGCGCAGATGGTCGGGCGCTTCGCTTTCAAGTTCAGAGCGCAGCGCTTCGAGGATCTGGGTAAGCTCGGCCTGCGCGCGCGGCTCTCGAACGCGAAACTGCACCGCTTCGTCAGGCATGTAGAGATCGGCGGTTGGCGGGATATAGACCGCCGTGCCCAGAACCTGACGCCCAACCTCATAGCTGTGCACGGCGCCGGCCGGAACAAGAATGGCATTATGAGGGCCATAGCCATGGGTGATGCCCGAGACGGTGATCCGTCCCTGGCCGCGGGTGAACCAGAGGAAAAGGTGATCGCTGGACGTGCGCATCGCCTCGATCCGCCAGCGGCCCTTACTGGCCAGACTTGCGATCGAAACTACGCGGATGCGCGGTGCGTCTTCTGCGTTCATCCAGTGCCCTCCACAGCGTCGTTCATCATCGTTTTTCAGGATTATGAACCAATCGGGGCAAAAACATGGCACGCATTGACCCCATAGGCGGAACCTAGCCCATCGCGATCTCTGTCCAGGATTTCATGCGCCCGCGAAACCAGCTGCGCTGGCGCTTGGCATATTGGTGCGAGGCGACCTTGGCCGCCCATGTTGCTTCGGCCAGTGTCATCTGTCCGCGCAGATGCGCAATAAGCTGGGCCGCGCCGATCGCCTTGGACGACAGGCGGGCAGGGTCCCAGTCCGGTTCCATCTGCCGCGCCTCATCCAGCGCGCCGCCGGTGATCATCTGATCAAAGCGCTGGTTGATGCGCGCGTTCAGCCAATCCTTGCCCGCGTTCATGACAAGCCCTTGGGCCTTTGAAAGCGGCAAGAGCGGGGCAGGCGTTTCGTCCTGCCAAGCGGCAAGCCCGCGCCCGGTTGCGGCAAGCACCTCCCACGCGCGCTGAACCCGCATGGGGTTGTTGCGGTCGATGCGCGCGCTGGTCTGGCTGTCAAGCTCCGCGCACATCGCGGTCAGGCCAACGCGGGCCAGATGCGCATCAGCCTTGGCGCGGATCTCGGGCGGTGTTGCCGGTATCTCGGCCAGCCCTTCGGTCAGCGCCGCAAAGTAAAGCCCGGTGCCCCCGACGATCACCGGCGCGGGGTCGGCCTTCAGCAGCGGCGTGATGTCGCGCAGCCATGCCCCGACCGAATAGCTGTCGCGATAACTGACATGGCCATAAAGGTGATGCGGCGCGCGCGCCTGATCCTGCGCACCCGGCCGCGCCGTCAGGATGTGCCAGCCGTCATAAACCTGCAAAGCATCGGCATTCACGATCGCGCCGCCGGTCCGCGCCGCCACCTCAAGCGCAAGCGATGATTTGCCCACAGCCGTCGGTCCGGCAATCAATACCGGGATCGAAGGGTCGATCCGATCGACATCTATAAGCGGTTTTTGCGTCATTTTCCCTTTGGTGTGGACCACTTGCCCGATGGGAATGCAAATTCCGCAAGCTTCCCCGTTGAACCTGCCCCGCTTTTGAGACATTTTGCGCCCAAATCAAAGCATGAACTGCAAGGGGCACAGCCATGACATCCCAAACCCAAGATGGCCCGTCCGGAAACGCGCCGCCCTCATTCAAAAGGGTGATGCTGAAAATTTCCGGCGAGGCGCTGATGGGCGATCAGGGCTATGGCCTTCATCCTCCCACGGTTGAACGCATCGCCGCCGAGGTGAAATCGGTCCATGATATGGGCGTTGAGATCTGTATGGTCATCGGCGGCGGCAACATCTTTCGCGGGCTTCAGGGCTCTGCCCAGGGGATGGAGCGCACGACCGCTGACTATATGGGCATGCTCGCCACGGTGATGAACGCGCTTGCGATGCAAAGCGCCTTGGAAGAGATCGGGGTGTTCACGCGTGTTATATCGGCCATTCCGATGGATCAGGTGTGTGAGCCCTATATCCGCCGCCGCGCCGTGCGCCATCTTGAGAAAAAGCGCGTCTGCATCTTTGCCGCCGGCACCGGCAACCCCTATTTCACCACCGATACCGCCGCCACGCTGCGCGCATCCGAAATGGCCTGTGAGGCGATCTTCAAGGGCACCAAGGTTGACGGCGTCTACGACAAGGACCCGGCGGTTCACACCGATGCCAAGCGTTATGACAAGATCAGCTATGACGAGGTTCTGGCGCGTCACCTGAAGGTGATGGATGCAAGCGCCATTGCCCTTGCGCGCGACAACCATCTGCCCATCATCGTCTTTTCGCTTGATGAGCCGGGCGGCTTTCGCGGCATTCTGGCAGGTGAGGGCACCTATACGACGGTCGGCGGCTAACCTGACGCCCGGCGCGCGCGGCAACCTCTGCGCGATCAGCCCCCCTTGCGGCCTATACAAACAGCGCCGATCAAGGGTATAGCAGGTCTGAGGAAGAAACTTGTCCCGGAGAAGGCATGTCTGAAGAGTTGGAAATCGATCTTGATGATCTTGAGCGCCGGATGGACGGCGCCATGACATCCCTGCGCACGGAATTCGCTTCGCTGCGGACCGGGCGCGCCAGCGGCTCTATGCTTGAGCCGATTATGGTGGATGCTTACGGCGCGCTGACGCCGCTGAACCAGATCGGCACGATCAACGTGCCAGAGCCGCGCATGGTCACGGTCAATATCTGGGACAAGGGACTTGTCGGAAAAGCCGAAAAGGCGATTCGTGAAAGCGGGCTTGGGATCAACCCCCAGCTGAACGGCACGATCATCATGCTGCCAATCCCCGACCTGAACGAAGAGCGCCGCCGCGAGCTGACGAAAGTGGCCGCTCAATATGCCGAACACGCCCGCGTGTCGGTGCGCAACGTGCGCCGCGACGGAATGGACCAGATCAAGAAAGCCAAGGCGGCGGGGATGTCCGAGGACGACCAGAAGCTTTGGGAATCCGAAGTTCAGGACCTGACGGACAAGGCCATTGCCGCCATTGATGCCCAGCTAGAGACCAAACAGGGCGAAATCATGCAGGTCTGAGACCTGCGCATTCGGGAGAGCCCTTTTGGCCAAACCGACCGATACGACCGATGATCCGCGCATTACGCGGGATGCTGAAATGCACCAAAGCCCCGACGGGCCGCGCCATGTCGCGATTATCATGGATGGCAATGGACGCTGGGCCACGATGCGCGGGCGACCACGGCTTTTCGGCCATCACGCAGGCGCGCGGCGGGTCAAGGAAATCGTCCGCAAATGCCCCGAGATCGGCGTTAAATACCTGACGATATTCGCCTTTTCGACCGAGAACTGGAAGCGCACCCAAAGCGAGGTTGCCGGCCTGATGAAGCTTTTCCGCCGCTACATCATGCGCGAAAGCCGGGATCTTCTGGCCGAAGGCGTGCGCGTGCGCTTTATCGGGGACCGCATTCAACTGGACCCCAAGCTGGTCAAGCTGATGGATGAGCTGGAACTTTTGACCAGTGACAACGACAAGGTGAACCTGACCATCGCGCTGAACTACGGCGGCCGCGATGAGGTGACCCGCGCCACGCGCCGGCTGGCCCATGAGGTCGCCTCGGGCAAGCTTAGCCCCGATGACGTGGACAGCGAATGCCTTGCCCGCCACCTTGATACCTGTTTCCTGCCCGATCCCGATCTGGTGATCCGCACCTCGGGCGAGGCGCGGATTTCGAACTTTCTTTTGTGGCAATCGGCCTATGCCGAGTATGAATTTGTCGAAACCCTTTGGCCCGATTTCACCGCCGCCGAGTTTGAGCGGATCTCGGCCCGTTTTGGCGCGCGCGAGCGCCGGTTTGGCGCCGTTCCGAAATGAGCGGTGGCAAGTGGGATGATCTGGCGGTTCGCCTGGCTGTTGGTATCATCCTTGCCATCGTCGGTATCTGGTCGATCTGGATGGGCGGGCTTTTCCTGAACCTTGTTCTGGCGATTGCCGGCGCGGCCATGACATGGGAGCTGGCGCGCATGTTGGCGCCGCACCGCGGGCCCTTGGCGCTGCAACTGGCAGCCCTTTCCGGCGGCGCCCTTTTTGCCGCTTTCTACTTTCCGCCCTACGTCGGGGTCGCGCTTTTGCTTGCGACGCCTCTGGTTGGGCTGAACTGGCTGGTAGAGCGCCGGATCGTCTATGCCGGTTTTGCCGCGGCGATCCTGATCTCTGCCTTTGGGCTGTCGCAACTGCGCAATGACTTTGGTCTGGTCTGGATGCTTTGGCTGGTTCTGATTGTCATCAGCACCGACATTCTGGGCTATTTCGCCGGGCGCCAGCTTGGCGGCCCAAAGTTCTGGCCGCGCATCAGCCCCAAGAAAACATGGTCGGGCACCGCCGCAGGCTGGGCCGGAGCGGCCATCCTTGGGGTGATCTTCATGTTCGTCACCGGCTCGGGCGCGCAGATCGTGCTGATCTCTGTTGCGATGTCGCTGGCCTCGCAACTGGGCGATATCGCGGAAAGCGCGCTGAAACGCTGGTGCGGGGTCAAGGACAGCTCGGGCCTTTTGCCGGGGCACGGCGGCGTGCTGGACCGTTTCGACGGCATCCTTGGCGCTTCACTTTTCCTGATCATGGTGCAGGGGCTGATCGCTTTTCCGCCCGTGCCCTATTGACGCCCCTCGGGGCCGCGTGACAAGGCAAGCCGCGTGAGACGGATTTCCATACTCGGGGCCACGGGCTCTATCGGGCAAAACAGCATCGATCTGATCCGCCGTGATGCGGAGGCCTATCAGGTTGTCGCCCTGACAGGCGCGCGCAACATCGCCCAGCTTGCCGGGGATGCCATCGCCCTGAAGGCCGAGATCGCAGTTACCGCCGATGAGAGCCTGCTGCCCGATCTGCGCGCCGCGCTGGAAGGCACGGGCGTTGAGGCCGCCGCAGGGGCAGGGGCCATAGTTGAGGCCGCCGCTCGCCCCGCCGATTGGGTCATGAGCGCCATTGTCGGCGCTGCTGGTCTGGCGCCGGGCCTCTCTGCGCTTGAAACCGGTGCGACGCTGGCCTTGGCCAACAAGGAAAGCCTTGTGACGGCCGGGCCGCTTTTGATGGCCACGGCCCGGGCGCATTCGGCCCGCATTCTGCCCGTCGACAGCGAACATTCGGCGATCTTTCAGGCCCTCACGGGCGAGGATATCGCAGAGGTCGAGCGGGTGATCATCACCGCATCAGGCGGCGCGTTCCGCGACTGGCCGGATGAGGCGCTGGCCCGCGCCACGGTTGCCGATGCCTCGACCCATCCAAATTGGGACATGGGCCAAAGGATAACGATCGACAGCGCAAGTATGTTTAACAAGTCATTGGAACTTATTGAAACAAAGGAATTCTTTGGAATTGATCCTGAGCGGATCGAGGTGCTGGTTCATCCCGAAAGCCTGATCCATGCCTTGGTCGGCTTTGTCGATGGCGCGATGATGGCCCATGTTGGCCCGGCCGATATGCGCCATGCCATAGGCTATGCCCTGCACTGGCCCAAGCGGCGCGATCTGCCGGTTGAACGGCTTGATCTGGCGGCCATTGGACAGCTGAATTTCAGCGCCCCCGACGCGGCGCGATATCCCGCCCTTGGGCTGGCGCGCGAGGTGATGCGCACCGGCGGGCACGCAGGCGCGGTGTTCAACGCCGCCAAAGAGCGCGCGCTTGACGCCTTTATCGCCGGGCAGATCGGTTTTCTGCAAATGGCAGAGGTTGTAGAAGCCACATTAGGGGCACTTTCGGGTCATCAGATGTTCACATCTGAAGTAGAAACACTTGATACTGTCGCACAGATGGACCATTTGGCCCGCAAGACGGCAGGGACATTGATCGGCGTAAGAGCAAAAGGATAGTTCATGGAAGTTTTCGCGATGTTGCCCTCTTTCGGGGGTGCGATCTGGACACTCTTGGCTTTTGTCGTCGCCTTGTCGGTGATCGTCGCGATCCATGAATATGGCCACTATATTGTAGGGCGCTGGTCCGGCATTGATGCCGAGGTCTTTTCGCTTGGCTTTGGGCCAGTGATCTATTCGCGCTATGACAAACGCGGCACCAAGTGGCAGTTGGCGCTTTTACCTTTTGGCGGCTACGTGAAGTTTCTGGGCGATGCCGACGCGGCCTCGGGCAAGGACAGCGGCGCCATCGCCGCGATGCCCGAAGAGCAGCGCCGCCGCACCATGCACGCAGCCCCGCTTTGGGCCCGCGCCGCCACCGTTGCCGCCGGCCCGGTCTTTAACTTCATCCTTTCGATCCTGATCTTCGGCTCGATCCTGCTGTTTCAGGGTCAGGCGCGTGATCCGCTGACCATCGACACCATCCGCCCGCTGCCCCAAGGGGCCATGCAGGTGCAGGCAGGCGATGAGCTTTTGTCGATCGCGGGCGTCAAGGTGCCCAAGCTGGCCAATTTCGACGGCTTTACCGAAAAGCTTCCCGTGCAGCCGGTGCTGGAATACGAGGTGCTGCGCGGCGGGGTGAAGACAAAGGCAGAGGGGCCATATCCCTATCCGCCCCTCGTGGTATCGGTTCAGCCGCAATCGGCGGCCTATGACGCCGGGATTGAGGGCGGCGACGTGATCGAGGCGGTCAACGGCACCCCCATCGTCGCTTTCGAGGATCTGCGCCGCATCGTGGCTGCATCCGATGGCAAAACGCTTGCCTTGCGCGTCTGGCGCGACGGGCAGGTCAGCAACGTGGCCCTGTCGCCGCGCCGCGTCGATCTTCCGATGCCCGAAGGCGGGTTTGAAACGCGCTGGCTTATCGGGATCACAGGTGGTCTTTTCTTTGAAGCAAAGACCGCAAGCCCCGGTGTTCTGGCTTCGGCGCAATATGGGGTCGATCAGACCTACTTTATTATAAAGTCATCACTTTCGGGGATGTGGAACATCATCACCGGGGCGATCAGCGCCTGTAACATCTCTGGCCCGATCGGTATCGCGCAGGCCTCTGGCGCCATGGCGTCCCAAGGCGCCTCAAGCTTTATCTGGTTCATCGCCGTTCTGTCGACGGCCGTGGGGCTTTTGAACCTCTTCCCGATCCCGGTCCTCGACGGCGGGCACCTTGTTTTCCACGCATGGGAAGCGGTGACCGGCAAGCCGCCCAGCGACCGCGCGCTGCGCGTTCTGATGGGCATCGGTCTGGCGCTGATTGGCAGTCTTATGGTCTTTGCCCTGACAAACGACATTTTCTGCCCCTGATTTCGGGGCAGGGGCCGGGCCGCGGGGCGGCGCAAGTCGTCCCACAATCGCACCAAAAGTGCCCCATTTCAGACACATTTGCCGCCTAGGTTTTCATCAAGTTACGGCAAGTTGAAAGGTGTCATCATGCAACATATCCAAAGCGGCTATCGCGGTCTCTCTTTGTTGTTCGGTCTCAATATGGACCGGGTGTTGTACTTTGCAGCCATCGCAGGCGCGCTGATGGCCGGAGCATTCATCGGCTCTCTCTAGACCTTTCCTTCAGAAAACTGACCGAGGCACCCCGGCCACACAGGCCGAATTGGGTGCTTTTCGCCTTTTGACAAGCCCCACCCAAGAAGGTATCTCAAATCCCAACAATAATTCGTGGGACGGGTATCATGGGCGATGTATTGAAGCTGTCTGTCTGGCGGGAAAATCTTGCGGTAAGCTGGTTTTTCAAGACAGCCATTTCATTTTTTCTAGTAATTGCAATGGTCTGGCTGGCGATGGGGCAGGCACAGGCCCAATCCTACCGCTTTACCTCAGTCGCGGTCGAAGGCAATCAGCGCGTCGATCCGGCAACCGTCCTGTCCTATGCGGGAATCGCGCGCGGTCAGGCCATCACCGCCGGCCAGTTGAACGACGCCTATCAGAATGTTCTGGGATCGGGCCTTTTCGAGACGGTTGAGATGCTGCCGCAGGGCAGCCGCCTGGTGATCCGCGTCAAGGAATACCCAACGATCAACCAGATCAGCATCGAAGGAAACCGCCGCCTGAAGGATGACGCCCTTCTGGCACTGATCAAGTCCCAGCCACGCCGCGTCTACAGCCCCACGCAGGCTGAACTTGACGCCGCCGAGATCACCAAGGCCTACCGCGATCAGGGCCGTATCGCCGCAACCGTCAGCCCCAAGATCATCCGCCGCTCGGACAACCGCGTCGATCTGGTCTTTGAGATCGGTGAGGGCCGCGTTGTCGAGAACGAGCGCATCAGCTTTGTCGGGAACCGCAACTTTTCCGACCGTCGTCTGCGCCGGGTGCTGAGCACCAAGCAGGCGGGCCTTTTGCGCACCTTCATCAGCGCCGATACTTTCGTCGCCGACCGGATCGAGTTTGACAAGCAACTGCTGCGCGATTTCTACCTTGCGCGCGGCTATGTCGACTTCAAGGTTCTGTCGGTCAACACTGAACTGACCCGTAACCGTAACGCATTCCTGATTACTTTCAACGTACAGGAAGGCCAGTCTTTCAAGTTCGGAAAGATCACGACGGTCAGCGATCTTGAAGATGTAAACCCCGACGAGTTTCAGGCAGAAGTGCGCATCCGCTCGGGCCGCACCTATTCGCCCACCGCCATTGACAACACCATCTTGCGGCTTGAGCGTCTGGCGCTGCAAAAGGGGCTGGATTTCATCCGGGTCGAGCCGCGCATCACCCGCAACGACCGTGACCTTTCGCTGGATGTCGAGTTTGTCATCTCCAAGGGTCCGCGCGTCTTTGTCGAGCGGATCGATATCGAGGGCAACAATACCACGCTTGACCGGGTGATCCGCCGCCAGTTCAAGACGGCTGAGGGTGACCCCTTCAACCCGCGTGAGATCCGCAACAGCGCCGAACGTATCCGCGCCCTGAACCTTTTCGCCAATGCAGATGTGAATGCGCGCGAAGGCTCCAGCACCGATCAGGTCATCATCGATGTCAACGTCGAGGAAAAGCCGACCGGTTCGCTGAACTTCGGCGCAAGCTTTGGTCAGGACAGTGGCCTTGGTTTTAGCTTCGGCTTTACCGAAGCGAACTTCCTTGGCCGGGGACAGGACGTCAGCTTTTCGTTCAACACCGCCAAGGCAACCGCCGGCGCCTCGCTCAGCATCTATGAGCCGTATTTCTTGGGGCGTGATCTGGGCTTCCGGTTGTCGATGGGATACTTCCGCTCGGACAATGCCAACGCTTTCTACAACACGCGTTCGGCCTCAATCCGTCCCGCCTTTGACTTTCCGATCAGCGAGAACGGTCGCCTGACGACCTTCTATTCGGCCGACCGCTCTGAGGTGTCGAACGTCGATCCGGCGGCCAGCCAGGTTCTTAAGAACGAAGCGGCACGCGGCGCGCTGACGACAAGCGCGCTTGGATACAGCTACACCTTCGATAACCGCCGCACGGGCCTGAACCCCAACGCCGGTGTTCTTTTCACCTTCGGTCAGGAATTTGCCGGGCTTGGCGGTGACAACAAGTACGTCAAGACAAACGCAAGAGTTGCCGCCCAAACCAAAGTGTTCCGGGAAGAGGTGACGCTTCAGGCCTCGCTGGAAGGCGGCGCGCTAAGCATGATTTCAGGCAACAGCCGCGTTACCGACCGCTATCGCCTGAACGGTCTGATGCGCGGCTTTGAAGCCAACGGCATCGGCCCGCGCGATCTGAACGCGGTGAACCAGGACGCTCTTGGCGGCAACTTCTTTGCAGTTGCCAAGTTCGAAGCGCAGTTCCCGCTTGGCGTGCCAGAGGAATACGGCATCAGCGGCGGCGTGTTCCTTGATGTCGGCTCGGTCTGGGATCTCAAGAACGTGGACACAACCGGCGTTGGCGGCCCCATCGACGGCGCATTCCACTTGCGTTCGGTTGTCGGTGTCTCGCTGCTTTGGACGACGCCAATTGGCCCGCTGCGCTTTAACTTCTCAAAGGCTCTCAACAAACAGACCTATGACAAGGAACGCACCTTCGAGTTCACGATCTCGACGCAGTTCTGATCATGCTGCCAGGGCGACTGATTCCGGTTGCTTTGGCGATCCTGACGGCGGCCGCACTTATTGCGGCGCCGGCGCGCGCGCAGCAGGTCGGGGGCGCAAGCCCGATCCTGACGATAGAGCCTGAACGCCTGTTGACCGATAGCCAGCGCGGCAAGGAAATGCTTGCCGGGTTCGAAAAGGAAACAGAGGCGCTGGCCGCCGAAAACCGCCGGATCGAAGCCGAACTGGTGTCCGAGGAAAAGGCCCTGACAGAGTTGCGGGCCAGTCTGGCGCCCGATGTCTTCAGCAAACGCGCCGATGCTTTCGATACAAAGGTTCAGGACATTCGCCAACGCCAGGATGCCAAGTCGCGCGACCTGATCGCGCGCCGCGATGCTGCGCGTCAAAACTTCATCTCGGACAGCCTTCCGATTCTGGCCGAGATCGTCGGCCAGCGGCGCGGACTTGTCCTGATGGACCGCGCAACCGTGTTCCTTTCGGCCGACACGGTCGACATCACCGATGAGGCTATTCGGCGGATTGATGCTTCTGCAGCGCCCCAGCAACCGCAAGACCCTGCAAATTCGGGCGAAAACGCCCCATCAACATCGCCAGAAACGCCAAAGCCCTGATCGGACCACCTTGTCTAGGATCGGCCGCCTTGCTAGGCAGAGACCAACAAACAAGGCAGGGAAAACCATGAGCGAGCTAAAGTCAGCCGACATTGATCTGATCCAGCGGATTATCCCGCACCGCTATCCATTTTTGCTGGTCGACCGCGTCGAGGATATCGACGGATCCTCTTCCGCCCGCGGGATCAAGAACGTCACCTTCAATGAACCGCATTTTCAGGGCCATTTTCCCGGCAAGCCGATCATGCCCGGCGTCACAATCATAGAAGCCATGGCCCAGACCGCCGCCGTTATGGTGGGCGTTGACATGGACATGGCCGACAAAGAGCTTTTGGTCTACTTCATGGCCATCGACGGCTGTAAGTTCCGCCGCAAGGTTATTCCGGGCGACGTGCTGGAGCTGAACATCACCACAACGCGCGGCAAGGCCGGCGCCAAGGTCTGGAAGTTCAAGGGCGTTGCAACCGTCGGCGGCGAAATGGCCGCAGAGGCCGAGTTTACCGCCATGATGGACCTTCCCGCAAAATGAGCGTCGATCCCTCAGCCAAAGTCCATGCCTCTTCGGTGATCGAAGAGGGCGCAACGATCGGGCCCGATTGCGTCATCGGCCCGTTCAGCATCGTGGGCGCCGATGTCACGCTGGGGCGCGGCGTCGTGCTGAAAAGCCACGTCGTTGTTACCGGCCTGACAAGCGTCGGGGATGAGACAGAGATTTATCCCGGAGCGGTTGTTGGCGAGATCCCGCAGGATCTGAAATTCTCGGGCGAAAAGACCAAGCTGATCATAGGGGCACGCAACCGTATCCGCGAAGGCGTGACCATGAACACCGGCACCTCTGGCGGCGGCGGTATCACCCGGGTGGGCGATGACTGCCTTTTCATGACCGGCTCTCACGTGGGTCATGACGCGCAGGTCGGAAACAAGGTCATCATGGCCAATCAGGCGGCCCTTGGGGGCCACTGTATTATCGAGGATGAGGTTATCATCGGCGGGCTTTGCGGCATCCATCAGTTCGTGCGCATCGGCCGCGGCGCGATCATCGGTGCGGTGACCATGGTGACCAATGACGTGATCCCCTATGGCCTTGTTCAGGCCCCGCGGGGCGAATTGGACGGTCTGAACCTTGTCGGGCTGAAACGCCGGGGCGTTGCGCGCGGCGATATTACCGCGCTTCGCGCCGCCTATCAGGCGCTGGCACAGGGTGAGGGGCCTTTTCAAGAGCGCGCGCAGCGTCTGCGCGACGAAACCGAAAGCGATTACGTGCGCGAGATGGTGGAATTTATCCTCGCAGGTTCGGATCGCTCCTTTCTGACGCCAAGCTGATGCTGGCGCTGATCGCAGGAGAGGGGCAACTTCCGGTGCATCTGGCCAACAGATGCGCCAGCGAGGGGCGCGCGCTTCAGGTCTGCGAGATGGAAGGTTTCCCTTCCTCCCTTTCCTACGTCGATGGGGTGATCCGCTTTCGCATCGAACAGCTTGCCACCTTTTTCTCGGACCTGCGCCGCAAGGGCGTCAAAGAGGTCGTCTTTGCAGGCGCCGTGCGCCGACCGCGCCTTGATCCGCGCGCGATCGACACCGCAACCCAGCCCTTTTTGCCGCGCATGCTTCAGGCGATCCAGGCTGGCGATGACGCCGCCCTTCGCATCGTTCTTGAGCTTTTTCAGGAACATGGGTTTCGCGTGGTCGCCGTGCACGACATCCTGCCCGATCTTTTGCCGCCTGCCGGACCGATCACCGCCCGCGCCCCCAATGCGCGCGAGGAAAAGGACGCCCGCCGCGGCGCCCGCGTTCTGGACATCATGTCGGGCGCGGATGTGGGGCAGGCCGTCGTGGTCTCGGCCGGTCAGGTCGTGGCCGTCGAAGCGGCCCCCGGCACCGACTGGATGCTGGGCGCGCTGCGCTCTGTCGGCCTGCCAAAGGGCGTTCCCGATGGCGGCACACTTATGAAAGCGCCCAAACGCGGGCAGGACCGGCGCATCGATCTGCCGATGATCGGCCCGATGACCGTCGCCGCCGCCGCCCGCGCCGGTCTGACCGCCATCGCGGTCGAGGCGGGCGGCGTCATGGTTCTGGACCCAGAGGCCTGCCGCCAAAAGGCCGAGGCCGCGGGCATTGCCCTATGGGTGCGGGAACGCAGCTGATGCGCTTTTTCCTCATCGCCGGAGAGCCTTCGGGCGATGCGCTGGGGGCGGCCCTTATGGAAGGCCTGACCGAGGTCGCCGAAGAGACCCCGCGCTTTGACGGTGTCGGCGGCCCGCTTATGCAAGCCCATGGCCTTGCAAGCCTTTTCCCGATGAAAGAGCTGTCGGTCATGGGGCTGGCCGAGATCCTGCCAAAGTACCTTCACCTCAAACGCCGCATTCAGGAAACCGCCGATGCGGTGCTGGCCGATCCGCCCGATGCGCTGATCTCGATCGACAGCCCCGATTTCACCCTGCGCGTGGCCCGCATCGTGCGCGCCGCGCGCCCCGACATCCCCACAATCCACTATGTCGCCCCAACCGTCTGGGCCTGGCGGGCAGGGCGGGCCGCCAAGATGGCGCAAGTCATCGACCATGTCCTGGCGCTTTTCCCCTTTGAGCCGCCCTATATGACCAGCGCCGGGATGAGCTGTGATTTCACCGGCCACCCCGTTGCCGCGCGCAGCACTGCAAGCCCCGCCGAAGCCGCCGCCTTCCGCCGATCCCATGACATCGCGGCCAATGCCCCGCTGGTGCTGGCACTGCCCGGCTCGCGCCGCGGTGAGGTGACGCGCCTTGCCGATGTCTTTGGCGAAAGCCTGCGCGCACTGCAGAGCAAATACCCCGAAATGCGCGTTGTCCTGCCCGTCGCCCCGGCGGTCGCAGATGAGGTTGCCCGCGTGATCCACCGCTGGCGCACGCCGCCAATCCTTGTGAACCCCGACCGCGACGGTCTTGCCGCCAAGGATGCCGCCTTTGCTGCCGCCGATGTGGCGCTTGCCGCCTCGGGCACGGTATCGCTTGAACTGGCCGCCTCGCAGACCCCGATGGTCATCGCCTACGACATGAACTGGATTTCGCGCCAGATCATCTCGCGCATGCTCAAGGTCGATACCGTGACTTTGGTCAACCTGATCAGCGAAACCCGCGCCGTGCCCGAATTTCTGGGTGAGGCCTGCAAGCCCGCCGATATCGCCCGCGCGCTCGGCGATGTTCTGGCCAATCCGGGGCAGCAAACCAAAGCGATGAACCTTACGATGGATCGCCTTGGCCGCGGCGGCCCGGCCCCCGGACTTCGCGCCGCGCGCTCGGTTCTGGACCATCTCGCCCGCAGCTAAGGCTTGCCGCCGGGGCTATTTCTTCTTTGCAAAAATACTCAAATCCCCGCCCGTCGCCGTTTGAACCGGGCCGGCGGGCGATGCGCGCCGTCAGTCCCCGCGCCAGATCCATCCGCCGCCAAGCACGCGGCTGCTGGAGCCGTCGTAAAAGACACAAGCCTGCCCCGGTGAGACACCTTCTTCGGGTGTCAAAAGTTCCACTTCGGCGGTTGTCGCCGACAGCGGGCGCACGATGGCTTCGCGCGGCGGGCGGGTAGAGCGGACCTTGACCGACAGGTGATGCTCGCCCGCGCCATCAAACGGCCCGTCGCCAAGCCAGTTGATCTCGCGCACCGGGATCACCCGCGTCGACAGCATCTCTTTGGGTCCAACCAGAACGCGCCGGCCTTCGACATCCAGCTTCACGACGTACAATGGCTCATCCAGACCGCCGATCCCAAGACCCCGGCGCTGGCCGATGGTGTAATGGATCACACCGTCATGCGTGCCCAGAACACGCCCGTCGACATGCACGATCTCGCCCGGCTCTGCCGCTCCGGGGCGCAGTTTTTCGATGACGCTGGCATAGTTGCCATCCGGCACGAAACAGATGTCCATGCTGTCGGGCTTATCGGCAACCGAAAGCCCGTGGCGCTGCGCCAGCGCGCGCGTTTCGGCCTTGGACTGAAGATGGCCCAGGGGAAAGCGCAGGAACGAAAGCTGCTCTGGCGTTGTCGAGAACAGGAAATACGACTGATCGCGCGCCGCATCTGCCGCACTATGAAGCTCGGGCCCATGGGCACCCATCTTGCGCTGGATGTAATGGCCCGTCGCCATACAGTCCGCATCCAGATCCTTGGCCGTCTCCAGCAGGTCCTTGAACTTGACCCGCTCATTGCAGCGAATGCAGGGCACGGGCGTTGCGCCCGCAAGGTAGCTGTCGGCAAATTCGTCGATCACCGCATCCTTAAAGACATTCTCATAGTCCAGAACGTAGTGCGGAAAGCCCATTTCTTCGGCCACGCGGCGCGCATCATGAATATCGCGGCCCGCGCAGCACGCCCCTTTTTTCGCCAGCGCCGCGCCGTGATCATAAAGCTGCAGCGTCACGCCAACGACATCAAAGCCCGCTTGCGCAAGCTCGGCCGCAACAACAGAGCTGTCGACGCCGCCGGACATGGCAACGACAACCCGCGTCTCTGACGGGGGTTTGGCAAATCCAAGGGCGTTGAGTTCGGGCAGGTCAAGTGCCATGGCGGTGATCCTTTCGCGATCCTCGCGGAATATAGGAAAATGCAAGACACTCTCAAGGGCTCGTTTCATACAGCATTAAACCTCGAAACTGCAAGCTGGGCGCGAAACGTTCGAGGGGTATTGATATGTTTCTCAAAAAGATCGACGGCCCGCGCGCCGTGACCCTGCCTGATGGCACCGTCATGACCCGCGCCGACCTGCCGGATCCGGACACCAAAAGATGGGTTGCCTCGCGCAAGGCGGCGGTCGTACGCGCGGTCGCCTTTGGGTTGATAGACCGCGAACAGGCCCTGTCACGTTATGGCCTGAGCGGGGAAGAGTTGGACAGTTGGACCGATGCCGTAAAACAACACGGAGAGGACGGTCTGAAGTGCACCGCACTACAGCGCTATAGACAACTATAGGTAGAGCTTTCTAAACTCTCTTCACCGGTAACGGGGCATTAACCATTCTTGTTCATGGTTAATTCAGTCGAAGGATTAGTAGTGGAGACATTAAGATGCGCGTTCTCTTGGTCGAAGATGACCCAACGACGTCAAAAAGCATTGAACTGATGCTGACCCATGCAAACCTGAACGTCTATTCGACGGATCTGGGCGAAGAGGGTATCGATCTGGCAAAGCTTTATGACTATGATCTGATCCTTCTGGATCTCAACCTGCCGGATATGAACGGCCATGAGGTGCTGCGCCAGCTGCGCATGGCACGGATCGAGACGCCGATTCTCATCCTGACGGGTGAAGATGACACCGAAAACAAGATCAAGGGCTTTGGCTTTGGCGCCGATGACTATCTGACCAAACCCTTCCACCGCGAAGAGCTTGTGGCGCGCATTCATGCGATCATCCGCCGCTCAAAAGGCCATTCGCAAAGCGTGATCAACACCGGAAGCATTGCCGTCAACCTTGATGCCAAGACGGTCGAGGTGGGATCAAAGCCGGTTCATCTGACGGGCAAGGAATACCAGATGCTGGAGCTTTTGTCGCTTCGCAAGGGCACGACGCTGACCAAAGAGATGTTCCTGAACCACCTCTACGGCGGCATGGATGAGCCTGAGCTTAAGATCATCGACGTCTTTATCTGCAAGCTGCGCAAGAAACTGTCGGTTGCCACCGGCGGCGACAATCACATCGAAACGGTCTGGGGCAGGGGCTATGTGCTTCGCGATCCCGAACCTGCACAGGAACCCGAACGCATCGCCCTTGGGGCCTGACGTTCCAAACCATACCGCCTGGGCGGGCCGGACGTCCTTACCTCCCTGAGCGTCCGGCCCATTTCATCGCCCCTCCAGCCTCTGGGCACTGGACCTTGTGAATGGTGCCACCTATCACTGTCGGTGTGATTTTGCGGAGGCGGCGATGGGCGATAAGGCGGCCATTGAAAATCTGACAGAGGCCGAGGCCCGGCAGGAACTGGCGCGTCTGGCAGAGGCCTTGGGCGCGGCCAATACCGCCTATCACGCCAAGGATGCGCCGGAGATTTCAGATGCCGAATACGACGCGCTGAAGCTGCGAAATTCGGCGATCGAGGCGGCCTTTCCGCATCTTAAACGCGCCGATAGCCCCAGCGAGATGATCGGCGCCGCGCCCTCTGACGGTTTTTCCAAGGTCGAGCATCAGGTTCGGATGCTGTCACTTGGCAACGCCTTTGACGAAGATGAGGTGCAAGAGTTTGCCCAGCGGATTCGCAAATACCTTGGGCTGGGCGCGGGCGCACCTCTGACCTTTACCGCAGAGCCTAAGATCGACGGTCTGTCACTGTCGCTGCGCTATGAGGACGGAAAGCTGGTTCAGGCCGCCACGCGCGGCGATGGGGCGACGGGCGAAAACGTCACCGCCAATGCCCGAACCATCGCCGACATCCCCCAGCTTTTGAAAGGCGCGCCAGAGGTTCTGGAAGTGCGGGGCGAGGTCTATATGACCCACGCCGATTTCGCCGCCCTGAATGCCCGGCAGGCAGAGGCCGGGGCCAAGACTTTCGCCAACCCGCGCAATGCCGCTGCCGGATCGCTGCGCCAGCTAGACGCCGAAATAACCCGCGCCCGCCCGCTGAGGTTCTTTGCCTATGCATGGGGTGATCTTTCTGCCCCGCTGGCCGAAACCCAAATGGGCGCCATTCGCCGGCTGGCCGATCTGGGGTTTCAGACCAATCCACTGACACGGGTCTGCGACGGCCCCGCCGCGCTGATAGAGACCTACAATGAGATCGCCGAGGCGCGCGCAACGCTTGGCTATGACATCGACGGTGTTGTCTACAAGGTGGATGACCTTGCGCTTCAGCACCGGCTTGGGTTTCGTTCGACAACGCCCCGCTGGGCCATTGCCCATAAATTTGCCGCTGAACTTGCCTGGACCCGGCTTGAAGCGATCGACATTCAGGTGGGGCGCACCGGCGCCCTTTCGCCCGTGGCGCGGCTTTTGCCGGTGACGGTGGGCGGCGTTGTCGTCTCGAACGCGACGCTGCACAACGAGGATTACATCGCCGGGCGCGACGCCAATGGAAACCCGATCCGCGAGGGGCGTGACATTCGGGTGGGCGACTGGGTGCAGGTCTACAGAGCCGGCGATGTTATCCCGAAAATTGCCGATGTCGATCTGTCCAAACGCCCCGAAGCGGCCGAACCCTACGTCTTTCCCGCCACATGCCCCGAGTGCGCATCAGAGGCGGTGCGCGAAGAGGGGGACGCGGTCCGCCGTTGCACCGGCGGCATCATCTGTCCCGCGCAAGCCGTGGAAAAGCTTAAGCATTTCGTGTCCCGCACCGCCTTTGATATCGAAGGGCTGGGCGCCAAGCAGGTCGAACAGTTCTACCACGATGACCAGCTTACGATCCGCGAGCCGGCCGATATCTTTACCCTGCGCCGCCGCGATGGTGCCAATTTGACGAAACTTGCCAATCGCGACGGCTGGGGCGCGCGCTCTGCCGAAAAGCTTTTCGATGCGATTGATGAGCGGCGCAAGATCGCGCTGAACCGCGTGATCTTTGCCCTTGGGATCCGCCATGTCGGCGAAAGCGCCTCATCGCTTTTGGCCGCGCACTACGGATCATGGGAGGCCTTTGAACGGGCGATGTCAGAGGCCGCATCGGGCGAGGGCGCGGCATGGGATGAGCTGATCGGCATCGACGGCGTCGGCAAGGTCATGGCCGCAAGCCTTGTACGGGCCTTCTCGCAAGAGGCGGAGCGCGCATCGATTGACCGGCTCATCGCGCATCTTGAGGTTCAGAATACCGCCGCGCGCGGCGCTGTCGAAAGCCCCGTTTCGGGCAAAACGGTCGTCTTTACCGGCACGCTTGAAAAGATGACCCGGGCCGAGGCAAAGGCGCGCGCGGAAAGCCTTGGCGCCAAGGTTTCGGGGTCGGTTTCGGCCCGCACCGACCTTGTGATCGCCGGGCCGGGCGCGGGATCGAAGGCCAAGAAGGCGGCGGATCTGGGCGTTGAGGTCATCGATGAGGACGCCTGGATCGAGTTGATCGGCGCCACATGAGCGGGCGGCCCGAAGTTCTTTTCCCGCTTTTTGGGGGGCTTGAGGCACTGGAGGGTGTCGGCCCAAAAACGGCCAAGCATCTTGCGGCGATGGGGATCGAAAAGCCGCGCGATCTTTTGTTCACGCTGCCTCATTCGGGCGTCGATCGCACGCGCCGAAGCTCTATCCGCGAGATACAGCCGCCTGCGACCGCCACGGTCGAGGTTGAGGTGCTGCGCCACATTCCCAACACGGCCAAGGGGCGGCCCTACCGGATCGAGGTTGCCGATGCCCAGACCAGTTTTCAGCTGGTCTTTTTTCACGCGCGCGCCGAATACCTTGCGCGGATCCTGCCCGTGGGCGAGCGTCGCCTTGTCTCTGGCCGGGTCGAGCTTTTCGACGGGATCGGCCAGATGGTGCATCCCGATCACATACTTGAGCTGCATGAAGCGAGCGAAATTCCAAGCTATGAACCGGTCTATCCGCTGACCGCCGGGGTCAGTTTGCGCGTCATGACACGGGCGGCCGTCTCGGCGCTGGCGCTGGCCCCGCCCTTGGGCGAATGGATTGATCCTGAACAGAAAAAGCGCAAAAGCTGGCCCGACTGGATCGATGCCGTGCGCCGGGCGCATCACCCCGAGGGGCAGGGCGATCTGGCGATGACGGCGCCTGCGCGCCTGCGTCTGGCCTATGATGAGTTTCTGGCCCACCAGTTGACGCTGGCGCTGGCGCGCGGGGCGGCCCGGCGCGGCAAGGGCGTGCCATCGATCGCCACCGGGCGGCTTCAGTCCAAGGTACTTGCGGCGCTGCCCTACAAGCCGACGGGCGCGCAGATGCGCACGATCGAAGAGATCAGCGATGACATGGCCGCGCCCGAAAGGATGAACCGCCTGCTTCAGGGCGATGTCGGCGCAGGCAAGACATTGGTGGCGCTTATGGCGCTTTTGGTCGCGGTCGAGGCTGGCGGGCAGGGCGTCTTGATGGCCCCGACCGAAATTCTGGCCCGTCAGCATCTGGCCAACCTGCGCCCGCTGGCCGAAACTGCGGGCGTTGTGCTTGAAATACTGACGGGGCGCGACAAGGGCAAAGAGCGCAAGACCAAGCTTGAGGCATTGGAAAAGGGCGATATCCAGATACTGGTGGGCACCCATGCGGTCTTTCAAAAGGATGTCGCCTTTCGGGACCTGCGCCTTGCGGTGGTTGACGAACAGCACCGTTTCGGCGTGCGCCAGCGGCTTGAACTGGGCGCCAAGGGGCGCGCGGCCGACGTTCTGGTGATGACGGCCACGCCGATCCCGCGCTCGCTATCGCTGGCGCAATACGGCGATATGGATGTGTCGATCCTTGACGAAAAGCCGCCCGGACGCACACCGATCCAGACCGCGCTAGTCTCGACCGCGCGCATGGATCAGGTGATTGACCGTCTGCGCGCAGCGCTGGCCGAGGGGCGTCAGGCCTATTGGGTTTGCCCCTTGGTCGAGGAAAGCGAGGTGCTGGATTACACCGCCGCCGAAGAGCGCTTTAAGCGGCTGCGCGCGGCCTTGGGTGAGGGCGTTGTCGGCATGGTGCACGGCCAGATGCCAAGCGCCGAAAAGGACGCCGCCATGGCCGCCTTTGAAGCGGGCAAGACCAAGGTTCTGGTCGCCACCACGGTGATCGAAGTGGGCGTGGATGTGCCCAACGCCTCGATCATGGTGATCGAGCGGGCCGAAAGCTTTGGCCTTGCGCAACTTCACCAGTTGCGCGGCCGGGTCGGGCGCGGCGCGGCCTCATCCACATGTTTGCTGATGTATCAGTCGCCCCTGTCTGAAACCGCAGACCGGCGCCTGCACATCCTGCGCGAGACCGAGGATGGTTTTCGCATCTCCGAAGAGGATCTTGCAATGCGCGGCGCCGGTGATCTGATCGGCACGGCGCAATCGGGCCTGCCGCGCTTTCGCATAGGCGATATCGAACATCAGGCCGCGCTGATGGCCATTGCCCAGTCCGATGCGCGCAAGCTTTTGGCCGAGGACCCGGCGTTAACCAGCGAGCGGGGCAAGGCGGCCCGTGTTCTTTTGTGGTTAATGGAGCAGGATAAGGCAATTCGTTTGATATCAGTGGGTTAGCGAAAAATCCCCCTTTTTGTTCGCAAATGTTCTTAAAAAGTTCTTTACAACTTCCTTAAGATTTGAGAACAAAGAGGCAACAAAGATATCAAATCAGGATCGCCCCCATGCTGAATGAAATCAAATCCGCCGCTCTGCGTTCCTCTTCCACCCTGATCGAAGACACGATTGGTGCAGCCGCGCTTGCCGTTATCCTTTTGGGCGGCCTCTACCTTCCGGTACTGGCCTGATCTGACCGTTTTACCTGCCTGCGATCTGCCCGGACCGACCGCATCCTGTCCCCAATTCGATGCGTCCCCCCGGACACTGCCTGTCCTCATCCAAAGGGTTTACCTCGACCCCTGATGGCCCGGAATAAAGCAGATACGCACCTTGCCGCCGCGCCTTCCTGATCGGAAAGTGCGGCGGTTTTTTTTAGCTAGCGTTCGGTTTTAGGGGGGCTTTGGCGCCCTCAGGCGCAGTCGGCCGCTTCGGCCTGCGCGAAAGCCTCTGCCGTGGCTTCAAGCGCCAGCATGATCGATGCATGGCGGTTTTTGTAATCGCGCGCAGGCTCAAGCACCTCAAGCCCATCGAAAGGGGCCTCAGGCACCGGGCCGCCGGATTTCAGCATCGCCTTGAGCTGCTCGCGCGCGGTTTCGATCTGGGCGCGGGTGCAGCCAACGGCATGGGCCCCAACAACCGCCGCTGCGGCCTGACCCAGCGCGCAGGCTTTGACATCCTGCCCATAGTCGGTGATCCGGCCGTCGCGGATTTGCAGGTCGACCGTGATGGTCGAGCCACAAAGCGGCGAGCGGCGCATGACCGTGGCGCAGGGGTTTTTAAGCCTTTGAGTGCGCGGCATATCTGCCGCCAGCGCAAGAATGCGCGACGAATAAAGCTTTATCAGATCGTTTTCAGCAGTCATCGGGCCTTCCTTTGGCGCTACGCGTCACATAGATAGGCAAATCTGAGCAAGATGCAAAAAGGTTTTACCATGGCTTTCGACCCAGCGACGCTAAAGATGAATGACGCAGGGCTGATCCCCGCGATTGCCCAGGACGCTGAGACGGGCGATGTTCTTATGATGGCATGGATGAACGCCGAGGCGATCGAGCGCAGCCTGCAGTCAGGGCGCGTCACCTATTGGTCACGCTCGCGCGCAGAGTTCTGGGTGAAGGGCGAAACATCGGGCAACCATCAAAAGCTTTTAGAAATGCGCGTTGATTGTGACCGCGATTGTCTTTTGCTGCTGGTGCGCCAGGAAGGGCCTGCCTGCCACACCGGGCGGCGCAGCTGTTTTTATACCGCGATCATCGACGGCGACGAGATCGAGATCATGGAGCCCATGGGCTAAGGCCGCGTCCTATGGCGCGGGCAGGCTACGCCTTCGGCGAGGATATTTGCGCCACAAAGAAGCCCTAGAGCCCGACAAGACGGCGGATGTCGTCAGGGCCCGCGCCGCTTTCACGCCAGGTTTGGATCGAGCGGGCGTCATCGCGCTTTGCAAGGCGCTTGCCGGCGGCGTCGCGGATCAGCTTGTGATGATGGTAGATCGGCGTGGGCGCGCCGAAGAGATGCTGCAGGATCACCTGGATCGGCGTGAAGTCAAACAGGTCCTGTCCGCGAGTGACATGGGTGATTGCCTGATCGGCGTCATCAAAGCTTGATGCCAGAAAATAGGCAACGATGTTCTCGCCCTTGCGGCTGAGGATGATGTCGCCGATCCGCTCCAGCGCATAGGCGGGATCGACGGTGTGCTGGCCGGGGTGAGCGGGGCCGGTTTCGGTGAAGGACAGATCATGCCCCGCAAGGTAATCAAGCGCGGCAGGCAGGTTGAGGCGCAGCGCGTCACCTGGTTTGCGCGAGGACATCGGCCGGTTGCGGCAGGTTCCGGGATAGACGGGATGGCCTGTCCCCTCTTGCGGGGCGGCAAGGGCGGCGCGGATATCGCCGCGTGTGCAGGAGCAGGGATAGAGAAGGCCCGTGCCGATCAGGTGATCGAGCCGGGCGTTGTAGCTGTCGATATGTTCTGACTGGCGGTGGATCGGGCCGTCCCAGTCCAGCCCCAGCCAGCGCAGATCATCCTGAATTTGCGCGTCCCACTCAGGCTTGGAGCGTTCAAGATCGGTGTCTTCCATCCGCAAAAGAAACTGCCCGCCTGCCGCGCGCGCCATGTCATGGGCAAGGATCGCCGCATAGGCATGGCCGATGTGTAAAGGGCCGGTTGGAGAGGGGGCGAAGCGTGTAATCAAGCTTTTTCAATAATATAGATGGTGGAGTTCATGTTCTTTTGCGGCAGGTGCGGGCCATGTTCGCAAAAGAGCAAATGCGCGGTTTTGCGGTCAAGGTGACCTTCAAGGCGGGATGTATAGGCCGGATCGTCCAGCGTTGCATCATTGTAGGACAGGGTCAAAAGCGTACCCGGCGCCATCGCCCCCAGAACCAGATCAAGCGTTTCGGGCGGGGCCGCACCAGCGCTGATCACACCGATCGCGGTTATGGCGCGATAGTCGGATGGCGCGATATCAAGCTGACCCGGCGCGCTGATCCATGTCTTTCGGTAGATGCCGCGCGCATTGGCCTTTTCGATCATCTGGGGCGCCACATCGGTGCCGTCAATGCAGGTGAAACCCTGCGCTGACAGCGCCGCGCCCGAAACCCCCGTGCCGCAGCCAAAATCGAGGATCGGGGCGCCCAAGTCCGGCAGGTGGGCGGCAAGCGCGGATGCGATCCGGCCGGGGGTCGCATAGCCCCATGCGCTGACGTCCGCGTCATAGCTGTCGGCCCAATCGGCATAAAGCTTTAGCGTTTGGGAAACGCTGCGCGGCTGCCAGAGGCCGGATGGGGGATCCTTGGTCATCCCGGCAATCTAGCGCCGCTTTTCAGGCAAGGTCCAGCGCGCTGTGTTCAAGCCACGCCATCCAGTCGGATTTGGCCCGATCGGTATAGGCCTTGTAGCGGATCTTGCGCCCGCGCCGCCCGCCCTTGGCGTCAATCGGTGGGAAAAGGCCGAAGTTGACGTTCATCGGCTGAAAGGTCTTGGCCTCGGCGCCGCCCGAGATGTGATGGACAAGCGCGCCCATCGCAGTGCTTGATGGCAGCTCGGGCAGGGTGCGGCCCAGAATTTCGGCCGTTGCCATGCGCCCGGCCAAAAGGCCCATCGCGGCGCTTTCGACATAGCCCTCAACGCCGGTGATCTGGCCGGCAAAGCGGATATTGGGCCGCGATTTCAGGCGCATCTGGCTATCAAGCAGCGTCGGAGAGTTCAGGAATGTGTTGCGGTGGATGCCGCCCAGACGGGCAAAGCGCGCATTCTCCAGCCCCGGGATCATCCGCAGAACCTCTGTCTGGGCGCCGTATTTCATCTTGGTCTGAAAGCCCACGATATTGAAGAGCGTCCCAAGCGCGTTGTCGCGGCGCAGCTGGACCACGGCATAGGCCTTGGTCTGGGGATCATGCGGGTTTGTAAGCCCGACCGGTTTCATCGGCCCGAACCTCAGCGTCTCGCGCCCGCGCTCTGCCATCACTTCGATTGGCAGGCAGCCGTCAAAATATCCGGCTGTTTCGCCCTCGTGAAACTCTGTCTTGTCGGCGGCCAGAAGCGCGTCGATGAAAGCCTCATACTGATCGCGGCTCATCGGGCAGTTGAGATAGGCCTTTTGTTCTTCTTCGGTCTCGCCCTTGTCATAGCGCGACTGGAACCACGCCTTGGATAGATCGACACTGTCGAAATAGACGATCGGCGCGATGGCATCGAAGAAGGCCAGCGCCTCGGCGCCGGTTTCGGCGGCAATCGCCTGACCAAGCGCGCCCGAGGTCAGCGGGCCGGTGGCGATAATCCAGTGGCCCTGCGCGGGAAGCTCGGTAATTTCGTCGCTTTGGACCGTGATGCGCGGATGGGCGGCTATCTGGGCGGTGACATAGGCCGAAAAGGCATCGCGGTCGACCGCAAGCGCGCCGCCAGCGGGCAGAGAGTTTGCATCGGCCGCGGCCATGATCAGACCGCCCGCGCGGCGCATTTCCCAATGCAAAAGGCCCACGGCGTTTTGTTCATCATCATCCGAGCGGAAGGAATTGGAACAGACCATTTCGGCCAGATCACCGGTTTTATGCGCGAAGGTTTCGACCTTGGGACGCATTTCATGAATGACGACATCAAGACCGGCGTTCGCCGCCTGCCATGCCGCTTCGGATCCGGCCATTCCGCCGCCGATGATGTGAAGTGTCTGTGCCATGTCGCCGGGGTTTAGCGACCGGCGCGGCGATTGAAAAGCGTCAAGCGCAGGGCAGGGCGGTTTGTGATGAAGGTTTGAGGAATTTCAGAGGTGCCCGGCGAAACTGATTGGGACGATGTTTCACCAGGCACCCCTAAAACCTTGCCCCGAAGGAGCGATGGAAATGCGGTCAAGAAGCAACACGCCTTCCCAATAGGGAGATTACAAGCCTGAATGAAAATTGGGACGCCACCCAAGCCATACTGCATTGATGCCAGATCGTTCGCGTCGGTCCATACCCAGTTTCGCAAACCGGGTTTTGCAAAAATGTAGAAGCTTCGCGGTGCAAGTGTCTGAAAATTATTCAGATAATAGTTAATTAACCCAACGGCGAGAGGATTGCAACAAAGGATTACGTAAGCGTAAAGCGGCTAAAATTGGCGCCCGCCGGGAAGGTGAACGCTGGAATTCTGATCGCTTTCAGTGCCTTGGTTGCTCGTCGAGGTGACCGCCTTAATGACCCAGGAAATTACCCTTTGCAGCGTTGCGTCACCTCGCCTTGAGCCATGATAGGCGCACCAGATATCCATATTCGTGCGGGTGGCGGCATGTTCGGGAAGCGGCTCTAGCCATGGTTCACGCTTGCGGATCGCGTCAGGCACGATGCCCGCAAGCCCGGTTTCCCGCATCGCCATTACCTTGTGATCGAAGATGCCCGCACGCAGGCGCGGCGGGCGGCCAAATAGCGTAAACCCTAGCTGAGATATGGGCGATCCATCGTGTTCAGCGGTCAGCGCAGCCCAATCCTTGGATGTACTGGTGCTTTTGCGGTAGGCGCCAAAGCTCATCGTGCCGATCCGGCGGGCAATCAGCCGACTGGATGCAGGCGCGCCCCAACGCAACAAGACATCCGCATCACCAAGGCCGCGGCCACTGGTGCGGTTTGTCAGAATCACGTCAACCTTTGGCTGCTCGCGCACAAGTTCCTGAAGGGCAGGCAGAAGAACCGTCGATACGATGACCGGCGGAGCGGCGATGTTGATCGTGGTAACCTGATCTTCGCATTCGGCGCCAAGGTTGTTTTCCTCGCGCAGAAGATTTGCCTCGAACTCTTCGGCAACGGTGATAAAGGCGCGCCCCGCAGTCGTCACGGCCCAAGAACCGCCTTCTTTCTGAAAAAGCGGTGAGCTAAGCTGTTCACCCGCGCGCTCTATGCGTCTTGATACGGTCGCAACATTGGTTCTGAGCGAGGCTGCCGCCGCGGTCATGGTTCCGTATCTATGCAGAGCAAGGATGAATCGAAAATCGTCCCAGTGCACCATCACCTTAGTTTAGGCAGGTGCCAGGATAATCGACAATGGTTGAATTGCCTCAACCGTGGGTTATTTCCGCTGGTGAATTTGCGTCGTGGCGACAGCGCCGACCCAACGCGCGCCCCGGCAAGTCCGCCGGGGCACTGGGTTGTCAGCTTTCGGCGTCGCTGGCGCCGTCTTCGGTGGCGCCGCCGTTTTCTGGTTCAAGCTCATCCTCGTCGCCCTGATCGGCAATCCAGGCCACCGACACGACCTCTTCGTTCTTGCCGGTGTTGAACACTTTCACCCCGCCCGCGCCGCGCGAGCGGAACGAGATGCCTTCGACCGGAACGCGGATCGACTGGCCCTGATTGGTGACCAGCATGATCTGATCCTGCATTTCGACCGGGAAAGAGGCGATCAGGGGCCCGCCGCGCATTGCACGGTCCATGGCCGCAACGCCCATGCCGCCACGCCCGCGCACGGGGTAGTCATGGCTTGAGCTAAGCTTGCCCGACCCTTGCGTGGTGATCGTCAGAACAAGGTTTTCGGCCGCCGACATCTCGGCATAGCGTTCCTGAGTGATTGCCCCTGCAACGCCGTCTTCGTCATCGGCATCCGCGTCATCGGAAAGACCGGCAACCGCGCGGCGCATCTTCAGATAGCCAGCACGCTCTTCGGGCGTTGCGATAAAGTGGCGGATGACCGACATCGACACGACGCGGTCATCGCCTGACAGGCGAATGCCGCGCACGCCGGTGGATTTGCGGCCCTTGAAGACGCGCACATCCGTCGTGCGGAACCGGATCGCCCGGCCCGAACGTGTGACAAGCATCACATCATCGTCTTCCGAACAGATGCGCGCATTCACAAGCTCGACCCCCTCGGGCAGGTCCATCGCGATCTTGCCGTTGCGCATCACATTGGTGAAATCGGACAGCGCGTTGCGCCGCACATCGCCCGCCGAGGTGGCAAAGACGATCTGAAGCTCGTCCCATTCGTCCTCATCGCGGTCCACCGGCATGATGGCGGCGATGGAAACCCCGGTGGGGATGGGTAGGATATTGACGATCGCCTTGCCCTTGGCCGTGCGAGAGCCTTGCGGCAGGCGCCATGTCTTAAGCTTGTAGACCATCCCGTCGGTGGTGAAGAACAAAAGCTGGGTATGGGTGTTGGCCACAAAGAGAGTGGTGACGACATCCTCTTCCTTGGTCGCCATACCCGACAGCCCCTTGCCGCCGCGCCGCTGCGCACGGAAATCCACAAGCGGGGTGCGCTTGATATAGCCGCCCGCGGTGATGGTGACGACCATGTCTTCGCGTTCGATCAGGTCCTCGTCGTCCATATCGCCCGACCAGTCGACAATCTCGGTGCGGCGAGGGACGGCAAATTGTTCGCGCACTTCGCGAAGCTCATTGCCGATGATTTCCATGATCCGGTCGCGAGAGCGCAGGATATCAAGGTATTCGCGGATCGCCTCGGCCAGTGACTGAAGCTCATCGGTCACTTCCTTGACGCCGATCTGGGTCAGGCGCTGAAGGCGAAGATCAAGGATGGCGCGCGCCTGAAGCTCGGACAGGTTATAAGTGCCGTCCTCGTTCACCTTGTGGGTCGGATCGTCGATCAGGTTGATGTATTCGACGATATCGCCCGCAGGCCAGCGCCGCGTCATAAGCTTAAGCCGCGCCTCGGCTGCATCGGCCGACGAACGGATCGTCGCCACAACCTCATCGACATTGGTAACCGCCACGGCAAGACCGCAAAGAACATGGCTGCGCTCGCGCGCTTTACGCAGGTCATAGGCGGTGCGCCGTGCAACAACTTCTTCGCGGAAGCTTATGAAACTGGTCAGAAATTTCCGAAGCGTCAGTTGCTCGGGCCGGCCGCCATTCAGCGCCAGCATGTTGCAGCCGAACGAGGTTTGCATCGGCGTAAAGCGGAAAAGCTGGTTCAGAACGACCTCTGCCGTGGCATCGCGCTTAAGCTCGACAACGACGCGAACGCCGATCCGGTCGCTTTCGTCCTGCACATGGGCGATGCCTTCGATCTTTTTATCGCGGGCCATTTCGGCAATCCGCTCGATCATCGTGGACTTGTTCACCTGATAGGGGATTTCGTCGACGACGATCGCATAGCGATCCTTGCGGATCTCTTCGATCCGGGTTTTTGAGCGGATCACGACGCTGCCGCGCCCTTCAAGATAGGCTTTGCGTGCGCCAGAGCGGCCAAGGATGATGCCGCCGGTCGGAAAATCGGGCGCCGGGACATGTTCCATCAACTGCTCTGAGGTCAGATCAGGCTCATCAATCAGGGCCAGCGTCGCATCGATCACCTCGCCCAGGTTATGGGGCGGGATATTGGTGGCCATGCCGACGGCAATACCGCCCGCGCCGTTGACAAGCATGTTGGGGAACCGCGCCGGAAGGACCGTCGGCTCCTGATCCTTGCCGTCATAGTTGTCCTGAAAATCGACCGTGTCTTTTTCGATATCCGCCAGCAGCGAGGCCGCCGGCTTGTCCATGCGCACCTCGGTATAGCGCATCGCCGCGGGGTTATCGCCGTCCATCGAGCCAAAGTTGCCCTGACCATCAAGAAGCGGCAGCGACATCGAGAAATTCTGCGCCATCCGCACCAGCGCGTCATAGATCGCTGAATCGCCATGCGGGTGGTATTTACCCATCACATCGCCAACCGGACGGGCCGATTTGCGATAGGCCTTGTCATGCGTGTTGTTGGTTTCGTGCATCGCATAAAGGATGCGCCGGTGCACTGGTTTCAGCCCGTCACGAAGATCAGGAATGGCGCGGCTGACGATGACCGACATCGCATAGTCAAGATAGCTTGACTTCATCTCGTCGACGATGGAAATCTGCGGCCCGGTGGGTCCTGCGCTTCCGCCTGCGTTTTCTTCTTCGTTTTCAGGTGTTTCCGGAGTGTCGTTCATGTCGCTCGCTTACGCCTTTTGGGCCGCTATATATAGTTGGTCACACACTATCAGATCGCGCATATTGGGTGCAATGCGGAAGGTGCCCCAGATCAAGCAGCCATCGCATTTGAGTGATAACACCCTGTTTTTATTGAAAACTAAACCTTTCTGTGGCTCAATTATCTTGTGAGCAGAGAAAGGGGTCTAAAAAATGGACCAAAAGGAAACCGAATTGATGCTGCGCGGCTACGGGCTTACGACGGCGGAAATTTTCTACCGCATGCCCGATTTTCAAAGCGTGCTGCAATGCTTTGTCTGGCAGGAATATGACCTTGCGCCCGACCATCCCGAACTCTTCAAGTTCATCGAGTTCTGGCAGGATGAGATTGAGGGGCCGCTACACTCTGTCAGGTTCGTGCACCGCAAGATGATCTCGGCCGGCGAATGGCGCAATGTGACGGGTGAGTTTACCCTGCACTGACGGCGCTCAGGCGCGCCGCCATGCCATCAGCCAGATGACTACCAGCGCAAAGGAAAAGATCGCGTTCCAACTGGCCATCGAGACGCCGTAAAGGTCCCATGCGACCTGATCGCACTGCACCAGCGGCGCGTTCAGGATCTGGTTCAACAGCTCTTCGGCCGAGATCCCGCCGATCGGCCCCGAGGTGCAGGTATCCGGCCCCTGCCACCACGCGCGTTCGACCCCGGTGTGATAAACCCCCAGGACCGCCGTTGTCAGCGCCGCGCCCGCCCCCAGAAGGGAAAGGTGGCGCCAGTTCGTGATCAGTGCCGCGCCGCCGATGATCACCGCCGCCATATGCGGGTAGCGCTGCCAGTAGCAAAGTTTGCAAGGCGCATAGCCAAGGTATTGAAACGTCCAAGCGCCGATCAAAAGCGCGGCAGAGCCCAGGCTGGCCAGAAGGACAAGTCTTGTCGCGGTCATATGTACCTCACAAGTAGAAAGCCGCCCAGAAGAAGCACGACGAACAGCGTGAACAAAAGCCCCAGCCGCTTTTCAATGAAGATGCGGATCGGCGGCCCGAACTTCCACAAAAGCCCGGCCAGCACAAAGAACCGCAGACCGCGCGCCACGACGGATGTCGCAACAAAGACGCCCAGCGGCAGGGAAGTGGCCCCCGAAAGGATCGTGATGACCTTGTAAGGGAAGGGCGTGACGCCTGCGACAAGCACCACCCAGATGCCCCAGTCGTTATAGCGCTGCTGAAACTCGGCGAAATAGGCCTCTTTTCCCAGTGCCAGTAGGATCGGTTGCCCCAACTGGTCGTAAAAGACCGCCCCGATGAAGTAACCGAGCATGCCGCCCAGAACCGATGCGGTCAGCGCCACACCGGCGATCAGCCATGCCCGCGACGGGCGCGCAAGGATCATCGGGATCATCAGGACATCGGGCGGAATGGGAAAGACAGAGCTTTCCAGAAAGGCCACGATCGCAAGAGCCCAGAGGGCGTGCCGGCTTTCGGCCAGCCCCATTGTCCAGTTGTACATGCCTCGGATCATGCTTGCTCCGTCTGATTTTTCCCCATGCAACATGCCCGGAGATTGCCGTCAATGGCAGATACGTCCAATAAGGGCGACAGATGCGATAAGGCAAGCGGAGGGCGCGATGCGCTGGAGAGGACGGCGGACAAGCCGCAACATCGAGGACCGGCGCACATCGGGGCGAGCTCGCGGGGCAGGGCGCCGCGTGGGCCGCGCCGGGGGGCTAAGTGGGACCGCGCTTATCGCCGTTCTGGTGATCGGCTACTTCCTTGGGGTCGATGTCACGCCGCTTTTGAATGAGGCGGGGCTGGGCACCCAGCAAAGCCAGCCGGCCACCATCACCAAGGCCGACCGCGAGGCGGGTCAGTTCGTATCCGTCACCCTTGCCGATACCGAAGAGGTCTGGGCGGATGTCTTTGCCCGCCATGATCTGGGCCGCTATCAGCCGCCCGTTCTGGTGCTTTTCAAAGGCACGACCGCGTCCCCTTGCGGCGGCGCCAGCGGCGCAAGCGGGCCTTTCTACTGCCCGCGGGACAAGAAAGCCTATCTGGATACCCAGTTTTTCACGACCATGGCGCGCCGTCTTGGCGCCAAGGGCGATTTCGCCGCGGCCTATGTCGTTGCCCATGAGGTTGCCCATCATGTTCAGAACGAGCTGGGCATCCTGCCCCGCGCCAACAGGATCCGCGCGCAGGTCAGTGTGGCTGAATCGAATGCCATCTCGGTGCGGATAGAGCTTCAGGCCGATTGTTATTCCGGGATTTGGGCGCGCCACGCGCAAGAGCGTTTTGGCTCGCTGGAGCCGGGCGATATCGAAGAGGCAATGAACGCCGCACGCCAGATCGGTGATGACACGCTTCAGAAAAATGCCGGGCGCACGCCAAATCCGCACAGCTTTACCCATGGAACCTCTGCCCAGCGCGAAAGATGGTTCGCACGCGGCTATCAAAGCGGCGATCTGAACGAATGCGATACATTTGGTGCCGCTGCGCTTTGAAGCCGACCAAAAACCGACCGGCGGGTCGATAAATTATTCGTCAAATGTGCTTTTCCGGTTTCTTTCGCTTGAAAAGGTTCCGGGGCTCTGCATCATGCCCTCAGGAAAACATTTCAAATTTTGGGAGGAAATTCACATGACTGCATTCCTGCGCGCCGGTGTGGCGGGCGCTATGGCCGGGGCAATTGCCTTGGGCCTTTCGGCGACGGCCGCTTTCAGCCAAGAGGTAACCCTGCGTTGCCAGCACTTTATTTCGCCCAAAGGGTCGGTTCCCCAGTTTTTCATGGAGCCATGGGCCAAGAAAGTCGAAGCTGACAGTGGCGGGCGCATCAAGGTAGAGCTTTACCCAGCCATGCAGCTTGGCGGCAAACCGCCCGCTCTTTACGACCAGATCCGTGATGGCGTGATCGACTGTGGCTGGGCTTTGCCCGCCTATACGCCGGGCCGTTTCCCCGAAACCGAAGTGTTTGAGTTGCCCTTTATGACGGCCAATAGCGCCGAGGCATCGTCAAAGGCCGCTTGGGACTTCACCGAGAAGTACATGGGCGAGCGCCTTGGCGACATTAAGGTCATGGCCGTCCACGTGCATGGACCGGGCGTGATCTTCAAGAAGGGTCCGGCGATCAAATCGCTGGATGATTTCAAGGGTCTGAAACTGCGCGGCCCTTCGCGTCAGGCCAACAAGCTTTTGGAAACACTGGGCGCCACGCCCGTGGGCATGCCCGTTCCGGCCTTCCCCGAGGCTCTGTCCAAAGGCATCGTTGATGGCGGCGTGATCCCCTATGAGATCGCCCCGGCGCTCAAGGTTCAGGAACTGACCAACAGCGCAACCGAAGTTGGCGGCGACCGCACGCTTTATAACACCTTCTTTATCTGGGGCATGAACAAGGCCAGCTATGACAAGCTGCCTGATGACCTTAAGGCGGTGATCGATGCGAACTCGGGTCTTGCGACATCGGGCCTTGCGGGCGCTGCGATGGATCAGGGCGATGTGATCGGCAAAGAGGTCTATGGCAAGGCCGGCAACGAGATCTACGTCATGGACGAAGCCACGCGCGACAGCATCAAGGCGATCGGTGAGGCCCAGACCAAGGCATGGATCGAAGAGGTCACAGCCAAGGGGCTGGACGGTCAGGCGATGGTGGATGACGCCCGTGCGCTGATCGAAAAATACTCTTCGATGACCAATTGATGAACAAACCCCGCCCGGGCATTGCCCCGGGCGGGGTTTTCTGGACTTTGTAAATGACCGTTCTGATATCCGGCGCCGGAATTGCTGGCCTGTCCTTGGGCCTTTCCCTGCATCAGATCGGCGTCCCCTTTCGAATATTCGAGGCGGTCAGGGAAATTCGCCCGCTTGGCGTTGGCATCAACCTTCAGCCCCATGCGGTGCGCGAACTTTTCGAACTGGGCCTTGAGGCCGAACTGGACAAGATCGGCCTGCGCACGCGCGAAGTTGCCTATTTCTCGGCCCATGGCCAGAAAATCTGGAGCGAGCCGCGCGGCCAGTTGGCCGGCTACAACTGGCCCCAGTTTTCGATCCATCGCGGCAAGCTTCAAAACCTTCTGCTAAGCGAAGTGCTTCGGCGCGCAGGGCCCGTCGTCACCCAAGGGGCGGCCATCACCAACTGGCGCGAGGTCGGGCAGGGGATCGAGGTTACGCTTTCGGGCCGCGCTGAGGGCCGCGAGATCGGAACAGCCCGGGGCGATGTCCTGATCGCCTGCGATGGCATCAATTCGGCGGCGCGCGCGCGGCTTTTCCCCGGCGAAGGCGGCGCCCATTGGGGCGGCACGCTGATGTGGCGCGGGGTCACGCGGGGGCCGCGCTTTCTGACCGGGCGAACGGTCGCGATGACCGGGCGCAAGGATACCAAGTTCGTGGCCTACCCCATTGCCGACACCCAAGAGGGTGGATCGCTGATCAACTGGATCGCCGACCGCCAACTTCCGAAAGACAGCGACTGGCGCCCGCAGGACTGGAACCGTCAGGGCAATCTGGACGATTTCCTGCCAGCCTTTGAAGGGTGGAGCTTTGACTGGCTGGATATTCCGGCCGTGATCCGCGGCGCCGAGGCTGTCTATGAATATCCCATGGTTGATCGTGAGCCGCTCAAGCGCTGGCGCCACGGGCGCATGACGTTGATGGGCGATGCCGCCCACGCTATGTATCCCATCGGGTCAAACGGGGCCAGTCAGGCGATCTTGGACGCCCGCGTCCTTGCCCGCGAAATTCGGGCGCATGGGCCGGGGATCGGGGCGCTGGACGCCTATGAGGATGCGCGGCGCGAAAAGGTCAACGCGCTGGTTCTGACCAATCGCGGCGACGGGCCGGACCGGATACTGGATATCGTGGCCGAACGTGCCCCAGACGGCTTTGCCGACATCGAAGAGGTCATGCCCCTGACCGAGCGACAAAACTTTGCCGATGGCTATAAGACGGTTGCGGGAATGGACATTGCCGCGCTAAATGCCGCCGCACCGCTGATATCGGGCACGGGGGGATAGCATGGCCATTGCCAGGCAGGCACAGATCAGAACCGGCGAGGTGATCGAGCGTATCTCGCAGGTCTTTGCCTATGGCGGGGGCATCCTCCTTTCGGCCGTCGCGATCATGACCGTCGTGTCCATCATCGGCCGGCAGGTGATCAACCAGCCGGTGCCGGGCGACTATGAACTGGTCGCCAATGGCGTGGGCCTTGCGGTCTTTGGGTTTCTGCCGCTCTGCCAGCTTAAGCGCGGCCATGTCACCGTCGACATCCTGATCGGGCTTTTCCCGCTGCGCCTTCAGGCCTTTCTGGGTTTCATCGGCGATCTACTGATCGCGATCGTCAGCATCGTTCTCTTGCGCCAGCTTTGGTTCGGCTTTGGCGAAAAGTTTCCCTATGGCTCGGACGCGATGCGCGAGGTGCTGGGCATGGGCTATCGGCCGTTCTTTCCGGAAACCACCTATGAGCTTGAGATCCCCATCTGGCTGCTCTACGGCGCGGCGCTTTTCGGCGCGGCGCTTTTTGCCTTGGTCAGCGTCTATACCGTCTGGCGTAGCCTTAACTGGGTTCTGGACGGGCAGGAGGAACAGCCATGAGCGGCATAGAACTTGCCATGGTCGCCTTTGGCCTGATGCTGGGCGGGATATTCCTGCGCGTTCCGATTGCCCTTGCCATGGGGCTGACCGGCTTTTTCGGAAGCTGGTACATCCTTGGTGCGCCCAATGCGGCCATGGCCCAGCTCAAGACCCTGACCTATGAAAGCTTTTCCAATCAGGGCCTGTCGATCGTGCCGCTTTTCATCATGATGGGGCAGTTCGCGACCAAGACCGGCATGTCCTCTGCCCTGTTTGTGGCGGCCTCTGACTGGCTGGGCCATCGCAAGGGCGGCATCGCCATGGCAACGGTCGGGGCCTGCGCAGGCTTTGGCGCGGTCTGTGGATCCTCGCTGGCCACGGCATCGACCATGGGCCATGTGGCCCTGCCAGAGATGCGCAAGCGCGGCTATTCCGACAGCCTGTCGACCGGCGTTCTGGCCGCGGGCGGCACCTTGGGCATCCTGATCCCGCCATCGGTCATCCTTGTGATCTATTCGATCTACGCCGAGCAGAACATCGTCAAGATGTTCATGGCCGCGATGATCCCCGGCCTGCTGGCCGCCGCCGGATACCTGATTACCGTCGCGATCTATGTCCGCCTGCGCCCCGGCAGCGCCAGCGCCGCGCCCCGCGTGCCCTATCGCCAGCGTTTCCGCACCCTGGCAAGCACATGGCCGGTGATCGTCATCTTCGGCCTGACAATCGGCGGTATCGTGGGCGACTGGAACTGGGTCAAGCCCGGCGCACAGGCGCTTTTCACCCCCAATGAGGCCGCCGCCTTTGGCGCCACCGCAACGGCCGCCTATGGCATCTTCATGCGAACGCTAAGCTGGCGCGACTTTCTGGACGCGATCATCGAGACCGCCAAGGCGACCGGCATGATCTTTTTCATCCTTCTGGGCGCCGAGGTCTTTAAGGGCTTTCTGGCACTGTCGCGCGCGCCCGACACGCTGGCCGACTGGGTCACGACCCAAGGGTTCACACCGCTGGCGGTGCTGACGGTCATGCTTTTGACCTATCTCGTCTTTGGCTGCGTCATGGACAGCCTGTCGATGATCCTGCTGACGATCCCGATCTTCTTTCCCATCATCGAGGCGCTCGATTTCGGCATGTCGGCCGAATACACCGCCATCTGGTTCGGCATTCTTGCGCTTGTCGTGGTCGAGGTGGGGCTGATCACGCCGCCCGTGGGGATGAACCTTTTCATCATCAACCAGGTTGCGCGCGATATTCCAATCGTGCGCACCTACAAGGGCGTGGCGCCCTTCGTGTTATCCGATCTGGTGCGCGTCATCCTTCTGGTCAGTTTTCCGGGGATCACCCTTTGGCTGGTCGGGGTGATGTTCTAGGCGCGTTTCAAGGCGTGCATTTTAGCCCTTGGCGCCCCCGGCGCTGCGTATTAGAGAGGGCATCGCTGGCCGGTGTGGCGGAATGGTAGACGCAGGGGATTCAAAATCCCCCGATGGCAACATCGTGAGAGTTCGAGTCTCTCCACCGGCACCAGAACCCCTGAGGATTTACCAAGGCGATCGCCATCAGCGCCCGCGTTTGCCGGTGCCGGATTTTGCCGATGCCTGCCGCGATAACGGCAAGGCGCCGCCGAGGCCGGGCAGGGGGGCTTGCCAAGTGACGCTAGGGAAGCCGTATTGCCGCCTCAATCCCGAAATGATTCGCGCAAATGGGCCCCGCTGATGCACGGGATCGGGGATAATCCATCAAATGGCCTAGAATTGATGCAAAACCGTGAACGGGCCCCAAATAAGGCAAAAAAAGGTAAACGAGGGGGCAATTCGTATAGGTGGACCTATCCGAATGGTGCCGCAACGGAAACAATGAGAATGCCAAAGGTAAAGGGCTACCTCACTATCCGGAAGAGCGCCCATGAAAACTTGGGCGATGTGCATTTTGGGCCGGATTTTCAATTGCAAAACTGGAAACAATCTGCCTGCGACGTGCTGCCACATTCAGGCTTCGATCCGTCGTATCCTTACGCGTTGAAACAGTTTTTCTGACACTTTTTGGACATTTTTCCCTTTGTTGAACACATCGGAAGCGGCTAGTTAAGGACAGCCCAACTGGGGGGTGAAGTCTGCTGGCCACGGGGGCGGCCACACACAATGCCTGTCGTATGCGATGTGGGGAAGCATCGCGCATGACACGGAGGTGAGTGTGTGTCCGCGTTGCGATGTTTGACGCATCGTTCGGACCACATGAGGATGCAAGGCGGATTTCCGCCGGAGGTAAATTATACCTTGCCGCGTCCGGAATGCTGCTACCCGCAGCGGACCGTCACCTCTTGAAAATGCGTTGCGTGTTGGCCGCCCCTCGGGGTCAGAGGTGCCTGAAATCAGGTGCTGGACGAACGAGGGCATCAAAGGGCGCCGCGCGCGCACGAAACTGGAGTACGAACGATGTCGAGTGAATCTACGCCTGAATCAACAGCTACCGACCCATCGGGCTTGGGACTGGTCGGGTTCTGGGATTTTCGCGCTGGGGCGGAAAACAAGGACACGGGTCTGGCAGACGGCATCGCCCAGGACGGCTCCTTTTATGGTGACGCCTATGCATCGGGCGGAAGCCTTCAGCTGGACGGCGACAAGGACTTTTTCAAGGTGGGCGGCGACACGAGCGCCTTTGACCTGACCGAAGGCACGATAGAAGTGCAGTTCGTTCAGGAAGAGCACGTCGGCGGCAGCCCGGACACTTTGGTCAGCCGCGGCGAGTACTATAAAGATGACAGCGACGGCTATTTCAGCATCTCGGTCACCGACGATGGCCGCGTTCAGGTCGTTCACATGGCCAACGGCAAAGAGGCGATCCTTCAGACCGCCCCCGGCACATTCGAGCCGGGCCAGGAAGTCACCGTCAGCTATTCATGGGACAGCGCGACAGGCGGCTCTCTTTCGGTCCAGAACGCCACGCTGGGAACCTCTACCGAGGTGACACATGACGTTGCCGGTCTGGACATGGCCGTGGGCGACTATGACAGCGACAGCTTTGTCTTCGGCGCACGTGAAAAGGACGACGATCACTACGACAAGTTCTTTAACGGCGACATCAACTATGTGGCCTTCTACGACTCGGCCAATCCGGCAAAGCTGGACGGTATCGTCGAGGGCACTGAAGGCGACGATGTCATCGACACCGCCTATCTTGGCGACCCTGATGGCGATCTTATCGATGCCGGCGATGCAATCCTGCCCGGCGAAGGCCCGCAGGACGACATCGTAAAGGCAGGCGCCGGCAATGACACCGTTGTCGCCGGAGCAGGGGCCGACGAAATTTACGGCGAAGATGGCAACGACACGCTTTACGGCGACGGTCTGACATCGACACCACCGGTCACGGTTCGCGAAAGCTTTGAATGGGATCAGGCACCAGACCCGGACGACTATGGCGCAAGCACGGTCGACAACAACGACAAGATCACCGGTTTCACACAGAACACCGGCAGCGTCGATGTGACCTTCTCTGTTCTGCACGCCGACAAATACGTCGCCAACACCTTTGAGACCACAACTCAGAACGTTGCGGGCATTCAAAGCGATGGCAACCCGGTCGACGACAACAGCTCTTTTGAATCGGTCACAAATGGCGAAGGCAAATCCGGCGACTACGCGCTGGAATTCTCCAAGCCCGTCGACAATGTTTCGTTCCGTATCAATGACATCGACGGTGACGGTAACGTCAAGGTCACGGCCTATGACGCAAGCGGCACACCCATCACGGTCAACCTGACCGCCGGGTCCAAAGTGACGCTTTCCGACACCGATGGCGTTGCCGGAAACGACACCGCCGACAGCAATGGCGGCTACGAAGCCGACAACTCTGCAAACTACTCGGTTCTGGTGGATATCCCCGGCCCGGTCGCCAAGATCGTGATCGAACATGATCAGGACGGCAGCAACAATTCGGGCGTCAACGTAACGGACGTCTACTTTGACGTGGTCGACAGTGCCGACGACTTTATCGACGGCGGCGCAGGCGATGACACGCTGATCGGCGGCGCGGGCGCGGACGTTCTTTTGGGCGGCGACGGCCAGGACACCTTTGAAATCGGTGCGGGCGGACTTGGCGGCGACATGATCGGCGACAAGATCGACGGCGGGGCAGGCGGCGTGGACCACGACGTTCTGGACCTGCGCGGCACGGTAACGCCCGGCGGAAGCCTGAGCGTGACGCTGACCGGCGCTGACAGCAACGGCAACGGCAACGACGGCTATGTCACCTACTACGATGACAAGGGCGACGAGATTGGCCGGACCGAGTTTGAAGAGATCGAGGAAATCGTGCCCTGCTTTACGCCCGGCACCACGATTGCCACGCCCAAGGGCGAGCGCCGTGTCGAAGACCTGCGTGTCGGCGACAAGGTGATCACCCGCGACAACGGCATTCAGGAAATCCGCTGGCTTGGCGCCAAGCAGCTCAACTGGCAGCAGTTGAACGCAAGCAGCCACCTCAAGCCAATCATGATCAAGGCAGGTGCCCTTGGAAATGGCCTGCCAGAGCGTGACATGCTTGTATCGCCGAACCACCGCGTTCTGGTGGCCAACGACAAGACCGCGATCTACTTTGAAGAGCGCGAAGTTCTAGCCGCGGCCAAGCACCTTGTGGGCACCGAAGGCATCCAGAACGTCGATACTCTTGGCACGACCTACATCCACTTCATGTTCGACCACCACGAGGTTGTCCTGTCGAACGGCGCTTGGACCGAAAGCTTCCAGCCCGGCGACTACACGCTGAATGGCCTTGGCAACGCGCAGCGTTCCGAGATCTTCGAACTCTTCCCCGAGCTTCAGTCTCATCAGGGGATCGAGGACTATACCGCAGCGCGTAAGACCTTGAAAAAGCACGAAGCACGGCTTTTGGTCGCCCTCTGAAATGCAGCTGCCCCGAGGGGAGTCCGGCATCATTTCGTGACGGGCGCGGGGCGCATGGAAATCGGGGAGCTATGAAAGCTCCCCGGTTTTTTTGTTTGTGCCGGCAGGCATTTAGGCCAAACGATGGCCCTTTTCACATTATCCCCGCAATTTTGCCCTGATCTTCTGGTTGAAGCGAAGCATCAGAAGGGGCCCAAGGCCCCCGATCCGCTAAAACGAAGCAAGAGGAAGAGCGATTGAGCGCCACGATTATTTCTGGGCTGGCCCGGGCATGAGTATTGTCAGTGATGACGTCGCCCCGCATCTGACCTGTTTCACCCCCGGTGCGATGGTTCAAAGCGACAGAGGTCCCATTTCGGCCGAGCGTTTGCGCCCGGGCGACCGGATCCTGACGCGCGACGATGGCTTTCAGGTCCTCAAGTGGATCGGTGCCCGGCAATTGCCGAACCCGGTTCTTCGGGCCAACCCGGACCTGCACCCGATCCTGATCCGCCAGGACGCTTTGGGGCAGGGACTGCCGCTATACGACATGAAGGTTTCGCCTGCCCAGGTCTTTCTGATCCCGCGCGAAGAGGCGCCCGAAGAGGGCGAAAGCGCCGGTGATCCCCTTGTGGCTGTGCCCGCGCGCGATCTGGTCGGCCGCGACGGTGTGCAGGAGCTTTGCACCCTGACCGTGGTCTACATCCACCTGATGTTCGAGATGGACGCGACCATTCTGGTAAACGGCATCTGGACCGACTGTCACCAACCCTCGCGCGTCACTCGCCGCAAGCGAAGCGATGACCAGCACCGCGAGTTGCTGCGCATCTTTCCAACGCTCCACCGCCGTGCCGGACGCGCCGGATTTGTGGCGCTTCGCAGCAAGGAAGGCCAGCTTCGCGGCGCATAAATCTACCCGCGGCGGCCCTTTTCCCATTTCTCCCAGTCCTCTGGCGTATCAAGATCGGCAAGGGCGCGCCCGTCGTCAAATGGAATAAGTTTCAGGCGATCTTTATGCTGTTTCAAAACTGCCTGCGCCCCGGTGTCACCGCTGACGCGCGCAAGTTCCGGCAAAAGATCGGCCGGCACTACGACCGGATGACCGGGCTTACCTGAAGGGTCTGCACCCCGCGTAATGAGATGAGGATCAGCGCGGAAGTGATTGATAAACATCTCTATATCGCTTGTCGTAATCTCCGGCATGTCAGCCAGAAGCAAAAGCGCGCCCGGCGCATCACCGCCAATGGCTGCAAGCCCTGCCGCCAGTGACGCCGACAGGCCCATCTGCGGGGTCTCGACATCCACAATCGTCAGATCCAGCGCCTCAACGGCCCGGTGGCGGGCCTTGTCCGTTGCCGGAAGGCACAGGAAAACCGGCGCTCCGCTGGCGATGGCGCGCGCGGCGATCGTGGCCACAAGCGGCTGGCCATCGACGGGGCGCATCAGCTTGTCCTCGCCGCGCATCCGGGATGACGCCCCTGCGGCCAGAATCACGATCGGCAGGTCTTTCCGCTGCACCGTCATCGCTTAGCCGCGCATCCGCGTGCCGTCTTCGTCAAAGAGCGGCCGCGCGATAAGCCGGGCCGGGCGCATCTTGCCCAGTATTTCGATCTCGGCGCCAAGGCCTTCGGCCAGCCGCGCGCGCGGGATCAGGCCAAGGGCAATCGATTTGCCCGCATGGTGCGAATAGCCGCCCGAGGTGCAGAAACCGGCAACCGCGCCGTCGATGAAGATCGGCTCATAGGCCGTTACGTCGGCGTCTTCGGCATCAACCTCAAATGCCGCAAGTGCCCGTTCCGGCGGGGTAGCGCGCTCTGCCTCTGCGGCGGATCGGCCAATGAAATCAACGTTCTTCTTGAAAGAGATAAAGCGATCAAGGCCCGTTTCAGCGGCCGTGTAATCGGGCGAGAATTCAGACAGCCAAGAGCCAAAGAACCGATCCAGCCGCAAGGACATCATCGCGCGCATGCCAAAGGGCGTCAGCCCAAGGTCCTGACCTGCAGCCCAAAGTACATCCCAAAGATGCTGCTGGTTCATCGGGTCGGTAAAGATTTCATAGCCAAGATCGCCGGTATAGCTTACGCGCTGAACGATGCAGGCGGCCATGCCGATGGTCATCCGGCGCACGTCCAGAAACTTCATATCCGCCACTTCGCTGCGCGTGACGCTTGCCAAAAGCTTTCGCGCATTGGGGCCGGCGATTTGAAAGCCGTTCCGCTTATCTGATATATTACGGATGTTTGCGCCGGGTTCCTCATGCGACTTAAGCCAGCGATAGTGATAATCCTGCGCCCCGTATGAGGCGGTAAGCTGAAACTCTTCCTCACTCAGGCAACTGACCGTGAAATCCCCGATAAGCCGCCCCTTGGGCGACAGCATCGGCGTTAGCGAAAGGCGCCCCGGCTTGGGGATGCGCCCAGCCATGATCCGGTCCAGCCATGCGCGGGCGTTGGGGCCGGTGATGGCGTATTTTCCAAAGTTGTGCACTTCGTTGATGCCAACGGCGCTGCGCACCGCGCGCACTTCGCGGCCCGTGGCCTCAAAGGCGTTGGAGCGGCGGAAAGAGGGTTCCTCATAGCGCGGCTCATCGCCTTGGGCGAAGTAGTTGGGCACCTCAAGCCCGAACTGCGCCCCCCAGACCGCGCCAAGCCGGTCAAAGGTTTCATACATTGGCGTTTTGCGAAGCGGGCGGGCGGCGGGCAGCTCTTCATTGGGATAGCTGATCGAAAAGCGCCGCTGGTAGTTCTCGATCACCTTGGGGCGCGTATAGCCCGGCGTGATCCAGCGCCCGAAGCGCGCGCAATCCATGGCAAAGACATCGCGCTCTGGCTCTCCTTCGATCATCCATTGGGCAAGCATCAGGCCAACGCCGCCGCCTTGGCTGAACCCGGCCATGACCGCGCAGGCCGACCAATAGTTGCGCATCCCCGGCACCGGCCCGACCAGCGGGTTGCCATCGGGGGCAAAGGTAAAGGGCCCGTGGATGACCGATTTGATCCCCGCGCGTTCAAGCACCGGAAAGCGCCGATAGGCAAATTCGACACTGTCGGTGACCTTATCAAGGTTGTCGGGCAAAAGTTCATGCCCAAAGTCCCAAGGGGTGCCGTCGACGGCCCATGGCTTGCATGTTTGTTCGTAGAAACCGATGCAAAGCCCGCGCCCTTCCTGCCGCAGATAGCTTTCCCCGGCAGGGTCCATGACATGCGGGTGTTCGCTGTCACGCTCATAGATTTCGGGGATATCCTCGGTCACGAGGTACTGATGTTCCATCGGGTGCAGCGGGAAATAGACGCCCGCCATCGCGCCGACCTCGCGCGCCCAAAGCCCGCCTGCGTTGACCACATGTTCGGCGTGGATCGTGCCCTTGTCGGTCACAACATCCCATGTGCCATCGGCGTGCTGATTGGTTTCAATGACCTTGCAATGCGTTTCAATGCTGGCCCCCGCGATCTTGGCGGCGCGCGCATAGGCGTGGGTTGTGCCCGATGGGTCAAGGTGCCCATCCAGCGGGTCATAAAGCCCGCCAAGAATGCCATCGGTATTGGTGACGGGCGCGATGCGGGCAATTTCCTCGGGGCTGACGATTTCCGTTTCAAGCCCCATGTAGCGGTGCTTGGCCCGCTCGGCGACCAGCATATCGAACCGGTCCTGATTGTCGGCAAGCGTCACGCCGCCCACGTGGTGCAGGCCGCAGGACATGCCGGTGATTTCTTCCAGTTCCTTGTAAAGGCGGATCGTATAGCCCTGAAGCGCCGCCATGTTGGTATCGGCGTTCAGCGTGTGAAACCCGCCCGCCGCGTGCCATGTCGAACCGCTGGTCAGTTCTGAGCGTTCGATCAGCATGACGTCGGACCAGCCAAGCTTTGTCAGATGGTAAAGGACAGAGCAACCAACGACGCCGCCGCCGATCACCGCAACACGGGTGGTTGTTTTCATCGCGCTTTTCCTTCCTTTCGCTGGACCGGCCTTTGCGTTCGTGTTCACAATGGCGCTGAGTGGCGGCGAAGAAAACCACCAAAGGCGACGAAGAATGTCGCTAACGATACGCCCTTTGCCGGGGCGCTCAGGGAACGGGGCACGCAAGGAATGATCAGAACATTCATCCGCAAGCTTTTCGCGATCTCGCGCCGCCTTTGGGTGCGCGTCAGTCTTGTGTCGGTTCTTAGTCTTGTGTCGATTCTCGCCGCCAAGCCTCTAAGCCCTCTGATCCCCGATGGTTTCAGCCAAGTGATCGGCGCCAAGGCGGTCAACCCGCTTTTGAACATCGTCGCCAACTCGATGCTGGTTGTGACGACCTTTTCGGTCACGGTCATGGTCAGCGTCTATCAGACCGCATCGGCGCAATGGACGCCGCGCGCGCATCGCACGCTTTTGGACGATTCCACGACCCAGACCGTGCTTGCCACCTTCGTCGGCGCCTATATCTATGCGCTGACCTCGCTGATCGTGCTGGACACGCCCTTTTTCGGCGAAAATGAGGTCGTCGTCCTGTTCCTGATGACGCTTGGCGTGATCGCATGGGTCGTTCTGACAATCCTGCGCTGGATCCTGCATCTTCAAACCCTTGGAAGCCTGATTGAAACCACTTCTCGGGTAGAGGCGGAAACCAGCGCCGCCTTTCGCGGCGTGATGGAGCGTCCCTGCCTTGGCGGGCACATCCTGAAAAAGGGCGGCATCCCAAAATCGGCCCATCCCATCTGTGCCGAAACGGTCGGTTTCGTGGCCCAGATTTATGAAGACGCCATTCAGGAGGACGCCAGCGAGGCCGATGCCAAGGTCTATCTGCCCATGGCAGTGGGCCGGTTTGTCCACAGCGACGAGCCCATCGCATGGTGCAGCTCGGACGATCCTGAACTTGTCGCCGCCATCCGCCACCACATCAACATCTCAACCCTGCGCACAATAGATCAGGACCCGCGTTTCGGCCTGATCGTTCTGCGCGAGATAGGCTCGCGCGCGCTGTCGCCGGGGATCAATGATCCAGGCACGGCCATTGATGTTCTGGGGCGCATCACCCGGATTTTGGAATCCTTCGGTCAGGAAATGAAGACCCCTGAAAAGGATCCGCGCAACCCCAATATCTATGCCCCACTGATTGATCCCACCGACCTTTTGGAAGACGGGTTCTGGGCGCTGGCCCGCGACGGGGCCGGTCAGCTTGAGGTTCAGATATCGGTGCAAAAGCATCTGGCGGCGCTGAACCGTCACTGCGATCCCAAACTTGCAAAGGCCGCGCGCGATCTGGCCGATAGCGCCAAGCGCCGCGCCTTGCAGACGCTGGACTTTGAAGAGGACAAAGAGCGCCTGAAAGCGGCGATCGACGATCTGGCCAAGATTGACGCAGCCTCTGCCAAATAGTGCGGCCGGCGGCGTCTTGCGACGCAAGGTGTCGCGAAAGAGCATCTGCGCGCGCCGCCAGCGCGGCATCATCATGACATAGGCAGGGGCAAGAAAGAGGCCGCGTTTCATGAAAACCCACGCTCAGGTCGTTGTCATCGGCGGAGGGGTGATCGGCTGTTCGATCCTCTATCACTTGGCCAAGCTTGGCTGGTCCGACGTTGTCCTGCTTGAGCGGGATGAGCTGACAAGCGGATCCACATGGCACGCGGCGGCCAATATTCACGGGCTGCACGACAGCACCAACATCAGCCGCCTTCAGCACTATACAATGGGCCTTTACAGGGAATTGGAGGCCGAGACCGGGCAGGGCTGCGGCGTGTTTCAGCCCGGATCGCTTTACCTTGCCCAGACCGAGAACCGTGAACATCAGCTTAGGCTTCAGGCCGCCAAGGCGCGTCTTTACGGCATGGATTTTCACGAAGTGTCGCGCGATGAGGCAGAGCGGTTGCACCCGCTGGTCGATTTCACCGGTATCCGCTGTATCATGTATGAGCCGCAAGGCGGCAACGTCGACCCCTCGGGCGTGACGATGGCCTATGCGGCGGGCGCCCGTGCGCGCGGGGCGCAGATCCATCGTTTTACCCCCGTCACCGGGACAGAGCCGCAAGTGGACGGAAGCTGGATCGTGCGCACCGCCAAGGGCGACATCCGCACAGGGTGGGTGGTGAATGCCGCAGGCCTTTGGGGGCGCGAGGTGGCGGCGATGGCGGGGCTGACGCTGCCGCTGCAACCGACCGAGCATCAGTATTTTGTCACCGAAACCATCGCCGAGATCGCGGCGATGGACCGGCGGCTGCCGTCTGTGGCCGACCGCGACGGCGAATACTACCTGCGCCAGGAAGGGCAGGGCCTGCTCGTCGGCGCCTATGAGCGTGATGTCAGGCTTTGGGCCGAGGCGGGCACACCGGCAGGTTTCGGGCATGAGCTTTTTGCAGATGATCTTGAGCGGATCGAGGACAACATGATGCGCGCCATAGACCGCGTTCCGGCCGTCGGCGAGGCAGGCATCAAGCGCGTGATCAACGGCCCGATGATCTGGTCGCCCGACGCCAACGTCCTTTTTGGCCCCGTGCCTGAGCTTGAGAACTACTTTTGCTGCAACGGGATCATCCCCGGCTTTTCCCAATCGGGCGGCATGGGGCAAATGGCGGCTGAGTGGATCGTCGAAGGTGAAACCTCTCTCGACATGTTCGGCTGGGATCTTGCCCGGTTCGGAAGCTGGGCCGGGCCAGAGTTCACGCGCGCCCGGGTGCGCGACCAATACGCCAACCGCTTTGCCATCCACTTCCCGAATGAGGAACGCGCCGCCGGGCGCCCGGTCCGCACAAGGCCCGCCTATGGGCTTCAAAAGGGCATGGGCGCTGTCTTTGGCCTCAACTACGGCTGGGAGCACCCCTTGTGGTTCGCAGATGCGCCGGGGGCCGAAGAAACGAACGGCTTTACGCGCCAGAACTGGTTCGAACATGTCGGCCGCGAATGCCGCATGCTGCGCGAAAGCGCCGGGATCATCGATATATCGAACTTTGCCAAATACCGGGTCGAAGGCCCCGGCGCGCGCCAATGGCTGGATGCGGTCTTTGCCAACCGGATGCCGGATCAGGTGGGCCGCTCGTGCCTTACCCCGCTCATCGGTGCAAGGGGCGGCATTGCCGGGGATTTCACCGTCACCTGCCTTGCCCCGGATGAATACTGGGTCATCGGATCGGGCATGGCCGAACGCTATCACCAGCGCTTTTTCAAGGCCGTGCCGCTGCCGGAAAACACCAGCTTTACCTCTCTTACCAACGCGATCTGCGGCTTTAACGTGGCAGGCCCCGGCGCGCGGGACCTCTTGCAGCGGCTGACCAACGCCGATCTTTCAACGCCGGCCTTCCCCTTCATGCGCTCGGCGCGCATCGAACTGGCGGGCGTAAAGGTCATGGCGCTGCGCGTCTCTTTCACCGGCGATCTGGGGTGGGAGCTGCACTGCGCCGAAGCGGATCAGGAAACGCTCTACCGCGCCCTCATCGAGGCCGGCAAAGACATCGGCGCCGGTCCCGTCGGAAGCCGCGCCCTGATGTCCCTGCGCATTGAAAAGGGCTATGGCAGCTGGGGGCGCGAATACTCGCCCGAATACTGGCCGCATGAGGTTCAGATGGAGCGCCTGATCAAGATGGACAAGGACTTCCTGAACAAGGCAGCGGTCGCCGAAACCCTTGGCCAGCCGCCCCGCGAAACGCTTAGCCTTATGGCAATCGATGCCGCCGATGTTGCCGCCTCAAACGCCGATGCAAGCGGCGGAGAGCCGGTTTTCACCGCCCAAGGGACCCCGGCGGGGCGCGTTACATCCGGAACCTTTGGCCATAGCACCAGCCAATCGCTGGCCCTTGGCTTTCTCAAGGATGTGCGCCCGGGCGACCGCGTCAGCGTCATGATCCTTGGCCGCCCGCATGGCGCCACGGTCCTTGCAGAGCCGCCCTTTGATCCCAAAGGGGCAAGGCTTCGCGCCTGATCCGCCCCCTTCTTCTTTGCTAAAAATACTCCCGCCGGAGGCATCCGCCCCCGCCGCCCCGCGCCTACCTCTCGGGGATAAGCCCGCGCGGCGAGAACCGCAGCACAAGGATCAGGATGACGCCCATGGTCAACAGCCGCATATGCGCGGCGCTATCGATCAGATGCGCCCCAAGCGCGCTGCCTTCCGGCAAAAGCCCGGCAATCCCCGACATCAGCAAAAGCCCGATCGGTTCCACCTGAACCCAAAGGAACCAGATCAGGAAACCGCCCAGAACCGCGCCCCAGTTGTTACCAGAGCCGCCTACGATCACCATCACCCAGATCAGGAAGGTAAAGCGCAGGGGCTGATAGGTGCCCGGCGTCAACTGCCCGTCAAGCGTGGTCATCATTGCCCCCGCAATCCCGCAAATGGCAGAGCCCAGGATGAACACCTGAAGATGGCGCCGCTTGACGTCCTTGCCCATGGCTTCGGCGGCAACCTCATTGTCGCGAATGGCCCGCATCAGCCGCCCCCAGGGCGAGCGCAACGCAAGCTGCGCCAGCGCAAGGATGATGATCAGGACAGAGGCAAAAAGCACGCCGTAGCCAAGTTTGACGTAAAGCGTCGAGGCGGTCACAGGATCAAGCCCAAGGTTTGATGCAAGCCCCACAAACTCTGCGCTGTTTTGCAGATCGACCTCATAGGGCAGGGGACGCGGAATGCCGATCACGTTCTTGACCCCGCGCGCCAGCCAGTCCTCGTTCTTCAGGACCGCGATGACGATCTCGGCAATGCCCAGCGTCGCAATGGCCAGATAGTCAGAGCGAAGACCAAGCGCGGTCTTGCCGATGATCCAGGCCGCGCCAGCGGCCAGAACCCCGCCGATGGGCCATGCCAGCAGAACCGGAAGCCCAAGACCGCCAAGGTTGCCCGTCGTTGCGGGGCTGATCGCCTCAACCGCATCCACACCGGGATCAAAGACCCAGCGGAAAATGAAGAACCCGGCGACAAGGATCGCAAGAATTGCAATGCTGCGCGCCCGCCCGCGGCCCATCCGGCCCCAGACGACAACCGCGCCCATGATCGTGGCCGCGCCCAGTACAAGCGCCAGCACAATGCGGTAGCCGCCCGCGCTCCATGCTCCTGGTGTTGGCGGCATGGATATCAGCACCGTCGCCAGCCCGCCCAGCGCCACAAAGCCCATCACGCCGATGTTGAAAAGCCCCGCAAAACCCCACTGAAGGTTGACCCCAAGCGCCATGATGGCCGAGATCAGCCCCATGTTCAGGATCAGGATCGCCGTGTTCCAGCTTTGCAGGAACCCCGTTGCGATGATCAGCAGTGCAACAAAGCCGAAAAGCAGCGGTATCTTGATGGTGTCGCTCATACCGATTTTCCTTCGAACAATCCCGTTGGCTTGAACAAGAGCACGATGATCAGGATCGAAAAGCTGACTGCGAACTTATAGTCGGTCGACAAAAGCTGCACTAGCGCATCAACCTGCAAGTTCTCAGGCGCAAGATAGTTGACGACCTTCTTGAAGGCGTAGGTGACCGACAGCTCTGAAAAGGCGATGACAAAGCCGCCCGCGATGGCCCCAAGAGGGTTGCCCAGACCGCCGACGATGGCCGCCGCAAAGATCGGCAGCAAAAGCTGGAAGTAGGTGAAGGGCTTAAAGCTTTTGTCGAGGCCATAAAGCACGCCCGCGATTGTCGCCAGCGCCGCCACGATCAGCCACGTATAGGTCACGACCTTTTCCGGGTTGATCCCCGACAAAAGCGCCAGATCCTCATTGTCCGAAAAAGCGCGCATCGATTTGCCGGTGCGGGTGCGGTTGAGGAACCAAAAGAGCAGCGCCACAACCACCACAGCCGAGACAACGGTGATCCCCTGCGTCGTCTTGATGGCAAGACCTTCGCTCAGGCCGGTGGCCGTTTTGAACTCTCGCGCCGTGATGATAAAGCGCTCACCATCGGCAAAACGCTGATCGCCCGGCCCGATGATGATCCGCACCAGCCCGTTCATGATGAACATCACGCCCATCGACACGATCACAAGGATCACCGGCGCGGCCTTTTGCCTGCGGTAGAACCGGTAGACGACGCGGTCGGTTGCCAACAGAAGGGCCGCCGTTCCGGCAATACCGACCGGCAGCGCCAAAAGCGCCGTCGGAAGCGGCCCGCCGGTGATGCCCATCGCCTGAAGCCCCCATGTCGTCAGGATGGTCAGCATCGCGCCAAAGGCCATCGTGTCGCCATGGGCAAAGTTGGAAAACCGCAGGATGCCATAGATCAGCGTCACACCCAGCGCACCCAGCGCCAGTTGGCTGCCATAGGCCACGGCCGGGACCAGAACGAAATTGGAAAGCGCCACAATGGCGTTAAGGATGTCCATTCAGAAGGCTCCCTCGCAGCGGCCAAGGTAGGATATCACCTCGGGGCCTGCGTTATTGTGGGTGGATAGCCGCGCGGCGTCGGGTGTAAGCGACAAAAGATACTCTGCGCCGACGCCAGTGGCGAAGATCGTGGTAAGAAGTTCGTTCTGCCGAACCGCGACGATCATAAGATCGCCAAAGCCGGTCGTAACCGTCATGCCGGCAACATCCACATCGATGTCGAACGCGGTATCACTGCAGTTCTCGGCTTCAAAGCATTCGGTGGTGAAGTTACACTTGAACGCGCTTGGCGCAGCCATGGCAGGCAGCGCCGCGGCCGCCATCAAAGCCGCCAGAACGGTCGAAGCCATCCGCCGTGAGATACCTTGGGCCTTTGCCCTGAATACCGCTGTTTTGGTTGACGCTTGGGTGCGATGCATCTCAGAGCCCATAGCTGCCCGGCAGGGCCAGCGTCCAGAAAGCCAGAGTTGCGGTCAGTAGTCTCATCTCTACCCTCCAAGAAAGCTTTTGCGAACTTCGGGGTCGGCCAAAAGCTCTGTTCCCGTGCCGGTAAATGCGTTGCGCCCCTGCACAAGGACATAGCCCTTGTCGGCGATCTCAAGCGCTTGGCGCGCGTTCTGTTCAACCATCAGGATCGAAATGCCGGTGCGCGCAACTTCGATGATCCTGTCAAAAAGCTCATCCATCACGATGGGAGAGACGCCAGCGGTCGGCTCATCCAGCATCAGAACCTTGGGCTGGGTCATCAGGGCGCGGCCCACGGCCACCTGCTGACGTTGGCCGCCCGAAAGCTCGCCCGCCGCCTGCCGGCGCTTGTCGCGCAGGATCGGGAACAGATCATAGACCTGGTTCATCGTGGCACTGATATCGTCGCGCCGCAGAAAGGCGCCCATCTCGAGGTTTTCTTCGACGCTGAGCGAGGTAAAGACATTCGATGTCTGCGGGACAAATGCCATGCCCTCGGCCACCCGGTCCTGCGGCGACAGCGCGGTGATATCCACGCCATCCAGCCGAACAGAGCCGCCGCGCAGGTTCAACATCCCGAAAACCGCCTTCATCGCGGTGGATTTACCCGCGCCATTGGGGCCCACGATGACCGCGATCTCACCCTTTTCCACCGCAACGGTACAGTCATGCAGGATGTCGACGCTGCCATAGCCGCCGGTCATCGCATCGCCGATCAAAAATGGCTCACCCATGCCGCACCCCGATTGCCTTTGCGCGGCTGAGGCCCGCACGCATGGCCCATTTTACTGCCGCTCTCATGCTTTTTTCCGATGTTTCAGACCGGTGCCCAGATAGGCCTCGATCACCTGTTCATTCTTCATGATATCTGCGGCAGAGCCTTGGGCCAGAACATGCCCCTCGGCCATCACGATCACCGGATCGCAAAGGCGCCCGATAAAATCCATATCATGCTCGATCATGCAGAACGTATAGCCGCGTTCTTTGTTAAGGCGCAGGATCGCATCGCCGATGGTGTTCAAGAGGGTGCGGTTCACGCCTGCACCAACCTCGTCCAGAAAGACGACCTTGGCATTGACCATCATGGTGCGGCCCAGCTCCAACAGCTTTTTCTGGCCGCCGGAAACCTGCCCGGCCTTGTGATCGGCCAGATGCTCGATCGTCAGAAACTCCAGCACCTCGTCGGCCTTGGCCGCAAGCGCGCGTTCCTGATCGGCAATTCGTTTGCGCCCGAACCATGTGTTCCAAAGCGTCTCACCGATCTGGCCGCCTGGAACCATCATCAGGTTTTCGCGGCAGGTCATCGAGCTGAACTCATGCGCGATCTGGAAAGTACGCAGCAGCCCCTTGTGAAACAGATCATGTGGCGGCAGGCCGGTGATATCCTCGCCCGCCATCGTCACACGTCCCGAAGTTGGCTTAAGAACACCGGCCACAACGTTGAAAAGCGTGGTCTTTCCCGCGCCATTCGGACCGATCAGCCCGGTGATTGACCCTTCGGCAATCTCCAGAGATGCCCCGTCAACCGCCCGAAAGCCGCCAAACTTCTTGACGATATTTTCAACTACTATCACCCGTGCCGTCCCCCAAAGTCAGCGCGCTTCCGCCGTTGTGGCGGTCTTGAGCATAAACAAAAGCAGCCCGAAATAGCTTTCGGGCTGCCTTTCGTTCAAATGCCCGCGATCACCGATACTTGACCGTCGTGATCTTGCCGTCCTTGATGACGATCTCGCGGTAGTTACCAGCGCTTTCGCCGGGGCCGATCAGCTCAACCGCTGTTGCGCCGACATAGTCGATGTCGCCGCCAGCCTTGAGGATGTCCAGCGCCTTGCCCAGCTCACCGGGATAGATCTTTTCACCCGGAGCGTTGGCCACGTCCATGACCTTGTCTTTGAAATCCGCCGACTCGGCCGATCCCGCTGCCTGCATGGCCAGCATGATCAACGCCGCTGCGTCATAGCTTTCAGGTGTGAAAGGCGATGTTGCATCAAAGGCGCCGCCCACCAGCTCGGTGAACTTGGCCGCGCCGGGGCTGTCCGTGCCCGGGTGCTGACCGGTAGAGCCGTCGATCTCGGTTCCAAAGTTCTCTTCCAGCTTGGCGCTGATCATCCCGTCGGGGAAGTGGAAGGTATCAAAGGCGCCAGCATCAAGTGCCGCGCGGATGATGCCCGATCCACCCTGATCAACATAGCCTGCAACAACCAGACGGTCGCCGCCGGCAGCTGCAAGCGCACCGACTTCAGCCGAATAGTCGGCCTTGCCGTCTTCATGGGCTGCACTGATCGTCACATTGCCGCCGCGCTCTGTATAAGCGGTTGCAAAGCTGTCGGCCAAACCCTTGCCATAGTCGTTGTTGGTATAGGTCAGCGCAACGCTTTCGACACCCTGCTCAAGCAGGATCTCGGCCATTACGACACCCTGACGGGCATCCGATGGCGCGGTGCGGAAGAACAGGCCGTTGTCTTCAGTTGTCGACAGACCCGGCGAGGTTGCCGAAGGAGAGATCATGACGATGCCGTTGGGCACAGCCACGTTCGTCAGGATTGCCCCGGTCACGCCCGAACAGTCAGCGCCCATGATGGCTTTGACGCCGTCAGAAGTAATCTGGCGCTCGGCCACTGCGGTTGCCGCGCCAGCGTCGACACAAGTCGAATCGCCGCGCACCGATACAACACTTGCCCCGTCCAGCAACTTGCCGCTGTCAGTGACTTCCTTCATAGCCAGTTCGGCGCCATCGGCCATTGATGGGGTCAGCGATTCAATCGGGCCGGTAAAGCCCAGAATGACGCCGATCTTGATCTCATTGCCGTGGCCCGCAGCATAGGCGCCACTTGCCATCACGGCGCTTGCCGCCGTCGCAATCAGTAGTTTTTTCATCTTGAGTTTCTCCCTGTTTGGTCCAAGATCTGCGCCAGACGTTAATTCGCCCAAAGCCAAAAGAAAACAGGATATTTCGCGTAGAATTGCCTTGTTTCGCGGGCGCGCGCCAGATGCCGCAAGGGAATACTCAACCCGCATATCCCGGGCGCCTGTTTCTTTGTGGCAAAATATCCCCGCCGGAGGCATCGGTCCCCCGCCCCGGCGGGGGACCCATCTCAGATCGAAAGACGCGCCGCCTGTGCCCCGCGTTCGCGGTAGGGCGTTGTGCTATAGTGCGAGCGATAGCACTTCGAGAAATGCGAGGGGCTGGCAAAACCACAGGCCAGTGCCACGTTGATCACGCTCATATCCGTCTGCATCAGAAGGTTGCGCGCCTTTTGCAGGCGCAGCTCCATGTAGTAGCGTTTTGGGCTGCGGTTCAGATAGCGCCGGAAAAGCCGCTCAAGCTGGCGTGTGGACATGCCCACATCGCGCGCAAGCACCGAGGGGCTTATCGGCTCTTCTATATTGGCTTCCATCATCTGGATGACGCGGCTCAATTTGGGGTGACGGACGCCAATGCGCGTCGGGATCGAAAGCCGCTGGGTGTCCTGATCGGTGCGGATGGACGAATAGATCAGCTGATCGGCCACCGAATTGGCCAGATCCTCGCCATGCTCATCCGCGATCAGCTTGAGCATCAGGTCGATCGACGAAGTGCCGCCCGCGGTCGTATAGCGGTTGCCATCCATCACAAAGACCGACTTGGTCAGCTCTACCTCGTCGAACTCTTCGGCAAAGCTGTCCTGATTTTCCCAGTGGATCGTGGCCTTCTTTCCGTCAAGTAATCCGGCTTTGGCCAGCGTATAGCCCGCGGTGCACAACCCGCCGATGGTCGCCCCGCGCCGGGCCTCGCGGCGAATCCAGTTGACGATCTTTTTGGACGACGCTTCCTGAACGTCGATGCCGCCGCAGACAAGGATGATGTCATCGCGGTTCATCTCGCTAAGGTCCGCGTCCAGCTTGAACCTTGTGCCGGCAGAGCAGGTGACATAGTCGCCGCCTTCGCCTGCAAGAACCCATTCATAAAGGGTTTTGCCTGACATCCGGTTGGCAATACGCAAAGATTCCAGCGCGCAGGAAAAACAGAGCATGGTAAAGTTTTCCAGCAACACAAACACAAAGCGTTTGGGTTTTTCGGCCTTCGTGGCGACTTTGACAGGTTGGCGCGCAGCCTGCATATTCTGCACCTTTTCGTATTTGCGAAATCACGGAAACAGGTTTGCCAGCCGCGTTCAAGAACAATCGCCAAGGCCCATTGCTTTCACGTGCGCCCGCCGGGCGTGGCATTTTCCCGTTGGAACCGCGCATGATACTGGTATAGAACGCGCCGGTATCGCTAACGCTTGAGGACAATCAGATGACCAAAGCCTGGACAAAATCGAACTGGCGCCAAAAGCCCAGGATCCAGATGCCTGACTATCTGGACGCGGATGAACTGGCCGCTGTCGAAGCGCGGCTTTCCAAGTATCCGCCGCTGGTTTTTGCAGGCGAGGTCCGCAAGCTGAAGGCCGCTTTGGGCGCCGCCTCGCGCGGGGATGCCTTCTTGCTTCAGGGCGGCGACTGCGCCGAAAGCTTTTCCGAATTTTCCGCCGACACCATCCGCGACACCTTCAAGGTGATGCTTCAGATGGCCATGGTGCTGACCTATGGCGCCAAGGTTCCCGTGGTGAAAGTCGGCCGGATGGCAGGTCAGTTCGCCAAGCCGCGCTCGGCCCCGACCGAAACCAAGAACGGCGTTGAGCTTCCAAGCTATCGCGGTGACATCATCAATGAGCTGGAGTTCACGCCAGAGGCGCGTATCCCCAACCCGGCCAAGATGCTTCAGGCCTATACACAAGCAGCGGCATCGCTGAACCTTGTGCGCGCCTTCAGCCAGGGCGGCTATGCCGATGTGCATCAGGTTCACGCATGGACGCTGGGCTTTACCGACCGGGACGAGGCCGAAAAGTACCGCGAGATTGCAAACCGCATCTCGGACACGCTTGATTTCATGTCGGCGGCAGGTGTCAATCAGGACACGGCGCACACGCTTCAGTCGGTGGATTTCTACACCAGCCACGAAGCTTTGCTGCTGGAGTATGAAGAGGCGCTTTGCCGAACGGATTCGACCACCGGCCTGCCAGTTGCGGGATCGGGCCATATGATCTGGATCGGTGACCGCACCCGTCAGCCCGACGGCGCCCATGTCGAATTTGCCCGCGGCGTTCAGAACCCCATCGGTCTGAAGTGCGGGCCGACAACGACGCCCGAGGACCTGAAGGTTCTCATGGAAAAGCTGAACCCAACCAATGAGGCTGGCCGTCTGACGCTGATCGCGCGCTTTGGCGCGGGGCAGGTGGGTGATCACCTGCCGCGCCTGATCAAGACGGTGCAGGCCGAGGGCGCGAATGTCCTGTGGTCCTGCGATCCGATGCATGGCAACACGATCAAATCCTCGACCGGCTACAAGACACGGCCCTTTGAAAGCGTCCTGCGCGAGGTTCGTGAGTTCTTTGGCATCCACAAGGCCGAAGGCACGATCCCCGGCGGCGTTCACTTTGAGATGACCGGTCAGGACGTCACCGAATGCACCGGCGGTGTCCGCGCGGTCACGGACGAAGATCTGTCGGACCGCTATCGCACCGCTTGCGACCCGCGCCTGAATGCCAGCCAGTCGCTGGAACTGGCCTTTCTGGTGGCAGAAGAGCTTTCGACGCGCCGCACAGAGGCTGCTGCACGCGCCGTCTGACAATTTTTGGGGGCGACCGGCCCCGCAACCCGAACCCAGCCGGGCATTGGATGACAGTGCCCGGCTTTTTCATGCCCAAACGGCAAGCCGCGCGCGATCACTCAAATCCGCTGTCTTCGTTTTGTCCTGCGTCCGCTGGTGCCCTTGCCACTTTGGTGCGCACCACGCGCAGCATCGGGCGACCGCGCCGTGGCGGCGTGGCGGGGGCCTGTTGAAAGGGGCTGGCCGCGTCAGAGAACCCCGGCACCTCGCGGCGCGTCACATTCGGCAGGATGGTGGTCAGGTTATCCGCCTGCAGTTGTGGCTCTTGCGACAGAGGGACCAGACGCGTGGCATCGACATCATAACGGCGCGGCGTGCGCCCGATCTGGCCGATGCTGACAAGACAGCCCAAGGCGCGTGAGATATCCCCGCGCTCACTTCGTAGCGGCAGAAGGATCAGCTTGGCATCCATTGGCGGTTTGCCGATCCCGCGCTCGGCGCTTAGCGTCAGCTCGGCGATCTTGGGGCCGCTGAACACCTCTTCCACGGCCCCGGCCACAAGTTTGCGATGGGCGGGCGTGAAGAAGGCCGTCACCGGCATGCCGCGCACTTCCATCCCCATCACATCGTTAAGATGCGTTCCCGCAAGGCGAAACCGAGCCACGCCGGGCGCAATCCGTTCCACCACAAAGGCATATTCCAAGGCCCGTTCGATCCCGCGCGGGTCAACAGATGAGCGCAGCGGTACAACATCGTCGCCGCGCAGGCCATGCCAATAGGCTTCGACCTCTTTCACCAGCGGAAACTGAAATTCTCCCTTGTACATGGACATGGAAACCACATTCTTGCCGGACACATTGTTGGACATGGCTGCACCTAAGTCTTGTTCCCACCGGGGGCCGGCTTTGTTGTCCGGAGGGGGCCAATCTGTTAACCCTATCTCCACAAAGATTACCCGTTCGTTAACATCGCACGGTTTGAGGCAAATTGAACGGCAAAAGCACCAGAATGGTTAACCACATGATCACGTCGATGACCGGCTTTTCCAGCCACAGATCCAGCAATGAAGGCTATTCCTGGGGCTGGGAAATGCGCGGGGTCAACGCCAAGGGGCTGGATGTCCGCCTGCGCGTTCCCGACTGGATCGAGGGGCTTGAACAGGCGCTCAAAGGGCAGGTTTCCAAAGCGGTCGGGCGCGGATCGGTTACGCTGAACCTGCGTGTTCAGCGGCTGTTGGGCGAGGACCGCCAAGTTCTGAAAGAGGACCGCCTGCAAGAGGTTCTGGCCTCTATCGGGGTTATCGAAGCTGCCGCTGAAAAGGCGGGCGTCGCGCTGGCCCCTACAAGCGGGGCAGAGATACTGAACACAAGGGGCGTGATGGACACGGCCGAGATCGTCGAAGACATCGAGGCGCTGGCAAAAGAGCTGCTGGCCGACTTCGCCCCGGTCTTAAGCGCGTTCAACGACATGCGCCGCGCCGAGGGCCAGGCGCTTTACGCCGTGATGACCCGGCAGATCGATGAGATCGAAAAGCTTTGCGCAAAGGCGGCTGAGGCCGTTGAGGCGCGCCGCGAGAAAACCGCCGAGACGCTGAAGGCAAACCTTGCCCGGGTACTGGAGGCGGTAGAGGCCGATCCTGACCGGATTGCACAGGAACTGGCGCTTTTGGCGGTTAAGGCCGATGTCACAGAAGAGCTGGATCGTCTGGCCGCGCATATTGCGGCGGCGCGAGATCTGCTGGCTGGCGCGGGGCCCGTCGGGCGCAAGCTGGATTTCCTGATGCAAGAGTTCAACCGCGAGGCCAATACGCTTTGTTCCAAGTCCGGCTCTGCCGAGCTGACGCGGATCGGGCTTGACCTCAAGGTTGTGATCGACCAGATGCGCGAACAGGTTCAAAACGTGGAATAACTATGCAGCGGCGCGGTCTTCTTATCATCCTGTCGTCACCATCGGGTGCCGGTAAATCGACAATAGCCAAGCGCCTGCGCGCATGGGACCCAGAGATCCGTTTTTCGGTCTCGGCCACAACGCGCGCGCCGCGCCCCGGCGAAGAGGATGGGCGCGAGTACTATTTTCGCACCCGCGACGAATTTCAGGAAATGGTCGCGGCTGGCGAGATGCTGGAGCACGCCGAGGTTTTCGGCAACCTTTACGGCTCTCCTCTGGCCCCGGTTGAAGAGGCTGTCGCAGGCGGCGCTGACATCCTTTTTGACATCGACTGGCAGGGCGGCCAACAGGTTCGAAACTCGGCCCTTGCCGAAGATGTCGTGTCGATATTTCTGCTGCCCCCCTCTATCGCAGAGCTTGAACGCCGCCTGATTGCGCGCGGGCAGGACAGCGCCGAGACGGTTGCAGGGCGGATGCAGAAGTCGAAGGACGAGATCAGCCATTGGGCGGAATACGACTATGTTCTGGTCAACGACGATCTGGATGCAACCGAGGAAGCGGTGCGCACCATCGTGCGCGCAAGCCGACTGCGCCGCCGCCAGCAGACGGGCCTGAACGACCGCCTGCGCGCCCTTTTTGCAGAGTTCGAGGCCCGCAAATGACGCTTTATTCACTTGAAGATCGCGCGCCAACACTCCCAGAAGACAATGATTTCTGGGTTGCGCCCACCGCCAGTGTGATCGGCGATGTTGTCTTGCGGTCCGGCTCTTCGGTCTGGTTTGGCGCGACGTTGCGCGGCGACAATGAAACCATAACCTTGGGCGAAGGCAGCAACATTCAGGAAAACGCGGTTCTGCACACGGACATGGGCTTTCCCCTGACGATCGCAAGAAACTGCACCATCGGCCACAAGGCGATGCTTCACGGCTGCACCATCGGCGAGCAAAGCCTGATCGGGATGGGCGCCACGATCCTTAATGGCGCCGTGATCGGCCGCAACTGCCTGATCGGGGCGGGGGCGCTGATCACCGAAGGCAAGGAAATTCCCGACGGATCGCTTGTGATGGGTGCGCCGGGACGTGTTGTGCGCCAGCTTGACGCCAAGGCGATTGCCGGACTTCTGGCCAGCGCGCAGGGATACCAAGCCAACATGCGCCGGTTTGCCAAAGGGCTAAAGCCCATTAGCTAACCGCGATAACGCCCTGAAAAGGCGCGTTTTAACTAGTTAAGCCCGTTCTCTTTTCAGATAATGACAAGGCAAAATCAAGAATGTCGAAAAGCCCCGAAAACCCCGCAACCCTTGTCCGCCGCACACCATGGCCCAGCTCTGTCAGCCGGTCGGTTGTCACGCCGCTGCAGCCTTCGGTTGTCTATGCCTCGCAAAGCCCCGACCAGCTGGACCAGCAGTACGAAGGGGAAATCCACGGCTACACCTATTCACGTGAAGGGCACCCGAACGCAACCGTGCTGGCCCAGAAGATCGACGCGATGGAAGGGGCAACGGGCGGCATCGTGACGGCCTCTGGCATGGCTGCAGTCACTGCCGCGATGCTGGGTCTGCTCAAGTCGGGCGATCACGTGATCGGCGGCGATCAGCTTTATGGCCGCTCTTTGCGCCTTATGACACAGGATTTGCCGCGCTTCGGGATTGAAACCTCTCTGGCCGATCCTACTGATATTGCTGCTATTTCCGCCGCCGTGACAGACCGGACGCGAATGATTCTGGTCGAAGTTGTTTCAAACCCGACCTTGCGGGTGGCCGATATGCAGGCGATCACCGCCCTTGCGCGCGACAAGGGGTTGATCCTTGTCGTGGACAACACCTTTACAACGCCCACCGCCTATCGACCTTTCGATGAAGGCGCCGATGTCATCGTGCATTCGGTGACCAAGCTGATGGCCGGGCATTCAGACGCGATGCTTGGCTATGTCGTGGCCCGCGCGCCAGAGCATCAAGAGATGATAACCGGCACCGCCGTGACCATGGGCATGACCGCCAGCCCCTTTGATTGCTGGCTGGCTGAGCGCGGGCTTTATTCCTTTGATCTGCGTTATCGCGCGGCGTCAGAGAATGCAGCGGCGCTTGCCGATCACCTTGCGGGCCTGCCGGGCGTCAGCCGCGTTCTCTACCCCATGCGCCCCGATCACCCGGACCATAACCGCGCGGTTGCGCTTTTGGGCGGGCAGGGCGGCAACATGGTCAGCTTTGAGGTGAACGGCGGGCGCGCGGCGGCCAATGCGCTGACACTTGGGGCCAAGAATATCGCCTTTGCCCCAACGCTGGGCGACATCGGCACAACGCTGTCGCACCCTGCATCTTCCTCGCACCGGGCCCTGACCGCAGAAGGGCGCGCGGCCCTTGGCATATCCGAAGGGTTCTTCCGGGTTTCGGTCGGCGTCGAACCGATCGATCTGCTTAAGTCCGAGTTTGAAAAGGCAGTAGAGGCCGCGGCCGCCTTCAGTTAGGCCGCAAGCCGGACGTCTGATCAATAATCAGCACGTCAAAGTCGATCTCTGTAGAAATCGAGCGCACTTCGCGGCGGACCAATCCAGGATTGGGAAGCCGCGGGGTAAGCGCGCGGTACCGGCCACGATAGCCAGCCGCGCCAAGCGCCCTTGCCAAGTCGAGCGCGTCGAACTTGGGCGTGAAGATCGAAGACAATACAATGTCCGGATTGAGTTCGCTGATAAAACCCGGGGTGATTTCATCAATCTCCGCGAATGTGAGCTGTGAAGCGACCGGAAGACTTCGACCATCAGCCGTCCATGCTGAAACGTCTCCCACAATCAGAACGACCAGATCTCCCTGGTCCTCGTCATCCTTCACAATTCCATGCGGACGGTCGTCCCTTACCGTCATACTTACTCCTTGCAGACTTGGAAGGTTTTCGTCCTAGGCCATCCCCGACTTGAACAAAAACCTTAACTTTCATTGTGTTACGTTGGCCTGCTGGCCCTAGTATAGGAGTAAATCACTTATGCGCAATCCCTTGCATCGCTTTACAATGCCATCGCGGATGCCCTAGCAGGGATCAACTCTGATCAGGGCCAATATTTGCATGGATAATGACATTCAAGGTTCTCTTTTGGCCGCAATTCCCCTTCCGGCGCTCATAATCGATAGCGAAGGACGGATTTCAGCGGTCAATGACGCCGGTACCGAAATTTTCGGGCGCCTGCTGCAAGGCCGACATTATGCAACGGCGATCCGCCAGCCCCGCCTTTTGGATGCGATAGATCGGACCATCGCGACCGGCACGGCCCATGAAGGGGAGTTGCAAAGCTGGGAAGGCCCGCGTGAGATCAGCTATGGCGCCTCTTGCCGCCCCTTGGATCTGCCCGGCGGCGCGGCCGTTCTGATCTGCCTGATGGATCGCACCGACCGCGAGAGGGCAGGGATGATGCGCCGCGATTTTGTCGCCAACGTCAGCCATGAACTTCGCACGCCCCTGACGGCGCTTCTGGGCTTTATTGAAACTCTGCGAGGGGCCGCACGCGATGACGCGCAAGCCAGAGAGCGGTTCTTGGGCATCATGCAGGGTGAGGCCGAAAGGATGAACCGCATCGTCGAAGATCTTTTGTCGCTCTCGCGCGTAGAAGAAGACGAACGGATGCGCCCGACCAAATTGCAGGACCTTGCCGGCATCATCGACAGCGCCGTGCAATCGCTGCGCCCGTTGGCCGAGGCGCAGAATGTCACGATCGACGTATCAGGGCGCGAAGAGGCCGGGCCAGTGCCGGGCGATGCCGATCAGCTTCAGCAGGTGATGACCAACCTTCTGGAGAACGCGATCAAATACGGCGGCGCGGGCAAGACGGTGACGGTGGCCATGCGCAAGATCGACCGCGACGCAGAGCTGCGCGGCCCGGCAATATGCATAGAGGTGACAGACCGGGGCGAGGGGATCGATCCGATCCACCTGCCGCGCCTGACCGAGCGATTCTACCGCGTCGACAGCCACCGCTCACGCCAGATGGGCGGCACGGGGCTTGGCCTTGCGATTGTAAAACACATCATCGGACGCCATCGCGGCCGTCTGGCGGTTTCATCGAAGATAGGGCAGGGAAGCCGCTTTTCGGTGTTTCTGCCCGCAGGCTAAGGCGATGAGCGCCGGTTTCCGCCACGTCAGCCGGAAAATTGTCACGAAAACGCATTCTTTCCCCGGCCATTGTCATGAAACTGTTACATGGCTGTCACAAAAGCATTGCCGAGGGCGCTTAACTGCTGCGTTGAAGTCGCCGTGGGGGTGACTTGTGTCACAAGACAGGAGCTATAAATGAAACTCGCGAAACTGACCGCCTCTATCCTGGCGATCGCTGCCGTTTCCGCAACTGCCGCTGCTGCGCGCGAACAGATCCGCATCGTCGGATCCTCAACAGTTTTTCCCTTCTCGACCGCTGTGGCCGAGAACTTTGGTAAAACCACCGACTTTCAGACGCCGGTTGTCGAATCGACCGGATCGGGCGGTGGTCTTAAGTTGTTCTGCGCCGGTGTTGGCGTAGAGAACCCCGATATCACAAATGCCTCGCGCCGCATGAAGGCCAGCGAATTCCAGATCTGCCAGGAAAACGGTGTCACCGACATCACCGAGGCCGTTGTAGGATTTGACGGCATCGTCGTTGCCAACGCAACGAACGCGCCTGCTTTCACCATCACACGCGAACAGCTGTGGAAGGCGCTGGCCGAAAAAGGCCCCAAGCCGACCATGTGGAACGAGATTGACCCCTCGCTGCCTGCTGAAAAGATCGAAGTGCTTGGCCCGCCGCCATCGTCGGGAACGCGCGACGCTTTTGAAGAGCTGGTGATGCAGAAGGGCTGTCAGTCCGCTGGCGCTGGCGACAAGAGCTATTGCAAGAAAGAAGGCTCTGAGCTTCGCACCGATGGCGCCTACATCGAAGCGGGCGAGAACGACAACCTGATCGTCTCTAAGCTTGAGGCGAACCCGGTCGCCTTGGGTGTCTTTGGCTTCTCCTTCCTTGACCAGAACGCTGACAAGCTGAAAGGCGCAGTCGTCGACGGTGTCGAGCCGACGTTCGAGAACATCGCCGCAGGCGACTATCCGGTGTCGCGTTCGCTGTACTTCTACATCAAGGACGCGCATGTCGGCGTTGTTCCGGGTATCCAGGAATACGCGAACCTCTTCATGTCGGACGCCATGACCGGCCCCGAAGGCGCGCTGGTTGACAAGGGTCTGATCCCGTTGCCTGAAGAAGATCACGCGATGGTCAAAGGTGCGGTTTCCAGCCTGAAGAAGCTGACAGCAGAAGATCTGAAGTAATTCGGATCGGCAAAAAATGGGTGGGGGCCATCGGCCCTTGCCTGTATAGGAAAGACGAAGGAAGGCGCGGGACACACCAACCGGCGCTTTCTGCTTTGGGGGGCAGTGAATGATTGCAGCAATGTTTCTTGTCGTGGCGCTGATCGCCCTGGCAGCTTGGGTCTGGGCCCGCGCAAAGGCGGTGTCGCTGGCCGCAGGCGATCCATCCTCACTGCACTCGCGCCCGGCCTACCACGGTCTTTATGCCGCGCTTTGGGTCATGCTGATCGGCTGGGGCGTGTTGATTGTCCTGTCGGTTGCCAGCGCAAGCTATACCCAGAACACATTGATGAACGAAATCGGTCAGGCAGCGCCAGAAACGCTTCGGATCGAACGTCAGCTTATCCTTTCTGATGCCCGCGCCATTGCCGCCGGAACGGTTGCGTCCAAATCGGGCCCCCTGCGCGAGGATATCGCGCTGCGGTACGGCACACTTTCGCAGCTTTCCTTCTGGCTTGTCCTTATCGGAACCGGCGCCGCCGCTTTGGCCGCAGCCGCGGTCACCCTGCGCCAGATCACACCAGAGTGGCGCGCGCGTAACCGCACCGAACGGATTTTGCGATACGTTCTGATGGCAATGGCCGCGATCGCGGTTCTGACCACGCTTGGCATTGTTCTGTCGCTAATCTTTGAAACCCTGACCTTCTTTTCCAACATTGGCTGGCGCGTCGACAAGTTTCTGTTCGGCACGACATGGAGCCCGCTTTCAGGCGTGCACTCTGGCCAGATGGACCCCAACAAGGTGGGCGCCGTGCCGCTTTTCGCCGGCACCTTCCTGATTACGCTGATCGCGATGATCGTGGCCGTGCCCGTTGGCCTTTTCGCCGCGATCTACCTAAGCGATTTCGCCTCGGCGCGCGTGCGCGCGATCGTCAAGCCGATGCTGGAGCTTTTGGCCGGCATCCCGACGGTCGTCTACGGCTTTTTCGCAGCCATCACCGTTGCGCCCTTTATCCGCAACACCGGCGAAAGCTTTGGCCTTTCGATTGCATCTGAAAGCGCGCTTGCGGCCGGGGTTGTCATGGGGATCATGATCATCCCCTTCATCTCATCGCTCAGCGATGACGTGATCAACTCGGTGCCGCAAAGCCTTCGTGATGGATCATATGGCCTCGGCGCCACCAAGGCCGAAACCATGCGTCAGGTGGTGCTGCCCGCAGCTTTGCCCGGCATTGTCTCGGCCATCCTTCTGGGCATCAGCCGCGCCGTGGGCGAGACGATGATCGTCGTGATGGCCGCAGGGCAGGGCGCCAACCTGACCGCCAACCCGCTAGAGGCGGTGACGACGGTAACGGTTCAGATCGTTGCGCTGATCACTGGCGACACCGAGGCGTCAACTGCCGCCGGACCCGCCTTTACCTTGGGCTTTACGCTGTTCTGCGTAACGCTTGCCATGAATGTCGTCGCGCTTCGGATCGTCCGGCGCTACCGCGAACTTTACGATTAGGGCCCTGCGCATGACAGATACACCCAACACCGCAAATGGCTTTGCCTTCGGAGATGATCGCAGCGCTGCGCGGCTGAAAAAGCGCCGGCGGGCTGAATGGCGGCTGAAGGCCTATGGCATTATCGCCATCAGCGTTGCGGCCCTTGCCCTTCTTGCGCTGCTTTCCTCGGTCGTGACAAAGGCAGGCGGGGCGCTGACCGAAAGCTACCTGACGCTGCCGGTGACGCTTGATCCTGCCGTGGTCGATCCGCAGGGCACCAAGGACCCCAAGAAGATCCTGCGTGCCGATTTCGGTGGTCTGACCAAGGCCGCCCTGCGCGCCGAGTTCCCGTGGGTCAAGGCCCGCGGCGCCAAGCGAGAGCTCTATGATCTGGTTTCAAACGGCGCCAGTTTTGAACTGGGCAGGAAAGTTTCGGACGATCCGACATTGGTGGGTCAGACGCTGGACTACCGTTTTCTGGCCTCGGACGTCTCGGACCTTTACCTGCAAGGCGCTTATGGCGATCTGAAAAAGGCCAAGACCGGCGGCGCTTTGACCATCACAGAGGATGGCAAGAAAGTTCAGATCGCCACGACGGCCGAAGATTTTTCCGCCCCGCTTGAGGCTGTCAAACGCACCCTTCTGGATCAGGCAGCGTTTCAGCGGCGGCAAGCCGCGCTTCAGGACAATGGCGTTCGCGCCTTTGCTGCGCGGCTGGAAGCAGCCGCAACCGACGAGGCCCGCGCCGAAGCCAAGGCAGAAGTTGATGCCAGAACCGCCCGCCGCGACAAGTTTCTGGCCGCCGCTGCCGATCTTGAGGCGCGCGCCAATGGCGTTGATGGTACCGAAGAGCTGACCACCACAACGCCCTCTCTTTTGATCAAGACGGCAGGCGGCTGGATCAAGCTGACCAAGATCAGCCCCGCCAGCGCCGAGGGCGTCGTTCTGGCGCCAACGGACGGGCCTGTCACAGCCAGCCAGGACTGGGCGCTATACGCAACCACACTGCCCGAAGCCTCGCGCAAGGTCAGCGATGATCAGATCGTCTGGCTGGAAACACTGCGCGATCAGGGGCGTATCGACACCGTCTTTAACACACGCTTTTTCACCGCCGGCGACAGCCGCGAGCCAGAGCTTGCCGGTATCTGGGGCGCCGCCGTCGGATCATTCTGGACCATGCTGGTGACCTTCTGTCTGGCCTTTCCCATTGGCGTTCTGGCCGCGATCTATCTGGAAGAGTTTGCGCCCAAGCGCCGCCTGACCGACTTTATCGAGGTCAACATCAACAACCTTGCCGCCGTGCCGAGTATCGTCTTTGGCCTTCTTGGCCTTGCGGTTTTCCTGGGCTTTTTCGGTGTTCCGCGATCAGCGCCGCTTGCGGGCGGTATCGTGCTGGCCCTTATGACCTTGCCGACGATCATCATCGCATCGCGCGCCGCCATTCGCGCCGTGCCCCCGTCGATCCGCGAGGCGGCGCTGGGGGTAGGGGCCTCCAAGCTTCAGTCGACGTTCCATCATGTCCTGCCGCTGGCCATGCCCGGCATTCTGACCGGCACCATCATCGGTATGGCACAGGCCTTGGGCGAAACCGCCCCGCTGATCATGATCGGCATGGTGGCCTTTATCGTCGATATCCCGACCGGCATTCTGGACAGCGCCACGGTTCTGCCCGTGCAGGTCTATCGCTGGTCCGACTTCCCCGAACGCGCTTTTGAGGCACGCACCGCCGCGGCCATTCTGGTCTTGCTGGCATTTCTTGTGATAATGAATGCGCTTGCCGTCTTTTTGCGCAAACGCTTTGAACGCCGCTGGTAATGCGAGGACGCATGGACGACGTAAGACACCTGGAGAACGATGTGACCACACAGACACCAAAAATCACGGCGACCGGCGTACAGATCTACTATGCCGACAACCACGCCATCAAGGACGTGAACGTCGAGATACTGGACAAGACCGTGACGGCCTTTATCGGCCCCTCGGGCTGTGGCAAGTCGACGTTTCTGCGCGCGATCAACCGGATGAACGACACGATCGACATCTGCCGCATGGAAGGCACGATCACGCTGGACGGGCAGGATATCTATGCCCCCGGCGTCGATCCGGTCCAATTGCGCGCCAAGGTGGGCATGGTCTTTCAAAAGCCCAATCCCTTTCCTAAATCCATCTACGACAACATCGCTTATGGCCCCCGCATTCACGGCCTGGCCGCAAGCAAGGCCGAACTGGATGAGATCGTTGAAAAGTCGCTGCGCCGCGGGGCTATCTGGGATGAGGTCAAGGACCGGCTGGACCAGCCCGGCACGGGCCTGTCGGGCGGCCAGCAACAGCGCCTTTGCATCGCGCGCGCCGTTGCCACAGCGCCCGAGGTTCTGCTGATGGACGAACCATGTTCGGCGCTTGATCCCATCGCGACCGAACAGGTTGAAGAGCTGATAACAGAGCTGCGCCAGAACTTTGCGGTCATCATCGTCACACACTCGATGCAGCAGGCCGCCCGCGTCAGCCAGAAAACCGCCTATTTCCACCTTGGAAACCTCGTGGAGTACGGCGAAACCGGCAAGATCTTTACCAATCCCGAAGATCCCCGGACCGAGAACTATATCACCGGCCGGATCGGCTAGGAGGAAGTTATGAACGAGACACATATCTCAAGCGCATATGACCGCGATCTAGAGGCTATTCAGGCCAAGATCGTACGCATGGGCGGGCTGGTTGAGGCGGCAATCATCGAATCCGCGAAATCGCTTGAGGCGCGCGATACCGAAATGGCCGAACGCGTGCGCAAGGGTGACAAGGCAATTGACGCCCTCGAAGAGCAAATCCAAGAGGATGTCGCACGCGTCATCGCGCTGCGCTCGCCCACGGCGGGCGATCTGCGCACCGTTCTGACGGTGATGAAGATATCGTCGAACCTTGAACGTGTGGGCGACTATTCCAAGAACCTTGCGAAACGCACCTCGGTTCTGGTCCAGATGGGGCAGGTGGCAGGCTCTGCCGGTGCAATCCGCCGCCTTGCCGCCGCCGTTCAGTCGATGCTGAAGGATGCGCTTGACGCCTATATCCAGCGCGACGCCGATCTGGCCGAAAGCGTGCGCCAGCGCGATCAGGAAGTCGATCAGATGTACAACGCGCTTTTCCGTGAGTTTCTGACCCACATGATGGAAGACCCGCGCAACATCACCGCCTGTATGCACCTGCACTTTATCGCAAAGAATATCGAGCGTGCGGGCGACCATGTCACCAATATCGCCGAGCAGGTGATCTATCTTGTGACCGGCGAGATGCCCGATGACAGCCGCCCCAAGGGCGACCGCACCGCATTTGAAACCCATGGTGGAAGCGAAGTCTGATGTCTGTCGAACAGCCGCTTGTCCTGCTGGTAGAGGACGAACCGGCACAGCGCGAAGTTCTGGCCTATAACCTTGAGGCCGAAGGTGTCCGCGTCAGCCGCGCCGACAATGGCGATGAGGCACTGATGCTTGTCGACGAGGACAAGCCCGACCTTATCGTGCTGGACTGGATGATGCCGAACCTCAGCGGGATCGAGGTTTGCCGCCGCCTGAAAATGCGCAGCGACACAAAGTCGATCCCGATCATCATGCTTTCGGCGCGCTCTGAAGAAGTGGACCGGGTGAGGGGGCTTGAAACCGGGGCCGATGACTATGTCGTCAAACCCTATTCGGTGGTCGAACTTATGGCCCGCGTGCGTAGCCAGCTGCGCCGCTCACGCCCCGCGACCATGGGCGAAACGCTAAGCTATGACGACATTGAACTGGACGCGGAAACCCACCGGGTCAGCCGCGCTGGCAAGCCGCTGAAGCTGGGCCCGACAGAATTTCGGCTTCTCAGCACCTTTATGGAAAAGCCCGGCCGCGTCTGGAGCCGTGAGCAACTTCTGGACCGGGTCTGGGGGCGCGACATCTATGTCGATACGCGCACCGTGGACGTCCATATCGGCCGCCTGCGCAAAGCGCTTGGCGCCCACGGCGGCGACGATCCTCTGCGCACCGTTCGCGGGGCAGGGTATGCCTTGGGCTGACCGAAAGGCCTGAGCGAGAGCGACTTTGCGATTTGTTGAACCCGCGTAACCGGCGATTGTTGTCCCTAGGCTGTCCCAAATTCGAAGTGCCTTAGACGGAAGGGGGCTTGGCGAGCATCTTGTCCAGATTTGCGTGGATGCAGATAACCGATTGGTTTCCAGCGGATTTCATTGGTTGTGAGGTGTTTGTCAGCGCTATCCTAATTACGCATAATCAGTATTATGTTAAAACTATATGCGACATAGGATAAGGTGCCAAGGCTATATATCAAGTCATTTACAATGACTTACACGGCCTAACTCACGCATTTACCCGCTTTCAGCCCCTCGCGCGATGTCAGAGCACTTTGTCGCGCGGCTCTCGCCCTTCGAAGAAGTCGGTGATGTTGTCCAGCACACGCCGGCCCATGGCTTCGCGCGTCTCTCGCGTTGCGCTTCCAAGATGCGGCAGCATCACAAGGTTGTCGCAGTGCAGCAGCACCGGAGCGATCCTCGGCTCTCCGTCAAAGACGTCAAGCGCAGCGCCGCCGATGCAATCGAACATAAGCGCCTGACCCAAGGCATGCTCATCAATCACTTCGCCGCGCGCTGTGTTGATCAGGAAGGCATCAGGCTTCATCAGGTTCAGGCGGCTTGAGTTGATCAGATGCCGGTTGGCCGGTCCGCCCGGACAATGCAGCGACACGAAATCACACTCGGGCAGCAAATCCTCGACCGTGGGAACTTGCGTCGCGCCATAGGCGTCCAGCACCTCCTGCCGCACGGGTGAGCGGTTCTGGACAAGGATCTTCATGCCAAATCCGTGGTGCGCACGTTTTGCCATCGCCTGCCCGATCCGGCCAAAACCGATGATCCCAAGCGTCTTTCCCGACACCTTGGAGCCAACAAGATGCGTGGGCCGCCAGCCGGTCCATGCCCCTGCGCGCAGCTCTCTTTCGCCCTCGCCTGCCCGCCTTGCCACCATCAGCATCAGCGTCATGGCAAGATCGGCCGTGCATTCGGACAGAACATCCGGCGTATTGGTGACGGTAAGGTCCAGATCGCGCGCCGCTTTTGGGTCGATATGGCTGAAACCGACGCCGTAATTGGCCAAAAGACGTGTCTGCGCCTTTGCCACCCCAAGCGCCTCGGGGCCCATTCCATCCGTTACGGTTGGCAAAATCGCGTCGAACTTGCCAAGCGCGTCCCGAAAATCGGCCGGTGTCAGTGGCCGATCCTGTGTGTTGAAAACCACATCGAACCGTTCGGAAAGCTCATGCTCGACCGCGGCAGGCCAGCGACGGGTCACAAGGACCTTAGGCTTGTGGTTCAGGACGGCGGGCCCGTTCATTACGCAACTTCCTTCATCACGTTGGCGATAGTGTCACCGATCACAGCCGGATTTGGAGCTACAGTTACCCCGGCAGCGGACAGGATTTCCACCTTTTCCGACGCGCTTTCTCCAAAGGCCGAAATAATTGCCCCGGCATGGCCCATCGTGCGCCCCTTGGGCGCGGTCAGACCCGCAACATAGGCAATCACCGGTTTTGTCACGTGATCGCGGATGTAAGCGGCTGCTTCTGCTTCTTGCGGGCCGCCAATTTCGCCGATCATACAGATGATCTTTGTCTCGTCATCTTCTTCAAAACGCTGGATAATATCCTTGAACGACGAGCCGTTGATCGGATCGCCGCCGATCCCCACGGACGTCGAGACGCCGATGCCATGCGCTTTCAGCTGGGCCGCGGCCTCATACCCAAGTGTGCCCGAACGGCCGATGATACCGACAGGACCCTGAAGATAGATGTGCCCCGGCATGATGCCCAAAAGCGCTTGGCCCGGGCTGATGGTTCCGGCGCAATTGGGGCCCGTCAGGACCATCCGCCGATCCTTGGGATAGCGGTACATGTAGCGTTTGACGCGGATCATGTCCTGCGCGGGAATTCCGTCGGTGATGCAGACGCAATAACGGATGCCGGCATCGGCCGCTTCCATGATGCTGTCGGCAGCAAAGGGTGGCGGCACAAAGACAAGGCTGGCTTCGGCCCCTGTGGCCCGCACGGCCTCTTGCACGGTGTCAAAGACCGGGACGCCTTCGACAAGCTGACCGCCCTTGCCCGGCACGACGCCGCCAACGACGTTCGTTCCATAGGCAACCATGTCGGCGGTGTGAAAACGCGCCATTTTGCCGGTGATGCCCTGCACGATGACCGGAGTTTCGCGGTTGATGAAAATACTCATTGTGCGGCCCTCACGACTGTGTTCTGCGAAAGATCATTCTGCCAGGCGCCCACGGCGCGTTCGGCGGCTTCCATCAGGGTATTGGCCCGGATGATCGGCAGGCCCGATTTGGCGAGAATCTTTTGCCCCTCTTCAACATTCGTGCCCGCAAGGCGCACAATGACAGGAACATCAACGCGCACTTCTTTCAGCGCCTGAACGACGCCTTCGGCGACCCAGTCACAGCGGTTGATGCCCGCAAAGATATTGACCAGCACGGCCTGAACATTCTTGTCGGACATCACTAGACGAAACGCCTTGGCCACCCGGTCAGGCGTGGCCCCGCCGCCGATATCAAGGAAGTTCGCCGGCTCTCCGCCGGCAAGCTTGATCGTGTCCATGGTTGCCATCGCAAGGCCCGCGCCGTTGACGATACAGCCGATATTGCCATCAAGGCCCACATAGCTAAGCCCGCTGTCCGCCGCGCGGCTTTCGCGGGGATCTTCCTGACTTTTGTCGCGCAGCTCGCTGATCTGGGGGTGCCGGAACAGGGCGTTGTCGTCAAAGGTCATCTTTGCATCCAAGGCAAGTACACGCTTGTCGCTGGTCACCACCATCGGGTTAATCTCAACCATTGTCGCGTCATGCTCGCGAAACGCGCGGTAGCAACCTTGCATGGTGCGCACGACATGCTGGGTCAGCGACGGATCGATGCCCAGTTTGAAAGCTATCTGCCGACACTGAAAGTCCTGAAGGCCAACCGCAGGTTCGACGATGGCGCGCACGATGCTGTCGGGGCTGTTTGCAGAGATATCTTCGATCTCGGTGCCGCCCTCGCCCGAGGCGACGATCATCACCCGCTGCGTTTGCCGGTCAAGGACAAAGCCCAGATAGAACTCACGCTCGATCGGAACCGCGCCTTCGACATAGACGCGGTAGATGCCCTTGCCCTCGGCATCCGTCTGATGCGTGACAAGGTTGCGTCCAAAGAGTTGCTCACAGGTTTCCTGTATCTCGGCGTCGCTGTCACAAACCTTGACGCCTCCTGCTTTGCCGCGTCCGCCCGCGTGGACCTGCGCCTTGACGACCCAGCGCTCGCCGCCCAACTCGCGCGCGCGGTAAGTTGCCTGCTCGGGGCTATAGGCAAGCGCGCCCGGCGGCACCTCTACCCCGAACTTGGCCAGAATTTCCTTGGCCTGATACTCGTGAATGTCCATCTGAGCTCCTCCCTCATACGGCTCGCGAGGCAGCTGGTAAGCTGCGGCATCGCGTTTTGATGTTAACTTTCTCGCATAGCAGCGCCTGCGCGCTTGCGATGGTTGTTCATGGAAAAGATCCCCTGACCGCTGTCACCCGGATCGGGCCCGCCCCTGCCATCAAGGTGATGGGGGTTTCAGAAACTTCTGAAGGTCGGCCTGCTTGCATTAGCGATCCCAATTGGAAAGGATTCTGGTGTTACGCTAGGTAATAAATGAGTTGCCGATAATGGGAACGTAAGTTACTCCTGCTTTTGGACATCTAAAAGGATGGGGAAATAACCACCCATAATGGCAAGTATCGGGAAATCACCTTGATAAGACCCCATTCTAATGGGTAGGTAATCCCGAAATAATGAGTAAAAACATAGCGGTAGCCTTACAATGACCCCAATCGATATCATGCTGGCCGACGGCAATCCCCTCGTTCTATCGGCAATGTCCGAGGTTTTTGAACGCGACAGCAGATTCTCGCTAGTGGCCACCAGCGCCACGGCCGAAGGGTTTTTGGGAATGGCGATGCGCGTTCCGGTGAAGGTTGGCGTCGTTGATTGGAACATCCCTGCCCTTGGCGCCGAAAAACTGATCGAGGTCATGCGCGCCCAGGAAAACGCGCCCCGTCTTGTCGCCTACGGCTACGACGCCGATGAAACGATCCCGCGTCAGGCCATGGCCGTTGGCGCCGCGGCTTTCGTGTCGCGCGCGGCCCCGACCGACACGCTGATCCAGACTTGTCTGGACGTGGCCAACGGCAAGATGGTTTTCCCCTTTCTGGACGTCCGAGAGCTTCGGACGGACCCCATCAGCAGCCTCTCTCGGAAAGAGCGCGCCCTGCTCGAAGCGCTGTCCGAAGGGCTGACCAATAATCAGCTGTCTCAGAGGCTGGAAATTTCGACCAACACGGTCAAGTTTCACCTCTCCAATATCTTCGACAAACTGTCGGTCAAGAACCGCGCCCAGGCGATCGCTTTTTACTATTCTTCGCGGTCGAAATCGGGCTCTTGAACGCCTCCATTGTATGCGCGCGCATGCCGAAAATCTAATTGACAGGCCCAAGGATTTCCCGAATGGCAAAAGGGAAATCAGCAATCGCGCACTCTGGAAAGGCCGAAAAAAATGTCATTTCATCCCATCGAACAAGCCCCCGCACGCCTGAACAGATCAGAGCTTGCCGTCCCCGGATCACAGCCGCAACTGTTTGAAAAAGCAGCTAAATCCGATGTCGACGTCATCTTCCTGGATCTTGAGGATGCGGTCGCGCCCGACGAAAAAGAGCAGGCGCGCAAGAACATCATCCGCGCGCTTAACGACATCGACTGGGGCAACAAGTCTATGTCGATCCGCATCAACGGATTGGACACGCACTATATGTATCGCGATGTTGTCGATGTTGTCGAGCAGGCCGGTGAGCGGCTTGATCTGATCATGATCCCCAAGGTCGGAACCGCCGCGGATGTCTATGCCGTGGACATGATGGTGACCCAGATCGAGGACGCAAAAGGCTATAAGAAACGCATCGGGTTTGAGCACATAATCGAGACCGCTTTGGGCATGCAGAATGTCACCGAAATTGCGGGCGCTTCCAAGCGTAACGAAAGCCTTCATTTCGGGGTTGCGGACTATGCCGCTTCGACCCGTGCGCGCACCACGATCATCGGCGGTGTGAACCCCGATTACGCGGTCCTGACCGACGCTGATGAGGCGGGCAGCCGCGACGTTCACTGGGGGGATATGTGGCACTATGCGCTGGCGCGGATGGTCGTTGCGGCGCGCGCAAACGGGCTTCGCCCGGTTGATGGACCTTTTGGCGATTTTCAGGATCCCGACGGGTATCGCGCCGCCGCAAAGCGCGCCGCTGTATTGGGCTGCGAAGGTAAATGGGCCATTCACCCAAGCCAGATCGCCCTTGCCAATGAGGTAATGAGCCCCTCAGAGGCCGAGATCACCAAGGCAAAGCGCATTCTGGAAGCCATGGCAGAGGCTGAAGCCGCCGGAAAAGGTGCCGTTTCACTGGACGGGCGCCTGATTGACTATGCCTCAATCCGTCAGGCCGAAGTGCTGGTTGAAAAGGCCAAGCAGATCGCCGGCGCCTGAAGCTAAAGATGGTAAAAATCAGGGGCTTCCCGACCTATCGGGGCGCCCTACCCTCGCCGCGCTGAAGATCAGCTATTCTGGTAAAAGCTGCACAGCGCGTCGAATGCGCCGGGAAGCGCCTTTTGTTCGGCCTTGGCCCAAAAGTCGTCGCTTCCCAGTTCGGCAAAGCCGGGATAGTCGCGAAAATCGCCATCCTCGAAGTTGCGAAACCCCATGGACCAGTCGCTGAACATCCTGTCTTGCGTCTCACCCTCATCCAGAATGATGATCGTGTGGTGGCGCTGGTCGGCGGATAAGTCTTTCCAAAGACCATCAATGGCCGCTTTCGGGCCTTCGATCACCTGAAGGAAGTTTCCACGGCCAAAACCCTCATTGAACCTGTAAATCAAAAGCCCCGTGATGCTGTCGCGCTTGTTGTTGCGGCGGCTTACGGCCAGCAGGTCCTCAAGGTCCTGCGATTTAAAGGGCCGGTTGGCCTGACTGACATAGACAAGGTACTTCATTGGGGCCCTTCCTCAGGCAGGCGCGCGGTTGCTTTGGGGAAACGTTAGGCGGCGGGGCCCGCCTTGGCGAGGCCCCTCTTGCGCTATGCGACCAAAGATCACTTCTCTTCCACAGGCTGCAGGAACTGAAAGTCACAGCCCTCATCGGCCTGAGTGACCTCTTCGGCGTAAAGCCGGTCATACCCGCGCCGCTTGGCCGGCGGCACGATATCCGAGGTCCAGCTTTTGCGCCTTTCGGCAAGTTCCTCATCGCTGACCAAAAGTTCGATGGTCTTGTTTTCAACCGACAGTTTGATCTGATCGCCGTTGCGCACAAGCGCCAGCGGCCCACCCACCGCCGCCTCGGGCGAGACATGCAGGACGATAGTGCCAAAGGCCGTGCCGGACATCCGCGCGTCCGAGATGCGGATCATGTCCTTGACGCCCTTGGCGCTAAGCTTTTTCGGGATCGGCAGATATCCCGCCTCGGGCATGCCAGAGGCGCTTTTGGGGCCGGCGTTCTGCAGGACCATGATGTCATCTTCGGTGATATCAAGATCAGGATCGTCGACGCGCGCGGCCAGATCGGCCAGAGAGCTGAAGACAACGGCGCGGCCGGTCTTTTCAAACAGCGTCACATCCGCCGCCGAGCGTTTCATGATCGCCCCGCGCGGCGCAAGGTTGCCAAAAAGCGCAACAAGACCGCCCTGCGGCTCTAGCGGCGCCTCTGCCTTGGCAATCACCCGGTGATCGACATAGCCTGGATCCTGTTCAAGCCGGTCGCCCAGCGTCTCACCCGTCACCGAGATGGTATCGAGGTGCAAAAGCGGCTTCAGCTCTCGCAAGACGGCCCCTACCCCGCCCGCAAAGAAGAAGTCTTCCATGTAATGGGCGCCAACGGGTTTGAGGTTCACAAGAACCGGCGTTGTGTTGGACAGCTCATTCATTTTCTCAAGCGACACGCTGATGCCCAGACGCCCCGCAACAGCCGTCAGATGCACGATCGCATTGGTCGAGCCGCCAAGTGCCAAGAGAACCCGGATCGCGTTCTCAAAGGATTTTTCGGTCATCACCTGGCTTGGCAGGATCGGATTGTCGATCATCCGCGCCGCAGCCAGACCTGACGCTTCGGCGGCGCGCAGACGGTCGGCATGAACCGCCGGGATCGCGGCCGTTCCGGGCAAGGACATGCCCAGCGTTTCGGCGATACAAGCCATGGTCGAAGCTGTGCCCATGACAGCGCAGGTGCCCGCCGTCGTGGCAAGGCGCCCTTCGATATCCTGTATCTGTTCGGTGCTGACCTCGCCCGCGCGATACTTACCCCAGAAGCGGCGGCAATCGGTGCAGGCGCCCAGACGCTCTTCGCCATAGCGAGAGGTCATCATCGGCCCCGCAACAAGCTGAACCGCAGGCAGTTCGGCCGATGCCGCGCCCATAAGCTGGGCCGGGACCGTCTTGTCACAGCCCCCCATCAGAACGACCGCATCCATCGGCTGGGCGCGGATCATTTCTTCGGTGTCCATCGACATCAGGTTGCGGAACTTCAGGCTTGTGGGGTTCAGGAACACTTCGCCCAAGGAAATCGTGGGAAATTCAATCGGAAGCCCGCCGCCCAAAAGAACGCCGCGTTTTACCGCCTCAAGCAGTTCCGGGAAATGCCGGTGACAGTTGTTGAAACCCGAAAAGCTGTTGGCGATGCCGACGATCGGCTTTTTCAGAACCTCGCGGGAGTATCCCATCGAGGCGGCAAATGAATTTCGCAGGTAGACCGAGAAATCCTTGTCGCCATAGTTTGTCAGCCCGCGCGCCAGGCCTTGTTCTTTTTTATCCGTCATTTGCCAGTTACTCCGACAGCTTGATTTTCACGTACTTGGGGTTGAGATAGTCTTGGATGCCAAAGCTTCCGCCCTCGCGTCCCATACCGCTTTCCTTGATGCCTCCGAAAGGGGCTTCGGCGGTCGCCAGCAGCATTTCGTTGACGCCAACCATGCCGACCTCAAGGTCTTCATAGGCCCGCGTCGCCGTGCTGAGGTTGTCGGAAAAGATGTAACCGGCAAGCCCGAAAGGCAGCGAATTGGCACGCGCCATCACCTCATCATAGTCGGTAAAGGTGGTGATCGGGGCGATAGGGCCAAAGGGTTCGTGGTTCATCACCATCGCATCATCGGGCACACGGCCAAGCACCGTCGGCTCCATGTAATACCCTTTGTTAAAGCCCGCAGGCGCCTTGCCACCGGCCAAAAGTTCGGCCCCCCGGGCGATCGCATCGGCGGTCATTTCCTGAATGGTTTCAAGCCCGCGGCGATTGGCCATCGGCCCCACCTGCACGCCCTCATCCATCCCGCGCCCGATCTTGAGCGATTTGGCAATCTCGGCAAAGCGTCCGGCAAACTCTTCATACTTGTTTTCATGAACGTAGAACCGGGTGGGCGAGATGCAGACCTGCCCGCAGTTGCGAAACTTGGTTGGCGCGCAAACCTCTGCCGCTTTCGTGGCGTCGAAGTCTTCGAAAACCACGACGGGCCCGTGCCCCCCAAGCTCCATCGAAACCTTTTTGACCCCTTTGGCGGCCAAGGCAAGGATCTGTTTGCCCACCGGGACCGATCCTGTGACCGTGACCTTGCGCACAACCGGCGATCCGATCAGTTGTTCGGCAATTGCGCCCGAGTTTCCGGTGACATAGTTGACCACGCCCTTGGGAATTCCCGCGTCATGACAGGCCTGCACCAGCGCCGCGCAAGAGGCTGGCGTTTCCCCGGCGGGCTTGATGATAATCGAACAGCCAGCAGCAAGCGCCGCTGCGATCTTGCGCGCAGGCAGCAAGGCGGGAAAGTTCCATGCCGAAAAGGCCGCAACCACGCCAACCGGCTGCATCACCACGGCCATTCGGCTATCGGCGGTGCGCGATTCAATGATCTGGCCATAGATCCGCTTGGTTTCTTCCGAATACCATTCAAACTGATCGGCCGCCGCGCCCGTCTCGCCGCGCGCTTCTGCCAGCGGCTTGCCGGTTTCCAGCGACATCAGGGCCGCGATATCGTCTGTCCGCTCGCGAATGATGTCAGCGGCGCGCCGGATCTTCGCCGCCCGCTCCCATGTCCCGGTCTTGCGCCAAACCTGAAAACCCGCGCTCGCCGCGGCCAGCGCATCATCGATATCGCCCGGCGTTGCCGAGGCGATGGTGGCCAGCATGTCTTCGGTGGCCGGATCGGTGACCGGCCTTGTGCCCTTGTCCGAGGCCGCGCGCCACTCACCATCAATATAGAGGTTCAGATCATGATACATCGCTTGGTCCTCAGACTTTCATTTCCAGATAGGCGGATTGAACATCATCCACCCAGTTTCCAACATTCCACGACCCGTAGGCGCCCATGCCCGCCGTTTCATCGCGCCCGCCGTAGACGGGGATGTGAATTAGTGACAGCCCGTCATGCGCATGGGCGGCGGTCAGCGCCGCTTCAAGCTCTGCCTTGCTGGTGCCGCCATGAAAGGCCGCAACGCCGCTGACGGAACGGGCCATCATCACATAGTCGACCGCAACGCTGTCGTTCGTTTTGAACTCGCGCCCGTACTGCGCGTATTGAAGCCCGGTAATCGCCGCCATCCGCCGGTTGTCGAAAAGGGCGATCATGCCGCGCACGCCGTGTTCCACCCCGTCGATCAGGATCTGCGGGTTCATCATGAAAGAGCCGTCACCGGTAAAGGCGATGCCGTAAGGCGCATCGCGCACAAAGGCAGAACCCAAAAGCGCCGAGGCCGAGAACCCCATGTAGGATGCGCCGGTTTCGGTAAAGGTCTGGCCCGGTTTGCTGTCCTCGACGATCTGAAACCCGTTCGCCTGCACATCGCCTGCGTCAAAGAATTTCACGGCCCCAACGCGGTTTGCAAAGCTAGCAACAGCGTGGATCGCCGCGGGCTGTGTCAGAACCGGCGTTTGCCAGACATCATCGTCCATCGGCGCGGCATTGATGCGCTGCGCCTTGAAGTTCGTCCATTCGCTTTTGGCCGCAAGGCAGGCCTTAAGCCAGTCTGCGCGCTGGCCCGCGCCGGTATCATCGCCAAGCTCGGCAAGCAGCCGGTCAATGACCGCCGTGATGTCGCCCGGCAGACCAACCGTGTTGGCGTAGTGCCCCAGATCATCAAGATCGCCGTTGATGTTCAAAACCGCGCCCGCGTTCGGATAGCCAATGCCAGAGCAATCGGCCTGACAGACAGCGCGGCTTCCAATGACGATGACCGCATCAGCGTTCTGCATCGCATAGTTGCCGCTGATCGACCCTTTGGAGCCGCCGACATGCATGTTCAGCGGATCGCTATCATCCAGCACCCCGGTTGAGCCGGGCGACAAGACCACCGGCGCCCCGACGGCAGCGGCAAATTTGCGCAAGGCGGTGTGATGGGCACGCGTGCCGCCACCTGCCTTGATCGTGATCCGCTTGTGGCTGCGCAAAAGCGTCAGGGCAGCGGCGTAATCGCTGCTGCGACTTGGGGCCGTTGCGGGAACCTGCGCGCGCGTTGGAAGCGTTTGCAGGTTGATCTCTGTCTCTTGCGGCTGGGTGTTGATCGGCAAAAGGATGTAGAACGGCCCGGCCCTGAAGGGGTGATGCACGCAAGCGGTTCCGCGCCGCAGGCATTCGCGCAGCGCGCCGGGCGTGTGAAGCGTATAGGCCTGACCCATCGCCGCCGCCATCTTGCCAAAAACCCCCTGCTCGGGCTTTGGCACCTGCTGCATGTTGTACCCCTCGCCGCGCGTCGTCTCATCGCCGTAGATGTGATAGACGCCAACGCCATTCGAAGAGGCGGCAAGTGATCCGGCCATCGCCTGCAGGCCCCCGGGGCCAATCGAGGTGACAACCGCAGGTGTCTTTCCATGAACCCAGGCATAGGCGGTTGCCGCATGGGCCATTTCAACCTCATTGCGGCAGTTGACGACCGTAACAGCCCCCTCTTCGCTATAGATGCGAAGCACCTCTCCCAGATCGGTCGAACCATGGCCGAAGATCGCGAAATAGTGGCGCACGCCTTGCTGCATAAGCCCGATCACCAGCGCTTCGGACAGCGTCGTGGAAAGCGGCCCCCGCTCTGCCTCTTTTGCCAGCGCCTGCAGGACAGGTTGCCCCGCAAGGCGCCTTGCACGATCGGCCATCTGGGTCTCGGCCTGCGACGGGCCTGTGGTTTTCTCAAGCATCGGTCGTTTGAACCTCTTGTCTGGATCGTCTTCTAAGCTTCAGCTCGCTGATGCCCTGAAGGATGATGATAAGTGCGGCCAGGCCAAAGAAGATCACGACCGTGGGCGAGGTGTAGAAGATTGAAAGTTCACCTTCGGAAAGCATCATTGCGGTCCGGAACTCATTCTCAAGCGTCGGTCCCAGAACCATGCCAAGGATGATCGGCGTGATCGGAACGCGCAGGCCCACAAGGACGTAGGCGCCGACACCGATGACGGCCATCGAGTAGATGTCAAAGGCGCTGTTGCGGATCGAATAGGCGCCAACGGCGCATAGGACCAGAACCACGACCGCCAGCATCTCGCGCGGGACCTTCAGGACATGCACGAAAAGACGGATGCCAAGGAGTTGCAGCCCCAGAACCCAGAAATAGGCAAGAACAACGGCCACATACATCCCGTAAACTTCTACCTCATGGTTCATGAAGAGGGCCGGGCCGGGAACGATCCCGTGGATCATCAGCCCCGCCAGAACGATCGCCGTGGCCGGATCGCCCGGAATGCCAAGCGACAAAAGCGGGATCAGCGTGCCGCCCGTGACCGCGTTATTGGCCGTTTCGGGGGCGATGACGCCTTCGATGTTGCCCTTGCCGAACTTTCGGCCCGACTTTGAAAAGCGTTTTGCATGGTCATAGGCAAGGAATGACGCGATGGCCCCCCCGGTTCCGGGGATGGCGCCGATGCCCGTTCCGATGACCGAGCAGCGTATCATCAGCCACAGGTTCTTGAACAAAAGCCGAAACGACGGAAGCTCTGTGCGCACCTTGGCCATGGGCCTGTCGCCAAAGGATACATCATCCTTCTGGCTGAAGGCTTCGATGATGAAGGGGACCGCGAAAAGACCGATCATCGCAACCAGAAGGTTAACGCCCTGCAGCATGTTGATGCTGCCAAAGGTCATGCGCGGAATGCCTTCGATGGCATCCAGACCAATGGTCATGATCATAAGGCCCAAGACCCCGCTGATCAGACCTTTCAACAGCGAAGGGCCGCAAAGCCCGCAGATGGTGGAAAAGCCAAAGAGAACCAGCGCGAATATCTGGGCTGGACCAAACTCAATCGCGATGCGCGAGACAAGATCGACCGAGACGATCATCACAACAAGGCTGAAGACCCCGCCAAAGACCGACACGATCACGGCCGTGCCAAGCGCGATTGACGCTTCGCCGTTCTTGGTCATCGGGTGCCCGTCAAGAACCGTTGCGGCCGCCGATGGCGTTCCGGGGATGCCAAGCAGGATCGCCGAAACCGATCCGCCCGTCATGCCGCCGATATAGGTGCCCAGCAAAAGCCCGATCGCAGGAACCGGCGCCATGCTGAAGGTAATGGGCAGTGCCAGTGCAAGAGCGACCGTAAAGGTCAGCCCGGGGATCGACCCAAAGACCAGTCCGACAAAGGTGCCAAAGCCGACCGCTCCGATGGCATAGGGCGAAAAGGCAAGCGTCAGCGCCTGAAAAAAGCTTTCCATCAATGCTATCCGAGGTTTATCCAGGTACCGTTCGCAAGGTAGATACCGAGAATTTTTTCAAAGATGATCCAGCATGTCAGAGTGGTTCCCACAGACATCAACCCTATTTTCAAGGGCGAGCGGACCTTCAGGTTCAGCCACATGACCAGAACGATGATCACCATCGTGGCAATCACAAAGCCCGTCTTTTCCAGCAGGACACCGTAGAAAGAGATTTCAACCAGCAGGGTAAAGGCCGGGATCCAGTGGATAGAGCTGCCAGCTTCTGCGCCCTGCCCCTCTGGCTTTTCTACGCCTCTGGCCCGCAAATAGGCCTGGATCAAAAGAAGGATCGACAAGGCGCCAAGCGACAGCCCGAAGATCAGCGGGAAAGCGCGGGGACCGATATCCCCATCGCCAAAACCCGGTGGAATGGTGTCAATGACCAACCAGGTCCAGACCGAAGCTACGGCCAGCAGGACCAGCCCCAGGATCGTGTTCTGTTGTTGATTGGTCATTGATCTGTTCCTTGGCTGCGGCCTACTTGGCCATGCCCAGTTCGCCCAAAAGCTTGGCATAGAAGGCATCGTCGCGTGCGATCACTTCACCAAAGCCGTTTGCGTCAAGATAGGCAGGCGAAAATCCGATCTTGCCAGCCGCATCCTGAAAAGCCGCACTGTCGACGGCGTTCTTTGCTGCGGTTTCCAGCTTTTGGACAACATCGGCAGGCGTACCAGCCGGCGCTGCTAGGCCGCGCCACATAGAGATGTTGATGTCTGTACCCTGTTCCATCGCGGTCGGAACATCCGGCAGGATTGCAACACGCGTATCGCCCGTAACTGCGAGGACAGTCAAATCGCCTGCCTGTGCATAGGAAACGAACTGACCCGGCCATTGGATGGCCGCATCAATGCGCCCGGCCAAAAGCTCAACCGGGGCCTTGCCGTCGCCGTAGGAGATATAGTTCACCTTGTCTGCGATCCCCAGCGCATCGAAAAGCGCCGCCGACGTCAGATGGGTGAAAGATCCCTTGCCGGAAATGCCGACCTTCAGCTTTTTGTCCGAAGCTTTTGCCGCGGCAACCATCTCGCCAAGGCTTTTCCAACCTGTCGAAGAGTTGACGGCCAGCGCCGGAACCTCGGTTGAAACCCGTGCGATCGGTGTGAAGGCTTTGTAATCAAACGGAATGCGACCCGTGTGATAAGTCGTGCTGATCGAGTTGGAGTTCCAGACGATGTTGTACCCATCTGGCGCAGTGCCGGCCATGAAGGAATAACCAACGGCGCCGCCGCCGCCCTTGCGGCCGACCGGTACAACCGGCTGACCCAGTTCAGAAGACATCAGTTCCGACAAAAGCTGAGCGATGGTGTTCGCAGTGCCGCCAAAGAGGACGGTCATTTCTACGGGCTTTTCAGGAAATTCCGCGCGTGCGGCCCCTGTGGTGGATATCAGCGCCGCGGCAATCGCCGCGGTCAAGACACCGCGTGTTCTGGATATCAATTTCATTCTTTCCTCCCTTGGTTTCAGTTTGACCGGCACGGAAATTGTTTTCCTCCACCCGCCGGTTGGTTCAACCTGGCTCAGGCCCCCCCTTGCCTGATGCCACTTTCCTGATTTGCGCCACGCTCGCGCAGCGCGCTCAGAATCTTTTCGGGCGTTGCGGGCAGCGACTTCATGCGCACCCCGATCGCGTCGTAAATTGCGTTCATGATCGCCGGAGCGGTCGGAACAAGCGCCGGCTCACCAATGCCCTTGGCCCCAAGCGGGCTTAGCGGATCGGGATCTTCGACGATGGTGCAGTTGATCTGCGGAATATCCAGCGAGGTCGGAAGGATGTACTTGGCAAAGCCATGCGTCGTGGTGTGACCCTTCTCGGTCCGGTAATCTTCCATCAAGGCCTGACCAAGGCCCTGAACGACGCCGCCTTCGATCTGGCCCTCGACACCGCGCGGGTTGATCGCCCGGCCCACATCATGCACCGCCCAGATGCCCAGAACCTGAACTTCGCCTGTGTAGGTATCGACCTCAACCTCTGCCACTTGTGTGCCAAAGACATAGGCCTGCCATGGGCTGCCTGACCCATCGACGGGATCAAGACCCGTGCCATGGGCGGTGAATGAGGCCGATCCAACGGGCACAACGCCGCGCGCTTTGCAGGTGGCAACCGCCTCTTCCATGCTCATACGCAGGTTCGTGCCTTCTGCCCAAACCTCACCGTCAAAAGAGCGTAACGTGTCAATCTCAACGCCCCAGTGGTCAGCGATCTGTTCAAAAAGCGCCTTCTTTGCCTCGCGTGAGGCAAGGGCGACCGAGTTGCCGATCATATAGGTCTGGCGCGTTGCGCCAGCATGTGCCGCTTCCGGCGATCGGGCGGTATCATTGTCGCCGATCGTCACTTGCGAAGGCTTAATTCCCAGCTCATCGGCCGCGACCTGCGCCAGAAGGGTCAAGATACCCTCGCCGATCTCGGTGACGCCGGTGACGATCTTGGCGGTGCCGCCATCATCCAGCTCGGCCCAGGCCCCTGCCCGGTCAATCGTTGCGGTCCGTGCGATCCCGTACCAGCTTGCCGCGACGCCGCGGCCCCTGAGCTTGCGGTCCATTACGCCACCTTTTCCTTGCCAGCCGCGACATCCGGCTGGTTGATCCTTGCGCCCAAAGTACAGGGCGCGCGTGTATCAGGTCCGCCAAGATCACCGCGTTGCGATCCGCGCGACACCGGCGCGCCTGTCTCCCAGCGTGAGGCCTTTTCGGCCGCATCCAGCACCCGGTCGAGTGACGCGGTGGTCAGTTCCTGCTGGGTATGCGTGCGCGAGCCGATCTTCATCATGTTGACGCGGCGAATTTCAAAGGGATCCATCCCCAAGGCTTCGGCGGCCATATCCATCATGCTTTCGGTGGCAAACTGCGCCTGCATGCCGCCAAAGGTGCGGAAAGCTCCGGATGGTGTGTTGTTGGTGTAAACGGCCGTCGTGTCGACCTTCAGGTTCTCAACCTCATAAGGGCCGCACGACAGGATGGCCGCCTTGCGCATCACCCCTTCGCTCGACATCCCGTAGGCGCCGCCGTCTGAAAGCATGTTGAACTCGATCGCCGTGATCCGGCCGTCTTTTGTCAGGCCCATCTTGTAGTGCACAAGCGAGGGGTGCCGCTTGGCTGAGGCGATCAGGCTTTCTTCGCGGGTGAAGTTCAGCTGAACCGGGCGATGCGTCTTCATCGCGGCCAGCGCAAGCATACCCTGATAGATCATATCCTCTTTGCCGCCAAAGCCGCCGCCTACCGGGCTCATGATAAAGCGGACCTTGTTGATCGGCTTGTCGATGATATGCGACAGCATGTGACGGTGGTGGGTGATGTTCTGGGAGGGAGAAATCACAACGACCACGTCATCGGGATCGACGTAAGCGATGCCTGCCTCAGGCTCCAGATAGGCATGTTCGACCTGCTGGGTGCTAAAGTCATCCTCAAGCACAAGATCAGCGGCGGCAAACCCGGCGGCGGTGTCGCCTTTTCGCACGGGGATATGTTTGACCACATTGCCGGGCGCATAGTCGTGCACCACCGGCGCGCCAGGCTCCATCGCCTCTTGCGGATCGAAAATACCGGGAAGCTCTTGGTACTCGACGCGGATCTTTGACAGGGCGCGCCGGGCCGTCAGCAGGTCCTCGGCAGCAACCGCCGCCACGGCCTCACCGACATGGCGAACCTTGCCGCGCGCCATGATCGGCTGATCATGCACGAAGACGCCAAAACCGTCCTGTCCGGGCACATCACGGCTTGTGATGACGCAAGCCACCCCTTCCATCGCTTCGGCCTCGCTTGTGTCGATGCTCAGGATCTTCGCATGCGCATGGGGCGAGCGCAGAACCTGCATCTGAAGCATATCGGGCATTCTCATGTCGGCTGCATATTTCAGCCGCCCTGAAACCTTGGAAGGCGCGTCCAGACGGCGCACATTGGCCCCGATGTAAGAGGCGCCAACAGCGTCCTCTTCAAGCTCTGCCGGGGCCATGTCGCCTGCGATGACCGCCCGGGCCATTTCCACGGCTTCAAATATCTTGGTATAGCCGGTGCAGCGGCAGATGTTGCCGCCAAGCCGTTCTTTTATCTCTTCAATTCCGGCGTCGGGGTTGGCCCGAAGCGCCGAGGTTGCGGCCATGACCATCCCCGGAATGCAATAGCCGCACTGGCTTGCCCCGGTCTTGTGAAAGGCTTTCTGAACCGGTGTCAGCTGACCCGGCTCGGCCAGCCCCTCGATCGTTTCAACCTTGCAGCCAGAGGCCTTGGCCACGGGCATCAGGCAGGATTTGACCAGCTTGCCATCGACGAAAACCGAACATGTCCCGCATTCGCCCGCGCCGCAGCCTTCCTTGGCCCCAGTCAGGTTCAGATCCTCGCGCAGAAAGTCCAAAAGACGTTTTTGCGGCTCGGTTTCGCGCACGACCTTGCGCTGGTTCACTTCCAGCTCGATCTTGAGTTTAGACATCTGCTGTCTCTCCTGCACCGCGGATTTCAACTGGCGCGCCCGGCTGATTGCCAAGCGCCTCTTCAATGGCCGCGCGCACAAAGCCCACGACGACATCGCGCCGATATTCCTTGCGGCTGCGCGAGGCGACTTTTGAGGCGGCAAGATCCGCCGCCTTTGCGATTGCACCATGGCTGATCTCGGCCCCGCGCAAAGCCTCTTCCACTTCGGTTAGGCGAATGGGCCTTGGACCCACGCCGCCAAGGGCCAGCCGCAGGTCCTCAAACTTGGTGCCCGATGCGTCCGTCTTCACCAATGCGGCGCAGCAAGCGACCGAGATTACAAGTGAACGCCGCTGTCCAACCTTTTGAAAAGACCCGCCATATCCGGTTGCATCATCTAAAATGACCGCCGTTACAATCTCATCCTCGGCCAGATCGGTCTTGCCCGGACCAAGAATGAAATCGCCCACCGGAACAAGGCGGCGAGCAAGCTTGCCATCTGCAAGGCGGGTCAGCTCAACCTCGCCGTTCAGCGCCGCAACGGGCGGTGTTCCATCGGCAACGGGCGATGCGTTTACAAGGTTTCCCGCCAGTGTCGCCACCTCACGGATCTGATCATCGGCAAACCAGATCGCGCAATAGGGCATGCACGGCAGAAAGCGGCGCAGATCATCCTTGGACAGAAAGTCCTGATAGACGGTATTGGCGCCCAGCCGGACGCGCCCGCCCTCGACCCTATAGCCCGACATTTCCGGAACGCGCGTGACGTCGATCATCGCGGGAAGGTGTACATCCCCTGCCCGGCCCTCACGGGCCCAAGGCAGAATGTCGGTCGCACCAGATACCAGACGGCTTCCCGCTGGGGCCTCTGACCAAAGCGTAAGCGCCTCGGTCAGTCCGGTCGGCATGTGGTATGTGTCACAGGTCAGCATCAGATGCCCTTTTCAAGAAGTTCCGTGCTATTCAGCCGCCACGCGGCCCGCGACCGCGTGCTTGTTCTTGACCACGACCTTGATCGCATCCTCGACACGGTCCTTGGCATAGCGCAGCGCCTCTTTGAGGTCGCCCATCTCGAAGGTATGGGTGTGGATCAGCGTGGCATCAAAGCGCTTCTGGCGCATGAAAGCTTCGGCCCGGTGCGTGGCTGTCTTGCCCTCGCCGCGGATGCCGTAAAGATAGATGTTGTTGCGAACAAGATAGGCCACATCCACTTCGGGGCTGTTGCCCGGGAAAGCCGCAAGACAGATCTTGCCGCCACGGTTGACCATCTGGGCCGCCTCGTTAAGCCCGTTGGGCGCGCCGGCGCATTCAACGACATAGTCGACGCCCTTGCCATCGGTCAGCTTGCGAACAGCCTCTACCGCGTCTTCCTTGCGCACGTTGATCACGTGGTCCGCGCCAAGTTTCTTGCCTATTTCCAAACGGTTATCACGCGTTCCTGTCAGGATGACCGGCTGCGCGCCAAGCGCCTTGGCAACTGCCACGCCCATCAGGCCGATCGGCCCGGGGCCGGTGACGACCACCGCTTCGCCCGCAACAAGCCCGCCAAGTTCGGTTAGACCGTACATCGCCGTTCCGGCGGTCACGACAAGCGTCGCTTCTTCGTCGCTCATCGTGTCGTCGACATGCACAAGCGTGTTGATGTTGTTCACCGCGTATTCGGCAAAGCCGCCATCGGTGGTAAAGCCATTGGCGCGGTGGCCCTTGTCCACATCACCATAGTTCTTGCCGTAGTTGTGGCAGGAAGTGTACATGCCCTGCCGGCAGCGTTTGCACTGGCCACAACCGGCGTGAATTTCGACCGTTACGCGCTCGCCGATCTTGTATTCGTCAACGCCATGACCCAGCGCCACAACCGTGCCCATGTATTCATGGCCGGGGGTAAAGTTCTTGTTGAACGGATCACCGCCATGGATTTGCGCAGGGGGGCCGTGGTGAATGATCTCAAGATCCGTCGCACAGATTGCCACGGCGTCGATACGCACCAGAACTTCGGCCTTTCCGGGCGCCGGAACCGGCTTTTGCTGAAGCGTCAGCTCACCCGGATCACCAAGAACCCAAGCGTTCATCATCTCCGGTACCGGGTAGTCGGCGCTGACTGTTACGTTGTCTGGCATGGTCATCTGTTCTGGCTCCACTTTGAATTTCAGGTTGTCGTTACCGGCGGAACTTGCGTAGCCGGTTCGAGTATTCATGCGCGGCGGTGATGATCGCCTTGGACAGGTGCGCGCGGTATTCTTCTGTTGCCTGATGGGCCGGAACCGTCGTCGAGATAGAGGCAACAACCGCGCCCCCAACCTCGCGCAGCGCGGCGCCAATACAGACAACACCCTTTTGCAGCTCTTCGTTGTCGACAGAAAAACCCCGCCGGCGAACCGAACGAAGCTCTTCCACAAGCCCCGAAAGGGTCACGATCGTCTTGTCGGTGTACCGTGTCAGCCCATTGGCCGAGATGATACGCACAAGTTCGGTATCCGGGATCCATGCAAGGATCGCCTTTCCCGTGGCCGTTGCATGCAGCGCGGTCATCTTTGCGACATCATCAGGTTCTTTAAGATCATCCTTGGCCGGCGCAAAACGCAGCTTGGTCAACAGCGAGGTCTCACTAAGCACCGCAAGCTGAACGCCATGGCCCAGACGAATGCTAAGGGCCCGGATGTCGTCTTTCAAAAGTTCAACCGGATCACTCTCGCGCTCGGCCAGAGTATTGAGCTGGTTGACCTTCTGGCCAACCGCATAGCCGCGGCTGCGCCCAAGGTTCACAAGATACCCGCGCGCAACCAGCGTTGCGACCAGATGATGACAGGTAGAGGCGTTAAGCCCGGCCCGCTCTGCCAGCTCGGACAGCGTCATGCCGTCCTGCTCTGATGCGATAACTTCAAGTATCGTAAGGGCGCGGTTCACCGATTGGATTTGCCGACCGCCCGATGCGGGCTTTTGTGTCTGGCTGCTGGATGGCTCGGCCGCGGGCCGGTCATCCTCAAAGGAATTTTGCAGATCAAGTGTCACTGAGGTCTCTCCCGTTGAGCCAGAATTTGATGCAGCTTTCTGTGGCATGCAATAAACTTTCATAATGTCGCTGTGAATTTCACTATAGGAAAGCATGGTCCCCTGCGCCAGTGAAAATAAACGCCGCAAACAAGCCACCAAAAACCGCCTTAAGCCGCCGCCAACACAACCCGGCTTAGAATTCCCGGCAAAGGCGCGCGCCGCGAAATTGCGCAAAACGCAATCCCCCAGCATCTGCCAATGTTCAAAAAGCAACTCTCGACAGAACGGAATATCAGTCGTAATAGTTTGGAATGAAAAGCATTCTTATCCTAAACGGCCCGAACCTGAACATGCTGGGCCTGCGTCAGCCCGAAGTCTATGGCAAGACCACGCTTGCCCAGATCGAAGCGATGTGCCTTGAGCATGGCCAGAGCAAAGCGGTCAAGATTGAGTTTCGCCAGTCCAATCACGAGGGCGTTCTGATCGACTGGATTCATGAGGCGCGGGGCAAGTTTGACGGGCTGATCATGAACGCAGGCGCCTACACGCACACGTCAGTGGCGCTGCGCGATGCGGTCTCTTCTGCCGAGGTGCCGATGGTTGAATTGCACTTATCGAACATCCACGCCCGCGAGGCGTTTCGCCATGTATCGCATCTGGCGCCGGTTGCCGTGGGGCAGATCTGTGGTTTTGGGCCTGCGGGCTACACCCTTGCCATCGACGCGATCTGCTCGCATCTGGATCCGCCCGGATGAGGGACTATCTCGAAGCTGTTACTCAGGCCGATACGGTAGAAGATCTTTGGAAGCTTCACGTTACCGAAATGGCCAAATACGGCTTTGATCGCCTGCTATACGGCTTTACGCAGTTCCGAAGCGGTACTTCTCTGGGCGACACCAAGGATATGATAATCCTGACCAATCACCGCCCCGAATATATGGAAGGCTTTATCGGCGAGGGGATGTATTTCCATGCTCCGATGGTCCGCTGGGCGCTTGAAAACGACGGGGCCTGTTCATGGCGCTGGATGGAGAACCAGCGAAACCGCGATGGTCTGAGCGAGACAGAGCGCCGAATTTTAGAATTCAATCGTTCCATGGGCGTGACCGCCGGCTACTCTGTCAGCTTTCGGTCCGTGTCGGCCCGCGCCAAGGGCGCCATCGCGCTGACCGCGTCTGCGGGTCTGTCGCAGGATGAGGTTGACGATATCTGGCAGCGCCATGGCCGCGATCTGATCATAATGAACAACGTCGCGCATCTAAAGATCATCGGCCTTCCCTACAGCACCGCACAGCGCCGCCTGACCGCCCGCCAGAAAGAAGCGCTTGAGTGGGTGGGCGAAGGCAAGAAGACGCAGGACATCGCCCAGATCATGGGGCTTACTCCCGCCACGGTTGAAAAGCACCTGCGCCTGGCGCGGCGGGTTCTGGACACGGACACCACCACCCAAGCCGTCCTGAAGGCCACGTTTCAGAACCAGATTTTCGTAATCGAAACCTGAACGACTCAGTTCAATTCTCCCCGATTCCGGCCATGCGAATCTCTCTGAGAGCGATTCGCAACTGTCAAAACCGGTCAGAAAACGCAAAATTTCTGTGCCTATCCGACCACATGGTAAAATTTTTTCGAAATTTTTGTAACCAAAGCGCTTTGAAAGCGCCAAGTAGGGAATCCCCTACTTTATTGACGTGGGGTTAACAGGTGATAGTTGGTGTGTTCCGTGAGTGGTGGCCTTAGGCCAGGGAACTTCGGGCAAACTTCCTGAGATTTCAGGGGCTGTTTGTTCGACCGGGTAACCGGACGCCGGCCCAAGGGGTTCATTTCAACCTTGCGGGTCGGCACCTAGACGGGCCCTTGCCTCATCCCCAATCAGGAGGGCGCGTCAGACCTAAACGGTAGAGCCGGGTGGCTCTGCCGTTTTTTTTATCCGCGCAGCGGCTGCCCTGCCCCTCGTGTTCAAACCGCTTTCACAACCGACAGAAACCGGTAGGGTCAATGATCAGATATCGCCTTTTCAGGACCCGCCCGCATGGAACATTTGCCTCAGGCCCAACCCCGCGCCGTGAACGCCGCAATCTTTGCCGGCTGCGTCGTCGCATTTCTCAGCTTTGGCTTTGCCGCAAGCTTTGGCGTTTTCCTAAGCCCGATGTCCACCGATCTGGGATGGAGCCGCGAGGTGTTTTCCCTGTCGGTCGCGATACAGGCGCTGGTCTGGGGCGTAACCCAACCCATTGCCGGTCTGATGGCGGATCGCCACGGCAGCGCCCGAGTCGTGGCCTTTGGCGCAATCCTTGCCGCCTTGGGCTTTTTGCTGCGCGGCACGGTCATCCTTCCCGATGTGTTCATCTGGTCTGGCGTCATCGTCGGCATAGGTACCGGGGCCTGTTCCTTCCCCGTGGTCGTCGTGGCCCTTGGAAAGGTCGTCCCGGATGAGCGTCGAAGTTTCATCATGGGGCTTGGAACGGCCTCGGCCTCATTGGGGATGTTCGTGGCGGCCCCCTTGTCGATCTATTTGATCAATTCAAACGGATGGCAGCCGGGCCTTTTGTTCATCAGCCTCAGCTTTCTTGCCATCCTGCCGTTTCTTTTGCTGATCGCCCGCGTTTCGGTTCCGACCGCCCCTGCGGGCAGCAAGGGCGAAAGCAGCGCCGCAATATCCGAGGCCTTTCACGATCGAAGCTATCTTTGCCTGTTCATCGGCTTTTTTGTCTGCGGCTTTCATGTCTCGTTCATCCAGACCCACCTGCCCGCCTATGTGATCGACATGGGGCTTGCCGCCAAGGTTGGCGGCTGGTCGATCGCGCTGATCGGGCTTTTCAACATCGCGGGAAGTTTTCTGTCGGGCTGGGCCGGTCAGCGGTTTTCCAAGCGCAACTCGCTGGTGCTGATCTACCTTGCCCGCGCCCTCGTGATCGCGGTGTTCCTGATGATCCCGATCTCAGCGGCAAGCGTCTATGCCTTCTCGGCGGCGATGGGCCTTTTGTGGCTTTCGACGGTGCCGCTTACCATGGGGCTTGTTGCGGCAACGCAGGGGCTGAAGTACCTGTCGACCCTCGTCGGTCTGGTTTTCTTCAGCCATCAGGTTGGCGCCTTTATCGGCGCATGGCTGGGCGGGCGCATCTATGATGTTGCCGGAAACTACACCCCGATGTGGATCAGCGCGGTTCTTCTGGGCGTTCTGGCGGCGCTGGTGCATCTGCCCGTGCGTGAGACCCGCGCGCCGCAAACCGCTTAAGGCCCAAACGAAAACAGGGGGCGCGTTAGCACCCCCTGTCTGGTTCTTTTGGATCGCCAGAACTTAAGCTGGATCAGCCTTGAGCCGCTTTTGCAACTTCTGCTGCAAAGTCTTCCTTCTCGACCTCGATGCCTTCGCCAACTTCAAGGCGAACGAAACCGGTGATCGTGGCGCCAGCTTCCTTGGCGGCCTGCTCGACCGTCAGGTCGGGGTTCACGACAAAGGCCTGACCCAGAAGTGTAACTTCGGCCAGATACTTCTTCATGCGGCCGACGATCATCTTCTCGATGACGGCCTCTGGCTTGCCACTTTCGCGGGCAATATCCATCTGAACCGTCTTTTCCTTCTCGACCAAAGCCGGGTCGATGTCAGCCTCGGAAAGCGAAGCGGGGTTGGCGGCGGCAATGTGCATTGCAACCTGCTTGCCAAAACCTTCGTCGCCGCCGGTCATCGCAACCAGAACGCCGATCTTGCCCATGCCAGCCTTGGCTGCGTTGTGGACATAAGATACAACGGTTTCACCTTCGACCATGGCCATGCGGCGCACGGACATGTTTTCGCCGATCGTTGCGATCTTGGCGGTGATTGTGTCTTCGACCGACTTGCCGCCCATATCCGCGGCCTTCAGCCCGTCGATGTCCGACACGCCCAAGGCAACCTTGGCAACATCGCCAACCATCGTCTGGAACTCAGAGTTCTTTGCAACAAAGTCTGTTTCCGAGTTCACTTCGACGGCAACGCCTTTGCCGCCTTCAACCATGACCGCAACCAGACCTTCGGCGGCGGTACGACCCGACTTCTTGGCAGCTTTTGCCAGACCCTTGGTGCGAAGCCAGTCTACAGCGGCTTCCATGTCACCATCGGTTTCGGTCAGTGCTTTCTTTGCATCCATCATGCCCGCGCCCGTGCTGTCGCGAAGCTCTTTCACCAATGCTGCTGTGATTGCCATTTCGGCTCTCCTCAATTGAACGGAAACTGGGGCAGGTCATCCCTGCCCCATTGAAACTTGAACCGTCGCAAGCCTTAGCTTTCGGCGGGTGTCTCGTCTTTTGCAGGCGCTTCGGCAGCTGCCTCTGGCGCCGCTTCAGCCTCGGGTGCGGCTTCGGCTACGGTCTCTTCAACCGCGGCTTCTTCCATCGCGCCGATGTCAACGCCGGCCGCGCCCAGCTGGGCGGACATGCCGTCTAGCGCCGCGCGTGCTGCCAGATCGCAGTAAAGCGAGATGGCGCGAGCTGCGTCGTCGTTGCCGGGGATGATGTAATCCACACCATCAGGCGAACAGTTGGTGTCAACCACGGCCACAACCGGGATGCCCAGCTTCTTGGCTTCGAGAATGGCCAGGTCTTCCTTGTTGACGTCGATGACGAACAACAGGTCAGGAACGCCGCCCATTTCGCGGATGCCGCCCAGAGACGCCTGCAGTTTGATCTGCTCACGCTCCATGCCCAGACGCTCTTTCTTGGTCAGGCCCTCGGCACCTTCTGCCATCTTCTCGTCAATCGCCTTGAGGCGGCTGATCGAGTTGGAAACGGTTTTCCAGTTGGTCAGCGTGCCACCCAGCCAGCGGTGGTTCATGTAGTACTGCGCGCATTTCTCGGCAGCTTCTGCCACCGGGCGCTGAGCCTGACGCTTGGTGCCGACAAACAGGATGCGGCCGTTCTTGGCGACCGTTTCACGGATCACGTTAAGCGCGGCGTCCAGCATCGGGACAGTCTGGGTCAGGTCGAGAATGTGAATGCCATTGCGATCCCCATAGATGAACTCCTGCATACGCGGGTTCCAACGCTGGGTCTGGTGGCCGTAGTGAACGCCTGCTTCAAGCAACTGGCGCATGGAAAACTCTGGAAGAGCCATGTCTTTTTTCCTTTCCGGTTTCTACCTTGGAGGGGCATCAGAGCTTTTGCTCAACCGGTGGACCTTTCAGGGATGTCTCCCCCAAAGGGCCCGGCCCCGCCTGTGAAGTGGCGTCGCATTAGGCCAGATTGCACGCCTTGGCAAGCGCTTTGTCCCGCAAATCGTGCATCAGCCCCGGAATGGGCTAAATAAGCGCCCGTTGGCGCATTTCAATAGGGGTCTTTGGCCGATCTGTCGCTCGACAGCGTTCCCTGGCGCCGCTGGACCAAAAGCTCGATCGCATCGGCCAGATGCACTTCGGCGATGTTGTAATCGCCCCGCTCGACCCGGATCTTGTGCGCCTCGATCATCACGTCGGCATGGCTGCACCCAAAGGGCGGCTCAAAACGATAGCAGGCTAGTTCGATCAAAAGCCCCATCGGGTCCTGAAAATAGATCGAATCCATGAACCCGCGATCCTTTGGGCCCGAATGCTTGATCCCGCGCTGATCCAGCCGTTCTACCGCTTGCGAAAAGGTTGCATGCGAGACGTTGAAGGCCAGATGATGCACGCATCCAGGCTCTGTCGGTGTGCGCCGGGCCACGGGTTTGCGCGTCTCATTGGTGAATATCGTGATCAGCCGCCCATCGCCGGGATCAAAGTAAAGATGCCCCTCTTCCGGCTGGTCCAGATTGGGCTGGTCAAAGATGAACGGCATTCCCAGAACACCTTCCCAAAAATCGATGGAAGTCTGCCTGTCGGCCCCAACAAGGGTGATGTGATGCACACCCTGAGTTTGAAGTTTTCTCATGCCCTTCGCTCCACTCTGTTAGTCTGGCGCCTATGCACCTGTCCTACCATGACACCGCGCCCCTGCCCAGTGACGCCGGCCCAGAACCAGACCCGTGCCATACAGTGATGGCTTTTCGCGCCGCAGAGCGGTAATCGGTGGGCCATGAACAAAACGCCAGACATCCTTTGCATCGGTTCGGTCCTCTGGGACGTGATCGGGCGCAGCGCCAGCCATATGCAGGTTGGATCGGACGTGCCGGGGCGCATCACGCGTCTGCCGGGGGGCGTTGCGATGAACATCGCCATGACCTTTCGCCGCTTTGGCCTGACCCCTGCCCTTTTGACCACCATCGGCAAGGACGAGGCTGGCCGCGATCTTTTGGCCGCTTGCGCCGAGATGGGGCTGATAACCGAGCATATCTATCTCTCGGACGACCTGCCGACAGATGTCTATATGGCGGTAGAGGGGGCAAATGGGCTTATCGCCGCCATTGCCGATGCCCATTCGCTTGAGGCTACGGGCGACAAGATCCTGCGCCCCTTGGAAGATGGTAGATTGGGAAGCGCCGAGGCGCCCTATTCAGGCTGCATCGCCCTTGACGGGAACCTGACGCTTTCCTTGCTGGCGCGCATCGCCGTTAGCCCCCTTTTTGGCGCCGCCGATCTGCGCATCGCGCCTGCCTCACCGGGAAAGGCCGAAAGGCTGCAACCGCTTTTGGCGCATCCGGCGGCGACGATTTACCTCAACCTCGAAGAGGCCGGGCTTTTGTGCAAAACACGGTTTCGCAAGGCATCCGAGGCGGCAGAGGCGTTACTGACACGCGGGGCGCACCGGGTTCTGGTCACCAACGGGGCGCGCACCGCCGCAAAGGGCGAAAAGGGCGAGGTTCATACCGCCGATCCGCCCGATGTGATGGTCACCCGCGTCACCGGAGCGGGCGATACCTTTATGGCGGCCCATATCGCCGCAGAACTTGCCGGGACCCAAGGGCGCGCGGCGCTCAAATCGGCCCTTGCGGCTGCAGCGGCCTATGTTTCGGGCGAGACACGCTCTTAAGTCTCATCGTCCGGCGTGTCGTCACCACCCTTGGAGGCCAGCGCGGCAAGAACGCCCAAGACCGCAAGCCCAATGGCAATGCCGCGCCCCGACTTCAGGATCGGCAAGGCCACAAGGGCGGCCTGTGCAAGCAGTTCTTTCTGGTCCGCAGCGCGCTGGCGGGCCATTTCGGCCTTGCGCCGTTTCATCCGCACCTGCAGCAATATCCAGACGCCACCCGCAAGGACAAGGGCCCCTGCAACAAAGACCGCAAGCGCGCCCTTAAGTCCGATCACCTCGGCAAGGGCGACGATGCCCAAAACGAGGGCCAGCACAAAAGCGATCAAAAGCAGCGCCGCAATGATTGCATCGAGCACAAGCCGTTCGGTTGTCTGCCGCCGGACCCCGCCAAAGGCGTTACGGACCAGCGCGGCGGCCAGTTGGATCAGGCCCCCCATCCGTCAGCGGCGCAAAAGAAGGCCAAGCGCCAGACCGCCAACCGCGGCCAGCCCCAAGGTGCGCCAAGGATGCTCGGTCGCCTCTCTGACCAGCCGTTTTTCGGCCGCGTGCCATTCAGACGCGACCTCTTCGGCGATCTTTGTCGCAGCGTCCTGCCCTTTCTCAATCCCCTCGCCAAGCCGGGCCTTGGCCCGCACCTTGGCAAGCGCGATGCCATCCACCCCGACCTGACGGGCAAGAGCGGCCACCGCCTCAAGCTCATCGCGCAGCATTGCAACCTCATCGGCTAGGCTTTCGCCATCACCTTTGCGGCTTGCGTCAGATTTATTTTTTGCAGTTGAAGTTGCCATAAGATCGACCTCCGAAAAATGAAAAGGTACCCAAAGAAGTAGCCGCGAAACCTGTGGCGGCTCGACTTTTACCTAACCTGCAGACGGCACTTTTCAACCGCCTCGCCGAAGCTTAGCCGCCATGGGCGGTAATCCGCATTGATGCATGTCAACCGGCGATGGCCCACGGGCGCGGGGCGCAAGCCGGGTTGAACCTTGGCCCCGCGACTGCGATATCGCAACTGACCAGCACGCAAGCGGAGATTTGAGATGTCACAGCCCGGTTTCGATATCGTCTATTCCGCCGAAGTGGCCATGGCGCGCGCTGACAAGGCGCCGATCGTGGCCCTTGAAAGCACGATCATCACTCATGGCATGCCCTACCCCCAGAATGTTGAGACCGCGCGCAAGGTTGAACAGGTTCTGCACGCCAAAGGGGTGGTTCCGGCCACCATTGCCGTTATCGAGGGGCGGCTTCACGTTGGTCTGGATCCCGATGATCTGACCCGCTTTGCCCAAAGCCGCAAACCGGCCAAGCTTTCGCGCGCCGATATGGCCGCCTGCCTTGCGACGGGAGGAACGGGCGCCACGACCGTGGCCGCCACGATGATCGCCGCGCGCCTTGCCGGGATCGATGTCTTTGCAACGGGCGGCATTGGCGGTGTTCACCGGGGCGCTGAAAGCAGCTTTGATATCTCTGCCGATCTGCAAGAGCTGGCCCAGACGCCTGTCACCACGGTTGCCGCCGGGGCCAAGGCGATACTGGACATACCCAAGACCCTTGAGGTGCTTGAAACGCTCGGCGTGCCCGTCATCGCCTTTGGGCAGGATGACTTTCCCGCCTTCTGGTCGCGCTCTTCAGGATTGCCCGCCCCCCTTCGGATGGACGATCCCGCACAGATTGCCCGCGCCCATATCCTGCGCGGCGCCTTGGGTCTTTCGGGCGGGCAACTTGTTGCCAACCCGATCCCGCCGGAGGCCGAGATTGCCCGGGACGATCTGATCCCGATCATCGAACAGGCGCTTACGCAGGCCATGTCAGAGGGGATCGCCGCCAAGGCGGTCACGCCGTATCTCTTGCAGCGCATCTATGAGCTGACCGAAGGGCGGTCCCTGACCGCCAATATCGAACTTGTGCTGAATAACGCGCGCCTTGCGGCCCAAATTGCCCGGGAAATCTGTATTCAGCGGCAAAATAGCGGCTCTGGCGCACGATGACCCGTTGTGCCTTGCACATTGAGGTCCTAAATCTTGGGGGAACAGCGCGGAGGACCGGGCGCCTCGATGTCCGATAACAAACTGACACCAGACACACCGCGCCGCCGGCCCGGGATTATCGCGCGGGTTCGGGCCAATTTCCTGACCGGTGTCGTCGTCATCGCGCCGATCGGTCTGACGATCTGGCTTATCCTGACTGTTGTGGGCTGGGTCGATGGCTTTGTCCTGCCGCTTATACCGCGCGCCTATCACCCCGACGTCTTGCTATTGAACTACATGGGCATTCAGGATGCGCCGGTAAACATTCGCGGCGTTGGCCTTGGCGTATTCCTGATTTTCACTGTGATTGTCGGATGGGTGGCAAAGGGCCTGATCGGGCGCTCGTTCCTGCGATGGGCCGAGGGGCTTGTAGACCGGATGCCCGTCGTGCGGTCGATCTACAACGGCGTCAAGCAGATCGCCGAGACTGTTTTCGCCCAGTCGGAATCGTCATTCGAGAAAGCCTGCCTGATCGAATATCCGCGCCGTGGCATCTGGGCCGTGGCCTTTATCTCGACCGGCGCTAAGGGTGAGATCGCATCGAAGGCCAAGGAACCCATGCTGGGCGTATTCGTGCCCACAACGCCAAACCCGACCTCGGGCTTTTTGCTGTTCTTTCCCAAATCCGATGTGGTCGAGCTTGATATGTCCGTCGAAGATGCAGCCAAGCTGATCATTTCCGCGGGGCTGGTCTATCCCAACCCCAAGAACCCGTCCTTGCCGCCCGTCACGGTGCCGCCTGCCCTTGATGGCGCGGATAGTCAGCGGGCAAACGCCGGTCAGGCCGCGAATAACTGACGAGGCATGATAGTTGCAGCAACCACCGGGTTTTTGACGGCCCTTTCGCTGATCCTCGCCATCGGTGCCCAGAACGCCTTTGTCCTGCGTCAGGGGTTGCTGCGCGCACATGTCTTCTGGCTTTGCCTTTTATGCGCGGTGTCTGACGCCATCCTGATCACGGTCGGCGTTCTGGGCTTTTCCAGCCTTGTCTCTCTCTACCCGCTTTTTCCGGCCATCATGGCGCTGGCCGGTGCGGCCTTTCTTCTGTCTTACGGAACCTTGCGCCTGCGCGCGGCGTGGATCGGGGTTTATCACCTGAAACTTGAGGGCGATCGCAGCACACTTCGCAACACGCTTTTGGTTGGTCTGGCGATTACCTGGCTGAACCCGCATGTCTATCTTGATACGCTGGGCCTGATCGGCGCGGTATCGACACAGTTCCACGACGCAGGTGAAAAGGTCGCCTTCACAATCGCCGCCACCGCCGCCTCTTTCGTCTTCTTCTTCTCGCTTGGCTATGGCGCACGGTACCTTGCGCCGGTAATGCGGTCGGCGCGTGCTTGGCAAATTCTTGATACGCTTATCGGGCTGGTGATGCTGGGACTGGCCGCCGGGCTGATCCGCTCGACGCTTTAAATGCAACCTCTGCCTCGCACACGCGGCCAAAAAAAACGCCGGCACGAAGCCGGCGTTAAGTTATTGAGGCAGGTTTCATACAGGCAAGAAACCTATCGAGCAGTGACTTCTTTATAAGCAATGCCCTGCCGCTCGCCAAGCTAAAAGTTTGAAAAGGCTTGAAGGCACCGCTACGCTCAAGCAAAAGAAACAAAGGGCAGAGAAGGATTGTTGCTGAAATGAGATCGGTTTATTTCCAAATGGCCAAGCGGTTTTTTGCCGTATCGGTCTTGATCGGCGCCGCGGGATTCGCAAATTCCGAGCCACAGCATGGCATAGCTATGTATGGCGACCCCGCACTGCCACCGGATTTTGTATCTCTACCTTATGCAAATCCCGACGCTCCGACAGGCGGGCGCTTTGTTGACGGTCAGGTCGGAAGCTTTGACAGCCTCAATCCGCACATCCGAAAAGGCCGCGTTCCCTGGCAACTGCGCTTTCTGGCTTATGAAAGCCTGATGGGCCGGTCTTACGACGAACCCTTTACACTTTATGGGCTTTTGGCCGAATCGATTGATGCCGATCCCGAAGGCCGCTGGGTGGAATTCACCCTTCGCCCCGAGGCGCGATTCTCGGATGGCTCACCGGTGACGGTCGAAGACGTTCTGTGGTCTTATGAAACTCTGGGCACCCAAGGGCACCCCCGCTATGCCGGGGCATGGGCCAAGGTCGCCAAGGCAGAGGCCGTGGGCGAACGCGGCGTGCGCTTTGAATTCACCGAAAAGGATCGCGAACTTGCCCTGATCATGGGCCTGCGTCCGATCCTGAAGAAAGCGCAGTGGGACGGCGTTGATTTCGCCGAAAGCGGCACCGATATCATACCCATCTCGACCGCGCCCTACGTCATCGACGACTTTGAGACGGGTCGCTTTGTATCGCTCAAGCGTGACCCCAACTATTGGGGCCGCAACCTTGGCTTTCGCCGCGGCACCAACAACATCGACGAAATCCGGATGGAGTTCTTCGGCGACGGCACCGCCATGTTCGAGGCGTTCAAGGCGGGCGAATTGTCGACCATGCGCGAATCCAACAGTGCCAAATGGGCATCGAACTATAACTTTCCGGCCGTCCAGTCGGGCGAGATCGTCAAGTCTTTGATCCCCAACAAACGCCCCTCTGGCATCACCGGCTTTGTAATGAACACCCGCCGCGACACCTTCAAGGATTGGCGCGTGCGCGAGGCCCTGATTCAGGCCTTTAACTTTGAGTTCATCAATCAGACGCTCAACGGCGGCGAGCAGCCGCGCATCACTTCGTATTTCTCAAACTCGGTTCTGGGGATGAACCCGGGGCCAGCCACTGGAAAGGTTGCCGAACTTCTGGCGCCATTTGCCAGTGACCTGCTGCCCGGCGCAATCGATGGATACACCCTGCCGGTATCCGACGGCAGTGAGGCCAACCGCGCCGGCATCCGCAAGGCCAACGCCCTGCTGCAAGAGGCCGGCTATAGCGTGCAGGACGGTGTCATGACCTCAGCGGACGGTAAACCGCTGACCTTTGAAATCCTGCTCACGCAGGGTTCCAGCGAAAACCAGTCCGTCATCGACATCTATGTCGAGGCGCTAAAGCGTCTGGGGATCACGCCAACCGTCACCACGGTGGACGATGCCCAGTACAAGGAACGCACGCAGGTCTATGACTTTGACATGACCTATTACCGCCGGGGGCTGTCGCTTAGTCCCGGCAATGAGCAACTTCTTTACTGGGGCGCAAGCGGCGTGACAGAGCCGGGAAGCCGCAACTGGATGGGAATGAACGTTCCCGCAGCCGAGGCCATGGTCGCTACCATGCTGAACTCGCCCAGTCAGGACGACTATCGCGCCGCTGTCCGCGCGCTGGATCGCATCCTGATCTCCGGGCGCTATGTCATTCCGCTCTGGTTTTCGCCCATCTCGATGATTGCCCATAAAAAAGAGTTGAAGTACCCCGAAAACCTGCCGATGTACGGTGACTGGATCGGCTTTCAACCCGATGTCTGGTGGATAGAGAACGCAAAATGAAGAAACTGATGATTGTAGCGCTGGCGCTGACGCTGGCAGGATGTGCAACGGTCGAAGGTCTGGGCAAGGATGTCTCGGCCGGAGCCCGCGCCGTCAACAACGCATTCTGAACCTGACCTAAAGGCGCGACGTGACCCAGAGGATCGTCGCGTCCTCTTCAGAGATGCTGACCACATTGTGGCCCATTGATGCGTCGTAATAGGCGCTGTCGCCGCGTGCCATCTCGGCCGGTTCATAGAACTCTGTGTAAAGGCGAATAACGCCTGTCAGAACATATAGAAATTCCTCGCCGTCATGGCGCACCCAGCCGTCAAACTCATCGATAGAGCGCGCCCGCACCCGCGCACGGTAAGGAAGCATGGACTTCTGCGTCAGGCTTTGGGCCAAAAGCTCATGCTCATAGGTTGTCGTGGCCACTTTCTGGCCCTCGCCGCGCAGCGTTGTGGCCATGCGGCCATTGACCTGCGCGCCCGATGGCTGGGTAAAAAGCTGCGGCACCGGAATATCCAGCCCAAGGGCCAGTTTTTTCAGAGCGTCATAAGTCGGCGACATCTGGCCGTTCTCGATCTTTGACAGGGTCGATCGGGCAAGCCCGGCCTGCTGCGCTGCCTGTTCAAGCGTCCAGTTGCGCGCTTTTCTCAGGCCGCGCACGCGCAAACCAAGATCCAGCGGCTCGGCCGCGACCTCGGGCGCGCCGCCGCGCGCAAGTCTTAGCAGTTTATCTTCGCCGCGCTCGTTCATGCGCCCGCCAATAGGCCATCGCGAGGGGCCTTGCAAATCCCAAGATCACCCCATAGCCAAGCACCCATGCTTTCGGTTTTTGACAAAGGCGCCTTCGCGCCCTGCCCCAGTCCTTTCAACATGGCCGAACATGTTCTGGCCCGGGCCGATGCCTTGGCGGATAAGACCGCCCTTGCCGTTGTTGGCCGCGATGGGGCCGAAGAGTGGAGCTTTCGTGATTTCAAGGCCGCTGTCCTTGGCACGGGCGCGGGTCTGTTGCAGGCGGGCCTGACCCCCGGCCAGCACCTTTTGATGCGCCTTGGAAACTCTGTCGATTTTCCCATCACCTATCTGGGCGCCATTGCTGTGGGGATCATTCCCGTCCCGACATCGGCGCAGCTGACCGCGCCTGAGCTGGACAAGATGATGCCGGACCTCAAACCGGCCGCCACGGTTTGCCAGCCGGGCGTCTCGCTCCCCAATGATCCGGGCAGGATCATCACCCTTGATGAGCTGCGCAAGTTTCGCGCGCTCAAGGCCGCGCCGTTTGACAAAGGCGATCCGGACCGTCCCGCCTATATCGTCTACACCTCGGGCACATCGGGCCATGCACGCGGCGTCGTGCACGCCCATCGCGCCGTCTGGGCGCGGCAGATGATGTGGCAGGGCTGGTACGGTATGACCGAAGCGGACCGCATGCTTCATGCCGGCGCTTTCAACTGGACCTATACACTTGGCACGGGGCTGATCGATCCCCTGTCGATCGGGGCGACGGCGCTGATCCCTGCCCCCGGTCTTGATCCTGCCAATCTGGCCCGGATCCTGAAGTTCCAGCGGGCGACGATCTTTGCCGCAGCGCCCGGCGTCTATCGCCGCCTTCTTCGCGAAGCGCCTGATCTGGACCTGCCCGATCTGCGCCACGGGCTGTCAGCAGGCGAAAAGATGGCCGCGGGTATTGCGGCGGCCTGGCAGAAGCGCACCGGGCGCCCCGTCCACGAAGCTTACGGTATGTCCGAGTGTTCGACCTTCATTTCAGGCTCTCCGGGCGCCCCGGCAACACCGGGTACTTCGGGGCGGCCGCAACCGGGCCGAAGGGTGGCCATTCTGAACGAGGCAGGCACGCCATGTCAGGTTGGCGAGCCGGGTCAGATCGCCATTTCGCGGCAGGACCCCGGCCTGATGCTTGGCTATCTGGGCGCGCCGGGCGAAACCGCCGCCCGAATGCGCGGCGAGTGGTTCCTCACGGGCGATCAGGCGACGATGGACAAAGACGGCGGCGTCGCCTATCTGGGCCGCGCTGACGATATGATGAACGCAGGCGGCTTTCGCGTCTCGCCCATGGAGGTTGAACGCGCCTTTGCCGGCTTTGAAGGAATGGGCGACTGCGCTGCGGTTGAAATTTCCGTAAAAGCCGATACCTGTGACATCGCACTTTACTACGAGGCCGACGCGGACTTAAGCGAGCCGGCACTGATTTCACACGCAGAAGGCCAATTAGCCACCTACAAACGCCCCCGGATTTATCGCCGTATCGATAAGCTTCCACGGGCGGCCAACAACAAGATTGCCCGTAAGGCATTGCGCAACACCGCCGCCGCCCCAAAGGCGACCTAAAACCCTTGCCCGCACCGGCAAAAGACACCTCTGACGCACGACCCAAAAGGACCCAACCCATGATCACGCTCGACATCCTGTCAGACCCGATTTGCCCTTGGTGCTATATCGGCAAAGCTCAGCTGGATCGTGCGCTTGAAGCGCGCAGCGACCGCCCCGTCGTGATCGCATGGCACCCCTTTCAGTTGAACCCGGATATGCCGCGCGAAGGCATGGACCGGCGCGAGTACCTTGAGACAAAGTTCGGCGGCAAGCAGCAGGCGGTCGAAGTTTACGGCCGCATTGCCGAGGCGGCGGAAGCTGCCGGGCTTCAGATCGACTTTGGCGCGATCCAGCGCACGCCCAACACGCTTGATGCCCACCGGCTTATCCATTGGGCGGGTATCGAAGGGGCCCAAACCCGCGTTGTTTCCGCCCTTTTTACCGCCTATTTCAAGGAAGGCCGCGACATCGGTGACCGCGAGGTGCTGGCCGATATCGCAGATGCCTGCGGAATGGATGCGGCAATGGTTCAGCGCCTTCTGACCACCGAAGCCGATGAAGAGGATATCCGTGCCCGCGACGCTCACTCGCGCGAGATGGGCGTCTCGGGTGTGCCCACTTTCATCATCGCAAACCAGCACGCCGTGCCGGGCGCCCAGCCCACAGAGCTTTGGACCAAAGTGCTGGATGAACTTGCCGCGCAGGAGGCTGCCAACGCCGAGGCAGACCCCAGTTCCGAGCCGGAGCGATGAGCGAGGCCGCAGCCCCCGTTGCAAGCCAGCCTGGAAAGTTTGAGTTTGTGGCCCTTATGGCCACGCTCTTTGCAACGATTGCCTTTTCAATCGACGCCATGCTTCCGGCGCTGCCGGCCATTGCTGACAACCTGACGCCAGATGTGCCCAACCGGGCCCAACTGGTTGTGACCAGCTTTGTGCTTGGCATGGGGATCGGCACCTTCTTTGCCGGCCCTCTCTCTGACCGGTTCGGGCGCCGCCCGGTGATCTTTTTCGGCATGGCGCTTTATGTCATCGCCGCCCTGGTGGCATGGGTGTCCCGATCGCTCGAAGTGATGCTGGTGGCGCGCGCCGTGCAGGGCATTGGCGCCGCCGGCCCGCGGATCGTGGCAACGGCGATCATCCGCGATCTCTATGAGGGGCGCGCGATGGCCAAGCTGATCTCATTGGTGATGGTGATCTTTGTGCTTGTCCCGGCGGTTGCGCCAAGTTTCGGCGCCCTGATCATTCACTTCGCCGGCTGGCGGGCGATTTTTCTGGCCTTCGTCACTTTCGGCGCGCTGGCAACGCTATGGCTTGGCCTGCGCCAGCGCGAAACACTGCCGCCCGAAAGGCGGGTGCCTTTGAACTGGGCGCAGTTCAAGCTGGCCTTGCGGGAAATCCTTGGCAACAGGCAGATCGCCCTTTCCATCGCCGTTCAAACCCTGTGCTTTGGCGCCCTTTTTGCGCATATCTCCACCGTTCAGCCGATCTTTGACGTAAGCTTTGGCCGCGCCGAAAGCTTTCCTTTGTGGTTTGGCGGCATCGCCATTGCCTCTGCCAGTGCAAGCATCCTGAACGCGCGTATCGTCGAAAGGGTCGGCATGCGCCGGATCATCACCGTAACCTTGGCCACGCAGGTCGGCTTTTCGGCCTTCATCGCGGCGGCAACTAATTGGGCGTTTTTGCCTGCCGGGCTGTTCTTTGCCGCCTACGTGCTTTGGGCCGTTTCAATATTTGCACTGGCCGGGTTGACCCTTGGCAACCTCAATGCGCTTGCGATGGAGCCTGTGGGCCATATCGCGGGAACGGCAGCTTCGGTCATCGGGGCGATATCGACGGTTCTGGCGGTTGCGATCGCCGCGCCCATCGGTCTGGCCTTTGATGGAACGCCCCTGCCCGTGGCCTTGGGGTTGATGATCGCGGTGGCCCTGGCCTGGGCCCTGATGCGCGCCATTCCTGCCAGCGCGTAAACCGTCAACGCCCGGGGGCGCCGCCCCCGGACCCCCGGGGATATTTGAGCCACAAAGAAGTCAGGCAGGGGAACCCGATTTGCGTTTGCGTTCTTGCGCCAGCTTTTCGGCCAGATCGCGCGCGATGGCAAAAGCGCCCTTGATCTTGTCGCCATCGTTCTTCCAGTCGCGGCGGATAACGATCTTGTTGTCCTTGACCTTAGCCATCCCGCGCTGAGCCTCGATAAATTCAACAAGGCCTCGGGGAGAGGCGAACTTGTCGTTGTGAAACTGGATTGTTGCCCCCTTGGGGCCGCCATCCAGCCGGGCAATGCCCGCACGCCGGCACATCGCCTTTATCCGCACGATCAGCATCAGCGTGTTCACTTCGCGCGGCAGCTTGCCAAAGCGGTCGATAAGCTCGGCCGCGAAACCTTCAAGTTCGACCTTGCCCGAAAGCGAGGACAGGCGGCGGTACAGCCCGAGGCGCACGTCAAGGTCCGGCACGTAGGTTTCGGGGATCAGGACAGGCACGCCAAGGTTGATGGTCGGTGCCCATTGGTCGTCGGTTTCAGAAAGCCCCTGCAATTCGCCCGTCTTGATGCGCGCGATCGCCTCTTCCAGCATGGATTGGTACAGCTCATACCCAACCTCGCGGACATGCCCCGATTGTTCCTCGCCCACAAGGTTGCCGCCGCCCCGGATATCGAGGTCCTGACTGGCAAGCGTAAAGCCCGCGCCAAGCGTATCAAGCGTGCCCAGAACGCGCAGCCGTTTTTCGGCGCCAGCGGTCAGCGGCGTGCGCGGTTTGGTCGTCAGATAGGCGTAGGCACGGGTCTTGGAGCGGCCCACGCGGCCGCGGATCTGATAGAGCTGCGCCAGACCGAACATATCGGCCCGGTGCACGATCATCGTATTGGCCGTGGGGATATCGAGACCGCTTTCAACGATGGTCGTGGCAAGCAGGATATCGAACTTGCCGTCGTAGAAGGCGTTCATCTTGTCATCAAGCTCACCCGCGGCCATCTGGCCATTGGCCACAACATAGGTCAGTTCGGGCAGCTGCGCCCGTAAGAACTCTTCGATCTCGGGTAGATCGGATATGCGCGGGACCACGTAAAAGGACTGGCCGCCGCGGTAATGCTCGCGCAGGAGCGCCTCGCGCACCGTCACGGCGTCGAACTCTGAAACATAGGTGCGGATCGCCAAACGATCGACCGGCGGGGTTCCGATGATCGACAGATCCCGAACCCCCGAAAGCGACAGCTGAAGCGTGCGCGGAATAGGCGTGGCCGTCAGCGTCAGCACATGGATTTCCGAGCGCATTTCTTTCAGCCGTTCCTTGTGCGAGACGCCGAAATGCTGTTCCTCGTCGATCACCAAAAGGCCAAGGTTCTTGAAACGCACCGACTTTGCCAAAAGCGCATGGGTGCCGATCACGATATCGACCGTGCCGCGCGATATACCCTCGCGCGTTGCGGTCGCCTCTTTTGCAGGAACAAAGCGCGACAGTTGGCGAACGTTCACCGGAAAGCCGCGGAACCTTTCGGAAAAGGATTGAAAATGTTGCCGCGCAAGCAGGGTTGTGGGCGCCACGATAGCGACCTGAACCCCCGACAGCGCCGCCACAAAGGCCGCGCGGATGGCAACCTCTGTCTTGCCAAACCCGACATCCCCGCAGATCAGCCGGTCCATTGGCACGCCCGCGGCCATGTCGGTCAGCGTCTCTTCGATTGCGGACAGCTGATCGTCGGTTTCCTCGTAGGGAAAGCGCGCACAAAAGGCATCCCACATCGCCTCGGGCGGCTCCATCACGGGGGCTTTGCGCAAGGCGCGTTCGGCAGCAATGCGCATCAGCTTGTCGGCAATCTGGCGAATACGCTCTTTCAGCTTGGCCTTTTTGGCCTGCCATGCGCCGCCGCCAAGCCGGTCCAAAAGCCCCTCTTCATGCCCAAAGCGCGACAGAAGCTCGATGTTTTCGACAGGCAGGTAAAGCCGGGCGGCATCGGCATACTCAAGACTTAGGCATTCATGCGCAGCCCCGGCGGCGGTGATGATCTCAAGCCCGTGATACCGCCCGACGCCGTGATCGACATGCACCACCAGATCGCCGGGCGACAGGCTTTGGGCTTCGGTCAGGAAATTATCGGCCCGCCGCTTTTTCTTGGGCGTCCGGATAAGCCTGTCACCAAGAACGTCCTGTTCGGAAATGACAGTCATTCCCGGCATTTCAAAGCCGTGTTCAAGCGCCCAGACCGAGAGGTAAACGCCCTTGCCCGAAATGTCGCGCGCCCGCTCAATCGGCTGGGCCGCGGTCATCTTTTCGTCTTCCAGCAGCCCGGCAAGACGTTCGCGCGCACCATCTGAATAGCTGACGATCACGACCGGCCCTTGGGCCATCCGGTCCTTGATGTGGGCCGCGAGCGCGGCAAAAAGACTGATGTTTTCCTGCTGCCGCTCGGGCGCAAAGTTGCGGCCAATTCGCCCGCCCGCATCCGTCACCCCAAGGCCCGTGGGCTGGGCCAGCACCGAAAGCTGAATAACGCGCGTGGCCTCTAGCGCGGCATTCCAAGCGCTGTCATCAAGGTACAAAAGCGTCGGCGGCGCGGGTTTATAGACCGTGTCCAGCCGCGCCTTATGGGTCATCGCCTCGCGCCGGGTGTCGTACTGATCCGCAATCGCCGTCCAGCGGGCAAGGCGCGTGGGCGTTACCTGATCATCCAGCACCACGGGCGCGCCGGGAAGATAGTCAAAAAGCGTCTCAAGCTTTTCGTGAAAAAAGCCCAGCCAATGTTCGATCCCTGCATGCTTGCGCCCGGCGCTGACCGCCTCGTAAAGCGGATCGTCCGTGCCAGCGGCGCCAAACTCAAGGCGATAGTTCTGGCGGAACCGCGTGATTGACGCATCGTCCAGAATAACCTCGCTTACCGGCGCAAGCTCAATAACGCCTAGTTTCTCTGTCGTGCGCTGGGTGACAGGATCAAAACGGCGCGCGCCGTCCAGCGTGTCGCCGAAAAGATCCAGACGCACCGGCCCCGTCTCACCCGGTGGAAAAATATCAATGATGCCGCCCCGAATGGCATAGTCGCCCGGCTCATTGACCGTCGGGGCCATTGAGAAACCCATCCGCACAAGGAAATTGCGAAGCGCCTCTTCGTCAATGCGCCGCCCGACAGTTGCGCTAAAGGCCGCCTCTTGCAAAAGCGCGCGCGCCGGAACCCTTTGGCTGGCGGCCGCAAGCGTTGTCAGAACGATGAAGTTGCCCGGAACGCCATGTGCCAGCGCTGCAAGCGTCGCCATGCGGGCCGCCGATATATCGGCGTGCGGCGATACGCGGTCGTAGGGCAGACAATCCCACGCCGGGAAATTCAGAACTGGAACATCCGGGGCGAAAAAGGCCAGCGCAGCGCGCATCGCCTCAAGCCTTTTGTCGTCGCGCGCAACATGGATGACCGGTGCATCTGCGCGCGCCAGCTCTTCCAGAAGAAGTTTCGCGTCATGCCCCTCGGGGGCGCCTGAAAGCGTGATATGCAGCGGATTTGACATTGCCGTCGGGGCTAATCGACCCAGCGGCGTTGTCAACCGTCAAAAGCCAGCGCCCAAGGCCCCGGTGTCGAGATTCTGGTACATCCCCCAGATCGAAGTCACGAAAATCGAGATCATCCCGATGACCTGCGTCCAAAGCCGGTGGTGCCGCATCCGGGTATAAAGCGCCTCACCCGGCTCATTCGCCTCGACGATCCGGTGGGCGGTTCGAACGCTGATCAGCCCCACGATCGACATCGGAAAGGCCAGCAGGAACAAGGCTTGTGCAAACTCGATCCAGTACCAGAACCCAAGGATTGCCAAAGCCGACAAAAGCCCGCAGCTAAGCGCCAGAACCCACAAGCCCGAGACGTTGACGATGTAAAGGATACGGTTGACGTTCACGCGCAGAAGATCGTGGAAATCTTGCTCGGCCTGCCCGCCATCCCGCTTGGCGCGCAAAACCACGTCATAGGGCACGCCAAGAACCCAGTGACTGGCCGTCGACCAGACCACGGCAAGCGATATCCAATACCAGAGGTTTGAAAAGGATCGCATATCGATCAGTTCAAAAACGGTCTGATACCAGTCCAATTTGATGCGCCTTGTGCCTGTTTCGCGCACCCTACATTCAGTTTTCGGGAACCACCAGACTTGAGATAGCCTTAAAACCATGCTTTCAGGTAGGCCAACCAACCTAAAAGTAGGCCACGCCCATGCGCCCGACCATCGCCCCCTTTCCCGCAACGCGCCTGCGCCGCCCGCGCCGTTCGGAACCGCTTCGCCGCCTTGTGCGCCAGAACACGCTTTGCGTCGATGACCTGATCTGGCCGATCTTTCTGTGCGAGGGCAAGGATCACCGCGAGGCCGTGGCCTCTATGCCCGGTGTCATGCGCCAGTCCGTCGATCTTGCGGTTCAGGCGGCCCGCCGCGCCCGCGACTTGGGCATCCCCGTGATCTGCCTCTTTCCCAGCACCGATCCCTCGCTGAAAACCGAAGACTGCGCCGAGGCGTGGAACCCCGATAACCTGTCCAACCTCGCCACGCGCGCGATCAAGGATGCGGTCCCCGACATCGCCGTCATGACCGACGTCGCGCTTGATCCCTATAACGCCAACGGGCACGACGGGATCGTGCGCGATGGGGTCATCGTCAATGACGAAAGCGTCGAGGCCCTCGTCAAAATGGCACTGGCGCAGGCCGCCGCTGGCTCGGATATCCTTGGCCCCTCCGACATGATGGACGGCCGCATATCAGCGATGAGAAACGCTTTGGAAGCAAAAGGTTACCAGGACACCCTCATCCTGTCCTATGCCGCCAAATACGCCAGCGCCTTTTATGGCCCGTTCCGCGACGCTGTGGGCGCATCCGGCGCGCTGAAAGGCGACAAGAAGACCTATCAGATGGACCCCGGAAACTCTGATGAGGCGCTGCGCCTGATAGAGCGTGATCTGAGCGAGGGCGCCGATATGGTCATGGTCAAGCCGGGGCTTGCCTATCTTGATATCTGCCACCGCGTGAAATCCACCTTCGGCGTGCCAACTTTCGCCTATCAGGTCTCAGGGGAATACGCGATGATCCGCGCGGCCGCCGATAACGGCTGGATTGACGGGCAAAAGGTGATGCTGGAAAGCCTTTTGGCTTTTAAAAGAGCAGGTTGCGACGGTATCCTCACCTATTTCGCCCCGGAGGTTGCCGAGATTTTGAACGACGCCTAAGCGCCGATCGCGCCCTGTTGCCAGCAGCAGGGCGGCAAACGGCTCTTGGCTGATGACAGGCTGGGCTCCATGGCCTATAGTTGGCATCAGAACGGGACAACCGTCATATCATGTCAGGCACTTCAGGCAAAAGGACACCTCAAGAGATGAGCAGCTCTTCCAATCACAAGTACACGCGGCGAAAATTCATCGTCGCAACCGGCGCTCTGACGGCCACTGCCGCTTGCGGCAACGGCATCGGCTCGTCCGGCGCTGAACGCATCGACGCGCGCGTCGCAACCACGCTGGACTTCATGTACCAAACCTACCCCGGCACGGTCGATCTGGCCAACAAGGCCTCTGGCATGCTGGTCATGCCGCTGATCACCAAGGCAGGCTTTGGCATCGGCGGCTCTTACGGGCGCGGCGCTCTGCAGATCGACGGCTCGAACGTCGATTATTACTCGGCCACCTCCGGCACCTTCGGGCTTCAGATCGGCGCGCAGCAGTTTGCCCATGTTCTCTTCTTCATGACGCCAGACGCGCTTGCCGATTTCCGCATGTCGCAGGGATGGTCCGCCGGCGGCGACGTCGAGTACGCCTTTAAGGACAAGGGCGGCAACCTCGCCGCAGGCACCACCACCGCGCTTAGCCCGGTCATTGCCGTGGTCTTTGGCCAGACCGGACTTTTGGTCGGCGCGACGCTTCAGGGCACCAAATACACCCGTATCATCCCCTGACCTGCCTTTAGCTGCCGCGCCTCGATCACTCACGGCGCGGCAGTTCTCATTTCACCTTTGCAAAAATACTCATGGCCTTACGCCCGCAAAAGGGCGCGGGCCTAGCCCATAGAGCGCAGCCGCTTGATCAGGCTGGATGTATCCCACCGCGCGCCGCCCATTTTCTGAACGTCCTTGTAGAACTGATCAACCAGCGCCGTCACAGGAAGCGACGCGCCGTTTTCATTTGCCGTGCTCAGACAGATACCCAGATCCTTGCGCATCCAGTCGACCGCGAACCCATGCTCGAAGTGATCGTCCAGCATCGTCTCATAGCGGTTGACCATCTGCCATGATCCCGCGGCCCCGCCGCCGATCACCTCAACCACCGCGCGCCCGTCAAGACCTGCCTTTTCAGCAAAATGCAGCCCCTCGGACAGCCCCTGAACAAGGCCTGCAATACAGATTTGGTTGACCATCTTGGTCAACTGCCCCGACCCGCTTTCGCCCAGCCGCTTGCACAGCTTGGAATAGGCATCAATCACCGGCTCGGCGCTCGCGTAAGCGTCAGCATCGCCGCCGCACATCACCACAAGCTGGCCGTTCTCGGCACCCGCCTGACCGCCAGAGATCGGCGCATCGACAAAACTGATGCCGCGCTCCTTTGCATCGCTGTAAAGCTCACGTGTTACCGCTGCTGAAACGGTCGTGTGATCGACAAAGACGCTGCCCTTGTCCATCCCCGCAAAGGCGCCCTCATCCCCAAGGCAGACCTGGCGCAGGTCATCATCGTTGCCCACGCAGGACATCACCATTTCGGCGCCCTTGGCCGCCTCGGCCGGCGTTCTGGCCGCCCCGCCGCCATGTTCCTTTGCCCAGGCCTCGGCCTTGGCGAACGTCCGGTTATAGACCGTAACCTCATGCCCGGCCTTCACAAGGTGGCCCGCCATTGGGTACCCCATGACGCCCAAACCCAGAAATGCAATTTTCGCCATGGTATTCCCCTTTTGCCTTGTGCCATTACTTTGCCTAACCGACATACCCGACCTATCGCGCCCGTCAACATCCGTAGGGGATTTCCGAGAACAATGGCATTTGCATTCCGTTGGCTTTTGCGGGCGTTCTTTGCCCTTGTCGTGCTTGTGATCGCCGGTCTGTCCTTTGCCTACTACCTCGCCTCGCGCTCCTTGCCGGACTACAACGCCACATGGAAGGTTGATGGGCCCACGGCCCCGCTGGAAATTATCCGCGATCAGGCCAATGTCCCGCATATCTTCGGCAAGACCGACAGGGATGTCTACTATGGTCTGGGTTTTGCCCATGCTCAGGATCGCCTCTGGCAGATGACGATGATGCGCCGGACCGCCGAAGGCCGCCTGTCAGAGGTTTTTGGCAGCCGCACGCTGAAAGTGGACAAGCTGATGCGGCGCCTTGATATCTATGCGCTGGCGCAGGCCTCTTTCGCGGTTCAGGACGAGGCAACCAAAGAGGCTCTGACCGCCTATGCCGCGGGCGTCAACGGCTGGCTGAAGACGGTCAATGAGAACGCTCTGGGGCGCGGCGCGCCCGAGTTCTTCATGTTCTCGCGAGAGATTGCCCCGTGGCGGCCTGCAGACAGCCTTGCGATCCTGAAACTTATGGGGCTTCAGATATCGGTACATCTTGAAGAAGAGGTCATTCGCGCGCGCACCTCGCTTTTGCTGCCGCCCGAACGGGTCCGCGATATCCTGCCCGACGCGCCCGGCGAAGGGGTTGCCGCCCTGCCCGAATACGCGCGCCTTGTTCCGGGGGTTGAACCCAGCTGGGACACCGCCAGCGCCGCGCCGGATCCCCTGTCGCCCTTCAAGGGGCGCTTTCTGGCGGGTGCGTCAAATGCATGGGCCGCCGCGCCCTCGCGCTCGGCCTCTGGGGGGACCTTGCTGGCCAATGATCCGCATTTGCCCTTTACCGCGCCCACCCTGTGGTACCTTGCGCGCCTTGAACTTTCGACGGGCGGGGTTATCGGCGGCACCATCCCCGGCACACCCATTGTCCTGACCGGGCGCAGCGCCAAGCTTGGCTGGGGCATTACCGCGTCCTACATGGACGATCAGGATGTCTATATCGAAAAGCTGAACCCGGCCAACGCCAAGGAATACCTCACGCCCGAGGGGTTCAAGCCTTTCAAGACCCGCGACAGCATCATTCAGGTCAAGGATAGCGGGCCGGTCACCGTTCAGCTTCAGTGGACCGAGAACGGACCCGTACTGCCACCCGATCACTACAATCTGGGCGCGGTCACACCGCCGGGCCATGTTGCTTCGGTTGCATGGACGCTTCTGACAGGGCGCGACACCACCATGTCGGCGGCCCGCGCGCTTCAGGTCTCTGGATCTATTGATGAGGCTGTCGTTGCAGGTTCCAAATACATTGCCCCCTCGCTGAACCTTGTTCTGGTCGACCGCGAACGGATCGCGATGAAGACCGTAGGCGCCATGCCGCTGCGCGCGGCGCGCCACCAAAGCAAGGGGCGCCTTCCCACGCCCGGATGGCTGGCCCAGAACCGCTGGCAGGGCATCGCCAACTACTCGGCCAACCCCGAGTTTATCGATCCCGAAGGCGGCATTCTTGGCAATACCAACAACAAGACTGTCGACCGGCCCTTCCCCTTTCACGTCTCTTACTTCTGGGGCGACACCCAGCGCATAAACCGCTGGCGCAAGCTGATGCAGAACCGCAAGGTTCACACCCGCGAAAGCTTTATCGAGGCGCAGCTTGATACGGTCAGCTTTACCGCCCGTTCCCTTCTGCCGCTGATCGGCAAGGACCTTTGGTTCACCGGAGAGGCCGCGCCAGAGGGCACGCCCGACCGGCGGCGGCAAAAGGCGCTGGCCCTTCTGGCAAGCTGGAACGGCGAGATGAACGAACATCTGCCAGAGCCTCTGATCTATGCCGCATGGCTGCGCGCGCTGCAGGAACGGCTGATCCGCGATGAGATGGGGCCGCTGGCCAACAAGTTCACACAAGTAGAGCCTTTGTTCATTGAACGGGTGTTCCGCAACGTCGATGGCGCAGGCGTCTGGTGCGATGTCGTTCAATCGGCCCGCGTTGAAACCTGCGCTGAAATTTCCCGTCTGGCGCTGGATGATGCGCTTTTGTGGATCGATGAGCGCTATGGCGGATCACTGGAATCGCTGCGCTGGGGCGATGCACATCAGGCAACGCAGGATCATCCCGTGCTGGGCAATGTTCCGGTGCTCAAATGGTTCGTCAACATTCGCCAGTCCACGTCTGGCGGGGACAACACCCTGATGCGCGGCGTCACCTCGGGCAAGGGCCGTGATCCGTTCCAGAACGTCCATGGTGCCGGGTACCGGGGCGTTTACGACTTTGCCGATCCCGACAGTTCGGTCTTTATCACATCGACGGGTCAGTCCGGACATCCCCTGTCACGCTTTTACGACAATCTGGGAGAGCTTTGGCGCCGGGGGGAGTACATCCCCATGTCACTCGACGCAGATCTTGCGCGCGCCGCGGCCGTGGGGATCACCCGGCTGGAACCTGCCGGCACCGGCTCCGGCGGCTAGCGCGGCCCTACACCCCCGTCAGCGGCAGGCCAAAGGCCCGCGCAAGTTTAAGCCCCATGACCGCGGAAAAGGCGGTAAGCGCCGTGCCCCAGGCCACATCGACCGCAACTTGCGTCCATGTCCACCCGCGCAGCGTGGCTAGATTGGTAAACTCATACGTGCCATAAGCTGCCGCTCCGAAGATCGCGGCATTCAGGGCCAGCAGCCAGATCGACCCGCCCAGACCCGGCAGGGTCACCAGCCACAAAAGCGCCGCGATATAGAACAGGTAGAACAGCGCCGCCGCACCGATCCGGGGTTGATCAAGCAAGATCGACCCCACCCGCGCCTCAAAGACAGGGCCGACTAGAAATTTCAGCCCAAGCACATCAAGGCCCAGAAAAATTGCAGCGGTAAGAAGATAAAGAACGATCAGTGACATTGCGGCAGGCCTTTTCAAGAAGCTTCAAAGCTTGGAAAATTCCGCCTTCTGTCTGGCGGTCCAATAAAGGGAAATGGCCCAGCCTTCTTCGTTTTCAAGTTGTTTTTCAACGAGCCCCCTCTCAAACAGCCAAGCGCGCTTGCGCCCGTCCGAGAATTTCAGGTCAATCGTCTCTTGCGTCTTTGGCGCTTCAAGGGCGGCGGAAACCGCATCCAAAAGGGGCGCGACGCCCTCTCCGGTCAGGGCCGAAACGATGTGAACTTCATCGCGCCGCGCCGCGCGGGTCTGCAAAGCCTCACGCTTGTCCGCCGCAACCAGATCGACCTTGTTCCAGACCTCCAGCGCCGGCGTTTGCTCTGTCACACCCAGACCGCCAAGGATCGCGGCGACATCGCGCGCCTGCGCTTCTGTGTCCTCATGCGATATATCGCGCACATGGACGATCAGATCGGCGGCAAGGACCTCTTCCAGCGTGGCGCGAAAGGCCGCCACAAGCTGGGTCGGCAACTCGGATATGAAACCCACCGTGTCGGACAGGATGACATCTGTTCCCGAAGGCAGCGTCACCGCGCGCATTGTCGGATCAAGCGTGGCAAAAAGCATGTCCTTTGCCATCACTTCTGCCCCTGTCAGCCTGTTGAACAGCGTCGACTTGCCGGCGTTCGTATATCCCACAAGCGCAACGATCGGATAGGGCACCTTTGCGCGCGCCGAACGGTGCAACTCTCGCGTTTTGACGACCTTGGCCAGTTGCCGGCGAATGCGCGTGATCGCATCATCAATCGCGCGGCGGTCCGCCTCGATCTGTGTCTCGCCCGGCCCGCCCACAAAGCCAAGACCACCGCGCTGACGCTCAAGGTGGGTCCATGCGCGCACCAGCCGCGTGCGCTGATAGGAAAGCGCCGCCAGTTCGACCTGCAAGACACCTTCGCGGGTTCGGGCGCGGTCGGCAAAAATTTCAAGGATAAGGCCGGTCCGGTCGAGAAGCTTCAGGCCCCAGCTTCGTTCAAGGTTGCGCTGCTGAACCGGGGTGACAGGCCCGTCAATGAGGACCAGATCGATCTCTTGCGCCTTGAAGGTCGCGCCCAGCTCGGCAACTTTGCCCTTGCCAAAAAGCTCACCCGGCCGCGCGCGCGGCAGCGGCACAACATCGGCGCCGACCACTTCCAGATCAGGAAGCGCCACAGCAAGGGCGCGCGCCTCATCCAGAGAAGCCGCCGGATTGCGCCGTTTTCTGTCGCTCTGGATGTCGGGATGCAGCACCCAGGCGCGTGTGGCGCCCGTGTCATCGCCCATTTGGCTTATTCTTCGCCTTCATACAGGCTGATGGGCTGTGCAGGCATGATCGTCGAGATTGCATGCTTGTAAACCAGCTGTGATTGCCCATCGCGGCGCAAAAGCACGCAAAAATTGTCAAACCAGGTGATAACACCCTGCAATTTTACACCGTTGATCAGGAAAATCGTTACGGGAACTTTCGTCTTGCGAACGTGATTCAGAAATGCGTCTTGCAAATTTTGCTTGTCGGCAGCCATTGTTTTCTTGCCTTTTTTTCTTGTCGCTGCCCTCATTTGGCAGGCCTTCGGATATTCGCAACCGATTATGTCGCGGCTCGGCGGTAGATTCCAGCCCCAAAACGAAGGCCGAACAGGCCAAATTCCTAGCTGCGCCAGAATTCGGGGTTGAAAAGCGCGATAATCGCCAGTGCTTCAAGCCGCCCAAGCACCATAGCTGCCGCCAGAATGCCCTTGGCCAAAGCGTCAAGATCGGCGTAGGAAAACGGCGTCTCGCCTGCCACAACGGCCAGCGGACCGGTCGTGGAAAGCGCCGAGACGCTAAAGATCATCGCCGGTTCCAGATCGATCCCCGTCAGCGCAAGCGCCAGAGTGACGACGGCAATCGACAGGGCAAAGAGCATAAAGAAGATCCAGGCGATATAGGCGCCCTTGCGGCGGATCAGGCGCGCCGTTGCGCCCTGCCCGGCCACCGATGATGGATGGCTTAGCTTTTCAATCTCGCGCACCCCGTGTTTGAACAGCGCATAGACCCGGAAAAGTTTGACGCCCCCCGCCGTGGTCGCCACCCCGCCGCCAAAGACGGCAAGGCCCATCAGGATCATTCCCGGCGTTCGAAGGCCCGACCAGCTTCCGGCGCTGACCCAGTCCGCGCTCTCAAACCCTGCGGTGGTCAGGTAGGAAAAGACCGTGAAAAAGCCGCCCCAGAAAGAGCTGAAGGCCGCTGGCAGGTCTTCCTGATCATTGATCTCATAGGCGCCAACCCAGTGGCGCAGGAACAAAAGGCTTGGCACGAAGATCAGGATCGCCAGCCCAATCCGGATTTCGGGATCGCGAAAAAGCGAAAGCGCCCATGTCTTGCTGCGCGAGGACAGAAAGGTTTTCTGGCTTAGGGCAAAGACAAGAAAGACGAGGATCAAAAGTTCACCCGCGCGCCCGCTATTGCCCCCCGAAAGCCCGCCAACCGGTGAGATGCCGCTTGTCGCCAGCGTCGACATCGCATGAGAGATCGCAACAAAGGGCGTGTCGCCTGCAAGGATCAGCCCCAGCCAAAGAACCACCGTCAGCCCGCCATAGATCGGGGCCAGTATCAGGCTGAACCGCGCCACCCGCTCTGTGGCGCTGGCGACCTTGGATATCTGCGAGAAATGCCGCGTTTCCTGACCGGCCGTATTGGCCGATGTCACCTCAAAGCCGCCAAGGTTCATCGGCGCAAGGATTGCGGCCGCCATGATCCACGCCAGAAAACCGCCCAGCCACCCGACGGTCGAGCGCCAGAAATGCACCGAACGCACCAATCGTTCGGGATCATCGAAGAGGGTCGCACCGGTGGTCGTCAGCGACGATACCATCTCAAAATACGCGTTGTAAAAGCTGGTGTCGGGAACGGCCTCATTGAAGGGAACGGCCAGCATCAGCGGCAGAACGGTAAAAGCTGCCAGAAGGGTCAAAAGCTGATTTCGCGCATCCAAGCGCGGCCGCCGCCCGCCCATCGCAAGCCCTACAAGGCCGACCAGAAGCAAAAAGAGAGTTCCCGAATAAAAGAACGTCCGGGCGGCAAAGAAATCTTCTTCCGTCACCGCAAAGAGCGCGGGCAGATACATCGCGAGCGCGGCGATCCCCGTCAGTTGCAAGAACAGTGGAAGTTCGCTGAGCCAGCCGCGCATGGATCAGAAGAAGTCGATAGAGACCTGCAACAGCCTCTCGACTTCGGGCACGTCGCTGGACATTGCAAAAAGCGTGATGACGTCGTTTTCCTCGATCCGGGTCTGGCCCGTCGGCTTGATGACCTCACCGTTCTTCAGAACCGCGCCCACAAGAACGCCTTCGGGGAAATCGATGTCGCGGATCATCTTGCCCGAGATAGGTGAGGTTGACAGAACCTGCGCCTCGATCACCTCGGCCTCGGCGTCGCCGATCGAATAGACGACCCGCACCCGCCCGTGGCGGATGTGGCGCAGGATCGACGAAACCGTCGTCTGGCGCGGGTTGATATAGGCGTCGATGTTCAACGGACCCATCAGCGGCACCAGCGTGGGGTCATTCACAAGACAGATCGCCATCCGTGCGCCGGCCGCCTTGGCCCGAACAGCGGCCAAAAGGTTTGTCTTGTCGTCATCGGTCACCGCAAGGATCGCATCGGCCCGCGCGACATTCGCCTCTGCCATCATGTCAGAGTTAAGCCCGTCGCCATGCAAAACGATCGTCCGTTCCAGCGCATCTGCGGCGTTCTCAGCGCATTGGCGGTTCTTCTCGATCACCTTGGCGCGCACTTTCTCGGTGCGCTCTTCAAGGCGTGTGGCAACCGCAAGGCCAACGTTGCCGCCGCCGATGATCACAATGCGTTCCTGCTTGCGCGTCGTCTTGCCGAAAATCTCTAGCGCCCGGTTCACATCCTCTATGTGCGAGAAGATATAGATCGCATCCCCGACAAAAAGCTGATCGCCCGGGCTTGGCGCAAAAAGCCGACCATCGCGCCGAACGCCAACGACAATCGCGCGAAGGGTCGAAAAGAGATCGGTCAACTGGCGCAGGGGCGTGTTCACAACCGGACAGTCTTCGTCCAGCATAAGCCCCAGAAGCTGGGCGCGCCCTTCAAGGAAAATCTCTGTATCAAAGGCCGCAGGGGCATTGAGCCGCCGCAGCGCGGCCTCTGCCACTTCGCGCTCGGGAGAGATCACGACATCGATGGGCATGTGGTCGCGGCGGTAGAGGTCCGAATAGATGGCGGTAAGGTAACTTTGCGCCCGAAGGCGGGCGATCTTGCGCGGGATGGCAAAAACCGAGTGGGCCACCTGGCAGGTGACCATGTTCACCTCATCCGAATGGGTGGCGGCAATGATCATATCCGCATCCCCTGCCCCGGCACGGTCCAGAACGTCAGGATAGCTGGCGTGACCGGCGATGCCCTGAACGTCCAGCGTTTCGGTAGCACGGCGGACAAGGTCCGGGTTGTTGTCAACCACGGTTACATCGTTCTTTTCGCCGGATAGATGGCGCGCGATTTGCCAGCCGACCTGACCGGCGCCGCAGATAATGACTTTCATGCCTTACCTTAAAGTCCAAGCGATATCATCGAACCCTGCATGGCAGAAGCGCGCCAAGGGGTCAATCAGGCGCTGTCGGCCTCGGCGCCCTCGGCGTCCTCGACATAAGCCACCCGCGCGCCCGCCTTGTTCGATGTAACCACGTTCAACGACTTCAACTTGCGATGCAGCGCCGAACGCTCCATCCCGACAAAAGTCGCGGTCCGAGAGATATTGCCGCCGAACCGGTTGATCTGGGTCATCAGATACTCGCGCTCAAACAGCTCGCGCGCCTCGCGCAGCGGCAACATCGCAAGGCTGGAAGACAGGACAACCCGGTCCTCGCCCGCCACACTGTCATCGTTATTGGGAAGCTCGCGCGCCTCGATAGAGCCGCTGTCGGCCCCAAGGATCAGCACCCTTTCGATCACGTTCTTCAACTGGCGCACATTTCCCGGCCAAAGCATCGTCTGCAAAAGCGCCTCGGCCTCGGTCGTCAGCTTGCGCAGCGGAAGGCCCTGTTCCTTGTTGAAAACGGCGATAAAGTGCTTGGCAAGCTCGGGAATATCTTCGCGCCGGTCTTCAAGCGACGGCACTGAAATCGGAACGACGTTCAGCCTGTGGTAAAGCTCTTGCCGGAAGGTTCCGGCCTGAACTTCCTGACTTAAGTCCCTGCTAGAACTAGAAATCACGCGGATATCCACGCGAACCTTGTCGCTGCCGCCGACGCGCTGAAACTGCTGGTCAACCAGAACCCGAAGGATCTTGGACTGGGTTCCAAGCGGCATATCGGCGACCTCGTCAAAGTAAAGGATACCGTTGTGCGCCTCTTCAAGCAGCCCCGGCTCGACCCCGCGGTCGGGCGTCTCGCGGCCAAAGAGCACCTCTTCCATCCGCTCAGGTTCGACAGAGGCCGAATTGACGCTGACAAAAGGCCCCTTGGCCCGGTTGGAATTGACGTGAATATACCTTGCGGCCACTTCCTTACCGGCCCCGGCAGGGCCGCTTAGCATTACCCGACCGTTGGATTTGGTCACCTTATCCAGATGGGATTTCAAGGCCTTGAAGGAAGAACTTGAACCGATCATCTCGGAAGAGGCGACATCCTTGCGGCGAAGCTGAATGTTCTCACGCCGAAGCCGTGATGTTTCCATCGCCCGCGCAATCACCACCATCAACTGGTCGATGTTGAACGGCTTTTCAATGAAGTCGTAAGCGCCCTGCTTGATCGCCGCGACTGCAATCTCGATGTTTCCATGGCCCGAAATAATGACCACGGGAATATCAGGGTTGTCACGTTTGACGGTCTTAAGAATATCGATCCCGTCCATGCGGCTGTCTTTCAGCCAGATGTCCAAAATCATCAGCGCAGGCGGTTCGGTGTTGATCTGCGCCATGCATTCGTCAGCGTTTGCCGCAAGCCGGGTTGAATACCCTTCATCCTGCAGGATGTCTGAAACCAGTTCCCTAATATCTTTTTCATCATCGATAATCAGAATATCGCTCATACTATCCAGCCATTTCCTGTTCTATTCCAGTTACTTCTACACTCGTTATCGGCAAACTAACCTTTGCCAGCGCGCCTTGATGCGCGCCCTCTTCAAACATCTCGGCATCCACAAGCGACAAGGTGCCGCCATGCTCCTCGATGATCTTCTTCACAATCGGCAACCCCAGACCGGTACCCTTGTCACGGGTGGTCACGTAAGGCTCGAACAGGCGGGCACGGTCTTCGGGCAATCCGACACCATTGTCCGCGATCTCTATCTGCGCTGTACCGTCCGTGACTTGCATCCGGACGCGGATTTGGGGCGCAAAGCCGGTATCGCCCCCTTCTTGCCGGGTTTCAATGGCCTCGCCCGCGTTCTTGATCAAATTGGTCAGCGCCTGGCTGATCATCGTGCCATCCAGCTCTGCCATGATGGACCGATCCGGAAGTTCTGAACGTATCTCAACATCGGGCTGACCCGATTGCTGAAGCAGAACCGCGTCCGAAACCAGCTTGGTCAGATCTAGCTCTCGCCGCTCCGGCTCTGGCATGCGGGCAAACTTGGAAAACTCATCAACAATGCGCCGCAAGTCATTGGTTTGCCTTATAATAACCTCTGTCATCTGCTCAAGAGAGTCGCCGTCTTCACCAACCTTGGGAAGAAACTTGCGCTTAAGCCGCTCTGCCGAAAGTTGGATCGGGGTCAGCGGGTTCTTGATCTCATGCGCGATCCGCCGGGCCACATCGCCCCATGCCGCCATCCGCTGCGCCGCGACAAGATCGGTCACATCGTCAAAGGCAATAACGTAACCCTCTAGCGTGCCGTCATCGTTGCGCCGGGTGGACAGGCGGACCAGAAGGTTCTCCAGATGCCCGCTGCGCGTCAGCTTGATCTCTTCCTGCGCCACCTCAGCCCGGCTTTGCCGCAAACGGCTGAGCAGCGCGCCAAACTCTGGCACCGCCACCGCAAGGGCCTGCGGCACACCGCTTGGGCCCAAGGCCAGAAGGCGCTGGGCCGAGCGGTTGACGAAGGCAATGTTGCCTTCAGGATCAAGCCCGATCACGCCCGATGTGACAGAGGCCAAAACGGAATCAAACAGCCGCCGGCGACGCTCGATCTGGCGGTTGTTGTCCAAAAGCGTGTCGCGCTGGCCCTTAAGCTGGCGCGTCATCTGGTTGAAGTAGCGCCCAAGCATGGCGATCTCATCGTCGCCCTCTTCCTCGATGACCTGAACGTCCAGATCACCGGTACCAACCCGCTGCGCCGCCCCGGCAAGCCGCCCGACGGGCCGCGACAGCCGTTCGGCAAACCAAAGCCCAAGCCAGATAGAGGCCAGAATGAGAACCAGCGCAAAGCCAAGGTAAATCAGGCCAAACTCAAACAGACGGCGCCCACGATCGGTTTCAAGCTGTTGATAGAAAAGAGCAGATTTCTGCGTGTCATCAAGCAGGTTCAGGATATCGCCATCCACGTTGCGAGAGACATAAAGGTAACGATCCACAAATCCGTTCAGCGACAGAAGAACGCGAAATTCGTTGTTGTCCCAATCCTTTATCAAAACAGTCTCACCATCGGCGGCCTGCTTTATCTGCGCTGCTGACGGTGGTTCGAAATCGAAGAGATAAGACCGCTCGCCGCGCGCCTCTATCTCGGCATTTCCGTTGATCACAAAGGCCTCGCGCAGCCCGCGCTGCACCTGCGCCTGTCCTTGGGTCAGAAGCTGACGCAGATCGCCATTTGACAAAAAGAAGTTCTGTTGCCGCGCGCGCGTTAGATACCGCGCCAATGCCAGCGTATCCTGTGTCAGATCGCGCGTCTGCTCGTCCTGATAGGCCTCTGCCGCGGCAAGCGAGTTTCCAACCACCTGCCGCACGCGGTCCGAAAACCACCCTTCGACACCCATGTTGATCGTCAGCCCTGCAAAAATAGCGACCAGCACCGTCGGGATCAGGGCCAAAAGCGCGAAAACCCCCGTCAGCCGCAAGTGCAGGCGCGATCCAGCAGAGCGTGCGCGGCGGGCGGCGATCATCTGGGCCACGCGGCCCAGAACAAGCGCGGCCACGACAAGGATATAGACAAGGTCGGCCAAAAGAACGCCGCGCAGCGCCGCGTCATTGCCCGAGCTGTCGAGCGGTCCAAGCACAAGGAATGTCAGGAAGGCCAGCATCGGCCCCAGAATCACCAATCCCAGCGTTGCCGCGTTCTGAACGCGTCGCTGTCGCCGCAAGCGGCTGACCTTTTCCCAGGCTGAACTTTTTCCTAGGCTCCGCAACAGGGATGCCTCTTCCTGAACTATACCGCCGTCATACCTGCCAAGGCTGCAGAATCTGCGTTCCGTCAGCAACAGGTATGTTGCCCTTTTACATCAATCGGCGGCGGCGTGTCACGTGGATATCTAGCTCAGTGATCTTCTTACGCAATGTATTGCGGTTAATGCCCAGCAAATCAGCACATTTAGCTTGGTTTCCGCTGGTCGCATCGAGAGCGATTTCGATCAGGGGAAGTTCAACTTCGCGAAGAATCCGCTGATACAGCCCCGGAGGCGGCAATTCGCCCGAGTGAAGATCAAAGTAGCGGCGTAGGTGCTTGCTGACCGACGCCGAAAGTTTGTCGCCCTCGCCGCCGCTGACCAATGGCTCAACGGCTGGCTGGTTGCTTAGCACGGCCTCAACCTCGGCGCGGGTGATTACGGGCTCGCTTGCCGTGACCACAAGATGGCGGATGGTGTTTTCAAGCTGGCGCACATTGCCCGGCCAGCTATAGGCGCGCATCAGCTCTATCGCCTCATCGCTCAGTTGCCGCAATGCGTGACCTTCGCGATCGGCGCGGGCCAGAAAGCTTTCGGCCAAAAGCGGGATGTCGTCGACCCGCACCCGCAGGCTTGGGACCGACAGGGTTACCCCGCCCAGCCGATAGAAAAGGTCCTGCCGGAAACCGCCCGCCTCCATTCGCGCGGACAGATCCACCTGAGATGAGGCCATGACCCGCGGCGCCGTGTCCCCGAAGGCATCCAGCATCCGCACCAGACGCGCCTGCGTTGCATCGTCAAGATCACCCACCTCGTCAAAAAGGATCGATCCGCCACGCGCACGCGACAGAACCGTCGTTGGCCCGTCAATCGCCATCAGATCCGACACCGTCGCCACCACAAAGGGCAGGCTTCGACGGTCGGAAAAGTCGTGAATGGCCCGCGCGATCAGGGATTTTCCCGTCCCGCTTTCGCCCGTGATCAGCACCGACAGATCGGTGTTCATCACCCGCGCAACCAGACGGTAAAGCCCCTGCATCGCCGCCGTGCGCCCCACCAGCGGAAGATCCCCCGAGGCATCGGGCGTTTCGACGCGCGCAACCGGCGCACGGCGCTTGACCTCTAGCGCGCGGGCGGCGCGTTTCATCAGATCAGGCAGATCGAAAGGTTTTGGCAAATAGTCGTAGGCATCCTTTTCGGTCGCCTGAACCGCCGTGGTGATAGTGTTCTGCGCCGATATCACGATGACCGGCAGGCCCGGGCGGCGCGCCACGATGTCCGGCAAAGCCTCAAGCCCGTTTCCGTCCGGCATGACGACATCAGAGATCACCAGATCGCCCTTGCCCTCATCGACCCAGCGCATCAGCGTCACCATCGAGGATGTTGCATGAACTTTGCACCCCGCGCGCGTCAGCGCCTGCGTCAGTACCGTTCTGATCGTACGATCATCGTCGGCAACAAGTACGGTTCCGTCCATCAGGTATTCTCCTCGGATTTGGGGGCAACAGGCAAGGACACGCGAAAGACAGTGCGCCCCGGCACGCTTTCGACACCGATCCAGCCTTCGTGTTCGGTGATGATCTTGGACACCAGCGCAAGGCCAAGGCCGGTGCCGTTCTCACGCCCCGAAACGAAGGGCTCAAAGATATCCCCTGCAATCTCGGGCGGTAGGCCGGGACCATCGTCAATGATCTCGATCTGAAGGGGAACCGGGCGCCCGGTCCCATCCTTGCGCCGCAAGCGCAGTGATTGTTCGTAATAGGTGTGCAGCCGCAATGTGCCGCCCCCGCCACCGCCCCGGCGGGCCGCTTCGGCAGCGTTCTTCAGAAGGTTCAAAAACACCTGCAACAGCTGATCGCCATCGGCGTAGGTCAGCGGCAATGAGGGGTCATAATCTTCGATGATCTTCATATTGGCGGCAAAGCCGACCATCGCCGAGCGCCGGGCGCGGTCCAGAAGATCGTGAATATTGACCGCGCGCCGCACAGGCGGGCGCAGGTTTCCAAATTGTTCGACCTGCTCAAGAAGTTTTACGATCCGGCGGCTTTCCTCGACAATCAGATCCGTCATCTCGCGGTCTTCCGCTTCAAGGTTCATCGCCAGAAACTGCGCCGCCCCCGTGATCCCTGCCAACGGGTTCTTGATCTCATGGGCCAACATTTCGGCCATGCCGATGGCTGATTTGGCCGCCGATTTGGCCGGTGACATCCGCCCGTTAAGCTCACGCGGGGAAATCAGCAGCAGAACCGCCTCGGGATCGCCTGAAATCGGCGCGATCTGGATATTGCAGTGCATTGGCGCGCGAGAGCCGCCGCCGACCTCAACATCATTGACAAAAAGCGGCGCGCGGCCCGTGCGCACCCGCGCAAACGCCTCTTCCAGCGGCGCATCGACCATCACCATGTCCCAGATGGGAGAGTTCAAAAGCGCCCGCGCCGAGGTGTTCAGAAACCCTTCGGCCGCCGGGTTGGTGTCGGTTATCCGATCCGCGCTATCCAGAATGAACGCCGGAACCGGAAGCGAGGCCCACAAAAGTCGGTCGTCGGGGATCATGCCGCCTGCCTTTCACCACAAGTGATTGCCTGCTCCAAAAGAAGGCTGACGCGTTTTGTGTCGCTTTGGGTCAGAACCTCGCGCCGCAGCGCCGAGGGTGTGCCGACCTCATCCATGTACCAACCCAGATGCTTGCGCGCGACGCGCCCGCCAAGCTTGGGGCCGTAGAACTCCAGCATCGCCTCATAGTGGCCGCGCACCATATCCGCCAGTTGCGCGCCTTGCGGCACATCCGGCGCGGGCTTGCCAAAAAGGCTCGCCGCGATCTGGGCAAGTATCCAAGGGCGCCCCTGCGCGCCGCGGCCCACCATCACACCGTCCGCCCCAGAGGCCGCAAGCGCCGCGCGCGCCGCCTTTGGCGATGTGATATCGCCATTGGCAATCACGGGAATATCCACCGCATCCTTCACCGCCGCGATCGCGGACCAGTCGGCCTGACCCTTGTAGAACTGGCAACGCGTGCGCCCGTGAATGGTCAGCATCGACACGCCCGCCGCCTCGGCCCGCCGGGCAAGTTCGCTGGCGTTAAGGCAATCATCGTCCCAGCCAAGCCGCGTCTTAAGCGTCACAGGAACATCGACCGCTTCGACAACCGCCGCAATCAAGGTGACCGCGTGATCCAGATCGCGCATCAGCGCCGAACCTGAATAGCCGTTTGTCACCTTCTTGGCGGGACATCCCATGTTGATATCAATCAGCTGTGCGCCGTTGTCTTCAAGCATCCGGGCCGCGCGCGCCATCCAAACCGCCTCTCGCCCGGCGATCTGGACCGAGGTGCCGCGCGCATCAACGCCAAGTTCGGCCCGCTCACGCACGCCCGGCTTGGCCTGAACCATTTCCTGGCTTGCCACCATCTCGCTGACGACAAGGCCCGCACCAAAGCTTTGAACTAGATTGCGGAACGGCAAATCCGTGATCCCGGCCAAGGGCGCAAGGAAAACCGGCGGGTCCAGCGTTATATGTGCCACTTGAAGAGACAGTTGATTAATCCTTGTGCAGTTGCCTCTAGCTAGCCCAATGCCAAGACTTCCACAAGAAAACGACCACTCAGAACCGCCCTGAAACACGATACGCCTATTTTTTAATCACTTATACCGGATCAGGACGGGCCATTGCCAGTTGCGCGTCTCTGCCCTAAGCCTTCGGTCATGACCAAATCACCCGCATCACCAAACGCAGCGGTCATCGTGGCCGCAGGACGCGGTATCCGCGCGGGCGGCGAGCAGCCCAAACAATGGTGCATGCTTGGCGGCAGCGCCGTTGCCGACTGGACCATAAGGGCCTTTCAGAACCATCCACAGATCGACCACATCGTCCTTGTCCTGAACCCAGAGGATATCAAGGACAGATCGGCCTACGGCCAGTGGGACAAGGTTGAGGTCTGCATAGGCGGCCAGACGCGCGATGCATCCGTGCGCGCCGGGCTTGGCGCACTGGCCGGGCGCGGGATCGCAAATGTGCTTATCCATGATGTCGCCCGCCCCTGTATCGACGCCGCAACGATCACCAGCGTTTTGCAGGCGCTACAGTCCTCACGCGGCGCCGCGCCCGCACTTGCCGTCACCGACGCCCTTTGGACGGGCGAAGATGCCAAAGTGACCGGCACACGCGACCGCGCAGGCCTCTTTCGCGCCCAGACGCCGCAAGGCTTTGATTTCGATGCGATCAGCGCCGCGCACGCCGCACACCCCGGCGGCGCTTTGGATGATGTGGAAGTTGCGCGAAGCGCAGGGATCGAGGTTGCGATCGTTCCGGGCTCAGAAGCCAACCTGAAAATCACCTACCCCGCGGATTTCGCGCGCGCCGAGGCTATTCTGAAAGGCAGAAACATGGATGTCAGACTGGGCAACGGATACGACGTGCACCGCTTTGGGCCCGGCGCCTTTGTCACGCTCTGCGGTGTCGATATCGCCCATGAGCGTGGCCTTCAGGGTCATTCTGATGCCGATGTCGGCATGCACGCGGTCACCGACGCCATCTATGGCGCGCTGGCCGAAGGCGATATCGGCCAACATTTTCCGCCCAGCGATCCGCAGTGGAAGGGCGCGGCCAGCCGGATCTTTCTGGAACATGCGATGTCGCGCGCCCGCGCACGTGGATACAACGTGTCGAACATCGACTGCACCCTGGTTTGCGAAACGCCCAAGATCGGGCCGCATGCCGTTGAAATGAGGAATAAAATGGCAGAGATCATGCAGCTGGACCCGGCTTGTGTCAGCGTTAAGGCGACAACCTCTGAAAGGCTTGGCTTTACCGGCAGGCAGGAAGGGATTGCCGCGATCGCAACGGCAACTTTGGTGGCCGGATGAGCCGCCTTATCGCAACCTTCTTCGGGGTAGGAAACCTGCGCCCCGCGCCCGGCACATGGGGATCGGCGGCTGCGGTCCTTGTGGCATGGCCCTTGCACGGGCTTGGGGGGTTTCCCCTGCTGGCCGCAGCCACGATCGCCGTCTTCTTCGTTGGCTGGTGGGCCACGGCCGAGGCCACGCGCGGGCAATCGGACCATGACCCCTCTGAGATCGTGATCGATGAGGTCGCAGGCCAATGGATCGCGCTTTGGCCGCTGTCGGCCGGTCTGTGGTTTGCAGGCGCCGCCCCGTGGCTTTTCCCCTATCCCGGCTGGATCGGTGGTTTTCTTTTGTTTCGCCTCTTCGACATCTGGAAACCCGGCCCCATCGGCTGGGCCGACCGGCTGAACTCTCCTCTTGGGGTCATGCTGGATGATGTCATCGCAGGCATCTTTGCCGCCATTATCGTCACCGGCGCGGCCGCCATCGCCCATGGGGCGCTTTGATGACGCCTGAGCAGCTTTTGACGATCTGCCGCCAAGGCGCCGAGATGATCGCTGTCGCCGAAAGCTGCACCGGGGGTCTACTGGCGGGGGCGATAACCTCTGTTCCGGGGTCTTCGGATATCTTCGACCGGGGTTTTGTCACCTACACCAACGCCGCCAAGATCGAGATGCTGGGCGTGGGCAAGGCGACGCTGGACGAATTTGGCGCCGTGTCGCGCCCTGTGGCCGAAGAAATGGCCAAGGGCGCGCTAGAGCGCTCAGATGCAACGCTGGCCCTATCCATCACCGGGATAGCCGGCCCGGGCGGGTCAGAGTTCAAACCCGAGGGTCGTGTTTGCTTTGCCCTTGCAACAAAGGGTGCCTGCCAGAGCGAGACGGTGGAATTTGGCGCAATTGGCCGAAATCACGTGCGCGCGGGCGCGGTCGAGCATGCTCTAAAGATGCTTGGGCAAGCGGCATCCTCTAAGCGATCATAATTTGTGCATCTGCCGCAAATCTTGCCCATAACTTAAGCAAACGCAAAACTGCCCGCGTTTTGGGCAGGCCCAGCCGCCCGCGCCGCTTTTATTTGCGCCCGCCATCCGTTTGATACGCCCAACCTACAACGGTCATCAGATAAGGGATGGAGCGATGAACGGAGCGGATACCGCCTGGATTATAGTAGCAACGGCACTTGTGCTGTTCATGACATTGCCGGGCCTTGCCCTGTTTTACGGCGGGCTTGTGCGCGCCAGAAACGTTCTAAGCGTCTTTATGCAGTGCTATGCAATTGCCTGCGTGATGAGCGTTCTGTGGCTGGTCGTGGGATACTCGATTGCCTTTGGGCCCGGCGAAAGCGGCATCTGGGGCGGTCTGGACAAGATGTTCCTGTCCGGCGTCACCGCCGAAAGCTTGTCGGGCACCCTGCCCGAAGTGCTGTTCTTTGCCTTCCAGATGACCTTTGCCATCATCACACCGGCCCTGATCGTCGGCGCCTATGTCGAGCGGATCGGTTTTGGCTTTGTCCTTCTCTTCTCGGCCCTCTGGATGCTTCTGGTCTATGCGCCCGTCGTTCACTGGATCTGGGGCGGAGGCATGCTGTCCGATGGCGGCATTCTGGGTGAGGTTGGCGTTCGCGATTTCGCAGGCGGTATCGTGGTTCACGAAACCGCCGGGCTTGCCGCCCTTGTCATCGCCGTCTTCCTTGGCGCGCGTTCGGACCGGTCCAAACCACCGCACAACCCCGGCATGGTCATGATCGGCGCGGCAATGCTGTGGGTCGGTTGGTTCGGCTTTAACGGCGGATCACAGCTTGCAGCCGATGGCGGCGCGGCGATGGCGCTGACCGTCACCCATATCTCGGCGGCGACAGCCTCACTGACCTGGGCCCTTTGGGAGCGGATCAAATACGGCAAGGCATCGCTTGTAGGTATCGTGACAGGCACCATCGCTGGCCTTGCCTCTATCACTCCTGCATCGGGCTTTGTCGGCCCTGTCGAGGCACTGATCATCGGCGCTGTTGCGGGCATCCTTTGTCAGGAAGCGGTCTATTTCGTGCGCAACAAGGCCAAGATCGACGATACGCTCGATGTCTTTGCCGTGCACGGTGTCGGCGGCATCTTCGGAACCATCATGATCGCCGCCTTCGGAGCAGGATCGTGGATGGCGCAATTGGGCGGTCTGGCCATCGTCGGTGTCTTTACCATCGTGATGACGGTCATTCTGGTCAAACTGGTCGCGCTGATCACGCCGCTGCGCGTTGATGCAGACACAGAGCGTCAGGGCCTTGACCTTGCCGTCCACGGTGAGCGTGCCTACGACTTTACGTCCTGACCCGGCAGGTTCAGTCAAACAGCTTCGGGCCTGCCAAACTGGCGGGCCCGTTTTGTTTTAGCCCTGAAGCTCTGAAAGAATTCCGCTTAGCGCCCGCGCTTGGACCGCTTGCCACAGGGACGCCGCCGCCTGATCGCCCAGCATCCGCGCGGCCTTGATGCGCAGCCGCTTCTCGCGCGCTTCAAGAGAGATGGGCGCGGTCAGATCATGCTCGGCCCTTTTGGCGGCGCCCCCAACCATCGCCGCCTTAACACGCGCCTGCGTCTCGGTCAGTTCGGGACTGGCGATGACCTGGGTAATATCGGCAATCGCGCGGATTGCAGGGTCGGCGCCAAGGGCGTCATCAAAGCTTGCCGGGCTTGCGGTATCGACACCGCAAAGAACCATCCCCGCAACCACCTTGTAGCTGAACTTGGCCTCAAGGCCGGTCGCCGCGCCGGGCTTGTTGCACACGCTCATCCATGCAGGATGCGTTTCGATAACGATGCTTTTGACCTGCGCAGGATCAAGCCTTAGCGCGCCAAGCGCCTCGATCGCTGCATGCGTTCCGTGACAGCAGGCGTGAAACTTGTGGCTGATGCTTTCAAAAATGTAACTCTGGCCCATCTGGTCAAAAGCCGTCTCATCGCCCGCGCCTGCATGCGTCGGCCCAAAGCCTTGCGAGCCTGCCAAAGCCTCCGGCGAAGAGGTCATGCCAAGCGCGGCAAGGCGCGCCGTCTCGACCCCGCTTTCGGCGGCGATCCCTGCGTTATAGGGTTTACCCATGGTTCCAAATTGCGATTTGAGCCCCGAAGCGCGCGTCGCCGCCAGCCCAAGTGCATGCACCGTTTGCCCGGGCGTCAGCCCCATTAGCCGCGCGCAGGCAAGCGTGGCCCCAAAGGCCCCCGCCGTGGCCGTCTGGTGAAATCCGATCTGATAGTGCCCCCGCCCCAGCCATTGGCCAATTCTGACGCTTGCCTCGACCCCGACGAGCGCGGCATCGATCAACTGGTCCATCCCGGCGCCGCCCGCCTCGGCCATCGCCAATGCGGCGGGGATGACCGCGACCGAGGGATGTCCGATATGGGCAAAATGCGTATCGTCGTAGTCAAGCGCATGTGACGCGGTGCCATTTGCCAGCGCTGCGGCCCGCGCGGGAACCTTTTGGCCGCCGATCAGGCTTGCCTCGGGGCGCCCGCCATCTTCGGTGACCCTTTGGCGCAGGATGCGCGCAACCGGCTCTGACTGGCCCGCGATACCGCAGCTTGCCCAGTCAAAGATCGACAGGCGCACCATTTGGCGCGCGCCTTCATGGGCCGCCATATCGGCCGCTGCAAACTCTGCCAGCTTTTCAGCAACCGCTATGCCCATCTATGCTTCCTATTTTCCGCCGTAAAGCGCATCTGCGCGCCGCTCGAACGCCCTGACCACGCGCTGCATGGCATCATTGAAAACCACACCGACCACGCCGCGCAAAATGGCATTTCGAAACTCGAAATCGACAAAGAAATCCACGTCACAGCCCGTCGGCGTATCGGTAAAGCCCCAGGTAGAGCGCATGTGGCTGAAAGGGCCTTCCAGATACTCGGTGTCGATCTTCATCTCGTCGGGGTAAAGCGTCACGCGGCTTCCAAAGCGTTCGCGAAACACTTTGAACGAGATCACAAGCTCGGCAATCATAACCTCGGCCGGACCCTGCGGCGTGCGCGAGGTGATCCGCGCCGCCGCGCACCACGGCAGAAACTCGGGGTATCTGGCGACATCTGCGACAAGATCGTACATCTGCGCCGCAGAATATGGCAATTTCCGTGTTTCCTGATGCGTCGGCATCCGTTACTCCCAAGTAAGTTGGGCAAGGTGTCGTAAACTCTGCCCCGGAATTCAAGGGGGATAGATGGCCCGCAGACCCTATGTCATCGACGAGTTGATCTCGGCCAAGGCGATCGCCGCCCGTGTCGAGGCGCTGGCCAAGGAAATAGAAATTGCCTTTGCAGGCACCGACAAGCTTATCGTGGTCGGCCTTTTGCGCGGCTCTTTCGTTTTCATTGCCGATCTGGTGCGAGAGCTTGAGCTTCCGGTCGAGGTCGACTTTCTAGAGGCATCGTCCTACGGCAACGAAATGACCTCAAGCCGCGAAGTGCGCATCCTCAAGGACCTGCGCGGTGAGATTGGCGGGCGCGATGTGCTTGTCGTCGAGGATATCGTGGATACAGGGTTTACCCTTAAACACGTCATCGGCCTGCTCGAATCGCGGGGTCCAAGGCGGCTCGAAACCATCGCGCTGCTTGATAAGCCCTCGCGCCGCGAGGTTGATATCAAGGCGACATGGACCGGTTTTGAAATCCCCGACGCCTTTGTTGTGGGCTATGGCATCGACTACGCCCAGCGAAACCGCAACCTGCCCTATATCGGCTCGGTCAGGTTCACCGAATGAACTATCGCTGGCTCCTGCGGATGTCGCGGTGGGCAAAGAACCCACCCTCTGAGGGGCGCATAAAGTTCGTCTTTGCCATCGTCGCGATCTGCCTTGCGCTTTACGCCGTTGAGCGTATTTACGGCTGGCCCGAATGGCTTACCCCGCAAGCCACACCCAAGGGGCGGATCAGCCGTTAGGCACCGACCAAGGCGTCATTTTCCTGCCAAAGCGCATCTGCCAGATCCTCGCGCAAACGGCGAAGCCTTGGCCCCTGCGCCAGATCGATATGGCTTGCCACCCAGATCGGCACTTCCATGCGTGGCACGATGCCCGGCATCCGTTGAAGACGCGGGTCGCGGTCGCCCAGAACGCAAGGCAGGATGACCTGCCCCTGCCCGGCCGCTGCCAATTCGCGCAAAACCAGAAAACTGTCGCTTGAACCGGCGATCTGATCCGGGGCGACATTCAGCGCCATCCATTCAGCCGCTACAGACCGGCCAAGCTGGCCGATCAGGCCCAGCCATTTTTTCGTCTGCCCGTCCTGCGAGTAAAGGTCGAACCCAAGCGCCCCGGCGCGCACGCCAAAAAGATCCGGCGATAGGTTGATCGTGGGGCGAACCGCGATATCCGCCATCATCCGCGACATATCAAGCGGGGTGTTCGAACAGATCAGTTCCAGCGACAGCCCCTCTGCCTGACCTGTCAGTTGCGCCAGAATGGGCGGAAGAATCGCTTGGCAAAAAGTGTCGGTCGATGTCACGCGCATGACACCTGAAAGCGGCGCAATCGTCCCTTTCACGATCCGGTCCACAGAGGCCATCGAAGCCTCAACCTCGCGGATGGCACTGACCAGCTTTTGGCGATCAGCGGGCACCTTGTAGCCTTGCGGCCCTTTCTCAAAAAGTGTGAACCCATGGTGATCTTCGAAGGCGGAAATCCGCCGTAGCACCGTGGCATGGTTAACACGCAGCTTTCGCGCCGCCCCGCTCACTGTTCCGGCGTCAATAACCGCCAAAACATGTCTTAGATCATCCCAATTCGAGTTGTGCATAAATCGCATAATACCCTTGATTTATTCAGAGTGGTATTCCCTTTTTTCACAGGTATCGTTCACAAGGACTACTTTTACATGGAGGTATTTATGCGCATTTCCCCGAAACTTACCGTCGCCGGACTTCTCTCATTCGCCCTTGCCGGCTCAGTTCTTGCCGCAAGCCATGCCCAAATGGCCAACGAAGCCGCGATCAAGGCGCGTCAGGCGCATATGTCGCTTTACGGTTTCAACATGGCCACCCTTGGCGGAATGGCTCAGGGCAAGATCGAGTATAACGCCGATGCGGCCCAGGCTGCGGCCTCTAACATTGCCGCGCTCAGCGCTCTGAACCAGTCGGCCTATTGGCCCCAAGGATCAGATAGCGAAAGCAGCTTTGATACCGCTGCCCTTCCCGCGATCTGGGAAAACTTCAGCGATGTTGCCGCAAAAGGCAAAGCCCTGAACGAAGCCGCTGTCGCAATGGAAGCTGTCGCCGGCAACGGGCTTGAGGCGCTTCAGGGGGCCATTCGCCCGCTTGGCGGCGCCTGCGGTGCCTGCCACAAGACCTATCGCAAACCCGATTCCTGAGTGTCGGAACAAAACCTCTTGCCCGCCGCACCGACAGAGGCAGCGGCGGGCCATTTTCTGATGCGTCCTGAAGGGTAAGTTCTTCCCATGATGCGACTGCTTCGCGCGGCTTTGATCCTTGTGCCCCTTGGCCTGGCCATTTTTTGGTGGATCACCCGGCCGGATCCCATCCTTGCCGCCGATATTGCCGCCCTGCCTGCGGACCCCGAAAAGGGGCGCGCGGTTTTCTTCGCCGCCGGCTGCGCGGGCTGTCACGCCGCGCCCGAAGCCACGGGCGAGGATTTTCTGAAGCTGGCCGGTGGCCGGCAGTTCCCATCGGACTTTGGCACGTTCATCGCCCCCAACATATCGCCCGACCCCAACTTTGGGATTGGCAAATGGACCGACGCCCAGATTGTCACGGCGATCATGAAAGGTGTCTCTCCCAAAGGCGCTCACTATTACCCCGCGTTTCCCTATGGGTCCTACGCCAAGGCAGATCCCGCCGACATCCTGTCGCTCGTGGCCTACATGCGCACCTTGCCGCCCGTGGCCGTCGCCAATCAGCCGCATAAAGTGGGCTTTCCCTTCAACATCCGCCGGACGCTTGGTGTCTGGAAACTGTTATTTCAAGACGAAGACTGGGTTATGCAGGACCCGGAGAATGAACTTCAAGAACGCGGACGCTACCTTGTAGAGGCGCTGGGCCACTGCGCCGAATGCCACACGCCGCGCAACATTCTGGGTGGCCTTGAAAAAGATAGCTGGATGACCGGCGCGCCAATCCCCGGCAAGGCCAGCGGCAAAACGCCCGGCATCACGCCTCAAAAGCTGGATTGGACCGCCGCCGACATCGCCGAATACCTCAAAAGCGGCTTTACCCCGACCTTTGACACAGCGGGCGGCGAAATGGTGACAGTGATTGAAAGCACATCGCGCCTGACGGATGAGGACCGGCTGGCAATCGCGACCTACATCAAGGCCCTGCCCTGACGTTTTCCAAAGCGCTATCTATTCAGCTTTCTCCGCTGCGCTGAAACTTGTCCAGCCGGGCCTTGCGAAGCCGCGCGAAATCGTCCCCGGCGTGGTACGAAGATCGCGTCAGCGGCGTTGCCGAAACCATCAGAAAACCCTTGCCATAGGCGGCCTTTTCATAAGCGGCAAATTCCTCTGGCGTGACAAAACGGTCAACGCGGTGGTGCTTTGGCGTCGGCTGAAGGTACTGACCAATGGTCAGAAAATCGATGTCAGCGGCGCGCATGTCATCCATGACCTGCTGGACCGCCTGACGATCCTCGCCCAGTCCGACCATGATGCCCGATTTGGTGAACATCGTCGGATCAAGCTCTTTCACCCGCTGCAAAAGACGCAGCGAATGGAAATAGCGCGCGCCAGGTCGCACTTCGGGGTAAAGGCCCGGAACGGTTTCAAGATTGTGGTTGAAAACATCCGGTTTGGCATTAACAACAACCTCCAACACGCTGGGATCACAGCGTAAAAAGTCGGGCGTCAGAATTTCGATTGTGGTCCCCGGCGACTGGCGGCGCACCGCGCGGATCGTCTGAGCAAAATGCTCTGCCCCGCCATCATCGACATCGTCGCGATCAACCGAGGTGATGACCACATGGTTCAGACCCAGCTTTTTGACCGCATCGGCCACGCGCCCCGGTTCAAACACATCCAGCGCCTCGGGCGGCTTGCCGGTTGCGATGTTGCAGAAGGTGCAGGCGCGCGTGCAAACCTCGCCCATGATCATCATGGTAGCGTGGCCCTGGCTCCAGCATTCGCCGACGTTGGGGCATCCGGCCTCTTCGCAGACGGTGACCAGCTTATGCTCGCGCATGATGTCGCGCGTCTGCTTGTATCCGGCAGAAGTGGGCGCCTTGACGCGGATCCAGTCAGGCTTGCGCGGCTGGGCATTGTCAGGGCGCCGCGCCTTTTCAGGATGGCGTTGCTCGGGAATTTTCAGATCGCGCATCGTGCCCTCGGTCAATGGACTTTGTCACGATATAGCCTGTCCGCACGCGAATGTCCCGCGCGAACAGACCCAAGAAATGCAGCTTTGCATCAAATGCATACCCCGCCGCGCTAGCCAATCAGCGGCGCCTGCCCGCCATTCGTCATCTCATAGTGGCGCTTGAGCCGTTGAAGCGCAATCCGCAGGACGATCTTGCCCGACCGCGCCGACCAACCCATCCGCTTTTCCGCCGTCTCCATCCCTTCAAGAAAACAGCAGCACCGCAAGACGACATCCCCCAAACCCGGCCCAAGATCCTTCAGCGCGGCCATCACACGCGCGCGCGCGCCCGCAGGCCCCTCGCCCATGCCGGCGTCCCCTGCAAAACTGCCGCGATCGCCGCCTGTCAGAAAACGCTCCCAGTTCTGGGCAACACGCGGTCCCATCTGGGCAAGCTCAAAATCCTCGCGAAGCCGCTCGCCCGCAGCCACAAGGCCATCGGACAGAAAATTGCGCCCATCCTTGTCCTTGCGGCGCGACAGCGTAGCCAGCGGGCTTTCGGCAAGGTTGTACTTGATCCGCTGGCGCGCGCCGGTCTCTTCATCTTCAAAGGTCTTCTCGCCCCAGATCCTGTGCTGATCGCCAAAGGATGCCGGCGCCTCTGAAAATCCGCGCGCTCGCGCCTGCTCGGCCAATAGCCGCTTTAGCGCCGCGCGCCCCGCCCCCGTGATCGTATAGCGCGCAATCTTTCCCGGCGCGGTGCAGCTAATCCAGTCCTTCAGCGCCATCGCCTGCGCAACCCGGCGATCAACCACAGCCGTGCGCGTGCTTTCCCCGCCGGGCAGATCACGGACAACCACCGCTTTCTCAAGATCCGCCGCCACGGCAAGGACAGCGCCCGTTTCACACAAGCGCCGCAAAATCCGGCGCCCCTCTTTTTCTATCGTGGCTTCATCAGGATCCGAAACTGGGCGACGCAGGTGGGCTGTCATATGCGAATCTTCCTTACAATCCAAAGAGTTGTTTTCGTGAAAATGCACAGCGCCAAGGCGCATAAGTGCTTCATCCACAAGCGGATCGTCGCGGCGACTTTCGAACCTTCTGATCTGGCGCATGACGGTTGATGCATGGCACCCCCTTCGCCGCGCCAGCGCGCGGATCGAAAGGCCTTTTTCTGTGTGAATCAGATACGCAAGCGCAGCTTCCGGCACCCAACCAGGCAGGCATTGACTGGTTTTTTGTGGTTGGGAAGTGTCTATCATTTCACCCTCCGGGACCTGTCAGATCAGTAAATTCTATCCACATAGGTTACACAACCTAAAGTTGTATTTGTTACCGATGTGTTAAAATCTGCGACTTTGAGCAGCATTGTTTATAAAACCTAAACAATTTTGAAAGGACCGAACGCTCAAACTATCCACAGCGCAACACCCGCTCAGGTTGTGTCCATGATGAGGCTCCGAACCTTGCTGGAGCTTTCACCATGAACGACATTCTCAGCCTTCTCAAAACGCTGCGCCGCCCGCGCCTTTTGATCCGCGCCGCCCGCCTCGGCCAGGCCGATTACAACCGAACCCGTGACCTGAGGCGCGTGATGAAAACCAGCGAACTGCCAACACCGGGCCGCGCGATCCTCTCCCTGATCAACCACGAGGCGCAGATCGAAGAGGCCCGCAAGAACGGCGATGCCAGCTACTCCATCGCCCAGCACGTCGATGTCCTTGTCGCAATGATGGGTGAGGCCCGGCTTTTGGTGCTTGCGCGCGGCGCCTAAGGCCCTTTCACAGGGCCCCGGGCTTCTTCTTTGCAAAAATACTCACGGCGCAAAACCTGCAGCCGCCGCCACGTCCGGGTACCCTGAGCAGGTCAGACAAATGCGTCGGGCATCGATTCTTTCTTGCGCGCGACGTACTCGGCCAAAGCCTCGGCAATGGCGGGGTCCAGCGCCGGTTGCTGGTAGTTATCCAAGAGGTATTTGACACGAGCCGTGGCAAGCGTTTGCGTATCGCGCGCGCCCTCTTCGTCCCAGGTCTCAAAGGGTTTGTAGTCCAGAAGGTTCGTGCGCCAGAAGGCATCCTTGAAGTTGCGCTGCGTGTGATCGCAGCCAAGGTAATGCCCACCGGGCCCTACTTCGCGGATCGCGTCCATCGCCTGCGCGTCCTCGTCGACCGAAATCCCTTCTGCCAGCTTGTGCAGAACGCCAAGCTGATCTGCATCCATCACGAACTTTTCAAAGCTGCTGACAAGCCCGCCTTCCAGCCAGCCACATGCGTGCAGCATGAAGTTGACCCCGGACAAAAGGCCCGCGTTCAGGGAATTGGCGGTCTCGTAGGCGGCCTGCGCATCTGGAAGCTTTGAGCCGCAGAACGATCCGGCCGACCGATAAGGAAGCCCCATCCGGCGGGCAAGCTGGCCCACGCCATAGGTGATCTGGGCCGCCTCGGGGGTTCCGAAGGTCGGCGCGCCCGAATTCATGTCGATCGACGTTACAAAAGCGCCAAAGATCACCGGCGCGCCGGGGCGGATCAGCTGACTATAGGCAACGCCGGCCAGCACTTCGGCAAGAACCTGTGTCAGCGTTCCCGCAACCGACACCGGCGCCATGGCGCCGCCAACGATGAAGGGCGAGATGATACAAGCCTGATTCGCCGCCGCATAAACCTCCAGCGCGCCCATCATGGTGCTGTCAAAAGTCATCGGAGAGTTGATGTTGATCAGCGATGTCATCACCGTCCGGTCATCAAGACCGCCGAACAGGATATCCGACATCTCGACCGAATCCTGTGCCCGCACCGGCTCTGTCACCGATCCCATATAGGGTTTGTCCGACAGGGTCATATGGGCGTGCAGCATGTCCAGATGCCGTTTGTTGACGGCCACATCCGTCGGCTCGCACACCGTGCCACCCGAATGGTGCAGCCACTTGGACATGTAGCCAAGTTTCACGAAGTTGCGGAAATCTTCCATCGTCGCATAGCGCCGGCCGCCCTGGACATCGCGCACAAAGGGCGGGCCGTAAACCGGCGCCAGCACAAGGTTGCGACCGCCAATGTCAACATTGCGCTCAGGATTGCGGGCAATCTGGGTGAAACTTGAAGGTGCCGTTTCGCACAGCTTGCGCGCAAGGCCCTTGGGCAGGCGAACACGCTCGCCCTGAACATCGGCGCCCGCTTGCCGCCACCGCTCTAGCGCTGCGGGGTTTTCAACAAAGGCAACACCGACCTCTTCAAGCAAGATCTCGGCATTGGCCTCGATGATCTCCAGCGCCTCTTCGCCAAGAATTTCAAGGTTGGGGATCTTGCGCGTGATGAACTTTGCGGTCTCAATCCGCACCGCCGTGCGTTCGGCACGCCGCGCCGCTCCGCCGCCACCACGTCCACGTCTGCGCGCTGCTGCCTCTGTCATAGCCGGTACCTTCTGATCGCTTGCAGCATCAGATAGCGGCAATTTATCCGTCAGGAAGGAGATTTCCGCCGCCTGAGGCGAGAAAACGACATCTGCGCCAATTCAGAAATTTTGGGTAAATTGCCCTGCCCCGTCTTGCATGCCCCCTCAGGTCTGAATATTGCCTTGCCATGACACAGAAATCCCATGACCGCCTTCTGATTATCGACTTTGGATCGCAAGTGACGCAGCTGATTGCGCGGCGCCTGCGCGAACTGAACGTCTATTGTGAAATTCACCCCTTCCAAAAAGTCGACGCGGCCTTTCTGGCCGAGTTCGCGCCAAGGGCGGTGATCTTTTCGGGCGGTCCGGCAAGCGTGATCGACGAAGGCTCGCCGCGTCCACCGGCCGAGGTGTTCGATCTTGGCGTGCCGATCCTTGGTATCTGCTATGGCCAACAGGTCATGATGCAGGAACTTGGCGGCAAGGTAGAGCGTGGCCACGGCACCGCCGAGTTCGGGCGCGCCTATGTCACGCCCGCAGGCGAACCGCTTGAGTTGCTTGAAGGCTGGTTCACTACCGAAACCGAACAAGTCTGGATGAGCCATGGCGACCACGTCGCCAAGATCGCACCGGGGTTCAAGGTCTACGGCACCTCCCCCAACGCGCCTTTCGCGATCACCGCAGACACGGATCGCAACTTTTTTGCCGTTCAGTTCCACCCCGAAGTGCACCACACGCCGCGCGGCGCCATGCTTTACGAGAACTTCGTCAAACTGGCCGGTTTTCAGGGCGACTGGACCATGGGCGCCTACCGCGAAGAGGCAATTGCCCGCATCCGCGAGCAGGTCGGCGATGCCAAGGTCATCTGCGGGCTGTCGGGCGGCGTTGACAGCTCTGTCGCGGCCGTTCTTATCCACGAGGCAATCGGCGATCAGCTGACGTGCGTCTTTGTCGATCACGGACTTCTGCGCAAAGGCGAGGCCGAAGAGGTCGTCACCATGTTCCGCGATCACTATAACATGCCCTTGGTTCACGCCGATGAGCAGGAGCTTTTTCTATCCGCGCTCGATGGCCAAAGCGATCCTGAAACCAAACGCAAGATCATCGGCAAGCTGTTCATCGATGTCTTTCAAAAACATGCCAGCGAAGTTGGCGGCGCCAAGTTTCTGGCCCAAGGCACGCTTTATCCAGATGTCATCGAAAGCGTAAGCTTTTCCGGCGGCCCGTCGGTTACGATCAAAAGCCACCACAATGTTGGCGGGCTGCCCGAAAAGATGGGCCTCAAACTGGTTGAACCGCTGCGCGAGCTTTTCAAGGATGAGGTCCGCGCGCTGGGCCGTGAACTGGGCCTGCCGCCAAGTTTCATTGGCCGCCACCCCTTTCCTGGCCCCGGACTTGCCATTCGCTGCCCCGGTGAAATCACGCGCCAGAAACTGGACATCCTGCGCGAAGCGGACGCGGTTTATATCGACCAGATCCGCCGCCACGGGCTTTATGATGATATCTGGCAGGCCTTCGTTGCAATCCTTCCAGTACGCACGGTTGGCGTCATGGGTGATGGCCGGACCTACGATTTCGCCTGCGCCCTGCGTGCGGTGACTTCGGTTGATGGCATGACGGCCGATTACTATCCGTTCAGCCATGAATTTCTTGGGGAAACGGCAACGCGGATCATCAATGAGGTGCCGGGCATCAACCGGGTGACCTATGATATCACCTCCAAACCTCCCGGCACGATCGAGTGGGAATGATCCCCCTTAAATCAGGCACTTAAGATAACCTGTTTCTTTCATTAGTTCTTTTTGGATAGGGCGCTGGCCGCAGTGCAATACGGCCCTTGTTTCGCCCGGGCTTTCGTGGTGCCTTGCCACAAAGATCGAGGACAGCAAATTGCATCAGACAACTCAACCACCAGAGGCGCGCCCGCTGCGCGCCGCTCTCTGGATGATCGGTGCGATTGTTTCGTTCTCTTCGATGGCGGTTGCGGGGCGCGCTGTGTCCATCCAGCTCGATACGTTCGAGCTGATGATGTACCGCTCATTTATCGGCATTGTGATCGTTCTGACCATTGGCGGCGCTTTTGGCACATTGGGCCAGATCACCCGCCGCCGGCTGGGCACCCATCTTTTGCGGAACACCTTTCACTTTGCAGGCCAGAACCTTTGGTTTTTCGCCCTGACCCTCGCCCCTCTGGCGCAGGTCTTTGCGCTGGAATTCACATCGCCCCTTTGGGTCACCCTTCTGGCGCCCTTTCTTCTGGGCGAGAAACTGACCCGGCGCCGCGCGGTCGTGGCGCTTTTCGGCTTTGTCGGCATTTTGATCGTGGCCCGCCCTTTTACCGGCGAGATCAACGTCGGCATCCTTGCCGCCGCGTTGGCAGCGGTCGGTTTCGCAGGCACAACGATATTCACCAAGCGCCTTACACGAACAGAATCGGTCACCTGCATCTTGTTCTACCTGACGGTGATGCAGGCCGTGCTGGGTCTTGGCTTTGCCGGCTTTGATGGGGACATCTCGCTTCCCACGATGGAAACCCTGCCGTGGCTATTGCTGATCGGTGTTGCCGGGCTTTTGGCGCACTTCTGCATTACCACTGCGCTGACCCTTGCGCCCGCGCTTGTCGTGATACCCGTTGATTTTGCACGCCTTCCGGTTATCGCGGCCGTTGGGATGTTACTCTATGGCGAAGCTTTGGATGTCTGGGTTTTCGTTGGTGCGGCGGTGATCTTCGGGGCGAATTACTACAACATCTGGGCAGAAAATTCCAAGACTCGCCGCGCCAAAGCAACTTTGTGACGCTACGTCGGATGACCTTGCGTCAATCTTTGTTGTAACGAGTACGCCTTTTATAGAATTCTTAAGAAACCACCACTCGACAGGGAAAGAAAATGAAACATCTTGCAATTACAGCAGGGGCTATTTCACTCATAGCCGGTGCTGCTCATGCTGGGGGCGTAGATCGTTCCGGGCAATCGATCCGCGCGCTTTTTGAAGAGGGCGGCGCATCCGGCGCATATGCCGAATTTTCCTTTGGAACCGTCAATCCGACGGCAAACGGAAACTTTGGTGGCGATCCACTGCAATCCTACACTCAATTGGGCTTTGCCTATAAACAGAACATGGGCGACGCATTGTCATTTGCGCTGATCGCGGATCAGCCCTTTGGCGCAAGTGTGCAATATCCAGCCGGTGCTCCCTTCGGCGGAGCAGGCGCGGATGTCAAAAGCCAGGCGCTGACCGCGGTCGGCCGTTACAAGATGGCAAACAACTTCAGCATCCATGGCGGTCTGCGTTTTCAGAAACTGAACGGAACCATCGTCTCCCCGCCGGATAATCTGACCGCGTCCAGCAAGTACAATGTCGGCTATCTTGTTGGCGTTGCGTATGAAAAGCCCGAGATCGCCATGCGCGTATCTTTGACTTACAACAGCAAGATCACGAACAAGATGTCGGGCACTGAAAACGGCGGTGCGGTCAACTTTAATATCGTGACGCCGCAAAGCTGGAACCTTGAGGCACAGACCGGTATCGCGGCAAACACGCTGTTGTTTGGTTCGATCCGCTACGCTGGCTGGGACGGCTTCAACGTCACGACGCCGACAAAGACCTATGCGAACTTCACCGGCAACACGACGACCTATTCGATCGGTCTGGGCCGCAAGTTCAACGAAAACTGGTCCGCAGCGGTCACCCTTGGCTATGAAAAGCCGGGCAACCGTCCGACAACAACGCCCCTTGCCCCGACAACGGGTTCGACCAGCATTGGCCTTGGCGCAACCTACACGAACGGTAATGCGAAAATTACCGCTGGTGTGACCTATGCCAAGCTGGGCGACCAGAACTTCGGCGCCGTGACCTGGACCGGTAACAAGGCGCTTGCCGCGGGTATCCGCGTCGGCGTGAGCTTCTAAATATTAAAACTACCTAAGACCAACACCATTCACGAGTGACGGGGGGCTCTGCGCTTGCAGGCCCCCCATTTTTTTCGCGCAATTTCCGGGTCGCGCGGAACTTTGTTTCGGCGTAAGCCGACAAGATGACACCTCAGAAATCACTTAGCGCGCGGGCCTGGACAGAACTTTTGCTGCTCTCGGTCATATGGGGTGGATCGTTTCTGGCCGTGCGCCTTGCCCTGAACGAGATCGGGCCGCTGACAACAGTGGCCCACCGTGTCTTTTGGGGCGCCTTGATCCTGTGGATCGTCATTTTTCTGCGCCGGATGCCCCTGCCCCGGGATCCAAAGCTTTGGGCCAGCCTTTTGGTGATGGGCGCTTTGAACAACGTCATTCCCTTCAATCTCTTGGCATGGGGGCAGCTTCATATTGAAACGGGCCTCACCTCGATCCTGAACTCGACCACGGCGATCTTTGGAATACTCGTGGCCGCCGCCGTATTTGCCGACGAAAGGCTGACGATGCGCCGCTTTGTGGGCGTTTCCATTGGCTTTGCCGGTGCCGCCATTGCCATCGGCCCCGGCGCGCTAAGCAACTTCGATCTGCGCTCGCTTGCGCAGCTGGCGGTTCTGGGCGCAACGCTTTCCTATGCATTTGCCAGCGCATGGGGACGCGCGCGCCTCTCGGGGCTTTCCCCGCAAGTTGCCGCCGCCGGAATGCTGACGGGCAGCGCCATCTTCATGGTGCCGCTTGCATGGATCGCCGAAGGCCCCTTTCGCTTTGATCTTATGCCCGTCACATGGGGCGCGATTGCCTTTATTGCCGGCATCGCAACGGCCATTGCCTATCTGCTTTACTACCGGGTGCTGGCCATGGCCGGCAGTGGCAACCTGATGCTGTGCACCCTTTTGATCCCGCCAGTGGCCATTGTCCTTGGCACGGTAGTTCTGGGTGAGACGCTTGCGCCAGAGGCCTATGGGGGCTTTGCCCTTTTGGCCATCGGGATGATCGTCCTTGACGGGCGGGTGCTCCGGGCGGCGCGCAAAAAATTCTTCTAGAACAATGCCGCCTGGCCCGTTACCACAAGGCCCAAACAACCAAGGCGATAGGCATGATCTATAATTCGGCGCAGGATTGGCTGGCAGCTCCGCAAAAGCGGGTCCTGCTTTTTGGCATGTCGGGCCTCGGCAAAACCCATCTGGCGAACCTGCTTCGCTGCGGCGGCGGCTGGTTCCACTACTCTGTCGATTACCGGATCGGCACGCGCTATATGGGCGAGCATATCGTCGACAACTTCAAGAAAGAGGCGATGAAGACGCCGTTTCTGGCCGAACTCCTGCGCTCGGATTCGATCTATATCGCCTCGAACATCACCTTCAACAATCTTGCGCCGCTTTCGACCTATCTGGGCAAGCCCGGCGCGCAGGACATGGGCGGCCTGCCCTTTGCCGAATACCAGCACCGGCAGGAACAACATGCCAAGGCCGAAGTTGCCGCGCTGATGGACAGCGCCCATTTCATCAGCCGGGCCAAGGATCTTTACGACTACGACAACTTTGTCTGCGACAGCGGCGGCTCCATCTGCGAGGTTGCCGATCCCTCGGACCCGGACGATCCGCTCTTGAACGCGCTGTCGCAAAACATGCTGATGGTCTGGATCGAAGGCGATGACAATCACAGCGAAGAGTTGATCCGCCGCTTTGATCGCGCGCCCAAGCCGATGTACTATCAGCCAGAGTTTCTGACCCAGAAATGGCAGGAATATCTAAGCAACAACAACACGGAAGAGAGCAAAGTTAATCCAGATGACTTTGTCCGCTGGACCTATTCCCAAGCGCTTTCGCATCGCCAGCCGCGCTATCGCGAGATGGCCAAATGGGGCGTCAGCGTATCGGCGCAGGATGTCGCAAAGGTCAAAACGGTCGAGGATTTCAATCAGATGATCGCCGGCGCCCTTGCAGCCAACTGATCACGCCTCTATCTCTGACCCTCCCGACGGAGCCTTCTGATGCCAATTACCATCCCTTCTGACCTGCCCGCCTTCAAAGTCCTCTCCAAAGAGGGCGTGATGGTGATGTCAGACAGCGATGCCGCGCGTCAGGATATCCGCCCCTTGCGCATCGGGCTTCTTAACCTGATGCCCAAGAAGATCCAGACCGAGAACCAGTTCGCGCGCCTGATCGGCGCAACCCCGCTTCAGATTGAGCTTAGCCTCATCCGGATGAGCGAACATCAGACCCGCAACACCGCCGCCGAACATATGGAGGCTTTCTATCGCCCCTTCAGCGAGGTGCGCGAGGAAAAGTTTGACGGGCTGATCATCACCGGCGCGCCGATCGAACATCTGCCGTTTTCCGAGGTGACATACTGGCAGGAACTGACCGAGGTGATGGATTGGACGCAGACCAACGTGCATTCCACCTTTGGCGTCTGCTGGGGCGGCATGGCGATGATCAACCATTTCCATGGTGTCGAAAAGCACATGCTGGACGCCAAGGCCTTTGGCTGCTTCCGGCACAGCAACCTTGCACCGCAAAGCCCGTATTTGCGCGGGTTCTCGGATGACTGCGTGATCCCTGTCAGCCGCTGGACCGAAATGCGCCAGAACGAGATAGAGGCCGCCGATGGGCTGACCACGCTACTGGGCTCGCGCGAGGTTGGGCCCTGCCTTGTTGAAGATCCCGGCCACCGCGCCCTCTATATCTTCAACCATTTCGAGTATGACAGCGATACGCTGAAGCAAGAGTATGATCGCGACGTCGCCGAAGGCACGCCGATCAACGTGCCGCTTAACTATTATCCCGACGATGACCCCTCTAGAACGCCGCAGAACCGTTGGCGCAGCCATGCCCACCTGCTTTACGGCAACTGGATCAACCAGATTTACCAGTCGACAAGCTATGATCTTTCGAAAATCGGGACGTAAGGCGCTTTCGCTTGCCGCGCTTGGTGCATTGATCGGATCGGTGGTCTACGTCGGCGAGCGCGCAGCGCAGCGCGAGGCAGAGGCCGAAGCGGCCTATCCCCCGACCGGGCGCATCATCGACGTTGGCGGAACGGCCGTTCACGCCCATGTCGAAGGCTCTGGCCCCGATCTGGTGTTGATCCACGGGCTGTCGGGCAATGCCCGCGATTTCACCTTTTCGCTGGTGGAAAAACTGAAAGACAACTACCGCGTCATTGCCTTTGACCGCCCCGGCCTTGGATGGAGCGAGCGCCTGCCAAAAGGCGCCGAAGCGATCGGCGATCAGGCGCGCCTTCTGCAGGCGGCCGCGGCCCAGCTTGGCGCGCCTCGCCCAATTGTTCTGGGCCAAAGCTATGGCGGGGCCGTGGCCCTTGCATGGGCCCTCGAACGCCCCGAGAACCTTTCGGCACTTGTCCTTGTTTCGGCCGGATCACAGCGCTGGAAGGGCGGGCTTTCGGGGTATTACAAACTGACCTCATCAAAGCTGGGCCAGCGCCTTGCGGTGCCCTTTCTGACCGCCTTTGTCGGCCAGCCCCGGGTCGAGGCCGCCCTGGCAGAGATTTTCGCGCCTCAGGATGTTCCGCCAGGCTATGGCGACTATATCGGCGTCGGTCTGACGCTGCGCCGCGCCAGCCTTTCGGCAAACGCAGACCACCGCGTCAGCCTGAAAGAGGAAATAACGCGTCAGCAGCCCCGCTACCCCGAAATTGCTGTGCCAACGGAATTGATCCATGGAACCGCCGACACCACGGTCCCGATCGACATTCACGCCATCCCGCTGGCGCGGCAGATAGCCCAAGCCAACCTTGTCACCCTGCCCGGTGTCGGACATATGCCGCACCATGTGGCCGAGGGCGAAGTTCGCGCCGCAATCGACCGCGCCGCCGCGCGCGCCGGATTGCGCTAGGCGTCCCCCTCGCCCATAGTGCCGCCAATGACCGGAGTTTCAGTGATGTCCAAACCTTTCGACGGCGCCGTCAGCCGCTTTTACAATGAAACCGCCCCGCAAGAGCTTCGCGATGTCATCAAAGCGGCGGGCAAGAAGGACATCCTCAACCCCGACTATCCCTATGACAAGCGCATGCCGCGCAAGCAGTATGAAGAAGAGCTTTACGATCTTCAGATCGAACTTGGAAAACTGCAGTCTTGGGTCAAGGAAAGTGGCGCGCGCGTCGCAATCCTTTTCGAAGGGCGCGATGCAGCCGGAAAAGGCGGCACAATCAAACGGTTCCGTGAGTATCTTAATCCTCGCGGCGCACAAGTCATTGCCCTTCCCAAGCCGACGGAACGCGAAGCGTCATCATGGTACTTCCAGCGCTATGTTGCCCACCTGCCTGCAGGCGGCGAGATCGCCTTTTTTGATCGCTCGTGGTACAACCGCGCCGTGGTCGAGCGTGTCTTCGAGTTCTCCACCGACACCCAGCGAGAGGTTTTCTTTGGCCAGCTTCCCAACTTCGAAGAGGCGCTTGTTCAGGATGGCATCCACCTTGTCAAATTCTGGCTGAACGTCGGGCGCGCCGAACAGCTTCGCCGCCTTCTATCGCGCGAAGACGACCGGCTAAAGCACTGGAAACTATCATGGATCGACGTTGAAGGCCTGAACAGGTGGCGTGAATACTCGGCCGCGATAGTCGAAACATTTCAGCGATCTCACACCCCCGTCGCGCCGTGGACGATCATTCGCTCTGACGACAAGCGCCGCGCCCGCCTTGCCGCGATCCGCACCGTTCTTCACCAGATTGACTATGCCGGAAAGGACGCCGCCATCGCCCGCGCGCCTGATCCAACTATTTGCGGCGGGCCCGACATCTGGGATGTCTAAACGCGGCTATCACCACGGCAACCTGCGCACCGCGCTGGTCGAGGCTGCGCTTTCCCTGATCGAAGAAAAGGGGCCAACCGGCTTTACCCTGTCCGAAGCGGCAAAAACCGCCGGCGTCACCCCTGCCGCCGTCTACCGGCATTTTGCAGGCCGCGAAGACCTCATCGCCGAGGCCGCGCGTCAGGGCTATGAGATTTTTGGCGATCTGATGGATTTTGCCTATGCCGATGGCCAACCCTCGGCGCTTGCCGCCTTTGAGGCGACGGGCCGCGCCTATCTTGCCTTTGCCCGCAAGTATCCCGGTCACTACGTGGCAATGTTCGAAAGCGGCATTTCGATCAACCGAACGCCAGAGCTGGCCCTTGTCGCCAACCGCGCCTTGGGCGTTCTTCAGAAAGCGGCCAGCGATCTGTCCCAGCACATTCCGGCCGACAAACGCCCCCCCGCCCAGATGTTCTCGGCCCATATCTGGGCGATGAGCCACGGCGTCGTCGAACTTTTCGCGCGCGGCTCACCCGGAACCAAAAGCCCCTTTCCACCAGAGGACCTGCTGGAGACCGGCATCGGCATCTACCTGCGCGGCCTGGGGCTGATCCCGCCTGACGACTAGACGAAAAACCTGCCCCTTCTTTGTGGCTCAAATATCCCCGCCGGAGGCTCCTACCCTTTTAGGGAAAGAACGACAGGATGATCTTGTCGCCGTCCTGCATCGCATAGTTTTCGCCCGCGTCCGTTTCCTTGCCGTTGACCTTCATGATCACGCGGCTGCCATAGTCGGCAAATGACTTTCCCCAGATAGAAAAGAAGGTGCCAAGGCGCGTGTCATCGCGCGTAACGCGACCTGCAAACTCCAGATGCACCTCGCCGTCGGGGTCATGCGTGTGCATCCCCGCCATCCCGTGCCTTGCGTCATAGGTTGGTTTGCCCGAGTAACCCGCCCCGACACCAATGTTGCTGGGAACCTGCTGGCGCGCGCCGTTGACATAGACCTCAAGGTCGACGTGCCAGTGAAGGCCGTTTGTCGCCAGAACATCTGTCGGCGCCGCCGCTTCGCTTCCGGCAACCCCGGTGGCCTCTGGCGCCCCCTTCGGGGCCAAAACATACCATGCCCCGCCCGCCACGGCGGCGGCCAGAACTGCACCGATAAGAATTTTGCTGTTCATCTATGTCTTCCTTAAACGTCCAATGGGATTGATTTCTGCGCCCGTCCCGGGATCAACCGATTTCTGCCAGAAACGGGAAACTTCCAAGCAGCCAATAGGCAAAGCGCGACAGCTGTCCGGTCATCACCGCAACGCCCATGATCACCATGATCACGCCCGCGCCTTTGTATAGAAGCCGGCCCGCCTTACCGATGGCACGCACGCGCGCCGCGATCACATCGGTAAAGAAGGCGGCAAAAAGAAATGGCACGCCAAGGCCGGCCGAATAGATCGCCAAAAGCCATATACCATCCGACAGGCTTGCAGAATTGGCGCTGACGGTCAGGATCGCCCCCAGGATGGGTCCGATGCAGGGCGTCCAGCCAAAGGCAAAAGCCAGCCCCAGAACATAAGCCCCCAGCGGGCGCCCGCCAGGTATGTCGAGGTTAAAGCGGGTATCGCGGCTGAAGGCACCAAAGCGAAAGACGCCCAGCATCACCAATCCAAAAAGGATGATGATCGCCCCGCCCAAAAGGTTCAATTCGGTGCGCCACGTCAAAAGGAGCGAGCCAAGCGCGCTTGCCCCCGCCCCAAGAGCGATGAAGACGGTCGAAAACCCAAGGACAAAGAACAGGCTTAGCCCAAGCGCCCCGGCGCGTGCGGCCACACCGCGCGACTGGCCCACCTGCCCCGGTTGCCCCGCGATGTAGGACACATAGCCCGGCACAAGCGGTAGAACACAAGGCGACAGAAACGAAATCGCGCCTGCCAGAAAGGCGGCCATGATTCCGATACCCGAGATGTCCAGCATGCGTTTGTCTTCCTTACCTCGCCCCGAAGCGCCCTTGGCGGGTTGCTGCCGCGGGCGCCCGTGATCAGTTGAATGTTGCTTTCAGGCGCGCCCACCAGCCGTCATCGCCCGGCACATGCTTGCCCACGTTGATCAACCCGTTGATGTAGATCACCGCGTTCACCGTCTCAAACTCCAGCCCGTGAAACTTGGCCGCAAGGCGCCCTTCGCGGTCAAGGATGTATGTCACCGCCGCGTGGGTCTGCACCTCACCATCGTCCGAAGGGGTGAACATCACCCCGAACTCTTTGGCCAGCTTGCGCGTTGCATCCTCGGGCTCGCCGGGTTTGCGCGTCAGGAAAACCCAGTTCGAAGTATCCAGCCCGTGCCATTCGGGAAACGCGCGCATCACGCCCGCATCATCCTTGACCGGATCGGTGGTCACAGTGACGAACTGCACCATGTCCTTCATCGGCGTTTCGTTGATCTTCGACTGGATGTCAGCGATCTTTTGGGAATGCACGGGGCAGACGTCGGTGCAGTTGGTATAGACAAAGTTCAGAACCACGACCTTGCCCTTGAAATCCGAAGACTGGACCGGCTTGCCATCTGCATCCGCCAGCGAAAACTTTGGCGGCTCAACGCCGCCCATCGGCTGAAAATACGTCTCACGTTCCAGCATCGTGTCATCGACGGCCTTGATGGTCTGATGCGCCGCGGCGGGCAAAGCGATTGCGGCGCTGATTGTCAGGGCAGTGAAAAGGCGGGTTGCGGCGGCGATCATCATTCCAAGCGGCTCCGTTGATTTTGCTTTGGCCGTTTTGACCTCGACTTTCGGGGGTAACGCCAGTGCCCACAGCGTCGCACCGGTCATTTCGTGAGCTCCCTCAGAAAGGCGATCATCGCCGGATCGTCCCATTCGGCGGGCCCGACAAGGCGGCCAAGCTCGCGCCCTTCCCTGTCGATAAGCAGCGTCGCAGGAAGCCCGAAAGCCCCAAGCGCCGTTGCCGCAAGCATCGTGCTATCGACATGGATATCTAGGTTCGTGACCTTGATCTTGTCAAAGAAGCTGCGCACCGCCGGAACCCCGGCCCGGTCGATCGACAGCGTCAGAACCTTAAGCTGATCCCTGCCGATCTCGCCCTGCAGGCGATCCAGCGTCGGCATTTCCTTGACGCAAGGCGGGCACCAGGTCGCCCAGATGTTCACCAACAGAACCTGCCCCTTGAAATCGGACAGGCTCATCTTCTTGCCCGCTTCATCGACAAAGCGGACATCGGCAATCTCGCGCGGCTTATCGTGAAGCGCAAAGCGTTGCTGGGCCGAAGCGCCAAACGCCAAGGTAGAGGCCAGAAAGAGGCCAAGGATAAAGGTAAGTTTCTTCATGATCATGCCCCCGGCTCTGCGCTGGCCTGCGCCTGAAGCTTGCGCACAAGCGGAAGGAGTTTTTCCTGCAATATCTGACCTGTAATCTGCCCGACCTGACGATAAGCGATGGTGCCATCAGCGGCGATGACATAAGTCTCCGGCACGCCGTAAACGCCCCATTCGATCCCCGCGCGCCCGGCAAGATCCGCGCCCAGCTTGGTATAGGGATCGCCCAGTTCGGCCAGCCACGCCTCGGCCTGATCGGGCTTGTCCTTGTAGTTGATCCCGTAAAGCGGCACCTCGCCGGTCTTTGATAGCGCCATGAACAGCGGATGCTCGGCCCGGCATGGCACGCACCATGAGGCAAAGAAATTGACGAGCGAAACCTTACCCATAAGATCGCTTGTCTCCAGCCCGCTCTCGCGCCCCTGCACGGCGGGCAACGAGAACTCTGGCACAGGCTTGCCCACCAGAACCGAGGGCAGATCGTATGAGCCCGATATCAGACCCCAGCCAAAAAGAAAGAACAGCCCGAAGGCCGCAAGCGGGGCCAGCATCAGGGCCGAAAAACGGCTCCGTTTCTCAACGCCTTCTTGATTGTCCGCGTCCATCTTGGCCTGTCGCCTCTTTGCTTGGGTGTGCATGCGGCGCCACCCTAGAACCTTCCGGCAGATGGAGGTCAAGACACAGGTTGGTCACGTGAATGTGAAACCACGCACCGCTCGCCCCGGTGCCGCAGCCCCGCAAGTGCCCCTGCGGCACTTTCGGCCCCTTCAAACCACTATAACCTTGGCATTGCCGCCCGAAACGCAGGTGCGCGCAAGTTGGAAATGCCGCCCCTGATCCACCCGGCAGGCCCCCAAGGCGCGCCCGAAAAATTGTCGCACCCCTGTTTGCAATCCCGCAGCGCTGGTCTAGGGCGCAACTGCGGCGCAGCTCGCCGCCCGACCTGGCGGTACAGTATGGCCCAACTCAGAACCCTATCCACGTTTGCAGCAACCGCTGCTGTTTTCATGGCCGCAGCGCCGGCTTTGGCGCATGGCGGCGAGGCGCTGACAGAACAAGACATCTGGCTTGCATGGCACCTGACGCCCGAAGTGACAGGGGTCGTTCTTTTTGGCGCTCTTGTCTATCTGCGCGGCGCGCTTGGGCGCAAACAGGGCACCAAGGGGCGCCGGATTGCGCGCCATTTGATGTTCGCCTTCGGCCTTGCCTCGCTGTTCCTTGCGCTTCAGTCCCCCATCGACCCGATGGGCGAGCGGTCGTTCTTTGCCCACCAGATACAGCACCTTCTTTTGCGGATGCTGGGCCCGATGCTGATCGTGCTGGCGCGGCCCGAGGGCATATTGATCCGCGGGCTTCCGCGCTTTCTGCGCCGCCGTGTCGTGGGGCCACTTATGGCCAGCCGTGGCATGGCCCGCATAGGAAGCGCCCTTATCCGCCCATGGACGGCATTTGGGCTTTTCGTCGGCTCGCTTTACTTCTGGCAAATCCCGCAGGTGCATAACCTTGCCCTCAGAAACGCACCCGTGCACTATCTGATGCACATCACGATGATCCTTGGCGGTTTTGTCTTCTTCGCCATGATCTTCAACCGCCGCGACGACGCAACTTCGGCCTATCACGGCAAGCGTGTCCTGCTGCTCTTTATCGCCATCCTGTCGAACATCTTTCTGGGCGCGCTGACCACGTTGAAAACCGTCGTCCTGTACACGGCCTATGACATAGAGGGGCGGCTTTTCGCGGCGACGCCCCTTAACGACGAAAGCGGCGGCGGCTACATCATCTGGGTTCCCGCCAGCATGATGTGCATCGTTGCGATCATCATCCTGATGCGGGTCTGGGACGACGCCGAAAACCGCCGCCTGAGCCGGCGCTATGAATGGACCGGGTCAAATACGGCAGCGCTTGAGTTTCCCCAAACCGCAGAAGAGCTTCGCATAAAGGTGGACACGCCCAATCGCCGCGTGGCGCAGGGGCTTGGAATGGGTGTCATGACGCTGTTCCTGCTGGTCGTGGCAACGGCGATTTCCATCGTCTACGGCTGATCAACCGTCGGCCCACATCCGCATCAGGTTTGTTTTGGCCTTGTGCAGCCGGTCAAAGCCCGCGCTTTTTCCCTCGGCTTCAAAAACGCCGCGCGCCGCGACATCAAGATCGTGCAGAACCTCGCGCTGCGCCGGATCGCGCACCCATGACTGAACCCAGCCAACAACGGCAAGGCGCTGCCCGCCCGTGACCGGCGCCACCCGGTGAAGCGCGGACGTGGGGTAGACAACGGCGTCGCCCGCCTCGGGCCTGAAAAGGCGCTCTTCGGTCATGTCCTCCATCACAAGGCCGCCGCCCTCATATTCAGCCGGCGGCGTCAGAAACAGGGTAAAGGACAGATCGGTGCGCGCGCCCGACATGATCGCGTCATCGACATGGCGGCCATATTGCATGCCCGCCCCATAGCGTGAGATCATCAGGCGAACAAAGGCGCGCGGCCGCGCAACCGACTGGAAAAGCTCATTTTCCTCCAGTGCCCGCGCAACCTTGTCCAATATGGCCTGAACGGCGGGTGACGCCGCCGCCTGTTCGTTGTCCTTCACATCGCGGGCAAAGACGCCCGCCGTGGCGCGGCCGTCCTGAAAGGTAAGCTCATCCGCAGCGTCGCGTATGGCCAGCACCTCGGCCGGGCTCAGGACCTCTCCGATCACGACAACCATGGCTATTTGACGCCAAGCGCGGCCAGTTCCATCCGGGCGGCGGCGGCATAAAGCAGACCGGGGTCCATTTGGGCGATGCCCTTGCCCTGCAGATCGCCAAAGGCTGGATCGGTCGTGTCGACCTGCGCCTCAATCTTTCGGGCCGCTTCGGCGACGCCGGGTTTGCCTGCGTTCGTGAAAAGACCGGCGGTCTCTTTGATCCGGCGCATAAAACCCCATGCATCCTGATACTCATGCACATCCGAGATGATGTCATCCTCGATCGCGGCGGCATAGTCGGCGGCGGCAATTTTTGCCAGTTCGGCCAGAGCCAGCAAGCGATCGCGCGCATCGCTGGGAGATGCCGCCGCAGCAGCATCGGCCGTGGTCAGGGCCGCGTCATAAAGGCGCTGAATTTCGGGCATCGGCGCATCCGCGTCGGTTGCCGCGCTAAGCGCCTGAATATCCGCCCGCAGTTTGTCAAAGCCTAGGTCTTTCAGCCGCTCCTCAATGGGCTCGACCTTCTCAACTATGGAGCTTCCCATATGCGCCTTGGCCGCGGCCTTATCACCGGCCTGAAAAAGGGCCAGCCCCACGCGCAAACGCCCGCCAAGGTATCCGATTTGGCGCAGGAACTCGATATCGCTGGCAACTGCGGCGCTGCCTTCGCCCTCGCCCCCGCCGCTGGCAGCAACGCGCAGGAGGCGATCACTGCGGGCGTTTTGCGCATCAGCGCGCGCGCCACTTTTGCTTGAAAAGGCCGGCTTGGACGCCTGCATCGGCGGCACGGGCGCGGAGGCCGCGGGCATCGCAAGCGAAACGGCAACGCCGCCCAAGGTCAGGATACGGCGTGCACCAACGGTTCTGGGACCATCTTTGATCGACATTTTTCTTCCTTCCAAGGTTTAAGAAAATAACCTGAGTATTTTCGTTGGTTACCGCGCCGGATCAGGCTTGGCAAGAGTATCCGACTATTTTAGTGCGAAATACCGCCGAAGGGGCCAGAGCCGCCTAAACCTCACGCCAGAAGGTTCGGGTGAACAGGATGAATACGGTCATCATTTCAAGCCGCCCCAGATACATCCCCGCCACGAAGATCAGTTTGGCATCATCGCCAATCGTGGCAAAGTTCCCCGCCGGACCAATCGTGTCGCCCACCCCGGGCCCCACATTGGCAAGCGCCGTAAGGGCCCCGCTGACGGCAGAAAGAAAATCGAGGCCGACAAGCCCAAGGGCCATGGCAAGAACGGCAAAGGTCGCAAAGTAGAGGGTGAAAAAAGCAATCACGCCCGAGGCGACATCATCGCCTACCGTCTGACCTTCGTATTTGGTGGAGAATATCCCGCTGGGCGAGTGAACCGACCGGATCTGCGAGCGCAGGCTGCGATAAAGGATGATCCAGCGCATCGTTTTCGCCCCGCCCGCCGTGGACCCCGTGCAGCCCCCGACCGCCGTCAAAAGAAAGAAGGACGTCACCGCGAAAGGCCCCCACTCGGTGTAATCGGCCGAAGCGAACCCGGTCGTTGTCACCACTGACACGACGTTGAAGGCAACCAGGCGCAAAGCGTCCAGAAATTCGGTTTCAGAGTTCAGCGTCAGCCACAGCGACAGACCCAGAATAGCCACCGCCAACCCCTTAAGCAGGCCCAGAACCTGCTCACTTCGAAAGATGTTGCGGTTGATGGCGCGGATATACCAGGCAAAGGGCAACGCCCCCAGAAGCATGAAAACCGTTCCCGTCCACTGTAGAAAGGCGCTGTCAAAATGCCCAAAAGAGGCGTCATAGTTGGAATAGCCGCCCGTCGACAGCGTGGTCATCGCGTGGGTGGTGGCATCAAAGATGCTCATCCCCCCTTCGGCGTAGATCAGCCCGCAAAGCCCCATCAGCCCGATGTAGACGACAAGGGTGGCAAAGGCGAACTGGGTGGCGTTTCCAAGCTCTTTTTCGCCCTTGTCTGAACTTTCGGTCCGGAAAAGCTGCATCCCGCCGACCTTGAGGATCGGCAAAAGGGCAATGCCCGTCACGATAAAGCCGACCCCACCCACCGCCTGTAAAAGCGCCCGCCAAAGCAGGATCCCGCGCGGCGTGCTGTCCAGCCCGGTCATGACCGTCGATCCGGTCGTGGTAATGCCTGACATCGCCTCGAACAGCGCATCGACCGGCGGCAGCGACCAAAGATAAAGCGGCAGCGCGCCGGCCAGCGCCGCAACCAGCCAGATAGAGGTTGTCAGCACGAAAGTGTGAAGCCGGTTCAAGGCCGGCGAGGCGGCGGATGCGGCAACGGCCAGCATGGCCCCAACGATGCCGGTCAGAACAAAGGCCGTCGTGAACACAGGCCGCGTTTCAGGAAAAAGTACGGCATCCACGCCCATGAGCCCCGCAAGGAACATCAGAACGATACCGTTCACGAAGGCGACAAAGCTCATTGATCGCTTCCCCTGAAAAAGGGCGGTTCAACATCGCCCGGCAAAAAGGGGGCGCCTTTGGACCGGATAAAACGTTCCGAAGGGAATGGCAATTGATCAACGGGCGGCCCGGCCCTTTGCGGCCAGTCCAAGAAAAACCTGTCCTTTGGCCTGCGCCAACTAAATAACTTGGTGGACAAATGCCGCAGCGGACGTCATCAGAAAATTCCCAAGCCGCCCAAGTTTGAGGCGGTTGCGGCAGAGCACAGTCGCCTTTTTCATGGGCAAACAGAGGGACACGGCAAGTGACGACAGACGGCGACACACCACATTCAATCTATGCCATTGAAAAATGGGGCATGGATCTGGCATCGGTCCTGCCCAACGGCGATCTGGGCCTCAAAAATCCGCTTAAGGAAAATTCCCCCATCGTCAGCCTGCCCAAGATGGTGCGCGATCTTGAAGAACGCGGCGTTCACACGCCATTGGTTCTGCGCGTCAGTTGCTTTTTGCAGCAGGGCATTCAGAACATTAATCAGGGATTTGCCGAAGCCATCGCCCGCGCCGGGTACAAGGCCCCCTATCGCGGGGTCTTTCCGATCAAGGTCAACCAGCAGGCGCAGGTCGTCGACCGTATCGTCGAGTTTGGCCGCCCCTACTCCTTTGGCCTTGAGGCAGGATCAAAGCCGGAACTGGTGATCGCCCTTGCGCACCGTCTGGCCAAGGATGCGCTGATCGTCTGCAACGGCGTCAAGGATGCCGAGTTCATTCGCCTTGCGATCCTCTCTCGCAAGCTGGGTTTCAACACGGTTATTGTTCTGGAAAGCCCCAAAGAGCTGGATACCGTACTGTCCGTCGTGGACGAGATCGGCGAAGAGCCGCTTTTGGGTGTGCGCGTCAAACTGACGAACCGGATCAGCGGCAACTGGGCAGAAAGCTCTGGCGATCGGTCGACCTTCGGAATGAACACCGACCAGATCGTGGCGGTCATCGACAAGCTGAAAGACAAGGGGATGCTGCATTGCCTCAAGCTTCAGCACTCGCATCTTGGCTCGCAAATTCCTGATGTGAACGACGTGCGCCGCGCCGTGGGCGAGGCTTGCCGCTATTTCGTGGAACTGGTGGGCGAAGGCGCCCCGCTGACCCACCTTGATCTGGGCGGCGGTCTGGGCGTCGACTATACCGGCGAAAAGACAGCATCCGAGAACTCGATCAACTATGGCGTCAAGGAATACTGCACCAACGTTGTGGAAACCGTCGCATACGCGATGGACGAAGCGGGGCTTGAGCATCCGGTTCTTGTGACCGAAAGCGGCCGGGCGACGGTTGCGACCTCATCGATGCTGATCTTCAACGTTCTGGAGGCGACGCTTTACGACGCATCAAGCGCGCCCAAACCCGAAGAAGGCGACAACCACCTTGTTGCCGATCTTGCGGCAATCGACAGCTATGTCGTGCCAGAGCGCCTTCAGGAATGTATCAACGACGCCAATTTTTATCGAAATGAGCTTCGCGCGCTGTTCCGGCGCGGCTATATCGGCCTGCGCCAGATGGCCCGGGCCGAGCGCATTTTCCTGCACCTTATGGGCCGGATAAAGCTTTTGGCACCGCCCACCGGCGAGATGCCGGAAATTGACGCCCACCTTGAACAGCTTGCCGATATCTACCACTGCAACTTTTCGCTGTTTCAGTCGCTGCCCGATGTCTGGGCCATTGATCAGCTGCACCCGGTCGTCCCGCTTCAGAAACTGAACGAAGCCCCCGACAGACGCGCGGTTCTAAGCGACATCACCTGCGATTCCGACGGCAAGATCAACCGTTTCATCCTTGAAGACGGCATCTCACCCTCGCTTCCGGTCCATTCGCTGACCGAAGATGAGCCTTATCTTCTTGGGGTCTTTTTCGTCGGCGCCTATCAGGAAACGCTGGGCGATCTGCACAACCTCTTTGGCGACACCAACGTCGCCACGGTCGAGCTTCGCGATGATGGCGGCTTTGATCTTTTGCACGAGCAGGAAGGCGACACCATCGCCGAGGTCATGTCTTATGTCGAATATGACCCGCGCGACTGTGTCGACGCTTTCCGCTCAATTGTGGATCAGGCCATCTCTGAGGCGCGCCTGAATACATCCGAGCGCAAGATGCTGATGGCGGCCTACCGTGACAGCATCAACGGCTACACCTATTATGAATGAGAAATGAACGCGAAAGGCAGTTGCATGGGTAAGGTTCTGGTTGTCGGCGCGGGCGGCGTTTCGTCGGCTGCAGTGCATAAAATGGCAATGAATGCCGATATATTCACCGACATTACACTGGCATCGCGCCGCAAGTTCAAATGTGACGAAATCGCCGAGGCGGTCAAATCGCGCACCGGCGTTGACATCGCCACGGCCGAGGTTGACGCCATGGATGTGCCCGCCGTCGTGGCCCTGATCGGGCAAACGGGCGCCGAGCTTTTGGTCAACCTTGCCCTGCCCTATCAGGATCTTGCCCTGATGGACGCCTGCCTTGAAGCGGGCATCAACTATCTGGATACGGCCAACTATGAGCCCGAGGATGAGGCCAAGTTCGAGTATCACTGGCAGTGGGCCTATCAGGAGCGTTTTAAAAAGGCCGGTCTGACCGCGATCCTTGGTTCGGGCTTTGATCCCGGCGTAACATCGGTTTTCGCAACTTGGCTGAAAAAGCACAAACTGGACACGATCCGCCAGATCGACGTTCTGGACTGCAACGGCGGCGACAACGGTCAGGCCTTTGCCACCAATTTCAACCCCGAGATCAACATCCGCGAAGTGACCGCCGATGCCCGCCATTGGGA
>JASBUI010000012.1 GCA_030148005.1 Paracoccaceae bacterium | reverse complement strand
GTTCTTGACCACCTTCTCGGCGGCGTCTTTCGAAGTCTGCGGTTTCTTTGTCATCTCGATCTCCTAATCGATAAGATGAACCAGAAATCCTCCGCTATTCAAATCCTCAAATCTGTCCCAAGGGTGCTGACGTCAGACACTTGAAGGTCTGATCCTCTATATTGCCACACGTGGCAGGCCACAGAAATGCACGCTGCCAGACCTCTGGAGGATCGTGAAGAGCGCCGACCTGCTGGAGATGGCATTTATCGCCATGAGCAAAAGTGCTGCGCTCGACGGTGTGATCATGGCCTATGGTCAGGAGTTTCTGAAACAGTTCGAGGACGGCGCGCGGCAGTTTGCGGATTTTCGCACCGGCGCTTCCAACGCGCTTCAAGTGTTCCGCCCTGGCGGTCCACTGGCTGACGCGGTGTCCGGATCGGATGTGAGCTTCGATGACCTCAAGGCCGAAGGAACAACCGTCTATGTCATGATCCCCGCTGAACGGATCAGCGACTATGGTGTCTGGCTGGCGCTTGTCACACGGCACGCCATCAATGCCGTCGCAACACAGCGCGGAACTCAGCGCGTTCTCTTCCTGCTCGATGAGTTCGCCAATATGGGGCGGATCGCCGGTGTGGCGGAATCGCTGACGCTGCTTCCTGGCTACGGCGTGCGCGTTTGGGTGATCGTGCAAGACCTCTCGCATTTGCAGCAGGTTTATGGACGCGACACGACCAACATCATCCTGAGCCAATCCGAAGTGAAGCAATTCTTTGCGGTGCAAGACCAGGAGTTGGCCGCGCGATTGTCACGGCTGCTTGGAGAACGGTCGATCATGACGCGCAATTACAATCTCGGCCAAACCAGCGCCGATGAGGTTGGCGTCAGTGTTTCTGAGCGCGGTGTGCCGCTTCTGCTGCCGCAAGTGATCACGGGGCTGTCGGAAAACGAACAACTTCTGTTCGTGAAATCCGCGCCGCCGATTTTCGCTGAGAAGGTTCGCTACTGGGATGTTTCGCCGTGGTGCGAAAACGCCGAACCAAACCCGATGGAAGGCGATCATCCGCGAAACCCGAAACCAGTTCTAAAGCTGCGATATCGTCGCAAGAAAGCCAGAAGATGAGCAAATCAGAATTCTCTATCGAAGTCGTGGGCCGCAAGGCACCAAGACCTGACCGAAAGAACCGCGCGTCGGTTGTTCCAACCAAGGATGCGAAGACGGGCAATCTGCTTGGTGCGTTGCTCGGGCTCACTTGGTTCATTGTGAAACCGCGCCGCCCGACCTGGGTACTTGCTGCCACAGCCTATGTGCTGGTTGCGCACGGTACGCCGCACTTGCTGATCGGCCACAATTGCACAGGCGTCGGCACACCAGGTCAGCACTGCACGGCATGCCGATATGTCGGAGTGCAAGGCATTCGCGGGCATTTGGGCGAAGAGTTCGGTTGTCCTGTCATCACGATGTTGCCCGTCAATTGGGCCGCACTCGGCAGGACACTCAACCTCGGCTGAGCACGGTTTCAAAGAAATCCAATCTAGAAGGATACGAACAATGGACGTTCTTCGTACACTCAAAGACTACCTGAGCGGCACGCCGCGCGTGACCAAAGCCGGAAATACGATACGGCTCGTTGCAAGCCATAGGCTGCCATCTAGCGGATATGAACAACATACTGCGGTGAAACTGATCGGCTATTTCGGGGCAGCTTTCTCGCTGGTCGCTTACTATGGGCCTGAAACGCCTGCTGACCCTACCAGAAATATATTTCTGGAACATGCTGACCGCTTGGTTGCGGCGCTCGCTACCGCGTTTGAGCGTCTGGCGGCTGTGGCAGAACATGGGACTTTGGATGTGCCTTTGGAAAGCCTCCAAGGGTGGGGTGTTGCCTTGCTGTTCATGGGCGGCGCATTTGCCTTCCGGCATAGTGGCCTGATCGATGTCTATACCTATCTGACCAATCGCGAACATGTCGAGATCTTAATCAACGGCGAACATCTCAGCCTTCGGCGCGGAATGCTGCGAGCTCCCAAGCGGATCGCACGGGGCGAGATTCAGGATATCCTGATCCTCGCCAATCACCGCACCGGCCATGATGTCATGATGCAGCACAAGAGCGGGTTAACCCGCGTTGCGAGCATCTACGGCGATCTGACCAGACCGACGCTGCTGCGGCTGCGTCTCATGGAAACAATTTCTTAAACGGGAGGCGAACGCATGTCGGGTGCAAAGCGGAAAAGCGACCACTCATTCAAATCGAATTGGTTTTGGCCACGCTCACAGGAGGTTTCAAGCGAATTACAAACGCGCCTCTTTTTGCGTTTATGCCGAATAACGCGGTAAAATGAAAGGAGAGGCACAGTCATAGCGGACTTTACTCGGGAGTTTCCGATGAAAGATATGAATAGTGCCAACCAGACACCTACGATCTCCAAGACCTTTGCTGCGTCTGCGCAGCGCGTCTTAACCGTCGATGTCGAGCGATATCAGTCCTACCTTGATGGGATGGATGTGAGCGACGAGCGCAAGGAAGAGTTTCTGCGCGCCATGTTTTCTGTCGTGATGACGTTCGTGGAACTTGGCTTTGGGGTTTCTCCGACACAACAAGTGGGAGGGCACGAACCCTGTGGAAAAGATGAAAAGAGCGAAAATCAGCGTCCCAAGAACGCCTCTGATGGAGTAACATCAAAGGCGACACCCAAGTTAGAACCTAAAAACAGAACCGGCCCCGAAGATCGGCTGGAGGTATGATGACGAATGAAAACAATAAACTAGAGGGCACGCGCGCGGTCATTTACTGCCGCGTGTCCAGCACGCGGCAGAAGACCGAAGGCAGCGGCCTTGAGAGTCAGGAGCACCGCTGTCGTCAGTTTGCGGCGGCTCAAGGGTATGAGGTGGAAGCCGTCTTCCCTGATGATATTTCGGGCGGCGGCGACTTTATCAAGCGGCCTGGCATGGTTGCGCTCCTGAGTTATCTCGATGCGCAACCTGACAAACAATATATCGTCATCTTCGATGATCTGAAACGCTTTGCGCGTGATACGGAGTTCCATATCAAGCTGCGGCGCGAGTTCCAGACGCGCGGCGCGCGGATCGAATGCCTGAATTTCAAGCTGGATGACTCGCCCGAAGGAAAGTTCGTCGAAACGATATTTGCCGCTCAGGGCGAGCTAGAGCGGGAGCAGAACCGCCGTCAGGTGATCCAGAAGATGAAGGCGCGCGTTGAAAAGGGCTATTCCGTCTTTCACCCGCCAGTGGGCTATCGCTACGCAAAAGATCGCGTGCATGGCAAGCTGCTTGTCCGTGACGAACCATTGGCATCAATCGTCGCCGAAGCACTGGAAGGTTATGCCGCCGGTCGTTTTGCTTCGCAAAGCGAGGTGAAGCGGTATTTTGAGTCAAAGCCTGACTTCCCAAAATCCAACGCTAACGGCGAAGTCCGCATAACCAAGGTGCGAGAAATCCTCGAACGTCCGACCTATGCCGGTTACATCGAAGCGCCCAAATGGGGTATCTCTCTCCGAAAAGGTCATCACGAGCCGCTAATCAGCTTTGCCACACACGAGCGCATTCAGGAACGGCTGCGCGGCAATGCAAATGCTCCGGCACGAAAAGATATCAATGAAGACTTCCCTCTGCGCGGGTTCGTCCTCTGCGATGACTGCGGCGAGCCGATGACCTCTTGTTGGTCCAAGGGGCGCAATAAGCTCTATCCCTATTACCTCTGCGACACGAAGGGCTGCGCCTCGGCGCGCAAGTCGATTCCGCGCGCCGATATCGAAGAAGGCGCGGAAGCGCTCCTGCGGTCGCTACAACCCGCAAAACAGCTCTATGAGCTGGTCAGAGCGATGTTCATCGACGTCTGGGATATGAAGCTAGAAGAAGCCTACAGCGCGAAAAAGACGCTGGCTGCCCAGATACAGGATGTTGAGGATCAGACCGATGCTCTGTTGGATCGGATCGTCGATGCCTCAAGCCCTACAGTCATAACGGCATATGAAGCACGCATCGATAAATTGGAGCGTCAAAAGATCAGGCTGCGTGAGCAAGCCGAAGAAATTATTCCTCCGCGAGGACGCCTGGAGGAGTTTATCGAACACGCCTTGAGATTTCTTGCAAACCCTTGGAATCTTTACGAAAAAGGAGAGTTTGCATTCAAGAGGACAGTGCTAAAACTGGCCTTTGCAGAGCCTTTGCGGTATAGCCGTGATGAAGGTTATCGAACCGCTAATTTTACCTTTCCATTCAAGGTGTTAGCGGACATTTCAACCCAAAAAAGCGGGATGGTGGAGCCTAGGGGAGTCGAACCCCTGACCTCTTGCATGCCATGCAAGCGCTCTCCCAACTGAGCTAAGGCCCCGAAATCTTGGGTGCGGGCCTGTGCGGCCTGCGCCCGTTTCTCTAGTCAAGGCTGGGTGTCAGATCAAGCGAAAAATCCGGCACCCGAACCGGTTAACTGTCGTCGTCGTCTGCCGCGACGTCGGCGATCTCGTCCAGAGACACATCATCGCTGTCGTCATCATCGTCCAGAACGTCGTCGCCCAGATCCACATCCGTATCATCGTCATCGACCAGCAGATCGTCTTCTTCTTCTTCGACCTTCTTCTTGGGCGCCTTGTCTTTGGCCGAGGTCACTGAAACGCGCGACTTGTTGCCGGTGTCCAGCGTTACAACCTCGCCCGTGTAGGGGCTTACGATCGGATCTTTGTTCAGGTCGTAAAACCGTTTGCCGGTCGTTGGGCAAAGACGCTTTACGCCCCATTCTTCCTTGGGCATCAGATTTCCTTCCTTAAAGGCGATGTTCGAAAGTCGCACGCAACTGCCACATCCAGATTGGGGTGTCAAAGGCTTTTGATCGCAGGGCGGTGACAAGATTTTTCTGATGATGACAGATGTTGCTGCTGCTAAGAATCCAACATGCCAGGAGGGGCCCTTTGGAAAATCTTGTCTTGCCGGGAAATCCACCGATCGAGATAACGCTGCGCCAGTCGACGCGGGCGCGCCGCATGTCGCTGCGCGTCTCGCAATTGGATGGGCGGGTGACGCTGACTGTACCGCGCGGTGTGCGTGCGCGAACTGTCGAGGGGTTTGTCGGGGAAAAGGCCGATTGGATCCGCAAACACCTTGCCAATCAAAGCGTGCCGCAGGACGTGGGCTTGGGCGCAACAGTGCCGATCCAAGGGCAAGATACAGCCATTCGCTCCGGCCAAGGGCGCGCGCCGAAGCTGTTGGACGGCGCGCTTTGGGTGCCGGGGGGCGCGGATCGCGTCGGCCCAAGGGTTGCGGGCTATCTGAAGGTGCGCGCGCGAGAGCAGCTGTCAGCGGCCTCTGACCACTATGCGGCACGTATCGGTATGAAATATGGCCGAATATCACTGCGCGATACCCGCTCGCGTTGGGGTTCGTGTTCGTCCGATGGCAACCTGATGTACTCATGGCGGCTGATCATGGCCCCGCATGAGGTGCTGGACTATGTGGCGGCCCATGAGGTGGCGCATCTGGTCGAGATGAACCATGGGCCGCGCTTCTGGTCTCTGGTTCACAAGATCTGTCCCCACTATGAACGGCCCCGCACATGGCTGCGCCAAAACGGCTCTGAGTTGCACCGCTACCGCTTCTGAGATTGACGGGCGCTTTGGTGTCTGTTGTTGATAGAGCATGTTGATCCAATCCAGACCCGGCGACGGCGGCTCGGCCGCCCATGACATGATCTATCGCGCCCTGCGCAGCCGGATCATGCATGGCGAGCTTAGCCCGGGCGAAAGCCTGACACTCAGGGGGCTTGGAAATGAATACGGTGTCTCAATGACGCCCGCGCGCGAGGCGCTGCGCCGCCTGACGGCAGAGGGCGCGCTTACCCTGTCTTCATCGGGGCGGGTTTCCACGCCCGAGCTGTCGAACGACAGGATTGAAGAGCTGGCCGCGATTCGCGCGCTTTTGGAGACCGAGCTTGCATCGCGCGCCATGCCGCGGGCGCATTTCGCCCTGATCGAGCGATTGCAAAGCATCAACACCACGATTGCCGAAGTGATCCACAAACAGGACGCAGTTGGGTACATCCGGGCGAACCTTGAATTTCACCGCACGCTTTATCTGCGCGCTCAGGCGCCTGCCATGCTTGCCATGGTCGAAACCGTCTGGCTGCAACTGGGGCCCACCATGCGCAAGCTATATGGCCGCCTGCGCCGCACAGAGCCGCCACACAACCACCGCCTGATGCTGGCCGCGCTCAAGGCAGGGGATGAGCCGGGATTGCGACTTGCCGTGCGTACGGACGTCACTCAGGGCCTGAAGCTGCTGGTGGGGTAGAAACTGCAACGAAAGTGCGCTGCAGGTTTCCAGTTCCGGCTGTGGCCGCTTTTGGCGCTTATGAGTGGATTGCCCCGTCGCCACAGGCCAGCGCCGCCTCGCGCACCGCTTCGGAATAGGTTGGGTGCGCATGGCAAGTGCGGGCGATGTCTTCGGCGGCGGCGCCAAATTCCATTCCAACGCAAATCTCATGGATCAGATCGCCAACCATCGGGCCAATCATATGTGCCCCAAGAACGCGGTCGGTTTCAGCGTCAGCCAAGATCTTTACAAAGCCTTCCCCGGCAAAGTTGGCCTTTGCGCGGCCATTGCCCATGAAAGAGAACTTGCCGACCTTATAGGCGCGCCCGGCTTCCTTTAGTTGCTCTTCGGTCTGGCCGACGCTGGCAACTTCGGGTGAGGTGTAGATGACGCCGGGAATAACGCCATAGTTCACATGGCCCTTTTGTCCGGCAATGGTTTCGGCCACGCCAATGCCTTCGTCCTCGGCCTTATGGGCCAGCATCGGGCCTTCGATCGCATCGCCGATGGCATAGATGCCCGCGACGTTGGTGTTCCAGTGATCGCCGACCTTGACCTGACCGCGGTCGGTCATCTCGACGCCAAGCTCTGCAAGGCCTAAGCCATCGGTAAAGGGTTTGCGACCCGTTGCGACCAGAACCACATCGGCGTCCACTGTCGCTTCGGCGTCATTCTTGCGAAGCTTGTAGGTGACCTTTGCCTTGGTCTTTGTTGCCTCGACCTTTTGAACGGCCGCGCCCATCGTGAACTTCAGCCCCTGCTTTTTCAGCGTGCGTTGAAAGGTCTTTGCGATTTCGGCGTCCATGCCGGGGGTAACGGCATCAAGAAACTCGATAACCTCCACCTCGGTGCCAAGCCGGGCATAGACAGAACCCATTTCAAGCCCGATGACGCCCGCACCGATCACGACCATCTTTTTGGGAACCTTGTTAAGTTCCAGCGCGCCGGTCGAAGTCACGACGACCTTTTCGTCGACCTCGACGCCGGGCAGAGAGGAAGATACCGAACCTGTGGCGATGACGATGTTTCGTGCGTTGTGAGTTTCCTCGCCGACCTTGACCTTGCCCGGCGCAGGGATTGAGCCCCAACCTTTAAGCCAGTCCACCTTGTTCTTCTTGAACAGGAATTCGATCCCCTTGGTGTTCTGCGAGATGACATCGTCCTTGTAGGCAAGCATCTGTTTCCAGTCGACCGAGGGCGATTTGCCCTTAAGGCCCATGGCGGCAAAGTTATGCTCTGCCTCGTGAAGCATGTGGCTTGCGTGCAAAAGCGCCTTGGACGGAATGCAGCCGACGTTCAGGCAGGTGCCGCCAAGGGTATCGCGCCCCTCAACGCAGGCTGTCTTGAGGCCCAGTTGGGCACAGCGAATTGCCGAGACATAGCCGCCGGGGCCGCTGCCGATGATGATGACGTCATAGTCTGCCATTTGGAACTCCTGCGTAAAAGGCGCATTGGGTAAATGTTTGGGGTGTGGTTTGCCGCGCAATGGGGTGACCCGGCCGCGGTTTTTCGAACGCGCGCGCACACCGCCATTGGGAATTTTGTACCGCCGGGCAATTCATATCAATGACGCTGCGATTATCGAGGTGCTGGCAAGAAACCCGACCAGCCAGATCAGCGATCGCCACGGCCGAAGCCCAAATGCGTAAGCCGGGATATAAAGGATGCGCGCGGCAAGATACGTCCATGCGGCGGTTTGGGTGAAGGGCGTGGACTTCTGCGAAAGGGTGATGACGACGACGGCAATGGTGAAAAGGATCAGCGCCTCGAAGTGGTTGTTCATGGCCCGGAAAAGTCGCCCGGCTTTCGGTGAAAGCTGCTCGATCAAGGGCCGTTCCATGCGATCAGGATCGCGCGCTGACAGGGTTTTGGCAAAGCCCAGCTGCAAATTGGCCGGGACCGACATCAGGCCATATTGAATGACCTGCAACAGACCGGCGAGCGCAAGAACCGTAAGTTCAGGTGTCATTTGTTCCCGCCGGTCCCTTTTGGTTCAAAGTGCCAGAATGTACAGATAGGCCGTCGCCAGAAAGCCGCAAGCCCAAGCCGCCGTGCGCAGCCACGGAATGCCGACAAGGTAGAGTATCCAGTAGGCCAGCCGCGCAACCAGAAAGATCTGCGCCATCAGCAGTGTCGTGGCGGTCATTGTCGACTGGGCCTGCAGTATCAGGATCGCCGGAGCAAAAAGCGCCATTGCGGTGACGGAGTTGTTCAGACAGCGCAAGGAGCGGCCTGCCGTACCGGTCAATTTGACTTCAGTGTCGCGCGGAGATGCAAGATAGGCCAGCCCGACCTGCGGCAAGGCAAGCGTGACCTGAACGATCAGGATGACGATCAAAAGCAGCCCGTAGAGCGCCAGAATTGATAGTTCGCTATACATTGTTAAATCCCTTTATCTTGTTCGGTTCTTCAAGGTTAACACAATTGGTTGTGTTTTTCGCCCTGAATTACCTCTCTTGAAGCTGGGCTCTGTGGGGTTTGACTTCGTGGCCGCGCGATATTGGCGTTCCTAGAGGTCCATCAACAGGCGGCGCGGATCTTCCAGCGCTTCCTTGACACGTACAAGGAAGGTAACCGCACCTTTGCCATCGACGATGCGGTGGTCATAGCTGAGGGCCAGATACATCATCGGGCGGATCACGATCTCGCCGCCCACAACGACCGGGCGGTCCTGGATCTTATGCATGCCCAGGATGCCGGATTGCGGCGGGTTCAGAATGGGTGAGGACATCAGCGATCCGTAGACGCCACCGTTGGAGATGGTGAAGGTTCCGCCTTGCATCTCTGCCATCGACAGCTTGCCGTCGCGTGCGCGCATGCCAAGTTCGGCAATGCGTTTTTCAATCTCGGCAAAGCCCATCTGATCGGCGTCGCGTACGACCGGCACGACCAGACCGTTTGGCGTACCAACCGCAACGCCCATGTGGACGAAGTTCTTGTAGACGACATCGGTGCCATCGATTTCGGCGTTCACCTCAGGCACTTCTTTCAGCGCGTGACAGCAGGCCTTGGTGAAAAAGGACATGAACCCAAGCTTGGTGCCGTGCTTTTTCTCAAAGAGGTCCTTGTATTCCTTGCGCAGACCCATGACGCCCGACATGTCGACCTCGTTATAGGTCGTCAGCATGGCGGCGTTGTTTTGCGCGTCTTTCAGACGGCGGGCGATCGTCTGGCGCAGGCGGGTCATTTTAACCCGCTCTTCGCGCGCGGCGTCCTGTGCGGCAACCGGCGCGCGCGGGGCGGCGGCGGGCGTGTCAGCGGCGGCCTTGGGCTGCGAGGAGGGCGCAGGCGCTGATGCCGCTTTCTGAACGTCTTCTTTCATGATCCGTCCGTCCTTGCCGGTCCCGGTGACCTGATCGGGCGTCAGACCCTTTTCGGCCATCATCTTGTTGGCGCTGGGCGCGTTTTCGATATCGCTTTTTGCAGTGGTGGCCGCAGGTGCGCTTGCGGTTTGGGCCGCGGCGGGCTGGCCGCCGGCCGGTTTTGCCGCAGAGCCTGACGACAGGATTGCCAGTTTCGCAGAGGCATCGACGGTCGTGCCTTCTGGGGCCAGTATTTCGGCGAGCACGCCAGCGGAGGGCGATGGAACCTCGACCGAAACCTTGTCGGTTTCAAGTTCGCAAAGCATTTCGTCCTGCTCGACGCTGTCGCCCACGGCCTTGAACCATGTCGATACGGTGGCTTCGGTGACGCTTTCGCCAAGTGTCGGCACCATCACGTCGACCGAACTTGCATTCGATGCGGCCTTGGTTGGTTCAGATTTGCCCGCTTTGGGGGCCTCGGCCTTGTCTTCGGCAGGTTTTGCCGCGGCGCCTTCGCTGATCGTCGCCAAAAGGGCGTCGACGCCCACGGTTTCGCCTTCACCGGCCACGATCTCACCCAAGGTGCCGGCGACGGGCGAGGGGACCTCTACCGTGACCTTGTCGGTTTCCAGCTCACAAAGCATCTCGTCAACCGCGACGGGGTCTCCGGGCTTTTTGAACCATGTGGCAACAGTGGCCTCGGTGACACTTTCGCCCAACGTCGGGACGCGAACCTGGGTGCTCATGCTACTTTTTCCCTTCAAGTGTCAGCGCCTCGTTAACGAGCGCCTCTTGTTGTGCCTTGTGCTGACTTGCCAGACCGGTTGCTGGCGAAGCCGAAGAAGCGCGCCCGACATAGACGGGGCGTTTGTGTTTCGCGCCGATGCGCGTGAGAACCCATTCGATGTTGGGCTCCATGAAAGTCCATGCGCCCTGGTTCTTGGGTTCTTCCTGACACCAGACCATTTCGGCGGATTTGAAACGTTCAAGCTCTTGCACCGCCGAGATGGCGGGGAAGGGATAGAACTGTTCAAAACGCATCAGGTAAATGTCGTCGATCCCGCGCGCGTCACGCTCTTCCAGCAGATCGAAATAGACCTTGCCGGCGCACATCACGACGCGCTTGATCTTGTTGTCCGGCTTTAGCTTGGTGTCCGACATGCCCTTTTGGGCGTCGTCCCAAAGAACGCGGTGATAGGATGAACCTGTGGTGAACTCTTCGCGGTCCGATACCGCAAGCTTGTGCCGCAGCAGCGACTTGGGCGTCATCAGGATCAGCGGCTTGCGGAAACTGCGGTGAATCTGGCGGCGCAGGATATGGAAATAGTTGGCCGGCGTCGTGCAGTTGGCCACGATCCAGTTGTCGCCGCCACAAAGTTGCAGGAACCGTTCAAGGCGGGCGGAAGAGTGTTCCGGCCCCTGACCTTCAAAGCCATGCGGCAGAAGACAGACCAGACCCGACATGCGAAGCCACTTTGCCTCGCCCGAGGATACGAACTGATCGAACATGATCTGGGCGCCGTTGGCGAAGTCACCAAACTGCGCTTCCCAAAGGGTCAGGGCATTCGGCTCTGCCAGCGAATAGCCGTATTCGAAACCCAGAACCGCGTATTCGGACAGCATGGAATCGATGACTTCGTAATTCGCCTGACCTTCGCGGATGTGGTTCAGCGGGTAATAACGTTCTTCGGTTTCCTGATTGATCAGGGCCGAATGGCGCTGGCTGAACGTGCCGCGCGTGCTGTCCTGACCCGAAAGGCGTACTGGGAAGCCTTCGGTCAAAAGCGATCCAAAGGCCAAAGCCTCACCCGTGGCCCAGTCAATGCCCTTGCCGCTGTCGAACATTGCCTTCTTGGTCTCAAGAAGGCGCCCGACGGTCTTGTGCAGCGGATAGTTGTCGGGCGCGCGCGACAGGGCGCTTCCGATCTGGTCAAAGGTTTCATCCGCAATCGCGGTTGCGCCGCGCTGGTATTCTTCGCCGCGCTTGTTGATGTGGCTCCAGCGGCCGTCCAGCCAGTCGGCCTTGTTCGGCTTATAGTCTTTGCCAGCCTCGAACTCTTCGTTCAGATGAGCCTGAAAGGCGGCTTTCATATCCTCGATCTCGCCCTCGGGGATCAGACCGTCCTTGACCAGCCGTTCGGTGTACAAAGAAAGCGTTGTCTTCTGCTTCTTGATCTTCTTGTACATGATCGGGTTGGTGAACATCGGCTCATCACCCTCGTTATGGCCAAAGCGGCGATAACAGAAGATGTCGATCACGACGTCCTTGTGGAACTTCTGGCGAAACTCTGTGGCCACGCGCGCGGCGTGCACAACGGCCTCTGGGTCGTCCCCGTTCACGTGGAAGATGGGGGCCTCAACCATCAGCGCGATGTCGGTGGGGTAGGGCGATGAGCGGCTGAAGTGCGGTGCGGTGGTGAAGCCGATCTGGTTGTTGACGACGATATGCATCGTGCCGCCCGTGCGGTGGCCCTTAAGCCCCGACAGGCCAAAGCATTCGGCCACAACGCCCTGACCGGCAAAGGCCGCATCGCCGTGCAGAAGGATCGGCAGAACCGCCGTGCGATCAGCATCTGACAGCTGATCCTGCTTGGCCCGCACCTTGCCCAGAACCACGGGGTTCACGGCCTCAAGGTGGCTGGGGTTGGCTGTCAGTGACAAGTGCACCGTGTTGCCATCGAATTCGCGATCCGACGAGGCGCCAAGGTGGTACTTCACATCGCCCGAACCATCGACTTCTTCGGGTTTGAAGCTGCCGCCCTGAAACTCGTTAAAGATCGCGCGATAGGGTTTCTGCATGACGTTTGCCAGAACAGACAAGCGCCCGCGGTGCGGCATCCCGATCGAGATGTCCTTGACCCCCAAAGCGCCGCCGCGCTTGATGATCTGTTCCATCGCGGGGATCAGGCTTTCGCCGCCATCAAGGCCAAACCGCTTGGTGCCCATGTATTTGACATGCAAGAACTTTTCAAAGCCCTCGGCCTCGACCATCTTGTTCAGAATGGCCTTGCGCCCTTCGCGGGTGAACTGGATTTCCTTGCCGTAACCTTCGATGCGCTCTTTCAGCCACGAGGATTGTTCGGGGTCGGAAATATGCATGTACTGAAGCGCGAAAGTTCCACAGTAGGTGCGCTTTACGATGGCCAGAATTTCGCGAAGCGAGGCCATCTGAAGCCCCAGCACGTTGTCGATAAAGATCGGACGATCCATGTCGCCATCGGAAAACCCGTATGAGCGTGGCTCAAGCTCGGGGTGGCCTGTGTCTTCGCGCATTCCCAAAGGATCAAGATCGGCGGCAAGGTGCCCGCGGATACGGTAGGCGCGGATGATCATCAGGGCGCGGATACTGTCCAGCACAGCGCGCTTGATCTGTTCATCGCTGACAACAACGCCTTGTTCGGCGGCCTTGGCCTGAACCTTCTGGGCAACAGCGGGCGCTTCGGCCCATTGACCGTCAAGCGCGTGCGTCAGGTCATCGTCAGGCTGGGGCGGCCAGTCGGGGCGCGCCCATGACGGGCCCTTGGCCTCTGCCTTTACGTCCAGTTCGGCATCGCCAAGCTGACGAAAGAACTCTGCCCATGCGGCATCAACGGACGACGGATCGCCCGCGTATTTGGCATAGACCTGTTCGATGTATTCGGCGTTGTGGCCCTGAAGAAAGGAAGAGGCCCTGAATTGGTCGTTCGCGCTTTGGTCGGTCATGGCTACACTCTGCCGTTATGGCTCTGACAGTGTCAGAAGCCTGATTTTGTCACCCAATTGCCTTCAATACCGCCTCGCCCAAGCTGGCGGGGCTTTCGGCCACCGTTATACCGGCCGATTTCATCGCTTCGATCTTGTCTTCCGCGCCGCCCTGACCGCCCGCGACGATGGCACCAGCATGGCCCATGCGGCGGCCCGGAGGTGCGGTGCGCCCGGCGATGAAACCTGCGGTCGGCTTCCAGCGGCCGCGCTTTTTCTCTTCGGCAAGGAACTGTGCGGCCTCTTCTTCGGCCGACCCGCCGATTTCACCGATCATGATGATGCTCTGCGTTTCGTCATCGGCCAGAAACCATTCCAGCACATCGATATGCTCGGTTCCCTTGATCGGATCGCCGCCGATACCCACACAGGTTGACTGGCCAAGGCCGACATCGGTTGTCTGCTTTACGGCTTCATAGGTAAGCGTGCCCGAGCGGCTGACAACCCCGACCGATCCGCGCTTGTGAATGTGGCCGGGCATGATGCCGATCTTGCAGGCATCGGGCGTGATCACGCCAGGGCAGTTGGGGCCAATCAGCTTTGAAGCGGAACCTTCCAGCGCGCGCTTGACGCGCATCATGTCCAGAACCGGAATGCCTTCGGTGATGCAGACGATCAGTTCCATCTCGGCGTCGATCGCTTCAAGAATGCTGTCGGCCGCGAAAGGGGGCGGGACGTAGATAACACTGGCGTTAGCCTCTGTCGTGGCCTTCGCTTCATGCACCGAGTTGAAAACGGGAAGGTCCAGATGGGTCTGGCCGCCCTTGCCGGGCGTTACGCCGCCAACCATCTTGGTGCCGTAGGCGATCGCCTGCTCGGTGTGGAAAGTACCCTGCGAGCCGGTCAGGCCCTGACAGATTACCTTTGTGTTTTCGTCTACGAGGACTGCCATCTAGTTGGCTCCGATGATTGGTGTTGGGTTTTGTGAGACAAAACTGTTGATTTTGCTTTCGGCGGGTGTTCGTCCGGGAATAGTTCTTAGCCCCGCAAATCCGGGGCTGTCGAAAGCAAAGGACAGTTCGGCGATAACATTCTGCGAGGGCGCAGCAACGCAAATGATGTCCCCGGATACGGTGCCAAAGTCAGATTCGAAAACAGCAGCGCGGTAGTGGGTGAATACGATCCCGTTCAGAATCGAATTCCACTGGATTGGCGAGTCATAACCTAGACCAGTGAAACCCTTCGCTTTGCTCAACACCTTTATCGCTTGATCAATGCACGCTTTATCGAGGGCGGCAAGCGACGCATCATAGATCTCATAAGGGTTGAGTTTGCGAGCCTCTTGAGCGGCTATCGGATAAGCAAATCCAAAAATCGCAAGCATTGTGCAGGTTAGGTGTCTACGCATCAGCCCTTAACCGCCTTCACGATCTTTTCGGCGCCGTCTTTAAGGTCGTCCGCCGCGATGACGTTCAGGCCCGATGTCCGGATGATCTCTTTGCCCTTTTCGACATTGGTGCCTTCAAGGCGCACAACCAGCGGCACCTTCAGGCCTACTTCCTTGACCGCGGCCACGACGCCTTCGGCGATGACGTCACAGCGCATGATCCCGCCAAAGATGTTGACCAGAATGCCTTTGACTTGCGGGTCAGAGGTGATGATCTTGAAGGCCTCGGTGACCTTTTCCTTGGTCGCGCCGCCGCCGACATCCAGAAAGTTGGCCGGCTCTGCGCCGTAAAGCTTGATGATGTCCATCGTCGCCATGGCAAGGCCAGCGCCGTTGACCATACAGCCGATTTCCCCGTCCAGCGCGATGTAGTTCAGATCGTACTTGGAGGCCTCAAGTTCCTTGGGGTCCTCTTCGGACGTGTCGCGAAGCTCGGCGATGTCGGGGTGGCGGTAAACGGCGTTGCCGTCAAAGCCCATCTTGGCATCAAGACATTTCAGATCGCCCTTGTCGGTGACGATCAGCGGGTTGATTTCCAGCATCTCGGCATCTTTTTCGACAAAGAGCCGATAAAGCGTGTCCATCAGCGTAACGCATTGTTTGATCTGCTTGCCTTCAAGACCCAGCATAAAGGCGATCCGGCGCCCGTGGAACGCCTGATAGCCGGTCGCGGGGTCGACGGAAAAGCTCAGGATCTTTTCAGGGGTTGAGGCGGCAACCTCTTCGATGTCCATCCCGCCTTCGGTCGAGCAGACAAAAGAGATGCGGCTGCTCTGACGATCAACCAGAAGGGCGAGGTAAAGCTCTGTCTCGATGCCCGAGCCATCCTCGATGTAGATGCGGTTGACCTGCTTTCCCGCCGGTCCGGTCTGATGCGTAACAAGGGTGCGGCCCAGCATGCGCTTGGCCTCGTCGGCGGCTTCTTCCACCGATTTGGCAAGCCGGACGCCGCCTTTTTCGCCTGCGTCAGTTTCCTTGAAGTGGCCCTTGCCACGCCCACCTGCGTGGATCTGCGCCTTGACGACCCAAAGCGGCCCGTCCATTTCACCTGCGGCCATTTTGGCATCTTCCGCGCGGGTTACGACACGCCCGTCGCTAACCGGTGCGCCATACGAACGAAGTAGAGCTTTGGCCTGATATTCGTGTATGTTCAAAGAACCTGTCCCGTCTTGCTGCAATTTCGTCAGCATTGGCACGGGAAATTTCTTTCGTGAACCGTATTTAGCGGTTTGGGGCGAAAAAACCAATATTTGTGATCACAGCCAGAAATTCCGTGATCACAAAGCTGTTCTGATTAATGGAAACTTCACCCAAATTAAGCGGCAAGTACCGCTGAAGCACGTGATTCTATTCAGGGTTTTCCGTGTTCGGCCGAAGGGCAGCGTGAGGCGCCCGGTTCTGCCCGCAGCCATAAAAAAGGGGCCCGCCAATTGGCAGACCCCTTCTTAAATTTGCTCGATGAGCGTTATGCCAAGGTTTCGTCGATACCCTTGCAGGCTTTGACTAGGCCGCTGACCGCTTCGACGGACTTGTCGAACATGGCCTGCTCTTCCTTGTTGAGCTTGATGTCGATCACCTTTTCGATGCCGCCGGCGCCGATAACGGTCGGGACACCGACGTACATGCCCTTCAGGCCAAGTGCCCCGTCGACCCACGCCGCGCAGGGAAGGATGCGGCGCTGATCTTTCAAGTAAGCCTCGGCCATTTCGATCGCTGAAGAGGCAGGGGCGTAGAATGCCGAACCGGTCTTGAGAAGGCCCACAATCTCGGCGCCGCCATCACGGGTGCGCTGGATGATCGCTTCCAGTTTCTCTTCGGTTGTCCAACCCATTTTGACAAGGTCGGGCAACGGAATGCCGCCAACTGTCGAATAGCGGGCAAGCGGCACCATCGTGTCGCCGTGGCCGCCCAGAACAAAGGCGGTGACATCGCGCATCGAGACGTCGAACTCGACGCTCAGGAAGTGGCGGAAACGGGCGCTGTCCAGAACGCCGGCCATCCCGACAACCTTGTTTGCAGGCAGGCCAGAGTACTTTTGCAGTGCCCAGACCATCGCATCCAAGGGGTTGGTGATGCAGATCACGAATGCATCGGGCGCATGTTTGCCAATGCCTTCGCCGACTGACTTCATGACCTTCAGGTTGATGCCCAGCAGGTCGTCGCGGCTCATCCCCGGTTTGCGCGGAACGCCGGCGGTAACGATGCAGACGTCTGCGCCAGCGATATCGGCATAGTCGGTGGTGCCTTTGAGCGTGGCATCAAAACCCTCAACAGGTCCCGATTCGGCGATATCCAACGATTTTCCCTGCGGTACGCCATCGGCGATATCAAACAGGACAACATCGCCCAACTCTTTAAGAACTGCGAGGTGGGCAAGCGTCCCACCGATCTGTCCGGCGCCAATAAGCGCGATCTTGGGTCTGGCCATGGAATGTCTCTCCAAATCCGTTTTGGTCGCGCTCGGGTTAATCCCTTGCAGGCGCTGACGCAACCCTGCTGCACTGCGGCGACGAAAATCGTGACATTGCGCCTGATGTCCAGATTTGCGCAAATCGTGCGGGCCAGAGAGCAGGCGCGGGCACCCAGAGCGGGGCCGCGCAGGCGCTGTCAGGCGTCGGTTCCGGCCGCAGGGGTCAGGCCATCGACGCCCATTTCAAACGATTGCCCTGTTGCGATCAGGCAGGTTGCGCCACGCGGCGTGGTCATGGTGATTGTCCATGTGCCGGTGGTTTCCGAGGCAAAGATTTCGACAAGTGCGTTGTTGGCTGCAAGGCCCATCGCTTGGCGTATCTCGCCATATTTTTCGGCCAGTTGTTTCAGAACATCCTCGCGTGGGCCGCAGTTGGCGGGCTGCGCAAAGGCCTGTTGTGTTGCCAGTATCAGGGCGCCGATCCCCAAAGACAGGGCGAATAACCTTGTGTTCATTTCGTTCCCTTTCCTTTGAAGGTGCCCCGTGCCTGGCGGCATGCGCTGGTGTTTCGCGCAGCGCCCTGTGGCACCTTCGTTGCTATGCATGCTCAAAGGGCGGGATCGACAGACGCTATCGGGGCGGCGCCCTTCCAACGCTCATTGAGGCGCAGTAATTCTTGGGCATGAAGCCAGAATTATTGGTTAATAGGGCGTACGAGGGCCGCGCCGGGCCGAAAACCGGGGTGGTTTTTGGCGAACAATTGTGACAAAATTCTGCAGCGCAGAATAATTTTCTTGCGCACCCGTCTTAAGATGTGTTGTTTGGCCGCCGAAATAGGAAAGGAACAGAATCATGAACGCTGCTGCAAGACCGTTTCGTTCGGTTCTCTATATTCCTGCTTCGAACGCCCGCGCCATGGAAAAGGCTTCGACCCTGCCGGTTGATGCAATCATCTTCGATCTTGAGGATGCCGTCGCCCCGGACGCAAAGGAAGAAGCGCGCGGACTTTTGGCCGATGCGCTGGCGCGTCACGACTATGGTGCGCGCGTTAAGTTATTGCGAATGAACGGTTTTGACACCGATCAGGCAGAGGCAGACATTGCCGCGCTTGGCGATCTTCCGGCCGATGCGATCCTTTTGCCAAAAGTTGGAAGCGCCGAGGATGTTGCGCGGCTGGACCGGGCGCTGGGCGGGTCGAAACTTGGCATTTGGGCGATGATCGAGACGCCGATTGGTGTTCTTAATGCGGCCCAGATCGCCTTTGCGCCCCGCATGGAAGGGTTCGTTCTGGGCACCAATGATCTTGCCAAAGAGCTGGGAAGCCGCGCGCGCGCCGACCGCATGCCCATGCAATCAAGCCTGCAACTTGCGCTTTTGGCGGCGCGGGCTGCGGGAATTGTTGCAATTGACGGTGTCTACAACGCGTTCAAGGACGACGAAGGGCTTCGGGCCGAGTGTGAAGACGGGCGCGATATGGGGTTTGATGGAAAGTCACTGATCCACCCTGCGCAAGTTGCCATTGCAAATGAGATATTTGCGCCATCGGGCGAAGAGGTTGAACTTGCCCGCCGCCAGATCGCGGCATATGAGGCCGCCAAGGCCGAAGGCCGGGGCGTGGCAGTCGTCGATGGGAAGATCGTCGAGAACTTGCATGTTGCTACGGCCGAAGTGACACTGGCAAAAGCTAATGCAATTGCCGCAATGGAGAACGCCCAATGACACTGCTTATTCTTGGCCTGCTACTATGGGTTATTGTTCATCTTTTCAAACGCATAAGCCCTTCGGCAAGGGCATCTTTGGATACAAGGTTCGGAAAGAAGGCGCGCGGGGCGATTGCGCTTTTGCTGCTGGGATCTGTCGTGATGATGGTTATCGGCTATCGCGCCGCGCCGGTTGATCCGGTTTATCAGCCCATTGCGGGGGCAGGGCATCTTAACAATCTGCTTATGCTGATCGCGGTCTTTTTGATCGGTGCAGGCAGCGCCAAGGGCGTGACGGCGGCGAAATTGCGCCATCCAATGCTTTTGGCCGTCGTTGTCTGGGCATTCGCGCATTTGTTGGTGAACGGCGATGTCGCGTCGATCATCCTTTTCGGCGGCGGTGGGCTTTGGGCCATTGTCGAAATGATCGTGATCAACCGTGCCGAAGGCGCGTGGAAGCGCCCCGAGGCGGGACCGATCAAAAAGGATGTACGGGTAGCGGTCGCATCTGTGGTTCTTTTCGCGCTCTTTGCCGGCGTTCACATCCTGTTGGGGCATAACCCGTTTCTGGGAACCTACGCATGAAACTTTACCGCTTTCTGGCCGAGGATGACACATCGGCCTTTTGTCACAAGGTTACCGCAGCCCTTAACAAAGGGTGGGAGCTTTATGGCGATCCGACTTACGCTTTTGACTCTGCAAACGGCGTGATGCGGTGCGGACAGGCGGTCGTGAAGGAAGTCGAAGGGGAGTATCAGCCAAGCATCAAACTGGGCGAACAGTAATGCCCAAGACGAATGCCGGCCGGTTCTTCGAGGACTACCAAGTTGGAGAAGTGATCGATCACGCGGTGCCGCGCACCGTTTCTGGCGGTGAGCGCGCACTTTACCATGCGCTTTATCCGGCGCGGCATGCGCTTTACTCTTCGGACGAATTTGCTCGCGCCAGTGGACTTAAGGGTTCGCCGCTGGACGATCTGATCGCCTTTCACGTCGTCTTTGGTAAATCGGTCCCCGACATTTCACTGAATGCAGTCGCAAACCTTGGCTATGCCGAGGGCCGTTTTCTTTTGCCGGTCAATGAAGGCGACACGCTTCGGTCTTCTTCCGAAGTGATCGGGGTCAAGGAAAACTCTTCGGGCAAAACCGGTGTGGTCTGGGTGCGGACGACAGGCACCAATCAGCACGGCCAGCCTGTTCTGTCCTTTGTCCGCTGGGTCATGGTGCGAAAACGTTCCGCCAACAACCCGGCGCCGGACCCGGTTGTGCCAAAGTTGTCCGCCTCTGTTGCTGCCAGCGATCTTGTCGTGCCGCAGGGTCTGGATTTTTCCAGCTACGACACAACACTTTCGGGCGAGCCGCACCGCTGGGGCGACTACGAGGTTGGCGAAAAGATCGATCATGTCGACGGCGTCACGGTTGAAGAGGCCGAGCATATGATGGCCACGCGGCTGTGGCAAAACACGGCCAAGGTTCATTTTGATGCAACCGCCCGGCCCGATGGCCGGCGGCTGATCTACGGTGGGCACGTCATATCCATGGCGCGCACGCTAAGCTTTAACGGTCTTGCCAATGCCCAGATGATTGTCGCGATCAACGCGGGCACCCATGCAAACCCCTGTTTCTCGGGCGATACCGTCAGGGCCTGGAGCGAGGTTCTTGAACGGGCCGAAACCAAGGCTCCGGGTGTCGGCGCGCTTCGTCTGCGGCTTGTCGCGACCAAGGGCGAAGCCTTTGCGCTTAAGGGGGATGATGGAAAGTATCTGCCGGATGTTTTCCTCGATCTTGATTACTGGGCGCTTGTCCCTATCTGATCGAAAGTGGCCGCACGCAGCGGGGCGAAACTTTGGCGACTCAGCCAATCTGGCGCTGTAATTGTTGCAGAAACCTTTGCAAAGGCGGGTCCAGGCGGGGCATGTGCCCCGATGGCAATAGCGTTTGTGATCACTGCTTTCCGATCTGTGATCACATTGGCCGGGTTCCGCTTGATTTCCGCAAAAAGTTCTGGATTTTTCCCCGTTAATGGCGTGACTTGCCGTCAGAATTCTCTAAGGATGGGCCAGAGTTTCTCTGCCCGAACGGAAGGTAACAGTCATGGCCGATGTAAACCGGGGCAATCGCCCGCTTTCACCGCATCTGACAATCTACCGCCCCCAGTTGACCTCGATGACCTCGATCTTTGTGCGCGTCACCGGCAATGCATTGCTGCTTGCGGCCATCCTGATTGTCTGGTGGCTTTTGGCGGCATCGACGTCAAAGGCCTATTTCGACTTTGCGAACGCGGTCGTGACATCGTGGTTTGGGGATCTGGTGTTTCTGGGATCGCTCTGGGCGCTTTGGTATCACACGCTTGGCGGTCTTCGGCATCTGATCTGGGACAGCGGGCGCGGGCTTGAGGTTTCGACGGCCGAAAAGATGGGCATCGCGATGATCGTTGGATCGCTTGTGCTGACCCTGATTACGATCTTCCTGGTTTGAGGGGAAAACAATGTCGTTTCTAACTGACCGCAAACGCGCCGCAGGCCTTGGATCGGCCAAGTCCGGGACAGAGCATCACTGGCAGATGCAGATCAGCTCGATCGCGCTGTTGATCCTTGTGCCGCTTTTCGTCTTCACGATCGGGCCCGTCCTTGGGGAAGATCATGCAACCGTCGTTGCCTATTTCGCGCGGCCTTTCCCGGCGCTTGTGGCCGCTCTGACGATCCTCGTGGGTTTTCACCATTTTCGCCAGGGTGTGCAGGTTCTGATCGAGGACTATGTCCATGGCCAGACCCGCAAGTTTCTCATCATCGCAATGGTATGCATAAGTTACGGCGCCGCGGCGGCAGGGATTTTCGCCCTGGCGCGTCTGGCACTCTAAAGAAGAAGGAGCCAGGGATTTGGCCGCCTATGAACTAATTGATCATGACTATGACGTGGTGGTTGTCGGCGCCGGTGGCGCGGGCCTGCGTGCAACGCTGGGTATGGCCGAGCAGGGCCTGCGCACCGCTTGTGTAACCAAGGTTTTCCCCACCCGCAGCCATACGGTGGCCGCTCAGGGTGGCATCGCCGCGTCGCTGGGCAACATGGGCCCCGACAACTGGAAGTGGCACATGTACGACACGATCAAAGGGTCGGACTGGCTTGGTGACAATGACACCATCGAATATGTCACTCGCGAAGCGCCGCGCGCAGTTTATGAGCTGGAACACTACGGCGTTCCGTTTTCGCGCACCGAAGATGGCAAGATCTATCAACGCCCCTTCGGCGGCCACACTTCCGAGTTTGGCGAAGGCCCGGCCACCTCGCGCGCCTGCGCAGCAGCCGACCGTACCGGCCATGCCATGCTGCACACGCTTTATGGTCAGTCGCTGAAACACAACGCCGAGTTCTATATCGAGTATTTCGCGCTTGACCTCATCATGTCCGACAGCGGTGCCTGCGAGGGGATCATCGCCTGGAAACTTGATGACGGAACAATGCATCGCTTTAACGCCAAGATGGTCGTACTGGCCACCGGCGGGGCAGGGCGAACATATTTCAGCGCCACATCTGCGCATACATGTACCGGTGACGGCGGCGGTATGGCGGTCCGTGCTGGCCTGCCTTTGCAGGACATGGAGTTTGTTCAGTTTCACCCAACGGGGATTTACGGCGCTGGTATGCTCATCACCGAAGGTGTGCGCGGCGAGGGTGGCTATCTGACCAACTCTGAAGGCGAACGCTTTATGGAGCGCTACGCGCCGACCTACAAGGATCTGGCAAGCCGCGATGTCGTCAGTCGCTGCATGACGCTGGAAATTCGCGAAGGCCGCGGCGTGGGCCCCAAGAAGGATCATATCTTTCTGAACCTAAGCCATCTGCCTCCCGATGTGATCCACGAACGCCTGCCCGGTATCGCCGAAAGCGCCCGGATCTTTGCTGGCGTCGATGTCACGCGTGAGCCGATCCCGGTGCTGCCGACCTGCCACTATAACATGGGCGGTATCCCGACCAATTACTGGGGCGAAGTGCTTAACCCCACCAAGGACGATCCCGATGCGGTTGTTCCGGGGCTTATGGCGGCGGGCGAATCCGCTTCGGCCTCGCTCCATGGGGCGAACCGTCTGGGAACAAACTCGCTTCTTGATCTTGTGGTGATGGGGCGCGCGACGTCGATCCGTGCCGGTGAAATCATTGACAAGAAAGCGCCCTGTCCAGAGCCGGATCAGGCCAAATCGGATGCCATTCTTGAGCGGTTCGACCGTATCCGCAATGCCAGCGGCAGCCACACAACCTCCGATCTTCGTCTGGAAATGCAGCACACCATGCAGAACGACGCGGCGGTGTTTCGTACCCAGCAATCGCTTGGCGATGGCTGCACCGCCATCAAGGCGGTTTGGGATAAGCTGTCGGACGTCAAGGTGACGGATCGTTCTCTGGTATGGAACTCGGACCTGATGGAAACGCTTGAGCTGGAAAACCTCATGGCCAACGCGATGACCATCATGTACGGCGCCGAGGCGCGCAAGGAAAGCCGCGGCGCGCAGGCGCGTGAGGATTTCCCCGATCGCGATGACAAGAACTGGCGCAAGCACACATTGGCCACAGTCGATCAATCCGGCGCGGTCACTCTGACCTATCGCCCGGTTCATGTGAAACCGCTTACGACCTTCAAGGAAGGCGGGATCGACGTGAAAAAGATCGCGCCGAAAGTCAGGGTATATTGATCCGCCCGGTTGCATATCTTCTGCCGCTTGCGGTGGCAGCCTGTGCTCCGATGTCGGTTGAGCGGGCGATGAGCGAATGCGAGTCGCAGGTTGGGCTTGCCGATGGCATCGGCGGGCACGTTTCTGTCGGTGTGGGCACAGGGGGCACGCGCACCGGCGCGAGCATTGTGATCACGAACGACATCCTTAACCCCAAGACGCCCGAAGAGTTCTACGCGCAATGCGTTGCCAGAAAATCCGGTCAGGCCCCCACGCGGCCCTTGGGTGCCATAAGATGATCCGCATTGCCCTTCTTTCGGCGGCCGTTGTTTTGACCGGTTGCAGCGCTGCGCAGCAGGATGATCTGACGCGCCGCGCGGCCAAGAACGCGATCCGGCCTGTTCTGGAACAAAGGTTGCCCGGTGTGCCGGTCGAACCTGCAACGGATTGCATTATCGACAATGCAAATTCCAAACAGCTTTTGGCGCTTGCCACAGATGCGGTTACAGGCCCCACAGCCTCAACCGCCGAGATTGTTACCAACATCCTCGCAAAGCCCGAGACACTTACATGCCTGGCGACCAAGGGTCTGCCGGTTCTTCTGAAGTAGGAGAGAAGAATGGTTCAGCTGACGCTACCCAAAAACTCGCGAATGGTCACTGGCAAGACATGGCCGGCGCCAGAGGGGGCAACCAACCTGCGGAAGGTGAAAGTCTATCGCTGGAACCCCGATGACGGGCAGAACCCGTCGGTCGATACCTATTTCGTCGACATGGACCATTGCGGGCCGATGGTTCTGGACGTGCTGATCAAGATCAAGAACGAGATTGATCCGACGCTGACCTTCCGCCGTTCCTGCCGCGAAGGCATTTGCGGATCCTGCGCGATGAACATCGACGGGATCAACACGCTGGCCTGCATCTACGGCGCTGATGAGATCAAGGGCGACATCAAGATCTATCCCTTGCCGCATATGCCGGTCGTCAAGGACCTGATCCCCGATCTTACGCATTTCTACGCACAGCATGCTTCGATCATGCCGTGGCTGGAGACCAAGACAAACCGGCCCGTAGAAGAATGGAAGCAATCGATCGAGGATCGCTCAAAGCTGGACGGGCTTTATGAATGCGTGATGTGCGCCTGTTGTTCCACATCCTGCCCGTCCTACTGGTGGAACGGCGATCGTTACCTCGGGCCTGCCGCTCTATTGCATGCCTACCGCTGGATTATCGACACCCGCGATGAGGCCACGGGCGAGCGGCTGGATGAGCTGGAAGATCCGTTCAAACTGTATCGCTGCCACACGATCATGAACTGTGCCAAGACCTGCCCCAAGGGGCTGAACCCTGCCAAGGCCATCTCTGAGATCAAGAAAATGATGGTCGAACGGGTCGTCTAGCAACCCTTCGGGGCTTTGGCGATATGGGCTTTTGAACCATCGGCGGCGGCGAATTTGCGTGCGGCGGCGGACATTTAATCCTGCCGCCGTCGTCGCATCATTGTTGACTTTCGTTTCAAATACCCCCATGTGACGCCCATCCCGAAGGCCCCATGCCGCGTGAGCATGGTTGACCGGAGAACGGTTTCGGCGCGGGATAAGGGCCACTAGTGGCCAAAATTGGTTCCCATCATCACGCGAGGGGTCCGCCGGTTCGACGGCCACGGGGTAATCCCATCCCTTGGTCAGTTTTGGACCGCACTCTGACGCGATGTCGCCCCGCTTTCGGTGCGGCAAACACCCATGCGGGTGCCGTTTTGGTATTCGCCAAAAGGACTGAATATGAATTTCTCTGAACTCGGACTTTCCGAAAAACTGGTGACCAAGGTCACCGCCGCTGGTCTTAAGACACCGACCCCGATCCAGGATCAGGCGATCCCCCATGTGCTTAACGGGCGCGATCTTATGGGTCTGGCGCAAACCGGCACCGGTAAAACGGCGGCCTTTGGTTTGCCGCTGATCGACATGCTGATGGGCGTGGGCACAAAGCCTGCTCCAAAGACCGTGCGCGGCCTGATCCTTGCGCCCACGCGTGAGCTGGCCAAACAGATCTCGGATAACCTGCGGATCTTTACCGAAAAGACCCATCTGAAGATCGGCCTTGTTGTGGGCGGCGTTTCAATCAACGCCCAGATCAAGCGCCTGCAAAGCGGCACCGATATCGTGGTAGCAACGCCGGGCCGCCTGTTGGATCTGATCGACCGACGCGCGATTGATCTTTCCCAGACCGGGTATCTGGTGCTGGATGAGGCCGACCAGATGCTTGATCTTGGCTTTGTGCATGCCCTTCGCAAGATTGCGACCTTCCTGCCGCGCGAGCGGCAAACGCTTTTGTTCTCTGCCACCATGCCCAAGCTTATGGCCGAAATTTCAGCCACTTACCTCAAATCGCCCGTTCGGGTCGAAGTTTCGCCTCCGGGCAAGACAGCCGACAAGGTTACCCAGTCGGTTCATTTCGTGCCGCAAACAGGCAAACTTCAGCTTCTTAAAAAGCTGATCGACGGTCACCGCAGCGATCTGGCGCTGGTCTTTGTGCGCACCAAACATGGCGCCGAGAAAATGATGAAGAACCTTGATGCGGCCGGTTTCGCCGCAGGTTCCATTCACGGCAACAAAAGTCAGGGCCAGCGCGACCGCGCATTGGCCGCCTTCAAGGAGGGTCGCCTGAAAGTGCTGGTGGCGACCGATGTGGCCGCCCGAGGGATCGACATCCCGGATGTGCGCCACGTCTATAACTATGATCTGCCGAATGTGGCCGAGAATTACGTCCACCGGATCGGGCGAACCGCGCGCGCCGGTAAGGATGGCGCGGCCATCGCTTTCTGCAGCGAAGCCGAGATGGGCGAATTGCGCTCAATCGAAAAGGTTACTGGCCAAAAGATCTCTGTCGCTGGCGGCACCGCATGGGAGGCGCCGCGCGAGGCGCAGGCGCCCAAGGGCGGACGTCGCCGCGGACCTGGTGGTGGCGGTGGTGGCAAGCCGGGGCAGTCCAAAGGATTTCGCCCCCGGCGCTCCAAGAGCAAAGGCAAGGGTCAGCGCCAGCGCAGCGCGGCCTGATTTCTTCTTTGAACAAGCCTCTCCCGCAGGTGCTTTCTGCGGGTGAGGCCACGCATTTGATTGGCGCCCGGGCGGTTCTGACGCTAGCTTTTGGCTAGACCGCCCATGGAGCCTTGAATGAAGCCGACCCAGCCCGAGAACAGACCGCCGCCCGATGCTGCGGCGCGCCGGGATGTAGCGCCCGTCATCTGCTATCCTACCGCCACATTGCCCCAGCCCGACATGGCGCTTTACCAAGCGGCCCGCGCGGGCCTCAGCGAAGTTGCAAATGTTATTGTGCCACCCCGCGAGGCGCGGGCGTTTCGCGTACCGGCCGGGCATTTCTTTCGGATCGAAAGCGTAGAGGGGCCGCAGGTCGGGGATCTGAACCTCTTTGCCTCACATGATTTCAACGAAAAATTCTATTCCGGCAAAACCCGCGCGCTACATGGCACGCACCTAAGCACGGGCGATAGGATGTGGTCATCCTTTCCCTATCTGCGCCCGATGGCCACCATCACGCATGATACATTGGACTGGTACGGGTTCGACCGGTTCGGAGCTTCGGTACATGATGTGATCGGAACAAGGTGTGATCCTTATACGCACAAGCTTTTGTCAGGCGGCGACTACCATCATTGCTGCCATTCGAACCTGACGCGCGCGATGGTGGGTGAGGGGTTGGCGCCGCACAAGGCAGAGCCGTTGGTGCATGACGTTCTCAACGTTTTCATGTGCACAGGCTTTACCGCTGACACGCATCAGTATTTCATGAAGGCCAGTCCGGTACGTCCGGGTGACTTTATCGAGTTTCTGGCAGAGATTGACCTGATCGGGGTGCTAAGCGCCTGTCCGGGCGGGGATTGCAGCGCCGAGCATTCCAGCGATGTCGCAGAATGCCACCCGCTGCGGGTCAGCATTCTAAAGCCAGAGGTGGCTGCGCTAGGCGGCTGGTCGCAGCCGAAGGTTAGCGATTACATGGGCGGGCACGGGCTTTAGCCCTTGGGCGGTCATGCCCCTTCGGTCCGCGCGGTGCGGATGAAGATTGCAAAACAGATTTGCGGAGTAGGCCAAGATGAAAGCGGTTGGAATTGTCGGTGTTGGCGGAATGGGCGGCGGGCTTGCTGACCGGCTTTTGGATCAGGGGTGGCAGGTCACTTTATGGAACCGCAGTGCCAAGGCGCTGGACCGGTTTCAAGGCGCCGAAAACGTGCAGATCGCTGCCGATCCGGCAGAGGCCGCCAAGGTCGGCCTTGTGGCGTCCTTCGTGGCAAATGATGAGGCGCTTGAAAGCGTCACAACCGGGCCGGGCGGAATTCTGGGCGGGCTACCAGAGGGGGGCACACATATATCAATGTCCTCGGTCAGCCCCGATATCATAACCTCTCTTGCCGCCAAGCACTGGCCAAGGGCCGAGTTGGTTTGTGCCCCCGTTTTCGGCCGCCCCGAGGCGGCAGCGGCGGGCAAACTTTGGGTTGCCCTGTCTGGAAGCGAGGCGGGGTGCACTGCGGCCCGCCCGATGCTTGAGGCTGTATCCCAGTCCATCAACCATTTCGGCGATGAACCAGAGACGGCTTTGAAGGTAAAGATCGCCGGGAACTTCCTGATCTCAAGCGCGATCGAGGCGATGTCAGAGGCATTTGCAATGCTGGCGGGAACGGGCGCCGATCCAAAAGCGTTTCACGAAATGATGAGCGCTTCGGTTTTCGGGTCGGTGATCCATCAGAACTATGGCCGCATCATCCTAGATCAGGCGTTTCAACCGCCGGGATTTCGTTTGGCGCTGGGGCGCAAGGATGTCGGTCTGGCGCGCGGGCTTGCCGAAAAGGCAGGCGTTGATGCCCGCTTTGCAGAGATCCTTTGGGACCGGTTTTCACAGGCCGTGGAAAAAGGGTCGGGCGATGACGACTGGAACGCGATCAGTCGTGAAGTCTGGCCCCGGGACTAGCCTGCAAAGGCAGCGGCAAGGGCAATCTCTACCATCTGGCCAAAGCTTTTCTCGCGCTCCTCCGATGGCAGGGCATCCCCGGTCAAAAGGTGATCGGACACCGTCAGAACCGCAAGCGCCCGCAACTTGTGCCGGGCGGCAAGGATATAAAGCTCTGCCGCTTCCATTTCGACGGCCAGAACGCCATGGCGCACCATCTGTTCGTTGAGATCGGGCCGCTCGTCATAGAACACGTCCGAGGAATAGATGCCGCCGACGTGCGTGGCGACGTTGTGATTGCGCGCTTCGGCAGCGGCTGCTTGCAAAAGGCCCCAGTCCGCGCAGGGCGCAAAGTTGAGATCCCCGAAAATGCCCCTGGATGGCGTGGAAAGGGTGGTTGCGGTCATCGCAAGGACCAGATCGCGCACCTTGATATCGGGCTGCATCGCCCCGCAAGAGCCGATCCTGATCAGCGTCTTGGCGCCATAATCGCGGGTCAGCTCATTGGCATAGATCGACAGGGAAGGCATGCCCATGCCGCTTCCCTGAATGGTCACAGGGTGCCCTTTCCATGTGCCGGTAAAGCCCAGCATCCCGCGCACTTCGTTGACGAGTTTCGGATCGTCCAGAAAAGTCTCTGCGGCCCATTTCGCGCGGTAAGGATCGCCGGGCATAAGAACGGTTTCCGCGATCTGGCCCGGCTCGGCGCCTATGTGGATTGTCATGCCTTACCCTTTTGGTTGCAGCGGCGACTATACCCGCAGGCGGCCGCTTGAAAAGGGCCCGGGTGCCGTTACTCGGCGGCGACGGCGGGGCCGTCAACCAACCCGACAATGTCGAACATGATGCGGTTCAGTTCAAAATCCTTGGGGGTATAGACGCGGGCAACGCCAAGGCTGGTCAGAAGATCGGCGTCTTCCTGTGGGATGATGCCGCCTACAACGACGGGGATGCTTCCCAAACCGGCCTCTGCCATTTTGCGCATCAGATCGCGCACCAATGGGATGTGGCTTCCTGACAGGATCGACAGGCCAACAACATGGGCGTCCTCTGCCTTTGCGGCGGCGACAATCTCATCCGGTGTCAGGCGAATTCCTTCATAGGCAATGTCCATGCCACAGTCGCGCGCGCGGGCGGCGATCTGCTCGGCTCCGTTTGAATGCCCGTCAAGGCCCGGCTTGCCGACCAGAAGTTTCAGGCGCCGGCCAAGGTGGTCAGAGGCCACGTTCACGGCAGTGCGGATTTCATCCAGTCCTTCGGTGCGGTTCGAGGGGTTGCGCGACACCCCGGTCGGTGCCCGGTACTGGCCGAAAGCGGCGCGTACCATGTCGCCCCATTCGCCCGTAGTGGCACCGGCGCGGGCTGCTGCAATCGATGGGCCCATGATGTTCTGGCCACTGGCGGCCGCCTCGCGCAACTCTTGCAGGGCCTTTTGAACCGCCCGTTGGTCGCGGGCCTCCCTCCACGCGACCAAACGGGCGATCTGGTCTGCTTCTGCATCAGCGTCTGCGACCATTATCGTGTCTTCCCCTGCCGTCAGAGGGCTGTCTTCGGCCTCTGTCCAGCGGTTGACACCGACGACTGTTGTCGCGCCGGTTTCGATAGAGCCGATGCGATCGGCGTTGGCCTCGACCAGGCGGGACTTCATGTACTCAATTGCTGCCACAGCGCCGCCCATGCCGTCAATCTGCGCCAGTTCGGCCCGTGCCCCCGCTTTCAAAGCATCAACCTTGCGTGTGACCGCAGGGTTGCCGTCAAAAAGGTCCTCGTATTCCAGAAGGTCCGTTTCAAAGGCCAGGATCTGCTGCATCCGAAGCGACCATTGCTGGTCCCAAGGGCGCGGAAGGCCAAGCGCCTCATTCCATGCCGGAAGCTGAACCGCGCGGGCGCGCGCGTTCTTGGACAGGGTAACCGCAAGCATCTCCAGCAGGATGCGATAGACGTTGTTTTCGGGCTGTTGTTCGGTCAGGCCAAGTGAGTTGACCTGAACACCATAGCGAAAGCGGCGGAACTTGGGATCGCTCACGCCATAGCGTTCCTGCGTGATCTCATCCCAAAGCTCGACGAAGGCGCGCATCTTGCACATCTCGGTCACAAAACGAATTCCGGCGTTAACGAAAAAAGAAATGCGACCGACCATGGCCGGGAAATGCTCGGCCGGGACCTTCGATTGCAGATCGTCCAGCACGGCGGTCGCGGTGGCCAGTGCAAAGGCAAGTTCCTGTTCCGGCGTCGCGCCAGCCTCTTGCAGATGGTAGGAACAGACATTCATCGGGTTCCATTTCGGCAGATGCTCGCGCGTGTAGGCCGCAACGTCGGTGATCATGCGCAGGCTGGGCGCGGGCGGGCAGATATAGGTGCCGCGGCTAAGGTATTCCTTGATGATGTCGTTCTGAACGGTGCCCTGCAGGGCGGAAATGTCGGCGCCCTGTTCCTCGGCCACAGCGATGTAGAGCGCCAAAAGCCAAGGGGCTGTCGCGTTGATCGTCATCGAGGTGTTCATCTGATCCAGAGGTATCTGGTCAAAGAGCGCGCGCATATCGCCAAGGTGACCGATGGGAACGCCAACCTTGCCAACCTCGCCCGCGGCCAGTTCATGATCGCTGTCGTACCCCGTTTGCGTGGGAAGATCGAAGGCGACCGAAAGACCGGTTTGCCCTTTGGCCAGATTGCCCTTGTAAAGCAGGTTCGATGCCTTGGCCGTCGAATGCCCGGCATAGGTGCGAAACAGCCAGGGGCGGTCTTTCCGGGGGCTATCAGTCATCTTGGCATCCGTAGGTTTGGGTAATTTAGTTGCGGCATGGCGACGATTTTCGCAAGAAGTGTTTAAACATGATTTCTGCACTGCGGCAAGAGCCGATCCATGGCGGCGTCATCAAATCTTTACCGAAGGTTCGCCCGGGCGTCACAGAAGGGTGGAAACCTGCCGCCAAATCTTCTGCAGCCCTGAAAGGACATGAGATGAAGACGCGGCGTATTGTCAGATCGGTATTGATGAGTGGTGTTGCATTTGCAGCAATTGGCGGCTCGGCGCTTGCCGGCGAGATTGCCAGTGTCGAATGGGTGGCTTCGGCCGCTCCGCAAAGCCCCAAGGAAATGGCGCGTATGTTCACCTCGGCAAAGGTGCGGGCAAGCTACAAGAACGGCTCGGTCTCAGAGACCAAGCTGGCCTACAACCTTTTGTTCGGAAGCCAGACCAAGGTGGGCGAGAACACCGCGCCGGCGGGCACGCTTTATGATGAGTACATGAAGCCGATTGCCGACCCGACGGCGGAAGGGGCCTATGTTGTAAACCAAACCCCGGATGGATCTGCCCTGATGCAGGTTGCCGGGCGCCTCTATCATCTGTCGAACTATGAATACAGCTGGCTTCTGGCCGATGGATCGTCCAGCCGCAAAGCGCTTGGGTCGATCCTGCCCTCTTCGGTCGTGCTGACCGAACTGTCGCAGGATCCGGTCACTGGCGCCTTGACGCCCCTGTCCCAGCAACCGGTTGATTTCGGCGCCGTCGGCGGGTTGACCGTCGCCTGCAATGCCACGGTAACCCCTTGGGGGACCTTCCTGACAAGCTCTGAGAACTACAGCGCCGATGGGCGCAGCGTCGAAGCGGACCGCAAGGCTGGCCGCCCCGATGTGCTTGCTGCGATGACAAAGCTTTACTTCGGTGATCGCCGCGCGGCATCGCCGTATGAGCAGGGCATCCTGCCCGAAATCACCGTTCTTCCGGGCGGTGAGACGCGGGTGACCAAACACTATGCGGTTGGTCGCGGCACATATGAGATGGCGCAGGTCATGCCGGATCAGCGCACCGTCTATGGTCCGCATGACGGCACCAACCAAGCCTTTACAATGTTCATCGCCGACCGCGCTGGCGATCTGTCTTCGGGCACGCTTTACGCGGCCAAGCTGGATCAGAAGTCGGGCAAGGACGGTGGCAACTTTGGTATTGAGTGGATCAAGCTGGGCCATGCAAATGATGCAGAGCTCAAAGCGATGGTCGATGGCGGTATCCAGTGGTCGGACATCTTCCACGACGCGGGCAAGCCTGCCGAAGGGCACAAAGAAATACTCGTCGGGTCGGTGAAGACGCCCGAGTATCTGACCGTCAAGAACGACAAGGCCGCGGCCTTTCTGGAAACCATGCGCTATGCCGGGATCAAGGGGGCAACCACCGAGTTTCGCAAAGCCGAAGGCATGGCCTTTGACCCCGATGGTGGCCGGATGTTCCTTGCCATCTCGGACATCGGCAAAGGTATGACGGAAGGCACAGGTTCTGGCGAGGCAGGCGATCATATTCGCCTCAGCGGCGTTAAGGCCGGGGGTGTTTATGAGTTGCCGGTCAAGGGCGGGCAGAAGGACAGCGAAGGCAACGTGATCGACAGCGCCTATGTGGCCGTGTCCATGTCGGTTCCGCAGGGCCTTTTGGGCGCCGATCTTGCCGGGCCGGATGACATGGGCAACAAGGCCGAACTGGGCAAGGTCGCCAACCCTGACAACCTTTACTGGTCGGCCGAGTACAAGACGCTCTTTGTCGGGGAAGATTCCGGCATGCACCTGAACAACGTGCTTTGGGCTTGGCAGGACGGGATGACAGCGCCCGTGCCGCTGCTTTATGCGGCCGCAGGTGCAGAGCTTACCGGCCTGCGCGTTCAGGAAAACATCGGCGGCCACCCTTATGCTCTGACAAACGCGCAACATGTCGGCGACTTCGATCCGGGCGACAATGCCACGCTTCGCGCGGTCATGGATGAGGTGACGGCAAACTGGATGGATCGCCAGCAAGCGCCGACCGGCTATATCACGGGCATGCCGCCCGTGATCAAATCCGGAAGCTGACGCCGAAGGCAAGAAGTGGCCCGGCGGCCTTGCTGCCGGGTCATTGACCGACAGGCGCTATAATCAGACGCGGCGTTCCAGCCCACGGAACGCCGCGTTTTGCGTTTACGCATCAATGTTTTGATGAGACTGTGACGGGGATGTTTGCCACGGTTGAAATCCCCATCTGGCTTTTGGTCCTGATCGTGATGTTCGCGGTCGTGACGCTGGCTTCGCATTTGCTTTTTCCTTCCGTCAGGTGGTTCTTTCGTAAACGTGCCGAAAGGCTTGTTGCGCGGCTGAACGAAAAGCTGGACCGCCCGATAGAGCCGTTCAAGCTTGCCCGGCGCCACGACATGATCCAGCGTCTGATCTATGACCCCGAAGTCGCGATCGCCATCGCCGAGCACTCCGATCAGGAAGAGGTGCCTGAAAACGTCGCCTTTGAGATGGCAAGACGTTATGCGCGTGAAATAGTGCCCAGTTTCAGTGCTTCGGCCTACTTCGGATTTGGGACCCGCATCTCGCGCTGGTTCGCGCGATTGATGTACAATGTGGATACAAGTCAGGCCGGGAGTGATCAGCTTAAGTCGATAAACCCCGACAGCACGGTCATCTACGTGATGAACCATCGCAGCAACATGGACTATATGTTGGTGACCTATCTTGCGGCGCGATCTTCGGCGCTTTCCTACGCGGTAGGCGAATGGGCGCGGGTCTGGCCGTTGAGCCAGCTGATCCGCTCAATGGGCGCGTATTTTATCCGGCGCAAGTCGCGCAATGCGCTCTATCGCAAGGTTCTGGCCCGCTATGTTCAGCTTGCCACCGCCGGGGGCGTCGCACAGGCGGTCTTTCCCGAAGGGGGGCTAAGCCTGAACGGCAAATTGCAGGCGCCGAAGATGGGTCTGCTTAGCTATATTGCGCAAGGCGCCAAGGATCAGGCGCGCGATGTTGTCTTCGTACCGGTTGGCCTGAACTATGATCGTGTTCTCGAAGACCGCATGCTGATCGCTGCGGACCGCGCGGGGACAAGGCGCTTTCCTGCCCGGATGAGCGTGATTGTCCGGTTCACCTTGCGAAAGCTTTGGCAAAGGGTTCGCGGCAGGTTCCTGCGCTTTGGACATGCGGCCGTTCAATACGGCGCGCCCCTGTCGCTGAAAGAGTTTGGCCCGGAGCGCCCGGTCGAAGAGCTGGCGGATGAGCTAATGCAGCGTATCGGGCAGGTCATTCCGGTGCTTCCCGTCCCGCTTATGGCGCAGGTTCTGCTCAAGGCGGATGGCCCAGTTGAAGAGGCCAAGCTTCGCACAGCCTTCGAAGCCGCGCGCGCCGCATTGCCAAGTGGGGCTGCTTCGCTTGATGCATGGGGCGCCGCCGACGTCTTCGATACGGCGCTGGTACATCTTTTGAACCGGCATCTGGCAACCCGGTCAGGCTCTGAAATCATGCCATCAAAGGATGAGGCGGCGGTATTGCGCTACTATGCAAATTCGATCCAGCAGCATGTTCAGCATGATGCAGTTGCAGCACAGATAGTCACCGACTGAGACATAAAATTACAAAATCATGTCATCTTGGGTTGCAAAGTTACTTTTTGAAATTTATCTCTCTGGTCGAAGCAGAAATGATTCTGCATGTGCGAAAGGATGAGGTCGTGATGGCGCTGGATACCGAGCCTGCAATCGTCAGCTATAATGCTCCTGAAAAGGATCTTTACGAAGTCGGTGAGATGCCGCCGTTGGGTCATGTTCCCGCGCAGATGTACGCCTGGACGATCCGGCGCGAGCGTCACGGCGAACCTGACAAGGCGTTTCAAGTGGAAACAGTTGCGACCCCGCGGCCTGACAGCCACGAAGTTCTGGTTCTCGTTATGGCCGCTGGCGTCAACTACAATGGCGTCTGGGCCGGGCTTGGCATTCCGATCAGCCCCTTTGATGTTCACAAGGCTGATTTTCACATCGCGGGCTCTGATGCGTCCGGGATCGTCTGGGCGGTTGGTGACAAGGTCAAGCGCTGGAAGGTTGGCGACGAAGTTGTGATCCATTGCAATCAGGACGATGGCGACGACGAAGAATGCAACGGCGGCGACCCGATGTTTTCGGAAAGCCAGCGGATCTGGGGTTATGAAACCCCCGACGGGTCGTTCGCCCAGTTCACTTGCGTGCAGGCGCAACAGTTGATGCGCCGCCCGCAGCACCTGACGTGGGAAGAAAGCGCTTGTTATACACTGACGCTGGCAACGGCCTACCGGATGCTGTTCGGGCACCGCCCGCACACGCTTAAGCCGGGGCAGAACGTTCTGGTCTGGGGCGCTTCGGGTGGTTTGGGTTCCTATGCGATCCAGCTGATCAACACGGCGGGCGCGAACGCCATCGGCGTGATCAGCGACGAAGACAAGCGTGAGTTCGTGATGTCGCTTGGCGCCAAGGGCGTGATCAACCGCAAGGACTTTAACTGTTGGGGTCAGATGCCCACGGTCAACACGCCCGAGTACAAGGCGTGGTTTGACGAGACACGCAAGTTCGGCAAGGCGATCTGGGAGATCACGGGCAAGGGCAACAACGTTGACATGGTGTTTGAACACCCCGGCGAATCCACCTTCCCTGTGTCGACCTTTGTCTGCAAGCGTGGCGGCATGGTCGTCATTTGTGCCGGGACAACCGGGTACAACCTGACGCTGGATGCTCGTTACCTCTGGATGCACCAAAAGCGCGTGCAGGGCAGCCACTTTGCCAACCTCAAGCAGGCGAGTCAGGCAAACCAGCTTATGCTGGAGCGTCGGCTTGACCCCTGCATGTCCGAGGTCTTTTCCTGGGCAGACATCCCTGCGGCCCACATGAAGATGCGCAGAAACGAACATAAGCCCGGCAATATGGCCGTGTTGGTTCAGTCCCCGCGCACTGGCCTTCGTACTTTCGAAGATACTTTGGACGCAGCGCGCTAAGGTTGCACTGAGACCTGTAAATTCAAAGCCCTACCGATTCGAGCAATCGGTAGGGCTTTTGCGTTCTGATCCCTCAAATTTATTGCGTTTCACCGGCTTCCGGGGCGCTGCCTCGCTGTTTTTGGGGAGTGTTATTTCGCGAATTTGTCAAATTCAAACCACATGCTATGGTTGTGTTAAGTGTTCATTAACCAATCTTAAAGAGAGTAGCCAATGAAGAATGAGTGGATACTGGACGTGTTGGCGGACCTGAAACAGTTTGCCCGCAAGAACGGTCTCGCGGCGCTTGCTGAACAGCTGGATGACACAGCATTGACCGCCGCTGCCGAACTGACGTCTCAAAGTGAGAAGATGCCACTCGGGGTAGTGAGCGATGGCGAAACGGCTGCAACCTATACTGGACGACATCGCGCGGGTGACAACGCTTGATGAGTTGCAGCAGGCTATCTTTGCACTAAGGGACGCATTCGGCGTCAAACACATAATCTACCACTCCGTGAACTCGACAGGAGAGCAATACGCGGCGCTGACTTACGATCAAAAGTGGGTCGACAGGTATCTGGCAAAAGATTACGCGCGTATCGATCCGGTCGTTCTTGGCTGTTATCAGCGATTTCATCCGGTTGACTGGAAGAAACTGGACTGGTCATCCAAAGTGGCGCGCAGCTTTCTGGCCGAGGCCATTGAATACGGCATCGGAAACCAGGGTTTCTCAATTCCAATTCGTGGGCCAAGCGGTCAGTTCGCGCTTTTCACTCTCAGCGATGACAATACGGATGAGAACTGGGCGCAGTTCACCGCAAACAACGTCACTGATCTGATCCTTGTTGCCCATTTCATCAACCAGAAGGCGCTGGAGATCGAGCGCGGAACAGACATCTTGCCAGAGCAACAGTTGTCGCCGCGCGAAACCGATGCACTGACGCTTCTTGCCATGGGCTATAGCCGGGCACAGGCGGCCGACAGCCTTTCAATCTCCGAACATACCTTGCGGGTCTACATTGAGGCTGCGCGCTTTAAACTGGGTGCAATGAACACCACACATGCCGTTGCCCGAGCGATGGCGCGCGGATTGCTGGTGGTCTGACGCGGCGCGTTGCCAAATTTCTTTGTCTGCGCACGCTAAGCTGTGGTTAACCGTGTTTGACTAGCTCTTGATCCCCATCGCGAACAGCCATTGGGGGCACCTATGATCCGATACCTTTACGGTCATGAACTGGACCGGTTTCCAAAACTAAAATCCACAATGTTTCAGGACCGTGCGGCCCAGTTCAAAGGGCGGCTTGGTTGGGATGTCACCGTGGATGAGTTAGGGCATGAGCGTGACTGCTATGACGATCAGGCGCCGCTATATGTGCTTTGGCAAAAGCCCGATGGCGGGCACGGCGGTTCGATGCGATTTCTGCCCACCACCGGCCCGACAATGGTGAACGATCACTTCAAGGCGCTGACATCGGGCGTTGAAATCCGCTCTCCTCATATCTGGGAGTGTACGCGCTTTTGTCTTTCCAGCGGGGCTGGCGCCAATGTGTCGGCGGCCCTGATGCTGGGCGGGGTCGAAGTGGGTCTTGGGTTTCACCTAAGCGATGCGATTGGTGTTTTCGATCCGCGCATGGAAAGGGTCTATCGCAAACTGGGATGGCAGCCGACGATCCTTGGGCGCGCCGAAGAAGGCTCTGCCATCGCCGTCGGCCTTTGGGAGTTCTCTGAAAAGGTGCGCACGCTTCTGTCATGGCGGGCCGGGATAAGCCGCGATCTGTCAAAACACTGGTTCGAACGCAGCTTTGGACGGCAAAGCCTGGCGCAGGTCGCCTGATCGCTCTGGCCCTTCATCAGGCGGCCCTTTATGGTCACCGCCATGGCGCTTTCCACAGTTCAGTTTTCCGAAGATCAGGCAGAAGCCTTTGATCGCGTTGCCGATGCTCTGCGCGCGGCTGGCGTTGATCTTGAGGCCGGTCAGATGTTGCCGCATGTCGAAGATCGGCGTTCGGTTCTGGCCGTTGTGGGCAAGGCGGGATCGGGCAAAACGATGCTGCTTGCACGGCTGGCCGAGGCGCTGGATGACGCCGGGGTTGAAACCGTCTCGGGCGACTATGAGGGTCGGCGCCGCAAGGACCGGCGCACATTGGCCATCCTTGCACCCACCAACAAGGCGGCATCCGTCCTGCGCAATCAGGGCGTTCCGGCGACGACGATCCACCGTATCCTTTATACGCCCGTCTATGACCCGGAATATGAGCGCATTGCCGAGTGGCTGGCCGGAAACGGCGAGCGCCCAGAGATCGAAGGGCTGACCGATGCAGCGCTGGATCGTGCGGCTGCGTTCTTTCAGGCGAACAAGTCCATTCCCGGGGCGCTTGCGGCTGCGGGGCTTCGTGGGTCTGACTTTATAACCGGCTGGAAGCGGCGCGAAGATCCGTTGGATATCGGTTTTGTCGACGAAAGTTCGATGCTGGATGATCGGCAGTTCGAGGATCTTAAAGAGATATTCTCAACCTTGGTCCTGTTTGGTGACCCCGCGCAACTGGCCCCGGTCAATCAGTCTGGGTCGATGGTGTTCGAGGGGCTTGCCGAGCCGCGCAAACTTATCCTGAACCGAATTCACCGACAGGCGGGCGATAGCCCTATTCTGGATCTGGCGCATGCGCTTGCGGATGATAGCCTTGGTTTTGAGGACTTTGAGCGCCTCGTCGAAGACGCCGCTGGCCGCGATGACCGGGTTGTTTTAGGCCAAAGGGTGCAGGCCGATCTTATGGCCCGCTCACCGGTTCTGGTCTGGCGCAACGCCACACGCATTCGGCTGATCCATGCCTTTCGCGCCGCACATGGCGCGCCGGAAGACGCGCTTTTGCCCGGTGAGCCGCTGATCTGCGACGGGATCGAATTGCCCCTGAAGCACCGCAAGAAACGCATCGACCTTGAGGCGCGGGGCCTAATCAAAGGGGCGCAGGTGATATACCTTGGGCCAGGACGAAAGCCGGGTTTCTCGCGTCTGCACGTCATGGGCGCCGAAGACCCACAAGTTAGCGCCGCATCCATCGTGAAGATCGAGCTTCCGGATGAGGAAGAGCCGTTCATCCCATACGCCGCGCGCATGGGGGCGGCTTTCTTGCATGGGGCGGCGGTCACGATCCACAAGGCGCAGGGAAGCCAGTGGGAAAACGTTCAGGTCTTTGCGCCCGACATCTGGGCCGCTGCGCGCGCCGGGCGTGTAGAGGCCGGTCTGCCGCTTTGGAAGCGGCTGACCTATGTTGCGATCACCCGCGCGCAAGAGCGGCTTTTCTGGGTCACGCGCAACCGCTTGGCCTTGCCAACGGGGCCGCTTCGCACCGATGATCTGGCCGTCGCGCCGCCACCGCTGGCGCTTGAGGAAGAGACGGAATGAAAACCATTTTGATCACCGGGGCCAGTTCGGGAATTGGCAAGGCGACAGCGGATACTTTTCTTGATGCCGGATGGCGCGTGGGGCTGATCGCCCGCCGCGCCGCGCCACTGTTGGCGATGGCCGAGGCGCATGAAAACGCGATTGCCCTGCCTGCGGATGTCACGGACGCGGCTGCAATGGCGGATGCATTTTCCAGCTTCGTCAAGGCGGCGGGTCGGCTTGATGTCCTGTTCAACAACGCGGGCATCTTTGGCCCGATGGGCCCGATCGATGAGGTCCCGCTTGAGAAGTTCGAAGAGGTTCTGAACGTCAACGTTCGGGGCATGTTCATCGCCGCGCAACTTGCCTTTGGCCAGATGCGCCGGCAGTCACCGCAAGGCGGGCGCATCATCAACAATGGATCGCTTTCGGCCCATAACCCGCGCCCGGGTTCGGTTTGTTACACCACCAGCAAACACGCGATCACCGGCCTTACCCGGACATTGTCACTGGATGGCCGGGCCTATGACATTGCCTGTGGCCAGATTGACATCGGCAACGCCCGGTCCGAGCTTTTGGCGAACCTTCAGGAAAAGGCGCGCGCCGAAAACCCCGATGCGCCATTGGCGCCAACGATGGACGTAGATGATGCGGCCCGCTCGGTGCTGCACATGGCCGAAATGCCGGCCTCTGCGAATGTTCAGTTTCTGACCGTGCTGGCCACCAAGATGCCTTACATCGGCCGCGGCTAGCCGCGTCAGCTTCTTATGTAGCGAAAGAAGGCCGAGGCCCCCCAGCCGGCGCCGATCGCGATAAAGATGGACATAAGGCCATAGATCAGCGGCTGTTCATGCGCGAGGTTGTAGATCCAGCGTTCAAGCCCGACTTTGCGAACATTGATGAAGGTTTTGAATGTGCCAACGACCTTCTTGTCACGGGTCAGAAAGATGCGCGTTGTATAGACGCCTTCGACCAGGTTCGATGGCAGTGAAAAGTCGGTTCTAAAGAGCGTTCCGTCAAAGACGACCGTTTCGAACTCTTGCATCCGGTAAAGCTTGTCGTTCTCACGGATGCGGATCAGGGCGTCCGTGAAATCCTGCGAGTTGGTGACGTTGGAGGGCGCTCCGACGGACCGGATGGCGCGGGGGATCGAAATCTTGTGCCGAAGGTCCTCGGTCCCGGCAAGAATGTCCTTGAGCGGCCCGGTCGTCGACACGGCATAGTAGCTGGGCGCGCGGTCAACTTCGACGGCGTTGGTGTTGACCCAGATACCGGCTACCTGCTGTTTGCGTCTTACGATGACCCTTTGCTGGGGGCCGGACAGGGTGATGATGACATCAAGCGGTGTAACTTCGGATATCGGGCGTTCGTATTTTACGGCGCCAAAGACAAGGATTTCCGATCCATCGAAACTTGCGGTAATGGACACGCGGTTCTGTGACAGGGCGGCGACGACCTCTTCGGCGGCAGCGGGCGACGCGAGTGTAAGCAGTGCAAGGGCAAGGCGGAAAAGACGCTTCATCACACCGCTCCGACAACAGAGATCGAGTAAAGCTCGGTCGGTTGTACCAGAAGGTCGATCGCCAGTTTGGCACAGACCCCGACGACGAGAAGGGCCAGAAGGATCCGAAGCTGTTCGGCCTTCAGGCGCAGCCCCAGTTGCGTGCCGAACTGCGCGCCGATGACGCCGCCGATCAGCAACAGAACGGCCAGCGGCATATCCACGGTATAGTTCGTGGTTGCGTGAAGGATCGTGGTAAAGGCGGTCACGAAAATGATCTGAAAAAGCGATGTTCCGATGACGACTTTGGTCGGCATTCCCAGGATGTAGATCATCGCAGGGACCATGATAAAGCCGCCGCCGACACCCATGATCGCGGCCAGCACGCCAACCAGCAGACCGACGATCAGGGGCGGAATGGCCGAGATATAAAGCCCCGAAGTGCGAAAGCGCATCTTGAACGGCAGTTTCTGAATCCACGGCCTGCTGCCGCGTTTTGCGCGGGGTGGCTGCGGATGGCGCGACTTTCGCAAGGCATTCAGGCTTTCGACCAGCATCAAAGAGCCGATGACGCCAAGGAACAGGACATAGCTAAGCTGTACCAAAAGGTCGACTTGGCCCATAGCTTTAAGCTGATTGAAGACCTGCACGCCAAGTGCGGCGCCTATCAGGCCCCCGATCAGCAGGACCAGCCCCATTCGCAAGTCCACCGTTCGGCGTCTGAAGTGCGCAAGAACCCCGGAGAAGGAAGAGGCCACGATCTGGTTGGCGCCGGTTGCAACAGCGACCGCAGGCGGGATGCCGATGAAAAACAGAAGCGGCGTGATCAGAAATCCGCCGCCCACACCGAACATTCCACTTAGCACACCCACAAGACCACCCAGGCCCAAAAGCAGGAAAGCGTTCACCGAAACTTCGGCAATTGGAAGGTAAATTTGCATCAGCTAAAATCCAGAGGCGTGACAGTGCATTACAAAATGTCGCAGCGGACCGGTAGGGGGGGGCCTGCGACAAATCGGATCGAATGACGGTGTTTTTACCGCCCGTGCCACCAGATTGAACCAATCGCCCGCAATTGTCTGGAATTATTGCTGATCGCGCAGGAATCGGCGCAGAATTTTTTCCAGTTTTTCGGCGCCGATGGGGGCCATGGCCTTGGTATGTTCGTGGCTGATGTTTTCGTCGCTCATTCCGGCGGCCTTGTTTGTGACCGTCGATATCGCGGCAACGCGCAGCCCAAGGAAGCGGGCAAGGATAACTTCGGGCACTGTCGACATTCCGACGGCGTCAGCGCCCAGCGTGCGGATCGCGCGGATCTCGGCGGGTGTTTCGAATGAGGGGCCTGAATACCAAGCATAAACGCCTTCTGGCAGCGGTATGCCCAGATCGCGCGCGGCGGCCTTCAACTGATCGCGCATCTGCGGGTCATGCGCATCTGTCATCGGGACAAAGCGCTTGTCCGTAGGCTCGCCGATAAGGGGGTTGAGGCCGGAGAAGTTTATGTGATCCGACAACAGCATAAGATCGCCAGGATCGATGTCCGGACGCATTGATCCGGCCGCATTGGTCAGGATCAGCCTTGTTGCGCCCAGCTCTTTCAGCACCTCAAGCGGCAGGCGCATCGCATCACCCCGGCCGTTTTCATAGTAGTGCGCGCGGCCACCAAAGATCGCCACCCTCTGGCCCTCAAGATCGCCAATGACCAGCTTTGGGTTATGCCCCGAAACGCCCGCATGGGGAAAACCGTGAAGGTCGGCATAGTCGATCGCAACCCCCGCCACCGTGTCGGCCAGATGCCCAAGGCCCGACCCCAGGATCAGTCCAAAGGCGGGCGGCGCGTCACCTGCGACTGACCGTATCTGATCGGCAAGGTCCTTGGCGGGGTTGGTCATTCTGCACCTCTTGTATCCTGCCGCGAGCTTGGCAACTCGGCGGGGCATTTTCAACGATCTTGCCCGACTCGGCGCCATGGCTGACAATCAGGCTGGCCCGATCATCGGGCTATTGGGAGTAGTGATATGTCATATGTGTCTGACGTCAGCACCCTTGGGACAGATTTGAGGATTTGAATAGCGGAGGATTTCTGGTTCATCTTATCGATTAGGAGATCGAGATGACAAAGAAACCGCAGACTTCGAAAGACGCCGCCGAGAAGGTGGTCAAGAAC
>JASBUI010000011.1 GCA_030148005.1 Paracoccaceae bacterium | reverse complement strand
GTTCTTGACCACCTTCTCGGCGGCGTCTTTCGAAGTCTGCGGTTTCTTTGTCATCTCGATCTCCTAATCGATAAGATGAACCAGAAATCCTCCGCTATTCAAATCCTCAAATCTGTCCCAAGGGTGCTGACGTCAGACACGCAGGACCTGCGTTCGCGGGATCGAATGCGAACTTGATCAGCTCATAGGTCTCATCGATGTTCTTGGCACCCTTCGTCATGGCCAGACCATCAACCCAAGCCATCGCACCTTCGGCGGGGGCTTGATAGGTTACCGGCTCACCCGCGGTTTTCAGCGCCAGCGGCGGGCCATCCCAAGATTGACCGACAACAACGCCATCGTTCAAAAGACCGTTCTTCTGGCTGTCCGCGTCGTTCCAGATCAGCTTAAGGTTCTTCTTGCGCGCGATGCACCATTCGGTGATCTGCGCCCATGTCTTGCGCATGTTCTCAGGAGATTCGTACGCCGCCCAGACAGAACCCGGATCCATCTGCCCCGAAGCTTCCATGTAAAGGCCAGCACAAAGCATACCCGAATGCGCCCTGATCATTGTCTTGCCAGCGTTTTCTTCTGACCAGATTTCGCCATAGCTGGGCACGCCCGATGCATCCTTCGGCGCCCATTTGTCAACGCGCCATGCCATGCCTTCGGTTCCCCAGATGTGCGGGATCCAAGTGTTGCCCTTGCCGCCGAAATCCCACGCGTCCGGGCCGATCTTGGCCATCGCAGGGTTGGCTGCATCGATCGGAATGCGGCTCATGTCAAAGGGCTGCAACAGGTCCAGCGGACCCCACTGAAGCGAACGGTTGTTCGTCGGCCCGATCAGGTCGGCGCCAGCGCCTTGCGATGCTTTCATCTTGTTGATCAGCTCTTCGTTCGAACCGATACCGATGTAGTTCACCTTGATGCCTGTTTCCTTGGTGAACTTGGCAAGCATGTCTTCGGGCCAGTAGTCAGACCAATCCATCAATGTCATTTCGCCAGATGAGGCAAAGGCCTTGGACACCAGTGCCGGACTTGCCAGCGCACCAACACCTGCCACAGCGCCTGTCTTCAGGATCGCTCGGCGACTAAAGTTGTTGTTCTTTTTCATAACTTTTCTCCCTCTTGGGTTCTGTCGTTATCGGCACCCTACCAGATAAAGCAGGCCGCCATTCTCTTGAAATTTTCAGGCGCTCCCTTGGCGCCTCTGGCTCTCGGTTTGCATCGTGTGTTGTCGAAAGCCCCGATTGTTGCCTTTCCTTATCTCCCTTTCCTTTTGCCATTCGCGAGCGCCCTTGTTGGTTTGCCTGAAACCAGAGCGCCCGGCGGTGTCATTTCTTAAGTTGCTGCTTCCTCAATACTGAATTCCACTGTTCCCTCGCTCACGCGCGATACTATATCGGCGATTGCAACTTCTATGCGACGCTCGGGGCGCGAATTTAGCGCCTGACGCCAAACAGTCGCATTTTCTGAACGCGCGACCAGATTGCCCGAAACGCGCGCCGTGACACGCATCTGAATTTCGCCCATGCCGCCCGCTGGCTGACTTTTGCATATTCGCTGGGGCATTGCGTACTTAAGGAGCGGATCGCGCGTCGTAATGCGCAACGATCCGGCAGGTTGTGGAAGGCCATCGGCCAGATCCCTGGCCACCCACTCGCCGGTCTTTCGCCCCTCAGCCCAGCTTCGCCCGGCGGTTTCAACCGGGCGCAAAAGATTGCCCGTCGCGAAATAGACAGGATCCGAACAACGCCCCCATTGGTCCACCACAGGCCCGCAAGTGGCCGGGTCGACATCAAGATGCCCGCAGCGGGCCAAGGCCGCTTCAGGCGTGAACTCTCCGGTCAGGATCACGCCATCGCAAGCGATCTCTCGCTCTTGCCCGTCCGGCCCCGACACCACGGCCGCTTCGACCGAACGCGCGCCCTTGATCGCAACCAGCCGCGTAGCCGTGTGCAGTTGTACCTGCCTGAGGCGGGGCAAAAGCGAACTGGGCCATCGCGCCGTAGCGCTTGGACCCGCCTCGATCATCGCAACGGGCCGTATGCCCGCGTGGCGACAAGTCATCAGCGCCGAAAAGGCGACAAGTTCGCTTCCAACGATCACCGGGCGCGAGAAAGGCCGCCGTCCCTTCAGATAGACCATCGACTGCAGGGCGCCGGTATTGACGACACCTTGAACCCGCGCGCCCGAGATCAGCCGCGCCGACCTTGGCGCCTCTCGCACTCCCGTGGCGTAGATCACGCGCCGCGCGCTGATCAGATGCGTGCCCGCAGGCGACGCAACCGCCAGTTCGCCGCCCGGGTAGACGTCAGTCACCGTGGTAAGCGTCTGAATTTCAACGCCTGCCTTTTGCGCCCTCGCAACCAGCCGCGCCGCGTATTTAGGTCCGGTCAGTACGCGCCGAAACTCTCGCATTCCAAATGGCGGGTGATTGCAATGCCTCGGGATACCACCGGCCTGTTCTTCGCGCTCCAGCACCAGAACTCTTTTGACACCGCGCGACTTCAGCTCAACCGCCGCCGCCAGACCCGCAGGACCACCGCCAATTATGGCGACATCGATCGGCAGGGGGCTGTCCAAAGCGCGATCAATCATGCCCGATCCCTTCTGAAACCGGCTGCTCAAACTTCTCAGCCGTGAGCTCGGCCAGACGGGCGGAACAGTAAAAACCCTGACAACGCCCCATCGTTGCCCGTGTCTGTCGCTTTAGCCCGCCCATGGATCGCGCCGCCAACGGGCCGCTTAAGGCCCTTTCGATCTCTCGCCGGGTCACCAGCTCACAGTGACAGACAATCTCTCCGTGACCCGCGCTCATCCAGTCGCGGGGAAGCAAATGCGCAAGGGCGGCGGCTTTTGGAACCTCCGGGGCCTCCAAAGCGTCATGCCTGCGGCCGAACCCTTCGTAAAGGCGGTAAACGTGCCGGGCGATCCCCAAGGATGCGCTTAGCCCGGTTGACCGGATACCCCCCACGGTAATCCAGTTTTTCTCAAGGTTCGGGAAGATGCGGTATTCCTTGCGGTCGGTGGCCGGGCGCAGACCTGCGTATGTCGCTGTGACCGGCATGCCGGCAAGGGCCGGAACCTTCGCGATCCCTTCGGCGATCAACGCCTTTAGCGTGTCCTGATCGGTCGAGGTGTCTGTCCGGCTGTCCTGTTCTTCGGCCGTTGGCCCCACGGCAAGGTTTCCAAAAACCGTGCGGAAAACGACCACGCCCTTTGTCACCTCTGTGGGCACAGGCAGGATAACGGATTTCACAAGGTCATGCGCGGCCTTGTCAAAGACGACAAACTGGCCTTTGCGCGGCGCGATGGCGAACTGCGCGTCGCCCAGAACCTCGCTGTCCACTGTATCGCCATAAAGCCCGGCGCAATTGACAACAGTGCGTGCGCGCAGATCGCCGCGACTGGTTTCAAGTCGCCAGCTTTCACCATCAAACTCGCCGCGCGTAACAGCGCAGGACAAGTAGACCTTAGCGCCGTTGTCCAGTGCTTGCCTGAGATAGACATAAGGGGAAGACCATGGATCGATGATGCTTTCCTGTGGAACCCGAACCGCGCCAAGGGCCTGTGTGCTTAGATTGGGCTCGGCCGACTGAAGCGTCTTGGCGTCGACAAGATGCACGTCTTCGACGCCGTTTTCATGGGCTTGCGCGACGATACCGTCAAGCTTGCCCATCTCTTCTGGGGACCACGCAACAACGAAGGCGCCGTTCTTTTCTTGTGCAAGCCCAAGCTCGCCGCGGATTTCCTGATACTCGTGAAACCCGGCGCGAATGCACTCAAGTTCCAGCGATCCCTTTGGCGCGTCAAAGCCGGTATGAAGGATCGCGCTATTGGCCTTGCTTGCCCCATCCAGAATGTCCGTGGCCTTTTCCACGACGGCAACCTTGGCACCTTCCAGCGTGAACCGGCGCGCAATTGCACAGCCCACAACGCCCGCGCCAATCACGACCACATCGAACAAATCCCGGCTTGGGATTTGCGAATTTTCGGCCTGCGATTTCGATTGAGCATCTGGCATCAGATGACCTATGATTGGATTCTATGACTGAATTGGTATATTTTTTGACTAACTCGGTCAATAAGGTGGTGAAAAAATGAAGATCAAAGAACGGCAGTCCAAGTTGGTCGAGATTGTCAGACGCCGGGAAAAGACCTCGGTTGACGAACTTGCGGCCCTGCTTGATGCATCGCGCGAAACGATACGCCGCGATCTGACACAGCTTTCGGAACTGGGAAAAATCCAGAAAGTTCATGGCGGTGCGCGAATGCCGCGCGTCATGGGCGAAGAGCCGTTCAAACAGCGCCTTTCCGAAAACGTCGATGCAAAGATGGCAATCGCCTCGGTCGCCGCTTCGCTTGTCGCTCCGGGCGAGACGCTGTTTATCGACACCGGTTCCACCACTTTGCTCTTTGCTGAGGAGCTTGCCAAAGTCCCCGACCTTACGATCATCACCAATTCGACCGAAATCGCCCGCACCATCGCCACCGCAAGCAACGCAAGCCGCGTGTTCCTGTTGGGCGGCGAATTCCGAACCGACAACAGCCAGACGGTCGGCACCATGGCCGCCGCCCACATCCGTTCGTTCCGGGCCCACCACGCAATTCTGACCGTGGGCGCAATGGATGCTCGCAGTGGCGCGATGGATTTCAACATCGAAGAGGCCCAGATCGCCCGCGCAATGATTGATCAGTCCGAAACGGTCACAGTGCTTATCGATAGCTCGAAGTTCGGAAAGCTGGCTTCGTTCGAGGTCTGCTCATTGGCTGGCATTGACCGGCTTGTGTCCGACACACCCCCGCCGGCCGAGATACGGGACGCGATCGAAGCGGCCGGTGGCAAGGTCTTCCTTCCCTCGTAGGCCATTGCGCGCCGGGTCCGGCTGAAGGATCGGACGGGGCGCTGTCAGCTTCTGAGAATTGTCAGCCGCGCCGCGACGCCAACGGCCGTGTCCTCAAACGACAACGACCCGCCGTGCAAATTGGCAATGGTCGCCACAATCGTCAGCCCCAGACCGTAACCATCGATCGTTGCGGTGTTGTCGCCGCGCTTGAAGGGCGCCATCAGCGCCTCGATATCGCTTGCCGAACTGGCCGAACCTTCATCCTCAACCGTGATCGTCGCGGTTGTGGCGTCCGTTTCAAGGGCAACCGTCGCCCTGCGTCCGTACTTTAGTGCGTTGTCGATCAGGTTCGTCATCGCCCGCTCAAGCGCAATCGGCCGCCCGGTCACGGTGATCTGACGATCGCCCGCGACGATCGCCTGTCCTTGCCGGGACATGAAGACCGAACGCCCGCCCTGCACGACGACGTCTTCGCTTTGGCGAAGGCTTACCGCGCGGCCCATGTCCTGATAATTGGCAACGATTGCACCGATCAGCGTGTTCAGCGACAACTTGCGCGGCGCCTCTATGTTCATTTCAGCGCGCGTATAGGTCAGCACGCTTTCGATCATTCCGGTCATGCTGTCGATGTCTGCCTCCAGCTTCCGGCGAAGTTCCTCATCGGCAATCAACGCGGCCCTGAGACGCAGGCGCGTTGCCGGCGTTCCCAGATCGTGGCTGACGCCGGAAAGAACCGCGGCGCGACTTTCAAGCTGCGCGCGCTCTATCTCCAGATAGGCGTTCACCGCCGCCACGATATCGCGAAGCTCTTGCGGGCCTTCGATATCATAACTGGCCGGCCCGCCAACTCGCCGCCGGTTACGAAGCTGCTGGGCAAAAAGGTTGAAGTCGGTGGAAAGGTTCAGCGCAACAGTGGTCAGAGACCCGATGGCAACCACAGCGAACAGCGCCGCCACCAGACGCCAGTCGGTCGGAGAGATGTTGCAGTTCCAGACAGATGATCCCTCTACCCGAACCCAAGGCGCGTCACCGAACTGGGCAACCACAAAGGGATCGCTGCAATAGGAAGCCAGAAGGCGAAAGATGGCGCCGGTGGTCTCGGCCGCGGTCTGGCCCTGCCTGTTGGGCAGATCGGCAAGCCGATAGATCAGATCGGGCGAGACAATCGCAAGGGTCAGCGGCGCGCCCGTCCGGGGGTTGGCCGCATCGGCGGAGATCGGAATGATGGTAACCCGAGCCGGGCTTGGCGCACCCGAAATACGGGAAAACTCGCCCAGCGCCGCCCTTTGCTGATCAGCTTCGGCAAGCGGGTCTATGACAATGCCGGATGCAGGCGACGTGCCGTTCTGCAGCGCGTTGAAAACAGTCACCCCCGCAACATAGGCCGCGTCCCTGTGTTCCCGCCAATTGGTGTTGGACTGCATCCAAAGCCAGACCGCCAGCCCGCCGGCCAGAAACGCGCTGATGACCAGCGCGCCTGCAATTCCGCGAAGGCTTGGGAACAGGTTGCTCACGCGTCCTCGGGCATAACGTCGGTTGCAAAGACATACCCGACACCGCGTTCGGTCTTCAGTATTTGCGGCACTTTGGGGTTCTTTTCGATCTTCGAACGCAAGCGCCCGACCAGAACATCAATTGCCCGGCCCGTGGCATCGTTCTCTGGCGCTGCATCGCCCGTCACATCAAGCGCCGCCGCAATTTCAGCGCGCGTCAGCGGGATATGCGGGTTGGCCACAAGCGTCTGCAACAAAGCGGTTTCGCGCCGGGACAATACCACCTGTATGCCCGCAGGCGACATAACTTCGTCGCGCTTTGCATCATAGGTCCAGCCGCAAAAGCGAAACCTCTGTGTCTTTCGGCGATGAACAAGCGACGAAGACCGGCGCGCCCGCGAAAGCACTGCCTTGACGCGGGCCAGAAGCAATCCGGGATTGAACGGCTTGGCGATATAGTCGTCCGCGCCCACCTCATACCCTTCCATACGTTGATGGTCGGCCGAAAGAGCCGAGACGATAATGACCGGAACGTCCTGCTCTCTTCTTAAGTGCTTGCAGATCTCCAGCCCGTTTTCGTCGCCCAGCATCACGTCCAGTAAGATCAGATCGACGCGGCCACCACTTAGGTGCTGGCGCATCTCTGCCTCTGTCGCGGCAGGAAGGGCGATGGTACCATTCTGGCGAAGAAACTGCGTCATCATCTGGCGCACTTCGGGATCGTCATCCACAACCAGAATTCTGGGAATCGCCACTTTTGAAGTCTCCTTTGCGACGGGCGCAGATTGGTGTCAGGATCCAGCTTTGTAACACCATGCAACAAAATCGAGGGATTTGTAACAACGTGTAACGGGGTGCCGATTTTTTGTGCACATTGGGGTGGGAACCCGCCATGACCAGATTGCATGGCAGGGCCGCGATCCGTCAGATATGGGCCACGAAAGCCGCAAATGCGGAAAACTCTGGGAGGAACCAAAGATGAAATCCTATTTGATGGGAGCAATTTCCGGCATTGCAGTGGTCGCAGCGACCGCCGCCATCGCCGAGCCGCAAGCCGAAGTTCTGCACTATTGGACATCCGGCGGAGAGGCGAAATCTGTCGCCGTTCTGCAGGAAGAATTCGCCGCAAATGGCGGCACATGGACCGACATGCCGGTTGCAGGTGGTGGCGGCGATGCCGCGATGACCGCCCTGCGCGCCCGCGTTCTTTCGGGCAACGCCCCGACGGCCGTTCAGCTGAAGGGCCCGGCCATTCAGGAATGGTACGAAGAGGGCGTTCTGGCTGACATCAGCGCGGTGGCCGAAGCCAACGGCTGGGCCGATGTACTGCCCGATTCCATTGCCGGTCACATGAAATGCGAAGGCACATGGTGCGCCGCACCCGTCAACGTCCACCGCGTTGACTGGATCTGGGCGAACGCCGAAGTGCTGAAATCCAACGGCATCGCGATGCCGACAAGCTGGGATGAGTTCAACGCAGCTGCCACCAAGCTTCAGGCCGCTGGCATCATTCCATTGGCCCACGGCGGTCAGGCATGGCAGGACGCAACCGTGTTCGAAGCGGTGGCGCTTGGCATTCTGGGCCCCGACGGTTTCCGCAAGGCCTTTGTCGATCTGGACGAGGCGACACTGACATCTGACGCGATGGTCGCCGTCTTTGACCAGATGCGCACGATGCGCGGCTTTGTCGATCCCAACTTCTCGGGCCGCGACTGGAACCTGGCAACAGCAATGGTCATGAACGGCGAAGCTGCCTTTCAGATCATGGGCGACTGGGCAAAGGGCGAATTCATGGCCGCTGGCAAAGTGCCGGGCAAGGATTTCCTTTGCGCCTCAACCCCCGGTGACGGCTTCCTCTACAACGTCGACAGCTTTGCAATGTTCGACGTCGACGGCGACGACAAGAAAGCCGGCCAGGCCCTTTTGGCAAAGCTGGTTGTAGGCAAGAACTTTCAGAAGGTTTTCAACCTGAACAAAGGTTCGATCCCTGCACGCACCGACGTGCCGCTGGATGAGTTTGACAGCTGCGCCCTTCTGTCGGCATCCGACATGGCCGCAAGTTCAGACAACGGCTCTCTCTTGCCCAGCTACGCACACGGCATGGCGCTTCGCGGCGCACAGGCTGGCGCAATCACTGATGTTGTCACTGCGCACTTCAACTCTGACATGTCATCTGCTGACGCTGTAAAGCAGCTGGCTCAGGCTGTCGCGAACAGCATGTAAGTCAAGTACCGCCCCCGCGGTTCACGTGGGGGCGGTTCTGATTTGGGGGGGATTTCCAATGACCAAATGGCTTGAAGAGAACACACCCAAATTGGTACTGGCACCATCCTTCGTTGCCATCCTTGTGTTCGTCTACGGCTTTATAGCCTGGACCGCCTGGGTTTCGCTGACACGCTCGCGACTGCTGCCCAAGTACGAAATCAAGGGCTTCATCCAGTATGAGCGCCTGTTTGACTCGCCCCGTTGGGACACCGCGTTTTCAAACCTCTTTGTCTTTGGTTTCCTGTTCATCGCGATCGCAATGATCCTGGGGCTTGTCCTGGCGATCCTGCTTGATCAGAACATCCGCACCGAAGGCGCAATCCGCACCATCTATCTCTACCCGATGGCCCTTTCGATGATCGTGACCGGCACCGCCTGGAAATGGATCCTGAACCCGGGTCTTGGGCTGGAAGCCTTGGTGCGCGGCTGGGGTTTTCCCGACTTTACCTTTGACTGGCTCGTCAATCCTGACATGGCCATCTACACCATCGTGATCGCCGCGATCTGGCAAAGTTCGGGCTTTGTCATGGCTCTGTTTCTGGCCGGTCTTCGGTCGGTCGATCAAGAGATCATCAAGGCCGCGCAGGTCGACGGCATCCCGACATGGCGCGTCTATACCGCCATTATCATCCCCTCGATGGCGCCGATATTTCTGTCCGCGTTTATCGTGCTGTCACACCTTGCGATCAAAAGCTTTGACCTTGTCATAGCCCTGACCGGCGGCGGCCCCGGCTATGCCACCGATCTGCCTGCAACCTACATGTATGCCATGGCGTTTTCGCGCGGCGATATCGGTCAGGCGGCCAGTTCGGCGATGATCATGATGATGGTCGTCTTTGCCATCGTGGTCCCCTATCTCTATTCAGAATTGAGGTCCAAGAATGGCTGATACCTCTTTCGTGCCCGCCGCATCGCAAAGCCGAAAGGGCAAGCTGGCCCTCAGATGGCTTCTTTACATCCTCTTAGGGTTGTTCGCTCTTTTCTATCTCATGCCGCTTTTCGTGATGATCACCACATCGCTCAAAAGCCTTGATGAAATTCGCACCGGTGACCTGATTGCACTGCCGCGCGAGGTGACCTTTGACGCTTGGCGCACGGCCTGGTCCGGCGCCTGCACCGGCATCCAGTGCGAAGGCGTTCGGCCCTTCTTTTGGAACTCGATCCTGATCGCCATCCCGGCCGTTGCCATCTCGACCCTGCTGGGGGCTATGAACGGCTATGTCGTTGCCCAGTGGCGCTTTCGCGGGGCTAACATAATCTTTTCGCTGATGCTTTTTGGCTGCTTCATCCCCTTTCAGGTCGTCCTTCTTCCTATGGCGCGCATTCTTGGAATGATGGGCATCGCCGGAACCATACCGGGGCTGATCTTTGTACACGTCATCTATGGGCTTGGATTTACGACGCTGTTCTTCCGGAACTACTATGTCTCTATCCCGGCCGAGCTGACCAAGGCGGCCAAGGTGGATGGCGCGGGTTTCTTCCGGATATTCTGGTCGATTTTCCTGCCGCTATCGCTGCCCATTATCGTTGTTACGGTGATCTGGCAATTCACGCAGATATGGAACGACTTCCTGTTCGGTGTCTCATTCAGTCAGGCAGGCACCCAGCCTGTGACCGTAGCGCTTAACAACATCGTAAACTCGACCACCGGCGTCAAAGAATACAACGTGGACATGGCCGCTGCGATCATCGCGGCCCTGCCGACGCTCTTTGTCTATGTCGTCGCTGGCAAATATTTCGTCCGCGGCCTGACCGCCGGATCTGTGAAGGGATAATCCAATGGACCCGATCCTTGAAATCAAGAACCTCTACAAGAACTACGGTCCGGTCGAAATCCTGAAGGATATCAACGTGTCGATCGAGCCGGGCGACTTTCTGGTGCTCGTTGGGCCCTCGGGCTGTGGCAAGTCAACCTTGCTGAACTGCATCGCGGGGCTTGAACCCATTACCGGCGGATCGCTGCATATCGGCGGGCAGGACATGACAAATGTCAGCCCCAAGGACCGCGATATCGCCATGGTTTTCCAATCCTACGCCCTTTACCCGACAATGACCGTCGCCAAGAACATCACCTTTGGCATGAAGGTTCGCGGCGTTGATCAGGCCACGCAGAACCAAAAGCTGGCCCATGTGGCCCAGCAATTGCAGATTGAACCGTTGCTCAACCGAAAGCCCGGCCAATTGTCGGGCGGCCAGCGCCAGCGCGTGGCAATGGGGCGGGCCTTGGTGCGCGATCCAAAGCTTTTCCTTTTCGATGAGCCACTGTCGAACCTTGACGCCAAACTGCGCGTTGAAATGCGCACAGAGATCAAGGCCCTGCACCAAAGGCTTGGCGCTTCGATGGTCTATGTCACCCATGACCAGATCGAGGCGATGACCCTTGCTTCGAAGATCGTGGTCATGAAGGGCGGCGTCATTCAGCAGATCGGCACGCCGGCCGAAATCTACAACCGTCCTGCGAACCTCTTTGTGGCCGACTTCATGGGCAGCCCGGCGATGAACCTGATCCCGGCGCGCACCCGCAGAAGCGGCGGCGTTTCCCTGATTGAAATCAAGCGCAAGGAAGGCGACCCGATCATCCTTCAGGACGCCAACAACCGGGATCTGCCCGAAGAGGTTATCCTTGGCGTGCGCCCTGAGGATATCGCCGATGCAGGCATCCGGGCGGGGGCCGACACGCAGAACGCAGATTGCATTATCGACATTGTAGAACCTGCAGGCGCCGACACCTATGCGGTTCTGCAACTTGGCGGCAAACATGTCACCGCGCGCCTGCACTCTGAAACGACCGCAGCGCCGGGCGTGGCGCAGCGGCTGGCCTTTGATCTGGGCAAGGTTTCATACTTTGCCCCGGATACCGGGTTGCGCCTGAACTGACGGCGCGAGCTTGAAAAAAGCTTTCCAGAGGCGCGCGCCGCTCCTACCCTGCCGGCATGGACCGAAAACAGTTCAATGACTTTTGCGCCGCATTCACCGGCGCAACCCACGTCGTTCAGTGGGGCAATGCCGATGTCTGGAAAGTCGGCGGCAAGGTCTTTGCGATCTGCGGATGGAACGACGGGCGCGACGCCTTTACCTTCAAGGCCTCCGAGATGGCATTCGAAGTTCTGTCGCAATCACCGGGCGTTCGGCCCGCGCCATATCTGGCCTCGCGCGGCCTTAAATGGCTGCAACATTATGCAGAGCCGGGCCTGTCGGACAAGGAACTGATCGGACAAATCGAGGCCTCTTACGACATGGTTGTGGCCAGCCTGACCCGCAAGAAACGCAATGAGCTTGGATTAGCTTAGGCAGCACGCGGCGGCGCTATTCAGAGATAAAGCGCCGAAGCATCTGGGCCTCTTGCACTTCCATCAGCGACTGCGCGGTTGCCATGTGATCGCTCATGATCTGGCGGGCGCCATCGGCGTCACCACTGCGCAGCGCCTCGACCAGCCGCACCTGAAAGTCGCGGCCCTTGCCCCAAAGTTCAATGTTGGGCGGGTTGTACAGCCTGCGATAGACAGTGAGGTCCGACAGGATGTTGACCATAAAGTCGATCAGAAAGCCCATCAGCTCATTCTCGCTTTGCGCCGCCAAAAGCGCGTGGAACTTAAGCGAGCCGACATGTTGTTCGCGTTCCTCATCCACCGTTTTGGCGGGCGACGAATAGGTGGCGATCCGGTCTTCCAACTGGCCCAGAACCTCATCCGACAGATTGCCCGCAAGTGAGGCAGCAAGCTCTGGCTCAAGCGCGCGGCGCAACTGGTAGATGTCTGCGATTGTCAGGTTCTTGAAGTAAAAGTAGTTGCCCAGAAGCGCCCGCGCCCGTTCCTTTGAAACCTCATGGACAAAACTGCCGCCGCCCGGTCCGGTGCGCGTCTTGATCAGCCCCTGAGCTTCGAGAATGCGCATCGCTTCGCGGATCGTGCCCTTGGCCATGCTGAAGCGTTCGATCAACTCAGGTTCACTTGGAAGCCGGTCGCCCGCGTGCAGGCCCTGTTCAACCACCCAGTCCTTGATCGCCTCGGCGACCTGAACGGGGCGGCTTAGGCGTGGGTCGCCCTTAAATTGGGTGGTGGCAGGCGGCAAACTGATCATCCCCCATCTGGGTCAACTGTGGCTCTTTGGACCGGCAGATATCCGTGGCCCTTGGGCAGCGCCCTGCAAAGGCGCAGCCCGGAGGCGGGTTCAGCGGGTCCGGCAGCTCGGTATCTTTCTGCTCGGGTGCAGCCAAGGCGCGCCCAACGACCGGCGCACTGTCTGCAAGTAGTTTCGTATAGGGATGACGCGGGCTTTTGAAAATACTTTCGGCCCGTCCAACTTCTACGATTGCGCCAAAGTAAAGAACAACGACCCGGTCACTCACCGCCTCGACCACCGCCAGATCGTGGCTGATGAAAAGGTAGGTCAGCCCAAACTTGGCCTTAAGGTCCGCCAAAAGGTTCAGAACCTGCGCCTGCACCGATACATCCAGTGCCGACACCGGTTCATCAAGGATGATCGTTCGCGCATCTGCGGCAAGCGCGCGCGCAATGCCGATCCTCTGGGCCTGGCCGCCCGAAAATTCATGCGGATAGCGATCCAGAAACTCTTCGCGCAGGTTCACCGATGCAAAGATTTCGCGGATCCGCGCATCCCGCTCGGCCGGATTCAGGCCATGCAGCAACCGAAGCGGTGCATCCATGATCTGCCGGATCGTCTTGCGCGGGTTCAAACTGCTGATCGGGTCCTGAAAGACGTATTGGATAAGGCGCCCGAAAACGCGCGGGTCGGCGTTGTTCAGCGCTTTGCCTTCAATTTCGATTGTCCCGCCCGAAGGCTCAAGCAATCCAACCAGCATCCGCGCCAAGGTCGACTTGCCACAGCCGGATTCGCCCACGATACCCAGCGTCTCGCCAACCTGAACCTCAAACGACATCGGGCGCACGGCCCGAACGCCATTTTTTGCCTTGCCGAACAGCGTCTTGGCAAGTGGGAAGGTTTTGGACAGATCGGTAACTTTCAGCGCGCTCATGTCAGCGCCTCCTCAGGAAAAAGGCAGCGCACGGCACGCCCCCCTGACCCCGAAAGCGCGATATCACCCTTGCGGCAGCTATCACTGGCCTTGTCGCATCGGGGCGCAAAAGCACAGCCCGGCGGCAGGTCACTGACCACGGGCGGCAGCCCGGCGATGGCCGCCATCTCGCGCCGGCCCTGCCCCAGTTCAGGCACGCAGGCGATCAGGCGTTTGGTGTAAGGATGGCTTGGACGCGCCAGAACCTCGGCCGTGGGCCCCTCTTCGACGATCCGGCCCGCATACATGACCGCGACGCGATCACAAAGCTGCCCGACAACTCCAAAGTCATGAGTAATAAAGACGATGGCCAGACCTCGCTCGCGCCGCAGGTCTTCAAGCAGCATCAGGATCTGCGCCTGAACCGTCACATCCAGCGCCGTCGTCGGCTCATCGGCGATGATCACCGCCGGATCATTTACCAGCGCCATGGCAATGCCGACCCTCTGGCGCATACCGCCGGACATCTCATGCGGATAGTTCCTGACCCGGCTTTCAGGATTGGGGATCCGCACATCGCGCAAAAGCTGTAGCGCGCGTTCGTTGGCCTCGGCCTTGCCGATCTTGTGGTGCGCCTGAATTGCCTCGGCCAGCTGATCACCGATGCGGTAAAGCGGATGCAGCGTGGAAAGCGGATCCTGAAAGATATAGGCAACCCGGTCGCCCCGGATGCGCCGCAGATCCTCATACGGCGCGCCGATCATATCGCGCCCGTCAAACCAGACAGAGCCACCCGTGATGATCCCCGGCGGCGATGCAACCAGCCCCATCAGCGACAGGGCCGTGACCGATTTTCCCGATCCGCTTTCACCGATGATGCCCAGACACTCGCCCGGACGCACCGACAGGCTTACACCATCCACCGCCTTGTAGATGCGGCTTCCGACATGGAACTGAGTTCTCAAATCAGCGATCTGCAACAGCCCGTCCCTTGCAGGCGGGACCGGGCGCCGCGCGCCGCTGACGAGCGTTGTGGCAAGCGGCCGGCTAAGCGCGCCTGAACGCAGCCTTGGATCCAATGCATCTCGCACGCCGTCGCCCAGCAGGTTGATCGACATCACGATCAGAAAGATCATCACGCCCGGAACCAGTGAAACGTAAGGCGAGGTGATCAGGGATGAGCGCGCCTCGCCCAGCATAGAGCCAAGATCGGCCTGCGGCGGCTGGCTTCCAAGGCCCAGAAAGGACAGGCCCGCGGTTTCAAGGATCATCCAGCCGACCGTCGTCGACATTGCGATGATGATCACCGGAAGGACGTTGGGCAAAAGCTCTGTCAGGATGATCCGGGTGTGCCCCATGCCCGACAGCTTGGCCGCATCGATGAACTCACGCCCCGCAAGTCCCACCGTGATCCCGCGAATGTTGCGGGCAAAGAACGGGATGTTGACCGCCGCCACGGCGATAAGCGCATTCATCAGCCCCGGGCCAAGCGCCGCCACGATGGCAAGCGCCAGCAGAATGTAAGGAAAGGCCATCAACATATCGACGCCGCGCATCACGATGTTGTCCAGCCGCCCGCCAAAATATCCCGCCGTAATGCCGATTGCTGATCCGATGATCCCCGCAATAAGCGCCGCCGCAACGCCAACGATTAGGCTAAGCCTTGTGCCGTACAGCAGCCTTGCCAAAAGATCGCGGCCCAAGTGATCGGTGCCCAGCAGGTGACCGGGCGACAGCGGCCGCTGAAACCGGTCTGCCGTGGCCGTGACGTCCGGGTTTTGCAGCGGCAGGATAGGCGTAAGGATCACCAGCAAAAGGATCGCGCCAAGGATCACGGCGCCCATGGCGGCAAGCCGGTTGCGAAAGAGAAGTTTGAGAAAGCCGGTCATGTCTTGATCCTTGGATCCAGCATGCCTTGCGCAACATCGACGATGATATTGAAGATGACATAGCAGGCGGCAACAAAGACGACGCCGCCCTGCACCAAGAGAATGTCGCGGGTCAGAATGGCATCCACCAGCATTCGGCCGATGCCGGGCCACTGGAACACGATCTCGATATAGACCGAGCCTGACAGGACAAACCCCGCCTGAATGCCAAGCACCGGGATGATGCTGACCATCGCCGCCCGCAGGGCATGGCCCATGATCACGCGCCGCTCTGGCACGCCCTTGGCGCGCGCGGTGCGAATAAAGTCCTGCCGCAGAACTTCAAGCATGGCAGAGCGTGCAAGCCGTGCGATCACCCCGGTTGCCACCACCGAAAGCGCCAGTGACGGCATGATGAGGTGGCGAAGAAGATCCGGCAGGTCGCCGCCGCCGTAAATGGCGTACATTCCGCTAACCGGAAGCCAGCGCAAATTGACCGCAAAAAGCAGGATCATCATCATTCCAAGAAAGAACGAAGGCACCGAAATTCCGACCAGAACGGTCAGGGTGATCAGCTTGTCAGCCCAGCCATACTGGCGCGCGGCCGAGACGACACCGGCAAGAATGCCCAGTATCGAACACAAGACAAAGGAAACCCCAGCAAGGATAAGCGTGGCTGAAAAACGCTCGGTAATCTCATCCAGAACGGGACGGTTCAGCGAATATGAGCGGCCGAAATCGCCGGTCAGCATATTCCCCAGCCAGATGAAGTACCGCTTGACCAATGGTGCATCGAGACCCAGATCGCGGTTAAGACGCGCGACGTTCTCAGGCGTGGCGTATGACCCAAGGATCGCCGTTGCCGGATCGCCTGGGATCATCGCCATGATCAGAAACACGATAATGGTAATTCCCAGAAGAACAGGAATGGCCGAGATCAGCCGCTTGATAATATAGCTGCCCATGCCGCTCCTTCTTTCCGAAGTCGTCTCGGATATTCTGGTCGTCTATTCTTGCAGGTTCTTGCGACACTGCAACAGCCGGGGCCAAGGGGTTCGCCCCCGGCCCCGGCATTGGCTTAGTTTTTCTGGACGCCCTGAAGCTGCAACAGGAACGACGGCTGAAGTTCAAAGTTCTGCACCCGGTCGCTTGTGACCGCGTTCTGTTTCCAGTTGGCCACAAAGACCCAAGGCGCATCGTCGTGAACGATCGTTTGCATCTTCTTGTAAAGACGCGCGCGTTCGCCCTGATCGGTTGCCGAACGGGCCTCTTCCAAAAGCTTGTCGACCTCGGGGTTCGAATAGTAGCCCGAGTTAAAGCCGCCCTTGTCAGGCCAGGCCTGCGTGCGCAGCGCAAGGTAAGGCAGCGTGTCAGGATCGTTTGTCATCCACGCCATCTCTGCCATGTCTGCCTTGCCCTCAAGGCCCGGGTTGACCTTGCCAAGGAAGGTGTTCCACTCAAAGGTCTCGATCTTGACCTTCAGGCCCACCGCGGCAAGATCGGCCTGAATTGCCGTTCCCATCGCGATCGGGTCCAGCATGCCCGAACCACCTTCGGTGACATAGAACGTCAGCTCTGCACCCTCGGCGCCGGCTTCCTTCAAAAGCGCACGGGCCTTGTCGGGATCATAAGGATAAGGCTTCAGATCGTTGTTGTAAGCCCATGCAAACGCAGGCGGCGTGGGTCCGGCGGCGACATCCGCCGTGCCTTCCAGCACGTCATTGGCGATCGCGCCCTTGTTGATTGCATAGTTGGCTGCCTGCCGGACGCGCTTGTCCGCAAAGGGGCCATCCTTGGCATTCAGGATCAGGAACCAAACGTGCGGGCCTGCCTGCTCAACCACGCTGAAATCGCTCGTCTGGAACTCGGAAAGCGATGTTGGCGGGACTTCGACCATCATGTCGATGCCGCCCGACAGCATTTCGGCCACCCTTGTATTGGCATCCGTGATCGGGCGAAAGACGACAGCTTCGGTCCCCGCCTTTTCACCCCAATAGTCGTCATTGCGGGTGATCACGACACGCTCATTCGATTTCCACTCACCAAACTTGAAAGGCCCCGTCCCAACCGGATTGCGGCCAAAGTCCTTGCCATCTTTCATAACCGCAGCGGGCGAAACGATCAGGCCCGTGGGATAGGCCAGATTGGAAAGGAAGGGTGCATAAGGTGCGTTCAGCTTGAACTTAACCGTCAGATCATCGACGACGGATGTTTCCTGAACCGCGCTGAAAAAGAAGCTAAGCGGAAAAGGTCCGGTGTTTGCGTAAGGGTGCGATTCGACCAGCATGCGGTCAAAGTTGAACTTTACCGCCTCTGCATTGAAGTCGGTGCCATCCTGAAACTTCACCCCCGGGCGAAGCTTGAAGGTGTACTCTGTTCCGTCGTCACTGATCGTCCAGCTTTCGGCAAGGCCGGGCTCGACCTCCAGCGTGCCGGATTTGTAGCGCGTCAAACCCTCGTAAACATTTACAAGAATACGGAAATCATTCACCGCCGTAACGGCAGCGGGATCCAGCGATTTCGGTTCGGCAATCTGCCCGACGATCAATACGCCGGGGGGTGTTTGTGCGACACTCGGCAGTGCGAAGGACCCAAGAGCGACAGCCGCTCCGGCCGCAGCGAAAAAGCCGCGGCGCGTCCATTTCACGAGTTTCATTGTTATTCTCCATGTTGGCTAAGTGACATTTATTTATCATGATAAATTGCACCCGTCAATTTTTCATGATAAATAACGAAAGCATTCGCAAAAGGATTCAGATGACATTTTCAATCCTCGCCAGAGATCCGGAAACCCAGATGCTGGGCGGCGCCGCCGCCACGGGAAGTCTTTGCGTAGGCGGCTGGGTTCTGCGCGGTGATGCGCGCGCCGGCATGTCCGCAAGTCAGGGCATGGCGCCAAGTACACTCTGGGGCGATGATCTTTTGTCAGAGATGCGCGCCGGGGCACAGCCGGAAGAGGCGATCGGCCGCCTGACCCAAGCGGACAGCGGCCGCGACTATCGCCAGTTGTCGGGCCTAGGGCTTGCCGGGCGCGGCGCAGCCTTTACGGGCAAGAAAAACACCCCGCAGATGGGCGCGCTTGTTTTTGAAAACGGCGTCGCGGCAGGCAACATGCTTGGCTCTACCGCGGTTCTGGACGCCATTGTCGAACGGTTCGCCAGCTCGGCCGCGCCTTTTGCCGAACGCTTGCTTGATGCGCTGCGCGCCGGGCAGCACGCTGGCGGCGATGCACGTGGCCTGCAATCGGCGGCGCTTTTGGTTGTCTCACCCGATCACGCGCCACTTTCCTTGCGCATCGACCATGACCCCCATCCGCTGATGGCGCTCAACCGCCTTTATGCACGCGCCAGCACCGGCGACTACTACGCATGGACCAAGACCGTCCCAACCCTCAACAACCCCGAGCGTTACTTTGACTGACTGGGGGGCACGCGCCGCTGAGCGACTGAAAGCGCTTGCCGAGGCGTCAGAGCCCGGCCCGGGCGTCACCCGCCTGCCCTACACCCCGCAGCATCGCGCGGCGATTGACATTCTGAGCGGCTGGATGAAAGACGCAGGTCTTGCGGTACATCTGGACGCCGCCGGAACGCTGGTTGGCCGTCTGGAAGGCCCCGAAGGATCGGGGACATTCTATCTGGGTTCACATCAGGACAGTGTTCGTCATGGCGGCGCCTTCGACGGGATCATGGGCGTCGTTCTGCCAATTCTGGCGATCGAAAAGCTTCTGGCCGGTCACGTCCCGCTTCCTTTCAGCGTCGAGGTTCTGGCCTTTGCCGACGAAGAGGGCGTGAGGTTTCCAACCGCGCTTGTCGGATCGCGCGCTCTGGCCGGGCGCTTTGACCCCGGCGTTCTTGAAATGACGGACAACGGCGGCATCTCTTTGCGTCAGGCGCTATGCGATTTCGGTCTGAACCCAGACGCCATCGGCGAGATTGCCCGGCCCTCGCAGGCCGCCCTTGGATACCTTGAGGCCCATATCGAACAGGGGCCAGTTCTTGAGGAAGAGGATCAGGCCCTTGGCGTGGTTACAGCCATCTGCGGAATTGAACGCCACCAGATCACGCTTTTGGGTGAAACCGGCCATGCCGGGACCATTCCCATGGGATCACGCCGCGACGCCTTGGTTGGCGCGTCGAAAATTGTGACCGGCATCAATGAGTTGGCAAACTCTGTCACTGATCTGCGCGCGACCGTGGGCGCGCTGGACGTCCACCCCAACGTGGTGAATGCCGTTCCGGGACAGGTCCGAATGACGGTCGAAATTCGCTCGCCCATCGATGCAACGCGCGAAGCGGCGGGGCGCGATCTGGCAGCAATGGCCAGAAACGCAGCGGTCCAGTGCAGCCTCGCCCTAGAGATTGAGCGAAGCTACAGCCAGCCCGCGCAGGCCTGTGATCCGGCACTTGTCAAACGGCTGGATACCGCCGTGCGCCAGACAGGCCAGCAGGGGCTGAAACTGCCATCGGGGGCCACGCATGACGCTTCGGCCATGGCTGATCTTTGCCCAATGGCGATGCTTTTTGTGCGCTGCCGCGGCGGCCTTAGTCACCGGCCCGAAGAATACGCAGCGCCCGAGGATCTGGGCCGCGCGGTCACGGCGATTACTCATTTCCTTGCCCAATACTGACAGGCGGTCACGGCGGGTAAAGCGCAGTTGGAACGCCCGTCAGGTTGTTGGCATCGGGACGTAATCCTCGGCCCGTGCCTCGGCGCCGATCTTGGTCTGAACGATATAGGGCATCCCCCGGAAACCATCCTGCGCGTAAAAGATCAGGTTGCCGCCCTCGATGCGCGGCTCCTGCACGGCATCCAGATCCGGCATGCCAAAATCCGTCAGCCGGGGACGTCCTTCGACAAATTGGCCTTCGGGTTCGGCCGCAAATTTCGTGCGGAACCTTTCAGCAAAACGTTCAGGATTGAGGATGACGTCATACTCAAAACCCTGGGCAAAGTGATTGACCGCGCGGGCCGCTTGAACGGCACCATCGGGGCCAGATAGATCGGGCAGCGCCGCGAACAACTCTTCAACAGTTGCGGCCACCTTGCCATCAACCACAACGGTGGGCGCGCCATCCTTGGAACTGAGTTCAAGCATCGGAAGATCACCAGCCATAATTTGTACTCCTTGAACGAAGTGCCATCATCCCTCCAACATCCAAGAAGCGCTAACCCAATCGTCGCCCATCTTTGACATCGTTCCTGAAGAGCTGTCCTTGCTCCACAAACCGATATCTCCGGTTACAGGATCGGGCGCTATTACAAAGTGCTGATGGCTGTCACCATCACCCCAGTTCGTATCGGCAATGACAAACTGTGGCGCTTCCATCCGTTCAATCATCATAGAGCGCCTTTGCCCCTCACGGTACTCTTCATTGCCCTTCTTGGCCTCGGCCTTGTGCTTTTCGTAGTCCGCGGTGGAAACAGTGCCTGGCGGTACGTCCTTCTTTTCTTTCCAACTGTCAGCCACCGATTTTGCAACGATGTCCTCAAAAGTGCCCAGCTTGGCCTTGAGGTGATCGTCAAGCCCCTTTGCGGTTACATCGCCCGTCGGCGGCTCTTTGATGACGCGTGCAAGTTCTGTCGTTGCATCGGCGCTATACCCCTCATTCAGAATCTTGGCGATTTCCTGTTCATACATGAAAACCGCCCGCTCTTTGGGAATGACTTGCGTCTTTAGCGCCGCTGCCTTGTCGGTCAGTTCTGTCTTGATCCGGTCATCCAGCGTGCCCGGACCGCTCGCCAGCGACGCAAGGCTGCTATTGTTCGGAAGCGCGCTGAACGAATGCATCCCCGAGGTCGCCACGATCCGGCTATCGGCGCCGCCGCCAAGTTGGCCGACGATGTTCTTCAGAACTGCGGTCGCTTTTTCGCTGGGCGTACCGGTCGGGCTTACGATTTCGGTGCTTCGGGCATCGCCGCCGTGGATCGCGTCACTTGCAGTGTCGCCAAACCCGCCGAACGACATGTTCCAGGGCGGGTTCTTGCCAAACCCTGACTTGATGGCATTTATGAATGCCGGCTCTGCAACAAAGGCCTTAACCTTCGCCACGCCATCGGTGGACACCCCTGTATCGGTTGCCGCCTCTGTTGCGACGCGGTCAATGAATTCAACGAACTTTGCCTCGGACTGAATGGGCTGTCCGGTGGATTTGTCGATCAGGTCGTAGTGGCCAAACTTGGAGCTTCCGTCGCTTGAAGCGCCCGCCATATCCTTGGTCGGATCATATTGGAACGAATAGGATTTCTTGATCCGTTCCTGCAAAACCGGCTTTAGCTTGGCCCAGTCTTCGGCGGTCAGCTTCGCTTCGATCTGCGCAAGACTGCTCGTGTCGCTGGGATCGGTGCTGTAGAGGGCGTCGTTGACCCATGCACGCTCGCGGCTAGAGGCGATCTCAGCCCCGGCGCTGGCGATCGAATACTCAAGGCTTCGGCTAAGCGCGATCCCGTCGCCCTTATGCGTCTTTACCGCCGGAATAGCGGGGCGTCCCTTGGGGGTGAACTTGCCTGTCGTCGCAATCTCGGTAAGCGATTTGATGACCGCGATCGGATCATCCTTGCGAAACTTGATCAGCGGCGCTGTCGCGAAACAAGACCCCACCTCACCCTGCTCCACAGGCGCGATCATCGCCGTCAGAACCGCCAGTTTCACCGCCTTGGCATCCACCGCGCCGGGCTCTATCCCCAAGGTGTCGGCGATCAGCTTTTTGGTCGGCTCATCCGGCGGCGGCCCGGTAATCGTATCCAGAACATCCTGACAATCGGCAAGATTGGTGCCTGTTGAAAGGAACGTCTTGAACTCTCGCGCCGCCTCGACGGTGGTCGAACTGGGCGTGAACATCGATGACGAACTGCAGGACATGTTCGACAGGGCTTTGACAAAATTCGGATCATTGGGATCAAGCTTAAGCTCTGTCGTGGGCGTAGAGCCATCCTGCGGCGTTGTCGTCTTTTCAACCAGCAGCGCTTCGGCCGCAAACTGGGCCCGCCTGCGATGCCTTTCCGTCGGCTTTGGATTTCCGGCAAGCGAGGGATCGTCCCAGAACGTGTTGCCCGCCCTAATATGCGCCTCTAGCTCTGTCAGGTATTCCGGTCCAAGGCGCACCGCACGCTCCAGCGCCCCTTTCGCAAACTCCCCAGTGTAATTTTCGTCGTTGAAGTAGGAACCGGAAGCCTCCCAGGCATCCATAATCTTTTCCGCCGTTTCGATCACCTTGTCCGGCGTGTCACTGCCAGCCGCAAGCATCGCGGTCTTTTCGCCAAAGCCGTGACCCACGCCATAAGCGCGCGCCAGTTTCGCCTTTTGCTCATCGCTGAACCCGTGCCCGGCCGCAGCGGAAAGCGGCCCATGCGTCATCGCATCGATCATCGCCTTGCGCTGGATGGCCGCCTTTTGTGCTTGGGATCGCTTGTCCCATTGGGTGTTCAATGCATCGATTTCGGCCTGTTTCTCGGTGACTTTTTCGCCCTTGGCGGTCACTTCGGCATCCTTGGCCTGTTTCTGCGCCACAACGGTTGCCTTTTGCTCGGCAAACGTTGGGCCGCCTTCAGCTTCATCTGCGCCAGAGGAAATTTTCTGGTCTAGCTCTTCGATCTGCTTTTGCAGCTCGCCCGCCTCGTCGTTTAGGGCTTTGTGCTCTTTCTCAAGATCGCCCTTTGCCTTGGTCGCCGCTTTCCAGTCTGCTTGGGTCTGGGCAAACTCGGCGGCTTTCTGGGAAATCGTCTCGGCAGTTGCTGGCGCGCCATCAACGGCAGCTGAAGTTGCATTCAGCGAACTGCTGATGGCGTTAAACGCGTCAAAGTTGGAATAGGCCAGATCGACGATAAGGTCCCGATCAGCACTGGAACAGCCCAGATCATCGAACCGTTTTTCTTCGCTCTTCTTCCAGGCCACCCAGTAAGCAGTGCTGGACGCTTCCGCCGCAAGCCTCAGGACTTCCACTTCGGGCATCAAGGCCATTAGCGTCACGGCATCGGGCGAGCTTCCACTCCACGCGGCCTCAAGCTTGGTATAGGACTGAACCATCGCGTCGTATTTAGCCTTGGCGTCGGAAAGGTCCGAGGCCGCAAGTTTGCCGTCAAACTCGCTTGGGACCAGGTTCCGACTTTTATCGACCGACGCGCTGATCACATTATATGCGGTCGTTAAAGCATCCAGCGCCTCGGCGCCAAGTCCGGCCGCTTTGGCGGTTAGCGCCCCTTCCCCGTCGATCCATGACTTAAGTTCGCCCGCCGCCGTATCGACGGCTGCGATCCCCGCGTCCAGATCGGCCGGAGCGGCCTCGGCCACAACCGCATCAATGCGCGCCGATAGCGCCAGCGTTTCAGTCCTGGCTTGCGCCAGAGCGGGACCGCTGGAAAGCGTCGCCATGGGCGCATAGTCGACGTCGGTAAATGCCTTCATCCGGGCCTTCACGGGCGCAAAGCTATCCTCAAGCGCCTTTCGCTTGGTCCCGAACAGATCGCGTTTTTCAACGTATGCCGCTTGCTCTGCTTCGGCGGTTGTCAGTTTACCCGCCCAATCCTCAAGCGCCGCCTTACCCACAACCCAATCGGGGCCGGCAGCAGCAGGCGTTGCAGCGTCCCGCGCCGCAGCGATCGTGGCAAGGATGGGCGTGGCTGGCGGCAATTGATCGATCTTTGCGTGCCGCGCCTGCAACAGCGGCAAATCGCGAAGACACACCGCCTTGGCGGCAATCTGCGGCTCGGCGTCGGCCAGAAACTTGTCGATCGCGGCCAGCGCATCCTCTGCCTCTTTTGGCTTTCGCAGTGCGACCGCATCCTTCACAGCCGCCGCAAGGGCCATACCGGCATCACGCCGATCGGGAAGCGCAGTAAAGACTGCCTTCAGCGCGTCGGTCTTGCCCTTCATTGCCGCGAGCGCATCATGCGCTTTGGCCGCGGCCTCGACTGTGCCGTCCGCCCCAGGTGTGGGAGGCTCATCGACCTTAAGCGACGAAAGCCCGTCCAGCATTTCCTGCAACTTGCCCAAAGCGCGAAGCGCATAAGCATAGTCCGGCGGCGATGCATCCGCCTTTTCATTCGCAGCAGCCCAGATCGCGCGCATCCTGCTGATATCGCCCTGCCCGCTTTTCAGCGCCGCCGCAAAGGGGCGTTTGATCTGCGCCAGCCGCGCCAGCCATTCTTCGCGCGCGGCATCCGCGCCGCCGTCACCTTCCTGATCGACCCCCGCTGCCGCCAGCTTGACCGCAAGCGCGTCGGCTATCTTCAGCGCACTGGCGTAGTCCCCGCCATTTCCCAGTTCCAGCGCCTTGGCCCAGACCGCCCGAAGCTTTGTAGGGTCACCATCACCGGAAGTTGAAGCCGCACGCGCAACCTGCGGCGTCATTCGCGCCTCGGTGCGGGCCCAGCGGATCGCATCAGGATCATCCCCCTCGAAGGACCCGCCATCACTGCTTTCATCTTCGTCGTCGACATCCTGCTCGAACACACCGCCGTCAGGATCCAGAAGAACCACTGTCAGCTTTAGACCCGCCTGCCTGAGAAACAGTTTGGTCTTCTTGGCCATCCCCGGCAAAAGCTTGCCATCGATGGTCAGGGTCAGGACCTTGCCCTTGCACGACATGGTGCCGAAGGTGACCTTGTTCCCCTCGCCTTCCTTCTTGGCCGTGCGCGCAAGAACATCGGGCGACTTCATGCGGTGCATGATAAGCGCGGTGTCTTCGGGTTTGGAGGCAAGGCAGATGCCGAAGTTCAGCGGCCGTTTCCGCGCAATTGCGATCTGAGACTTAAGCTCTTCAGACTGTGCCGCATCCAGTGCCATCGTTACGCCCCCCTACGATCCGAAAGTCTAATTCGATTCGTGCCGTAGGGTCACCATGTATCCCTGTGACGGGACAACGCCGAGAGAAAACGCCCGATGCGTGGCGCCTTTTTCCCTGATTTTTAAGGGTTTAGGGCTTGGCTTCCTCTATCTCGCGATCCTCTTCAGGAACGTTGAGGGTCGACCAAATTTCGTCATCCGGTGCCGGCGGCGGCGGCATGCATGCCCTGCTATGGATATGAACCTTGGCAATGAAGTTTGCCGAAACGGGCGCGGTTACGAACAAGAACCCCATGATCAGCAACTCGTGCAACGATCCCTCACCGAAGGTGTAGGAGTTGATCATCGAGGCCAAAAGATAGGCGCCGATCCCAAGCGTTCCGGCCTTTGTCGGCGCGTGAAGCCGCGTCATCCCATCGTTTAGTTTCAACAGACCAATGGCCGCAACCAGCGTAAAAATCGTACCGATCAGCAGCGAAAGGGCGATGGCTATGGTGGCAATCAAGGTTGTCATTCGATGATGTCCCCGCGCAGCACGAACCGGGCATAGGCAACGGTTGAAACGAAGCCCAGCATCGCGATGATAAGGGCCGCCTCAAAGTATATCTGGGTGCCCTGCGAAATACCCAAAAGCACGATCAGACCAATGGCATTGATGAACATCGTATCCAGCGCAAGGATGCGATCACCCACGCTTGGCCCGATCCACAGCCGGATCATCGCAAGGATCTGGGCAAGTGCCACCATGATGAATGACCCGTTCAGGGCCCAGATCATAAGATTGCTCGCAAGGGTCATTTGAAGATCTCCTTCAGGCGTCTCTCATAGCGGTTCTTGATCTCGTCGCGCACCGCGTCCGGGTCTTCGGCGTCCAGCGCGTGAACAAGAAGGCTTAGGCCGCTTTCGGATAAATCCGCCGACACCGTTCCGGGTGTAAGGGTGATAGTTCCGGCAAGGATCGTTATTGCCTCAGGCGTCCGCAATTCCAGCGGAATGACGATCCAGGCCGGCTTCATCTTGGCGTTTGGCTTGGTCAGAACGATCCATGCGACCTGAATGTTGGCCAGGATGATGTCCCAGACGACCAGAAAGCAGTACGCGGCCATGCGAAGGGCGGCGATATTCTGCGGCCTGTCGGGCCACCATGGCGAGGTCGCAATCGGGATAAGAATGCCAAGGATCAGGCCAAAGACCGCCATCCCGGCCGAGAACTCGTTCTGCAGCAGTATCCATACCAGCGTCAGAAGCGCGGTAAGAGAGGGGTGCGGCAACAACCAGTTGAACAGCTTTACCATATCATTTCGCCTTATCCGATGGCTTGGACATTTTGCCCGGCGTGTCCAGTACGGTCGACAGGTAACGATCCGGCGCAAAAAGCTGGCCAGAGATTGCCGAAGTGTACCGTGTAATCGGCCCGGCAAAAATCGTGTGGGCCACTAGCAGCGCGATAAGCGTGCCGACCGCCACATAGGAAAGCACGGCTGGCGCGGCAGGGCTCGGCGTCTCTTCGCTGGCTTCCACGCTATGGGCCTTCCAGAACAGAACGCTGCCTGCGCGGGCAAATCCGACCATCGCAACAAGGCTTGATGACAGGATGACGGCCCAGACCCAAACAACATCTCCGGTGTCAAAACTGGCCTGCAGTACAAGCAGCTTGCCAACAAAGCCCGAAAGCGGCGGCAGGCCGGCCATGGCGATTGCCGCAACAAAGTAGAACCCGGCGGTCAGCGCGCCCCCCGCCATCGGCGCCTGCGGCGTAAGTTCGACACTGTCGCGCCCCGTGCGCACAAGATCAGCGATCAGGAACAGGGCCGCAGCCGCCAGCGTCGAATGCACGATGTAATATAGCGCCGCCGTCATGCCCGCAGTCGTGAACAGCGCGATAGACACCATGACCATTCCCATCGACCCGATCACGGAAAACGCGATCATCCGGTCAAGGCGCTTTGCGGCAAGAACGCCCAGCATCCCGATACCAAGCGAAACCAGCGCCGCCGGCATCAGCCACCAACCATGCAGACCCGCCGTCGCCTCAAGCTCTGGCGAAAAAATTAGCGTATAGACGCGAATGATCGCATAAGCTCCGACCTTGGTCATGATTGCAAAAAGTGCAGCAACCGGCGCGGGCGCCTCGGCATAGCTGGACGGCAGCCAGAAATGAAGCGGTACAACCGCCGCCTTGATCGCAAAGACCATCAGCAAAAGAACCGCGGCGATCCTGATCCCGACCGTCGCATCGGGGCTGATCAGCTGAACCCGCTGCGCAAGATCCGCCATGTTCAGCGTTCCGGTCTCTGCATAGATCGCGCCCAAGGCAAAGAGAAACAGCGTCGAACCAAGGAGGTTGAAAAGAACGTATTGAACGCCTGCGCGCAGACGCTTGGTTCCGCCCGCGTGGATCATAAGCCCGTAAGAGGCGATCAGCAGAACTTCGAAGAAAACGAAGAGGTTGAAAAGGTCCCCCGTCAGGAAGGCGCCCATCAGACCCATCAGTTGAAACTGAAAGAGAGCATGGAAATGCCGCGCGCGATTGTCCCAGCCAGAGCCGATAGAATAAAGCATTACCACCAGCCCAAGGACGGCGGTCAACAGCACCATGAGGGTCGAAAGCCGGTCAGCGACCAGTACAATGCCAAAAGGCGCCGCCCAGTCGCCAAGCTGGTAAAGTGTGACCGTCCCGTCCGATGCCTGCCATGCCAGACCAGCGGCCACAGCGACAAGGCCAAGCCCGCCAGCAACCGAAATCGCGCGCTGGATCTGGATATGGTAGTTGGCCGCAAGAACGATGAATGCCGCCAGAAACGCCGGCAGCACGATCGGCAGGATCATCCAATGGGTCATGGAGCATCCTCGATCTTGGTCGGCGTTTCGTCTTGCGGTTTGGGATCATCAACGCGGTCGTCATCAGCGCCCAGATACGCGCCCAAGGCAATCATCACGATTACCGCCGTCATCCCGAATGAGATCACGATAGCCGTCAGAACCAAAGCCTGAGGCAGCGGATCGGTATAGGTAGCGCCGTCGCCAAGGATCGGAGGCGCCCCAACCGTCAGCCGCCCAGAGGCAAAGAGGAACACGTTCACCGCATAGGTCAAAAGGGACATCCCCATGATCACCGGAAAGGTCCGCAGGCGCAGCACAAGATACATGCCAGCCGCCGTCAGGACGCCGATTGCTGAGGCAACAAGAAATTCCATGCTATGCCTCCAGCTTCTTTGGATCAGGAATGTCGCGCGATGGATCGATATCCATCGGGTGCTCGGCATCCGGCACATGGGCGCGCCGCGCAAGGCGTGAGAAACTTTCAAGCGAAAGCATCACCGCGCCAACGACAGCCAGAAAGACGCCAAGGTCAAACAGCGCCGCAGTCGCCAGTTCAAACTTTTCGAACGGCGGAATGCGAACGTAAGTAAAATCTGAGGTCAGGAAAGGTTTGGCAAAGAACCACGAACCGATCCCTGTCAGCCCCGCAATCAGAACGCCCGCCCCGATCACACCGTGATAGGGATAGCGAAGCCGCGCCGACGTCCAGGCAAAACCGCTAGCCATATATTGCATCACAACGCCAATCGACACGATCAGACCGGCGATAAAGCCGCCCCCCGGCTCATTATGGCCGCGCAGGAAGATGTAAAAGCCAACCATCATCACGATGGGCATGATCACCCGCGTCATCACGACCATCATCATCGGATGCATGTTGCCCGCGCGCGGTTGATCAGGCTTGCGGTTCAAAAGGCGCGCCCGGACCGGGCCGGACAACAAAGTCTCGGTCAGCGCATAGATGATCAGCGCCGCGATCCCCAGAACAATGATCTCGCCATACGTATCAAACCCGCGAAAGTCGACGAGGATCACATTGACAACATTGGTGCCGCCGCCGCCCTTATAGGAATTGGCCAGATGGAACTCTGAAATGCTTGGCGAAACCGTGCCGCGCAGCAGGTAGTGGTATGACAGCGCCATTGCCGCAAGACCCGTCATCACCGCAATCGCCCCGTCCCGCGTGCGCAAAAGAACGGTGCTTTCGATCGGAGTGCGGTTGGGCAGAAAGTTGAGGGCCAGCAAAAGCAGAATGATCGTCACGACCTCGACCGTCAGCTGTGTCATGGCCAGATCCGGCGCGCTGAAAAAGACAAAGGCGGCCGAAACCACAAGGCCGACGATCCCGATCAGGATCAGCGCCAAAAGCCGGTTGCGGTGAAAAAGAACAAGCCCCAGCGTCGCGGCCACAAGCATCAGCCAACCGACGATCTGAACCGGGTTTGCAAGCTGCTGAACGCGGGTCTCTGCCCCCAGAGTTCCGGTTGCCCAGGCATGGTATCCCACGGCAACCACCGTGATGGCCATGATCGCAGCATAGCGCGAAAAAGCCCCGTCGTGCGCCCGGTGGATCACACCCCGAGCAAAGGCCACGCCGGCCTTGATCACCGCATCAAAGATGACCTTGGCCTCGGGGCGCGGGGCCGCGTCCCAGACGCGCAAGGCGGGATTGAACAGCGCCAGCATGATCAGACCACCCACGACGGCGACAACGGACATATACAAGGCGGGCACCAGCCCCACCCATATCTCGAAATCGGCCTTGGGCATTTCCGCCGTGTCACGCAGCACGGATGCCGTCACCAGTTTGACGAAGGGTTCCGCAAGGAACGGCGCGACCCCGATCGCGACGACCAGCACCACCAGAAACGCCGCCGGCAACCACAGACCGGCGGGCGGATCGCGCGGCTTGGTCGGATAGTCGTCGCGCACCGGGCCAAAAAAGGTGTGCCCGATCAGGCGGAAACAATAGGACGCCGAAAACAGCGAACCGAATGTCGCGAGTGCAGGCACCAGCCACGGACTGCCAAACAGGACGGTATAGGTTGCCTCTTTCAGCATCATTTCCTTGGAAAGGAACCCATTGAGGAACGGAATCCCGGCAAGCGATAGGGCCGAAAGCGTCGTAATCACAAAAGTCACGGGCATCAGCTTGCGCAGACCGCCAAGACGCCGGATGTCTCGGGTATGCGCCTCGTGGTCGATAATCCCCGCCGACATGAAAAGGGCCGCCTTGAACGTCGCGTGGTTGAGAATGTGGAATATCGCCACCAATGCCCCAAACGCGGTGCCCGTGCCCAGCATCATGGTGATCAAACCCAACTGGCTGACGGTGGAAAAAGCCAGCAGCGCCTTGAGATCATGTTTGAAGAGCGAAATCACCGCGCCCAGACACATGGTCACCAGTCCCGTCGTGGTCACGATCACGAACCACTCCGGCGTGCCTGACAGAACCGGCCACATCCGCGCCATCAGGAACAGCCCCGCTTTGACCATCGTCGCCGAGTGCAGATAAGCCGAAACCGGCGTCGGCGCGGCCATGGCATGCGGCAACCAGAAATGAAACGGGAACTGCGCTGACTTGGTAAAACAACCCACGAGGATCAGGATCAGCGCCGGAAGATACAGCGGCGAGGCCTGAATGATATCGCGGCTTTGCAAGATGACGCTAAGATCATAGCTGCCCACGATCTGCCCAAGGATCAGCATGCCACCGATCATCGACAGCCCGCCTAGCCCGGTAACGGTCAAGGCCATGCGCGCGCCCTGCCGCCCTGCGGGCAGATGTTTCCAGTAACCGATAAGCAGGAAGGACGAGAGTGAAGTTAGCTCCCAGAAAACAAGCAACATCAATATGTTGTCGCTAAGAACGATGCCCACCATCGCACCCTGAAACAACAGAAGGTAAGTGAAAAACTCACCCATGTTGTCTTCGCGCGCCAGATAGGATCGCGCATAAAGGATGATCAGCAGACCGATCCCAAGGATCAAAAGCGCAAAGAAGAAACCCAGCCCGTCCAGCATCAACGTCACGTTGAGGCCCAGCATCGGTATCCATTCCAGCCGTGCGGTCACCAGCTCTCCGGCCAGAACGGCCGGCAGGTTGGTCAAAAGCCCGATAAAGGCGGCAAGGCTGACGGTAAAGGTCACGCCGGCACAAACCTGGCGACCGGCAGAGTTCATCAGTCCGGGAAGCAATGCACCAAAGAAAGGCAAAGCAACGATTAGGAAGAGGGACACGCGAACTCCTGATCTATGGGCCGAGAAAATTTTACCCGTTTTGTGGCAAGTTGGCCGGTAGCTCAAGGGAAACCGGGCACTGTCGGGCAGATTTCTGGCTGTTTTTGCCTAGGTGGGCAATAAGACGCAGGGCGAAACGCCGGGCTTTGAACGGTGATACCCCTGCGAAACACGCAAGGCGCGGAAGCTCGAACGCAGGCTTGGAAGCCGATAACCGCGAACTGAATGACGGCCTGCCCCTCGCTGTGAAGGTCGTTTCTTTTGCGATTTAGAAGATGCCATTGCTAGTCGCTACAAATTATCCCTGATGATCATCACCAGATCGCGTGCGACCTTATCATTTGGAATAGGACCGTAGTAGAAGAAAACACCCCTGACCGTGATTTCCAAGGTGTCACCGGATATACGCCTAAATCGTGCGCTATGCCCAACGGAATTTGTTGAATAGGCTGGAAAATCACCAATCTCTATAATGGCGGCGCCGCGATCAACACGGCTTAGATTGCCCTGCCACCATGGAATAGAACAATCAGGCAAACTTTCGTCACGGCGCGGTATTCCGCGACACTGCGAAATGCCTTGCTCAGCAAACATCGCTAGCAAATTATCTGTCAGCTCTGGATTTGTAAGTGCAGGATCAATCTCTACTGTTTCTCTATGCGATGGAGTTGGCAGAACCAATCCACAACCAGAAACCAAAAACACAAAAAGCATGGCCAGAGCAGGCCACCGAACCCGAGCCACAAAACACAACGTGGTTTACCCTCCTGCCAAAAACGCGCCCAGAGGCCGCGCTTGGACTGCTCTATTGTCCTTTAGCGCTGGCTCAGACAATTCTGCCAATGCCTGCCTGTGGGCGGCACTCCGGCGCGCTGCCCGTTCGCGGAAGCAGTAACAAGGCCTCCACGGATCTTCTGAAGCTACGACGAAGAAAGAGCGGTCGTCAAACCGCGTTCATCGCATCACAGGTTCTGTGGAAGTGCATGGCTGGGGTGGTAGGATTCGAACCTACGATACACAGTACCAAAAACTGCTGCCTTACCACTTGGCTACACCCCAACGGTGCGCCGCTAATTACGCCGTGAGGCTGGCCCTTTCAAGCCCCGTTCGACGAAAAATATCAAAGAGTTTCCTCATGGCCGGAACAGCCCCGTGCAGGCGGGTCGCCCGCCACCTGCGGTGGGCGCTAAAACCGGAGCGTTCAGATCGTTTGGTCGTAGGCGCCAACCTGATCTTCGGTCTGCACGATCGCATCGATGTCTGCGAAGATTGCGCGCATCTCTGCATCGCTTTCGGGGCTTTCGCAGACCACAACCAGATTGGGCGTGTTCGAGGATGCGCGCACAAGGCCCCATGCCCCGTTGTCGAGGATAACACGCGCACCGTTGACCGTGACCACCTGCGCAATGGATCGGCCGGCCAGCGTGCCGCCCTTGGCCGCCAGATCGGTCAGGCGCCCCACGATACGCTCTAGCACCTCGTACTTTTCGGTATCAGGGCAATGCGGCGACATGGTTGGCGTGGCATAGGTGCGCGGCAGCGCCTTGCGCAGGTCCGACATCTTTTGCCCGGGGTTGCGATCCATCAGCTTGCACAGCTCGACAGCCACCCGCATGCCGCAGTCATAGCCGCGCCCAACCGGTTCGGCCAAAAAGTAATGGCCGGATTTCTCAAAGCCGGCCAATGCGCCAATCTCATGCACGCGGCGCTTCATGTGGCTGTGCCCGGTCTTCCAGTAGTCAGCCTTGGCGCCCAGCCTTTTCAGTTCGGGGTCCGAAGCGAAAAGCCCGGTCGATTTCACATCCGCAACGAAGGTGGAACCGGGATAAAGCTTGGCCAGATCGCGCGCCATGATGACCCCGACCTTGTCGGCAAAAATCTCTTCGCCCTCATCATCCACCACGCCGCAGCGATCCCCGTCGCCGTCAAAGCCCAGCGCCATGTCAGCGCCGCTTTCGCGCACGGCGCGCGCCATGTCGTGCAGCATCTCCATCGCTTCGGGGTTGGGGTTGTAGGCCGGAAAGGTATAGTCCAGATCAGTGTGCAGCGGCACAACCTCGACCCCGATCCGCCTTAGAAGTTCGGGGGCAAATGCCGACGCCGTGCCGTTGCCTGTCGCGCAGACAATTTTAAGCGGGCGCGTCATGTGAAAGTCGCCTGCCAGATCATCAAGATAGGCCTCACGCACGCCGCTCTCTTGGCTCAGGCGGCCGCCATCGCGATGCTCACCAAGGCCATTCAGAACGATATCGCGAAGCTCTGCCATCTCGTCGGGGCCATGCGTCAGCGGACGCTCGAAGCCCATCTTCACCCCGGTCCAGCCGTTGGGGTTATGCGATGCGGTGACCATCGCCACCGCTGGCACGTCCAGATGAAACTGGCTGAAATATGCCATGGGCGACAGCGCGGGACCGATGTCGCGCACGTGAATTCCCGCTTGCATCAACCCCAGCATCAGCGCGTTCTTGATCGACAGCGAATAGTCGCGGTAATCGTTGCCGACGGTAATCTCGGGTTTGATCCCGCGGCGGTGCATCTGCGTGCCAAGCCCAAGCCCAAGCGCGGTTATGCCCGGCAGATTGATGTCATCAGGGTATTTCCAGCGCGCGTCATACTCACGAAATCCGGTTGGTGCGATCATCGGGTCGCGCAGAAACGCCCATGTGTTCTGGGCAACAGTGTTTAAAGGCTTCATCTTCGTACCAACCATTCAGATTTTTATGACGTGTTTCTTCGCGACCTTATCGAACTCGGCAAGACAGCTCAGCAGTTCAGGCATCTGATCCAGCGGGATCATGTTCGGCCCATCGGACGGTGCATTGTCCGGGTCCTCATGGGTTTCCAGAAACACCGCCGCAATCCCAAGGGCAACCGCAGCGCGCGCCAGAACCGGCGCAAAAGCGCGCTCTCCGCCAGAGGCGCCGCCTTGCCCGCCCGGCATTTGCACCGCATGGGTGGCGTCCATGATCACCGGCCGCCCCGTCTGTGCCATCCGCGGTAAGGCGCGCATGTCGGTAACCAACGTGTTGTAGCCAAAGCTGGTGCCGCGTTCGGTCAGCAGGACGTTCTCATTTCCGGTTGAGGTCACCTTGGCCACCACATGTTCCATGTCCCAAGGCGCCAGAAACTGGCCTTTCTTGATGTTGATCGCAGCGCCAGTTTTGCCGGCCGCAACCAATAGATCGGTCTGGCGACTTAGGAACGCAGGTATCTGCAGAACATCAGCCACCTCGGCAACCGCCACGCAATCCTGCGGAAGATGAACATCCGTCAGAACCGGGCATCCGATCCGGTCTCGAACAGCGCCAAGGATCGCAAGCCCCTCATCCCGCCCCACACCGCGCGCGCCGCCCAGTGAGGTTCGATTGGCCTTGTCGTAGGACCCTTTAAAGATGAAACCCAGCCCAGCATCCGCAGCAGAAAGACGAAGCTTTTCTGCAAGCATCAGCGCGTGATCAAGGCTTTCAAGCTGGCAAGGTCCGGCAATCAGCGTCAGCGGCTGGTCGTTGCCAACCACCATTTCCCCGATCGCGACGTTCTTCATATCAGGAAGTGACCTGTTCGCGCAGGATCGAAGCCGTAAGTGAAATCATCAGGTAGATGCCCGAGAATATCAGGAAAGCCAGGATCGTGTTCTCGAATGAACGCGGATAGGTGGGTTCATCCGGGGGCACGGGTGAGACACCCAGCGACAGATAGCGGGTCTGGCGATTGGCATCGATCCGCGCAGTTTCCAGCTGTTGCAGCGCTTGGCTGAGCATCAGCTGTCTGGTCTGCAACTCGGCCTCGGCCACCAAAAGCTCACTGGATGTGCGCGCAAGGGACTCGTTGTTCTTCCCGGTCGTCGTCAACTCGCCCTGCATATTTGCGATCAGCGATTCAATCCTCTGGATATCGCCGCGCAAACCCGCAACCCGCGCCCTGTTGGGCCGCTCGTTGCTGAGCATTCCCTGCAGGGCCAGCTTTTTCTGCGCCAGTTCCAACTCGAACGACGAGATCTGACCGACACGCGTTGAAACCACGCTTGTTCCATCAACAACGCCTGTCGCTTCCTTCAGCTTGATGACCCGGGCCTGCGCGAGGCGCATCTTGTCCTCGGCATCCTTGAAACTGGCCACAGCGCCCGCCATCTGGTCGGTGCGAAGTCGCCGCGTAAGGTTGTCGACCCGCGCCTCTGCGTATGAGATCAGCGCCTCTGAAAAACGGCGGCTTGTGTCAGGATCAGCCGCGATAACCTCCATCCGGATGATCCCCTCGGAAGGATCATAGCCAAGGTTCACGTTCTTTTTGTAGATCTTGTAGGCTTCTTCGTTCGAAGCGTCAGGCGTCAGCCTTTGCAACGGGTCGATGTTGGGCTGGCTGAAGTGTTTCTTGAAACCTTCATCCGCATCAAGGCGCAGCATCGCATCACGCGATTCAAGATAGCTTTGAACGGCTATGGAATCCTGCGAAGTGGCAAAGCTTGTACCCGAAAAGAGACCGCCCAGTTTACCGCCCGCGGCCGGTTCGGCCTGCTGGATCACAAACTCGGACTTTGTGGCATATAGCGGCGTTGCGATGCCGTAATAGTAATACCCCGCCATAAGCGTCGGCAGGCCCACGAAGAACGCCAGCCGGATCAGCAGCATCATCGTTTTCTTGCGGCGACGCCGACCGATATCACGCTGAATTTGCTGGATTTCGCGCGCGCGCGCGTCTTCCGACATGAACTCATTCGAAGGCAGGTTGCGTTGCGGCTGCGGAACCGTTTGCGGCAGGTTCTGCGGCGCTGGCTGAACGCTGCCTTCACCCGCACCGGGCACCACAAGCTCTAGCATGTTGGAGCGCTGGAAGGGATCAATGCCCTTTTGGCGCAAAAGGCGAACCGCATCAAAATCAGAGGTCGGCGCCAAACCGTTGCGCTGCGCCACGCGCCGCGCCATGCGCAATTGCCGGCCCGTCAGGCCTTCGCGGCGAATTTCGTCGATACCCTCTTCGGTCGAAACCTCTGCCGCCGATGAAACCTCACCGACGTGCACTTCACTCTGTTCGACCTCTACCGCTGCTGGCGCCTGTTCTTCGGTATGCACCGCCGCCGCAGCCGCCGAAGCGCCCGCGCCTGAACCGGCCCCACCCCTTGAAAGAGGAGAGCTGCGCCGAATTCTGAACTTTTTAGCCTTGGGTTTGGTAGTCATAGAGCTGTTTCGCCTCTTCCAAGGTATCGAACTGATAAAGCCGCCCGTCACGCAGAACGGCCGCCGAGCGGCAGAACTTTTCTAATGTCGCCGGCTGGTGCGAGACAATGACAATTGTCGTTTTCTCAAGCCGTTCTTTCAGAATTGCACCCGCCTTGCGGTTGAACTCCACATCCGTCGACGACGGCATCCCCTCATCAATGAGGTAGATGTCGAAATCCAGCGCCAGCATCAGCGCAAAGCTGAACCGCGAACGCATACCCGTACTATACGTCCCCAGCGGCATATCAAAGTATTCTTCCAATCCGCAAAGCCAGCGGCAGAAAGCCTCGACATAGTCGGGGTCCAACCCATAGAGGCGCGCGATATATCGGCTGTTTTCCATCGCCGTATGCTTGCCGACAACACCGCCCATAAAGCCAAGCGGAAAGGAAATGCGGCAACTGCGGCGGATCTCACCCTCATCGGGCTTTTCAAGCCCCGCCATCATGTTCACAAGCGTGGTCTTGCCGGTGCCGTTCGGGGCAAGGATACCCATCGAGTTGCCAAGCTCCACGCGGAAGGATGCGCGATCAAGGATGACCTTGCGCTGCTTTCCCGTCCAAAAGGACTTGCTTACGTTTTCAAACTCTAGCATCTGCTCGCCGGTCCCACTTGGACATTCAGTCCGTATCGGGTTTTTCCCAAGGGCGTATTAACAGCCCAATTTGGCCTCATTATGTCCAACAGTAGCACAATTTTACAATGATCTTCGCGCCCAAACGGGCGAAAAGCGCCTTGATCAGACCATTTTGGGCCGGTTTTCCGGGTCATATGTCCGTCATTCAGCTTGATTGCCGTTCCACCTTGCAAACCCGTCCCACCACGAAGGCGATGATCGCGGCGGCAAAACTGAAGAGCGCGCCCATCTTCGCGGCATCCTGAACGGCGCCGTTCTGGAACGCCACTGAGGCAATGAAAAGCGAAACCGTAAACCCGATCGCGGCCACGCAACCGACCACCAAAAGGTCAATCCTGCGCATCCCCTTGGGAAGCCCAAGTCCAAGCGGCCCCGCGGCAAACCATCCAACGGCCAAGATCCCGGCAGGCTTGCCAATAAGTAGCCCCGCCAGAACCAGCCATGTCGGCGCCGATATCGCGGTGAACTCAACCCCGGCGTTCAGAAAACCGAAGAAAAGAAGCACAACTTCGACCGGATGCTTCAATAGGTGCTGTGTGTGGTTCAACAAATCGGTCAGGTATTGCTCGGCTTCCGAGAAGATTCCGAACTCACGATCGGCATGGGGAATTGCGGGGATGATCGGCAAAAGGCCCAAGGCGGGATGCAGACCCGCGCGCATGAAGCCGTACCAGCTTAGCGCGCCTGCAATCAGGTAGGGCCAGAACGAAAGAACCTGCCGCGTCCAGGTGGACTTGGGCCGCATCGGATCATCCCCTTCCAGCTTGCGGGGCAACCAGTTGAAAAGGACAAAGGCCGCAATAGCCGCCAGCACCGAAAGCAAAAGCCAATGCGGTGCAAGCTCGGCCGAAGGGTAGAAAACCGCCAATATGACAAGGCCCGCAGCATCATCCGCTATCGCCAGAAGCAGAAGAAACCGGACCGCCGGGTGACCTGCGCCAAAGACGACACGCCCGACAAGAAACGAAAAGGCGATGTCGGTCGCCGTCGGCACGGCCCAGCCCCGCGCAACGGCGTCATAAACGTCAGAGCCAAGGTAGCTGGCCAGCCCAAGGTAAACTATGACCGGGCCCAGCATTCCGCCCGCCGTTGCAAAAAGCGGCGTCGCCGCCTTGCGCCCGCGAAGAGCCCCGTTTTTCAGAACAACAGCTTCCCAAACCTCCTTTGCCGCAACGGCAAAGAAAAAGGCCATCAGAATGTCGTTGACCAGATAGTGCAGCGAAAGAACCCGCGTTGTTCCAGCTTCGGCATATACGCCGTAACCTTCACCATATCTTTGCGCCCACTCGCCAAACTCGATCCCCACATGGTCGTTAAAGAATATCGGGAACTCCACGATCTGGTGATAGCCGACAGGATCCAGATTTGCCCAGATCAGGGCGATCACAGCGCCGCCCACAAGCAATAGGGAATAGGTCGTGACGAAATTCCAGACGCGGTACATTCAGGCACTCCGGGGCTTTGTCGTTGGGGCTGAAATAGAACAACTGGCAGGCCCGGGCAACGGCCATTGCGCCCGCGCCGCCAAGGGCTTGGACATTGCCGGCGCTCTGCGGCTAGTTTGATGCGATGGAAGATCAACCTGACAGCCTGATCCGGGAAATCCGCGACTGCAGTATTTGCGCCGCTCGTTTCGCCACAACCGCCAGCGGCCACGCGCCGCGCCCGGTCGTCTGGTTTCAGCCGGGCGCCCGCATCCTGATCGCCGGTCAGGCCCCGGGGACGCGCGTGCATCAAAGCGGCAAGCCTTTCACCGACCCCTCAGGCGACCGGCTGCGCGAATGGATGGGCGTCGATGATGACACCTTCTATGACCGCGCACGCATCGCGATCCTTCCCATGGCATTTTGCTTTCCCGGCCTCAGCGCCAAGGGCGCCGACCTGCCGCCGCCGCCGATCTGCGCCAAAACCTGGCGTGCGAAGGTGCTTGCGGCGATGGGTAGGCCGCGGCTGACGCTTCTGGTCGGCGGATACGCGCAAAAATGGCATCTGGGAAAGGGGACCGGCACAGTCACCCAGACGGTTGCCAACTGGCGCGACCTGCCAAAGGGTGTCTTCGCCCTGCCCCACCCGTCCTGGCGCAACACAAGCTGGATCGCGGCAAACCCATGGTTTTCGACCGAGCTCTTGCCCGCGCTGCGCAACCATGTGAAAGACGCGCTGCATGACAACTGAAATCACCCCTCTCGACCGGGCCCATGCGGCAATGACCGATGCCCCCGATGACGATGCGGCGCGCCTGCGTTTCTATGAGCGTCTGGCCGATGCAGAACTGTTCCTGCTTCTTCTGGCCGAACCCGATGGCCAGAACATCGCCCCACAGGTCTTTGACGTCGAAGCCCAGCGCTTTGTCGTCGCGTTCGACCGCGAAACGCGCCTTTCGGATTTTGTGGGCGAAGCCGTACCCTACGCCGCGATGTCGGGCCGTAGCCTTGCACGGCTTCTGGCGCAGGAAGGGCTTGGTCTTGGGCTGAACCTTGAGGTCGCGCCGTCAGCGATGCTTATCCCGGCTGATGGGGTCAGTTGGCTGGACGCCACGCTCGGCCAAGGCCCCGACCTTGTCGAAGAGCGCCCGCAAGAGATAACCGCGCCAAAGGGCCTGCCCGAGGTTTTGATTTCGGCGCTTGATGCAAAGCTTGCCACCGCAACCGGAATGGCCCGCGCCGCCTATCTGGTTGGCGTGAAATATCAAAGCGGCCGTTTTGGTCACATCCTTGCTTTCGTTGATGCAGCCGCTGGCGCCGAACAGGCGCTGTCGCAGGCTGCAAATGAGGCGCTGATCTTCAGCGGCATAGATGCCGGCACGCTGGATGTCGGTTTCTTCGCGGCCAGTGATCCGGTTTCCGCCAGCCTTGCAAGATCAGGCCTGCGCTTTGACATCGCCCAGCCAGAACCGGAAACAGAGCGCCCAGCGCCCGGCATGGACCCGCAAAAGCCCCCGATCCTGCGCTAGGGCCTTCCGCGATCAGTACCCGGCGCGGCGGTCCACAAGATGCAGCAATTCCTCGCCGGCCTCGCTTCGGCGAACATTTTCAGCAATGACCGCCGATGCCGAATTGGCCCGCGTCTGAGAGGCGATATGCGGCGTGACCGTTATCTTTGAATGCGCCCAGAAGGGGTGCGCAGGCGGCAAAGGTTCGGTTCGAAAGACGTCAAGCGTGGCATGCGACAGGTGCCCGCGATCAAGCGCCGCCAGCAGGTCATCGTCATCAATGATCGCGCCGCGCGCGGGGTTGATGACCACCGCGCCCTTGGGCAAAAGCGCAAACGCCCCCGCATCCATCAGGTTCTCGGTGTCGCCCGTCAGCGGCAACAGAATGACCAGTATCTGGGATCGTTTCAGCGTCTCTTTCAGGCCATCATCGCCATGCAGGCATGTTATGCCTTCAACGTCCTTTGGCCTACGGCTCCAGCCGGTGACGGGAAAGTTCAGACTTGTCAGCGCTGCCGCAGCGGCCTGACCCAACTCGCCCAGCCCAAGAATGCCAACCGGACGGTCACGCGCAAGAGGCGGCGGGTTGAAGATCCATTCGCCCTTCAGGCCGTGGATATGCGCGTCCATCCCCAGATGGTGACGCAGGACATGCCCCGTCACCCATTCGGTCATCCCCTCCGACAGGCCGCTGTCGACCATGCGCGCCAGTGGCTGGGTCAGGGTTTCATTGCCGACAAGCGCCTCGACCCCTGCCCAAAGGTTCAAAACCGCCCGCGCGCCCGTAAAGGGGCTGAAATCCTGCAGACCGGAATTTGGGGCATAGACGATGTAATCCACCTCTGCTGGATCCTCGAAATCGCAGCGCAGATCGCATTTCAGGCCGGCATCAGCAAAGGCGGCAAGCAATAGCGTTTCGTACTCCGGCCAAAGCGCCGGCTCGGCCGCGAAAAGTATCTTTAGTGTCATGTCTTACCTTGGGCGATGAATGTGGGCGCTTTGGATCAGGCCAAAGGCCACCAGCAGGACCAGCATGGCAGAACCGCCATATGAAACCAATGGCAGAGGAACACCAACCACCGGCGCAAGCCCCATCACCATCAGCATGTTGACCGAAAAGTACAAAAAGAAGGTCGCCGCAACGCCAAGGATCAAAAGCGACGCGAAGCGGTCCTTGGTCTTAAGCGCGATAGACACGCAAAAGACGATGATCGCCCCGTAGAGCATCAAAAGCGAAAACGCCCCGATAAACCCAAACTCTTCGGCAAGGGTCGTAAAGATGAAATCGGTTTGCTTCTCGGGCAGAAAGTTCAGCCGCGTTTGCGTGCCTTGCATGAACCCCCGGCCGTTCCAGCCGCCAGAGCCAAGCGCGATCTTGGCCTGCGTGATGTTATACCCCGCCCCAAGCGGGTCAGAGCCGGGATCAAGAAAGGTATCGATGCGGCGGAACTGGTAGTTCTCGATCAACTGCCATGGCGTGCCTCGCGACATGAAGACCGCCGTGATAAGCCCGCCGCCCAGCGCAAAGACAGCCGCAAAATAGATCCAGCTGACACCAGCCAGAAACATCGTGATACCCCCGCCGCCCAAAAGCAGGATCGCGGTACCCAGATCAGGCTGTTTCAGGACAAGCGCCACAGGAATAAGGATCACGATTACCGGGATCAGAACCCACAAAGGGCGTGAGGTTTTGCGGATATCCAGCCAGTCATAGTAAGCGGCAAGGATCATCACCAAGGTGATCTTGGTCAGCTCCGATGGCTGCAGGCGCATGAAACCCAGATCGATCCAGCGCTGCGCGCCCATGCTGACACTGCCAAAAAAATCGACGGCAACCAGCAACAGAACGGAAATTCCAAAGGCAAGAGCGGCCATGTTGCGCCAGAACCAGATCGGCACCATGGCGACGATGAACATCAGCACGACGCCAAGGATAAAGCGCTTAAGCTGTGGTTCGACCCATGGCGTCATAGAGCCGCCCGCGATCGAATAAAGCATCAAGAACCCGACACAGGCCACAGCAGTCAAAAGAACGACAAGTGCCCAATTTACATAAAGAATCTTGGACACACCCGTGGGTACGGATTTGTGTGAGTGTTCAAGATAGCTCATGCGCGGCTTGCCTCACCGCCCGAGTTTATCGCACCAAGCGGCATCTCGCTTTGCTCGCGCTTGATGCGCGCGCGGTCGCCCTTGGGGTAGGCCTCCAGCGGGGGCATTCCGCCCGTCAGCGCGAAAAGCGTGACATCCCGCGCGATCGGCGCCGCGGCAACAGAGCCGCCGCCGCCATGTTCCACCACGACCGAAACCGCAATTTGCGGCGCATCGAAAGGCGCGAAGTTCACGAAAAGCGCATGATCTCGCCGCTCCCACGGAAGATCCTCGTCCCGGAAAACGCCCTTGCGCCGTTCTTCTGCGGTGATGTTCCTGACCTGGCTGGTTCCCGTCTTGCCCGCCATCGCAAAGGCATCATCAATGATGCGCGATCGATAGGCCGTCCCGCGCTTGTTGTTTGACACGTTGTACATCGCGCGCCGGACCATCCGAAGGTTGTTTTCGTTCAGCCCCAGTTTCTCTGGCGGCGTGATCTCAACCTCGACACCGTTCACGGACTTGATCAAGCGCGGCTCAACCGCGCGCCCCGATGCAAGCCGCGAAGTCATGACAGCCAGTTGCAGGGGCGAGGCCAGCACAAAGCCCTGCCCGATGGCCGAGTTCAGCGAGTCGCCGACAACCCAGTCTGCGCCGCGATGCTCTTTCTTCCAGTCCTTTGTCGGCGTCAGCCCCTTGGCAACGGCCGAAATCGGAACCGGATGGCGAATTCCCAATCCCATCCGATTGGCCATCTCGGTGATCTTTTCGATGCCCACACGTTGGGCCAGCTCATAGTAGTAGACATCGCAAGACTGGGCCAAACCGTCATTTAGGTTCATCTGCCCGTGACCTGCCCGTTTCCAGCAGTGAAAGCGCCTGTTGCCAAGCTCCATGTAGCCGCGGCAGTAAATCGTCTCATCCGGCGTGATCAGCCCGTCCTCTAGCGCCGCAAGGGCGGTCACCATCTTGAAGGTGGATCCCGGCGGATAGGTGCCTTGCGCGGCCTTGTTGGCAAGCGGGCGATACTTGTTGTCCGTCAGCAGACCGTAATCGGTGCCGGAAATACCGCGGACAAACTTGTTGGGGTCAAAGGACGGCGCCGAACCCATGGCCAGAATATCGCCAGAGTTCACGTCCATCACCACCACGGCGGCGCTTTCGCCATCCAGCCGCGCATGGACAAAGTTCTGCAGCTTGTTGTCGGTTGTCAGTTGCAGATCGGCGCCGGCAACGCCCGGGTCGCGGTCCAGCTCTCGCATGACGCGCCCCACCGCGTTCACCTCGATCCGCTTGGAACCGGCCTGACCGCGCAACGTGCGCTCTAGCTTGGCCTCGACCCCGGTCTTGCCAATCTGAAACTCAGGGATCTGCAACACCGGATCGCGGTCTTCCAGCTTTGACAGATCATAGTCGCTGACCGGCCCGACATAGCCTGCGATATGGGCTGTATCCTCGCCATGCGGATAGACGCGCGACAGACCGACCTCGGGCGAGACGCCCGGCAGCGCCGGCGCATTGACGGCCACCGCCGATATTTCGTCCCAGTCCAGCCGGTCCGCGATCTGGACCGGCACAAAGGCGCTTCGTTTCTTGATCTCGGCGCGGGCGCGGTCGATCTGCTCTGGCGTCAGATCGATGACCTTTGACAAACGCTCCAGCACCTCATCGACATCCCCCGCCTCTTCGCGAACGATCACAACGCGGTAGTTCTGTTCGTTCTGCGCGATCGGGCTGCCGTTGCGGTCAAAGATCAAACCGCGCACGGGCGGAATAAGGCGGATGTTGATCCGGTTCTCTTCGGCCAAAAGACGGAACTGCGCCGCCTCCTTGATCTGAAGTTGCCGCATGCGCAGGCCAAGCACAGCAATCAGACCCGCCTGCCCCGCAGCCAGAATAAGACCGCGCCTGCTTGTGACGCGGGCGCTTTCTTCGGTATCGCGCACGGAACGTTTCACATCCGTACCCTCCTTGCGCTCAACTCGCCGGGCGTTGGCCTGCGGACCTTGAAAAGAATGCGGGTTGCGATTGCGGCAGCAGGATAAAGCAGGATTGTCAGAACCATCTGGATCAGGCTGGGACCAAGCCCGGGCGCTTGACTGACAGTGATCGCAAGGGCGACCTGATTGGCCAGCGTGATCGCCGCGATGACGGCCGCCACCAGCGCCCATTCAAAGATGAACGGCATCTCGCGAAAGGCAAGCCCGCGACTGCGCAACACTTCTGAGCCCATGACGATCAGGGCCGCCCAAAGGCCCGGCGGACGCATGAAAAAGAGATCCGCCAGCAGAAAGATCAGCGCAATCAAGGCGATGGGCACATATTCGGGGCGGCGCAACACCCATGCAAAGGTCAGCACCGGAAGAACATCCGGCGGCGGTATGCTTGGCGGAAGCGTGTCCAGCGGCAAAAGCTGTATCAGGATGACGAACGCGGCAACGCCAAGGAAGATGCCGCGATAGACCCAGATGTGGATGGACGAAGCGTTATCCATCCTGAGCCACCTCAGGCGCCTCTTCTGCCAGCGGCGGCTCTGCTGGCAGCACCAGACCACCGGGATCGTTCACAGCCTCGGCCTGATGGGTACGCAGGATACGAAGAAACTCCAGCCGCTCATAGTCGGCCGTCAAGCGCACGCGTAAGATGCCGTCGCGCCCCTCGGCAACCTGACCAACCAGCAAACCGGCAGGAAAGACGCCGCCATCGCCAGAGGAAACCACCCGGTCGCCGGGGCGGATCCGCTCTGGCGCCTCAAGAAATTCAATCGGCGGCAAGGCAGAGTTGTCGCCGACAAGTAGAGCTGTCTGCCCCGAGGGCTGAACGGTCACGGGGATGCGGCTTGAGCTGTCGGTCAAAAGGATGACACGTGAAGTTTTGCGCCCCACGCCCGATATCCGCCCCACAAGGCCAATACCGTCCATCGCCGCCCAGCCATCCTGCAGGCCATCCTGCCCGCCGATGTTCAAAAGCACCGACTGGCGAAAGGGCGATCCGCTATCGGCCAGTACCACGCCGGTGATAAAGGTGAACTTGGGGTCCAGCCGCACATTGTTCAGATCAAGCAGTTTCGCGTTCTTCTGCTCAAGCTGCAGTGCCGCTTCCTTCCACGACTTCATCTGTTGAAGTTCGCGCCTAAGCTCTTGGTTTTGCTGGTACACACGCGCGTAAGACTGAAAATCGCTGACCATGTTGGCCATGCCCGTGACAGGAAGAAGAACCCAGTCAAAGTTCGGCAGAACGCTGTCGATCATGGCCGTGCGAAACCGCTCAACCCGTGGGCTGTCGATGCGCCAGACGAGAAAGATGAGCACCAGAAACAGGACAAGCCCGGCCACCAGTATCTGGCGGATCGGGCGCACAAACGTGTCAGAATTTCCCCTGTCTCGTGCCACTACGTCCCCCGAAAAGGTTCGATCAACTGTCGTAGTCTATCACATGCCTAAGCTGTTTTTCATATTCCAGAGCTTTTCCGGTGCCCAGCGCCACACAATTGAGTGACTCGTCCGCCACCGACACCGCAAGGCCCGTCTGCTCGCGCAGCGCCAGATCCAACTGGCCCAGCAAAGCGCCGCCACCCGTCAGCATCACGCCCCGATCAACGATGTCCGCTGCCAGATCCGGCGGTGTCGCTTCAAGCGCCGTCATGACAGCCTCACAGATCTGCTGAACCGGCTCGGCCAAGGCTTCGGCCACTTGCGCCTGATTGATGCTTGTCTCTTTTGGAACCCCGTTCAACAGATCGCGGCCCCGGATCTGCATAGAGGCGCCGCGCCCATCGTCCGGCATCCGCGCGGTTCCGATAGAAGTCTTGATGCGCTCGGCGGTGGATTCGCCGATGAGCAAGTTTTGCTGGCGGCGCAGATAGGAAATGATCGCGTCATCCATCCGGTCGCCGCCCACCCGTACCGAGCGGGCATAAACAATGTCGCCCAGCGACAGAACGGCCACTTCGGTGGTGCCGCCGCCAATGTCCACGACCATGCTTCCGGTCGGATCGGTGATCGGCATGCCCGAACCGATGGCCGCCGCGATTGGCTCGGCAATCAGACCGGCGCGGCGCGCGCCCGCCGACAGAACCGACTGCCGGATCGCGCGTTTTTCAACCGGCGTTGCGCCATGAGGGACGCAAACGATGATCTTGGGCTTTGAAAACGTCGTGCGCTTGTGAACCTTGCGAATGAAATGCTTAATCATCTCCTCGGCGGTATCAAAGTCGGCGATAACCCCTTCGCGCATGGGGCGGATCGCCTCGATCGACCCCGGCGTTCGCCCCAGCATCAGCTTAGCGTCTTCGCCGACTGCAAGCACCTGCTTGCGGCCGTCTTTTACATGATACGCAACCACGGATGGTTCGTTAAGAACGATACCTTTGCCCTTGACGTAGACAAGCGTATTCGCCGTCCCAAGGTCTATCGCCATATCGGACGAAAACAGCCCAGCCAATAAATTCATTCTTGAGGATGTCCCGTTTCTGAAAGTTGAACGGCCGACGATTCCCCCCGGGGACGCAAGCCCACCCGTCTTATATGCAGCGGCGTGTCCGGATAAAAGGGTTTGTGCAGGCGGAATTTCGCGCAGGGCGGCAATGCCAACCCTCAGTAGGTCGCACGCCCCCCCGAAAGGTCAAAGACGCCGCCTGTAGTAAAAGAGTTCTCGGCGCTTGCGATCCAGCAGATCATGGCTGCTGCCTCTTCAACTTCCAGAAAACGCGCGCGCGGTATCTTGGACAGCATATAGTCGATATGTTCCTGGCTCATCTGGTCGAAAATAGGTGTTCTGGCAGCTGCGGGCGTCACGCAGTTGACCGAGATGTCAAAGCCGGCAAGCTCTTTCCCAAGCGATTTGGTAAAGCCGATGACCCCTGCCTTCGAGGCCGAGTAGGCGCAGGCATTCGGATTTCCCTCTTTGCCGGCGATGGATGCGATGTTGACGATGCGCCCATAGCCGCGCTCTTTCATGCCCGCGATCACGCATTTGTTAACGTGATAGGTCCCGGTCAGGTTGATCGCGACGATCTGTTCCCACGCGGCGTTGTCATAATCTTCGACAGTTGCGTTGGGGCCGGCAACGCCCGCACTGTTGATCACGACGTCGATCGGGCCGACCAGATCAACCGTCATGGCATGCGCCTTGATGACCGAAGACCAGTCGGCAACGTTGCAGCCCACCGCAACGACATCGCCATCCAGCGATGCCGCCGCGGCCTCGTTCCGGTCCGAGTTCAAATCCCAGCTTGCCACGCGCGCGCCAGAGGCAAGAAGCCGTTCAACGACCGAAAGGCCAATGCCCTGCGCGCCGCCTGTTACCACGGCCGTCCGGCCTTTGAAGTCATACTGGTTCATGAACCGCCCCCTACCCAGCCGGGAACGCCAGATATGCTCTGGCCTATCCGGCGTCCTTGTAACTAACCCCTTTGACGTCAAAACCGGGGTCTTGCTGATCGCGCCGCACAAGCAGGCGGTTCAGCGCGTTTACATATGCCTTTGCGCTGGCGACAACCGTGTCGGTGTCAGCCGACTGACCGGTCGCGATCTTGCCGTCCTCTTCCATCCTGACGCTGACGGTTGCCTGCGCATCCGTACCTTCAGTGACGGCATGCACCTGATAAAGCTGAAGCCGCGCCTCATGCTTGAAGAGGGCCTTGACCGCATTGAACGTCGCATCGACCGGCCCGTCGCCTGTGGCCTCAACCTGATGGTCAACGCCATCAATGGCCAGCGTCAGATCAGCGGTCTGAGGACCCTCGGTTCCGCAGACAACGCGCAGTTTCTTGACCTGAAGGCGGTCGCTTTGCTCATCGGCGGACTGATCGCGCATCAGGGCCACAAGATCGTCGTCGTAGACCTCTTTCTTGCGGTCGGCGAGCGCCTTGAAGCGTACAAAGACATCCTTAAGCTGGTTGTCGCCCAATTCGAACCCAAGGTCCTTCAGCTTGGCGCGCAAAGCTGCCCGGCCCGAATGCTTGCCCATGACAAGGTTGGTATCGGACAGCCCGACATCCGAAGGGCGCATGATCTCGAACGTTTCGGCGTTCTTCAGCATTCCGTCCTGATGGATGCCGCTTTCATGCGCAAAGGCGTTCTTACCGACAATCGCCTTGTTGAACTGAACCGCAAAACCCGAAACCGCAGCAACGCGGCGGCTGATGTTCATGATCTTGGTGGTATCAACGCCTGTGGACCAAGGCATGATGTCGTGGCGCACCTTCAGCGCCATTACGACCTCTTCCAGCGCGGTGTTGCCGGCCCGCTCACCCAAACCGTTGATCGTGCATTCGATCTGGCGCGCGCCGCCCTCAACCGCCGCCAGAGCGTTGGCTGTCGCCATGCCCAGATCGTTGTGGCAATGCGTTGCAAAGACCACCTCATCCGCGCCGGGCACTTTGGCTATCAGCATGCGGATCAGATCAGCGCTCTCGCGCGGTGCGGTATACCCGACGGTGTCGGGGATATTGATGGTGGTGGCACCCGCCTTGATGGCAATCTCAACCACCCGGCAAAGGTAATCCTCTTCGGTGCGCGTGGCATCCATGGGTGACCACTGTACGTTGTCGCAAAGATTGCGCGCATGGCTGACCGTTTCGTGAATACGCTCGGCCATCTCATCCTTGTTCAGGTTCGGAATGGCCCGGTGCAGCGGCGATGTGCCGATAAAGGTGTGGATACGCGGCTGGCTGGCGTGTTTGACCGCTTCCCAGCAACGGTCGATATCCTTGAAATTGGCGCGCGCCAGTCCGCATATCACGCTGTTGCGCGAGTTTTTGGCGATGGCAGAGACCGCGTTGAAATCCCCTTCCGAAGCGATGGGAAACCCCGCCTCGATGATGTCGACGCCCATCTCGTCCAGCAAACCAGAGATCTCAAGCTTTTCCTCATGGGTCATCGTGGCGCCGGGGGACTGTTCTCCGTCGCGCAGGGTCGTGTCGAATATCAACACCCTGTCCTGAGACGAATATGCCGTCGCAGCTTTTGCGTTCTTTTCTTCTGTCATGGTTCTGATCTCTTTGTTGTCCTTAGCATCAACGGCGCTTTGTCCCCCCTGAGCGGTCGCGCCGGATGGCACGCTCAGAGGCGGCTAAGGAGAAGAACTAGGGACAGACCCGCAAAGCGCAGGTTCGACAAGGCGATATGTCCGGTGTTCAACATGCCAGTCACTATAGGCGCGGCGCCGCAAAAGGAAAAGCCGTTTATTACCCAAGCGTCCGCTCAATTGTGAAATTCCGCGCAGGCTGCGCCCGCCGTGTCGCAGGCCGGAAAGACCTTAGTTGTTCGCAGGTTGCGTGCCCTCTTCGGCCGCGCCAGCGGCGCTGCCATCGGCAGCGCCCTCTTCGGTCAGCGCGCCGTTTTCCCATTTGCCAGAGGCCTCTTGCCCATTGGCATAGCGGATCGTTCCGTTGCCCTGACGCTTGCCGCGCACGAAGTTGCCTTCGTAGACATCGCCGTTGGCATAGGTCGCCGTGCCCTTGCCGTTTATTTCACCGGCCAGCCACTCGCCCTCATACTTAAAGCCATCGGACATCAGAATCGTTCCCTGACCGTCACGCTGACCTGCCTTGAAGTTGCCGGTATAAACGGTGCCATCGGCGTAGGTTGCGGTTCCCATCCCCTCACGCTGGCCATCTTTCCAAGCGCCTTCGTAGGTATAGCCATCGCTATAGGTCATCTTGCCCTGACCGTCGTTCTTGGCGTTCTTGAACTCACCCTCATAGACCAGACCGTTGGCATAGCGGGCAACGCCCTTGCCTTCGATCACGCCGCCAACCCAGTCGCCTTCATAGGTATTGCCATCGGGATAGGTGATCTTGCCGGTCCCTTCGGCCAGATCATCCTTGAACTGGCCTTCATAAACAGACCCATCTGGGTAGGTGACGCGCCCCTGCCCCTCGATACGCCCGTCAACCCAGCTGCCGGTATAGACATAGCCATCAGCCCCGGTAAACGTGCCCTGACCATCGCGTTTGTCGTTTGCAAAGTTGCCCTGATAGACGTCCCCGTTCAGATAGGTGACCTTGCCCTGCCCTGCCCGCGCGCCATTGATCAGACTTCCCTCGTAGACATCGCCGTTGGGCTGCGTCAGCCGGCCAGTCCCGTTGATCTGCCCTGCCTTCCACTGGCCGGTATAGATCAGCCCGTCCGGCATGGTCAGCGTGCCCTGACCCTCGCGAAGCCCGGCTGAAAGCGACCCTTCATAAACCGCGCCATCGGGATAGGTGATCTTGCCAGAACCTTCCTTGACGCCGTTGACCCAAGTGCCCTTGTAAATATAGCCGTTGGGGCTTGTCATTGTACCCTGCCCGTCATGCAGGGCGTTCTTGAAGCTGCCTTCGTATCTTACACCATTGGCGTATTGCGCCACGCCGTTTCCAGTGATTTTGCCATCGACCCACTCACCTTCGTAAGTGCCGCCATCGACAAAGGTAATCTTGCCCTGACCGTTGGGCTTTCCGGCCGCAAATGCGCCCTCATAGACGGACCCGTTGGCAAATTTGGCAACGCCCTGACCCTTGATCTCACCATCCACCCATTCCCCGGTATATTCATACCCGTTAGGAAGCCGGTAGGTGCCCATGCCGTTCTGTTTGCCATCCTTGAAGGTACCCTCATAGATACCGCCATCTTCGTATTGCTTGGTGACAACCTCGCCGGAACTTTGCGCCCAGACCGGCCCCGCAAATGCGATGCAAACAGATACAAGGGCCGCGCCCATTCCTGAGTTAACTCGCCCCATCAGCCCCAATTTACCTTCCATGGTTCTTCAAGATCCGCTGTTGCCAAGATTGCGACAAAGCCTAATTGACGCCTTGGGGCCTTACAACGCCTTTTAGGCTCAATCGGCTTTCAACTGCCAGATGGTATGAGTATAGACCAGAAAACGTTCATCCGAGGTCCGATATGGCCAATCAGTTTCGCCTGACGCTCGCACAGCTGAACCCGACGGTCGGTGACCTTGGCGGGAACGCTGACAAGGCTTTCAACGCATGGAAGACCGGCCGCGATGCCGGCGCCGACATGGTTGCCCTGCCCGAGATGTTTCTGTCGGGCTATCAGACCCAGGACCTAAGCCTTAAAGCGGCCTTTGTTCGCGACTGCATGGAGCATATCGAAAAGCTGGCCCATCGCACCGCCGAGGGCCCGGCGCTTGGCATCGGCGGGCCCTTTCTAGACGAAGGTTTTCTTTACAACGCCTATTGGATCCTCAAGGGCGGGCGGATCGAGGCACGAATGCTTAAGCATGAGCTGCCAAACGCCAAGGTGTTCGACGAAAAGCGCGTCTTTGATCAGGGCAATATCTCTGGCCCCTACCGTATTGGGCCCATCCAGATCGGCACGCCTATCTGCGAAGACGCCTGGCACCCGGACGTGCCCGAAACGCTTGCTGAAACGGGTGCCCAGATCCTGCTGGTTCCCAACGGATCGCCCTACTACCGGGGCAAGTTCGATGTCCGCATGTCAAAGATGGTTGCCCGCTGCGTCGAAACCGGCCTGCCGCTTGTCTATCTCAACATGGTGGGGGGACAGGATGATCAGGTCTTTGATGGCGGATCGTTTGTGATCAACTCTGGCGGCCGCCTGGCAATGCAGATGCAGATCTTCGAGCAGGAGATTGCCCATGTCGACTTTACCGAAACCGACGAAGGCTGGCGCGCCAAGGAAGGCGACAAGGCGATCTTTCCCGGCGAATGGGAACAGGACTATCGCGCGATGGTTCTGGCCTTGCATGACTACATGGCAAAAACCGGTTTTTCCAAGGTTCTTCTGGGCCTATCGGGCGGGATCGACAGCGCGATAGTCGCAGCCATTGCCGTCGATGCGCTGGGGCCCGAAAACGTGCGCTGCGTTATGATGCCGTCTGAATACACCTCCCAAGCATCTCTGGACGACGCGCGCGCGGCGGCAAAGGCGCTGGGTTGCCAGTTGGACAATATCGCGATCACCGGGCCGCGCGCCGCCGTAACCGAAGCGCTTTCGCCGCTTTTTGCCGGAACCAAAGCTGACCTGACCGAAGAGAACATCCAGTCGCGCCTGCGCGGCCTGCTGCTGATGGCCCTGTCCAACAAGTTCGGCGAGATGCTTTTGACGACCGGCAACAAATCCGAAGTCGCGGTCGGCTATGCGACGATCTATGGCGATATGGCTGGCGGCTATAACCCGATCAAGGACCTCTACAAGATGCGGGTTTTTGAAACGGCCCGCTGGCGCAATGACAACCATCGCGACTGGATGAAAGGCCCCAAGGGCACCGTCATCCCCGCATCGATCATCGACAAACCGCCCTCGGCAGAGTTGCGCGAGGACCAGAAGGACGAAGACAGCCTTCCGCCCTATGAGGTTCTGGATGCGATCCTTGAACAGCTGATCGACCGCGACCGCTCGGTCGCCGAGGTTGTGGCGATGGGGCATGATCACGACACGGTCAAGCGCATCGAACATCTGATCTACCTGTCTGAATACAAACGCTTTCAAAGCGCGCCCGGCCCGCGCCTGACCGGCAAGGCCTTTTGGCTGGATCGCCGCTACCCGATCGTGAACCGCTGGCGCGACCCCAGCTAACGGAATTTTGGTACTTTTGTGGCGTGTTTTGGTGCCTAGAATGCACCGAGCGTGGCTCGCGCAGCCAGAAAAATCGCACCAAAAGGGACTACTTGCGGCGCGACTCTGCAATGGAGAGAAATTCATCGCCACCATAGCGCTGATGTTGGCGGCCTCGCCGCCGAACTTGAAGTCGGGCCCAAGGGTCAGAAGCACCGCGGGAAAAGGCCAAGGTGGGAAATGGGCGAATATGGACTTATATCGCGACCATGCTTTTAGTTCTCGTCATCATTTTTGTGGTTTCTTACGTGATCAACGCCATCAAGTCGATCAGGGCGCGCGGATCTTGGTTTAAGATCGTCGTGGCCCCGACTGGCACTGCGTTCGTTCAAACTGTTCTGATCTGGTTCATCCTCAGCCATTTTCTGTGAAAACCAAAAGCACCAAAACAAGGGGGTATTGGTGCCCAAATCACTGCGCAGACACCAAAGCACCAAAGTTTTGAATCAACTCGATCAAGAGCAAAAAAACTAGTTACATCATATAGTTATAGGTCATAAAAGCGGCCTCGGAGACGTAGCCGAGTGGTCGAAGGCGCTCCCCTGCTAAGGGATCGCGCCCAGATCTCTACATGAACTGATAGCTTGTCGGCACCCAGTGGAAACCGTCGCCGCGCGCCTGAACAAAACCGGCGCCCGGAAACGGCATGTGATAGCCGACCATTGGCACTCGGTCAGCGGCAAGCATTCCCAGAACCTTGCGGCGCGATGCCGCCGCCGCTTCCTTGTCCATATCAAAGCGCACTTCCCAGTCGGGATAGGCCAGCGACCAGACATAGTGATTGGCCAGATCGACGGTCAACAACATCTGTTGCCCGCCGCTTTCCAGCATGAAGTTCATATGCCCCGGCGTGTGCCCATAGGCGGCCATGGCCGTGATGCCGGATGCGACGCTGGCGCCGTCTTTGATAAACGTCGTCTTTTCGGCAAGCGGGCGCATGTTCTGGTCAAACCGCTCATTCCCGGCCTTGGCCCAGTGATCATACTCGATCTGGCCTGTTACGTAGGACGCGTTGGGATAGGTCGGTGCGCCGTCCTGCATCAGCCCGCCAATGTGATCACCATGCATGTGCGAAATCACCACGACATCAACATCTTTGGCATCATATCCGGCATCCGCCAGCGCCGCGGTCGTGCCCGCCGCGTTCAAACCGGTATCGACCAGAACAACCTGATCGCCCGTTTTGATCACCGTTGGAGTGAAATAGAACTGAACGGCATCGGCTGGAATGAAATTCTCGGCCGACACGCGCGCAAACTCCTCCTCGGACACATTCATCCCAAAGATCGTCTGGGGCTTGTCACGCGGCATGGATCCGGCAAGCAGGGTGGTAACTTCCATATCGCCAAGCATGAAACGCCGCGCGATGGGCTGCGCCGGGGCGCCATGACTTGCCGCAAAGGCCGGAGTCCCTGAAACCCCTGCCAGAATAGGCAGGGCCGCCGCAGACAACATCGCCTGACGACGTGAGAATTTGATAGTAGATGACATAACAATCCTCCTTCTGAACAATGGGACCACCATAACACGAAACGCCCTTCGCGTCGTTGACCTCGAAAGCTGCGGCAACAGTTCGCCATATGGACAATACCGCCGCGCTGTGAGAGAGGGTTGCGCCCGAGGAGAGTTCCCATGACCGTCACCCGTTTCGCCCCTTCCCCCACCGGTTTCATCCACGTTGGAAACCTGCGCACGGCGCTTTTCAACTACATGATCGCGCGCAAATCCGGCGGCACGTTCATTCTGCGTCTTGATGACACCGATCCGGTGCGCTCAACGCAGGAATATGCCGATGCGATCATGGAAGACCTTGAGTGGCTGGGCCTGACTTGGGACCGCGTCGAAAAGCAGTCCCAGCGTCTGGACCGCTATGCCGAAGCCGCCGATCAGATGCGCGCCAGCGGCCGTCTTTATGAGGCTTTCGAGACGCCGACGGAACTGGACCTTAAGCGAAAGAAACAGCTGAACATGGGCCGCCCGCCGGTCTATGACCGCTCTGCCCTTGCGCTGTCCGAAGATGAAAAGACGCGGCTGCGAGGCGAACGCAGCTCGCACTGGCGTTTCCTTCTGGACCAGCAGCGCATCGAATGGACCGACGGAATCTTAGGGGACATATCGATCGATGCCGCCAGCGTCAGTGACCCGGTCCTGATCCGCGGCGACGGGCAGGTGCTTTATACCATCGCATCCGTCGTCGATGACACCGACATGGGCGTCACCCATGTTGTGCGCGGATCCGATCACGTCACCAATACCGCAACCCAGATCCAGATCATTCAGGCGCTTGGCGGAACCGTCCCAGAGTTCGCGCACCACTCGCTTTTGACCGGCCCGCATGGCGAAGCGCTGTCAAAGCGGCTGGGCACTTTGGCGCTGCGCGATCTTCGCGCGCGCGGCGTTCAGCCCATGGCGCTTCTCAGCCATATGGCGCGCCTTGGCTCATCAGATCCGATTGAACTTTGCGGGTCACTGGAAGAGCTTATCGAGGGGTTCGATCTGTCCCATTTCGGTGCGGCTCCAACCAAGTTTGATGAGGCGGATCTTTTCCCACTAACCGCGCGCTACCTGGCCGGCCTGCCGCTTGAGGCCGTGGCCGATCATGTTGCGGCTCTTGGCGTTCCGGATCAGCTTGCACCGCAGTTCTGGTCTGTCGTTCGCGAAAACATCACCGTTCTGGGCGACATGGCGGACTGGTGGAAAGTCTTCTCTGCCGGCGCGGCCCCGGCGGTCGAAGATGAGGACCGTGAATTCGTGGATCAGGCCATGGCCCTCTTGCCTCAGCCGCCCTATGGCCCGGACACATGGGCGACATGGACCAATGCGGTCAAAGAGGCAACGGGTCGCAAGGGTCGCGGCCTGTTCATGCCGCTACGCCTTGCGGTTACCGGCCGGGCCAAGGGGCCTGAAATGGCCGATGTCATGCCCCTGATGCAAGTGCACCCCAAAGGCTGATCGCCCTGCCACCCTAACGCGCTGGCTGAACGTGCAGCCGCGCCAGATGCTCATCTACAAGGGCCCGCTCTGCTGGGGTAAGCTTTTGGTGGCGCGGATAGCGCGGGGCGGCGCGGTCATCAATGACCGGGCGATCCCAGCCATCCGTCGTGTCAAAGAACGCGGCCGCGCCGCTTTGGCCGAAAACACGCAAATAGCCCTGCACAACCACATCGATGTAACTTAGATAGATCGGTAGTCTGGCCTCTTTCAGAACGTTCCGCTCTGGCACCGAAAATGCGATCAGGCTGCTGGCGCCGCGCGGCGCAGGCGCGACATCCGCATGCACATCCAACCGGTCATAAGCCGCCTCACGCGCATCAAGCGCCGCCCATTCGCTGGCCCCGACAGAGGCGACAAGCCCGTCAACCTCTGCCCCCGGCGCGCGCCAGACCGACAGATAAGCCACCTCGCGCGCATGGGTGCTGCACCAGCGGCGGCGCCAGCCCGAAAGGCGCGCCGGGGCCGCATCGGAGTAGTCATGCGTGCCGCAATTGACCAGCGATCCATATCCAAAGAAGAAGTTTGTCATCCGCCCTGTCGAAACCCCGCGCCAAAGTTTGGCAAGCTGCAGCGGCCCCCTTCCCGATGCCACCCGAAACTCAAATCGTGCGCCCGCCGTCGATCTCGATCGCCTGCCCGGTGATCAGCCCAGCCTCATCCGAGCAAAGAAATACGGCCAGCGCCGCGATGTCCCGAGGCGTCGAAAACCGGCCCATCGGGATCGTCGACAGAAACCTCTGCCTGTTCTCCGGCGTGTCGCCGCCAAGAAAACTTGCCAAAAGCGGTGTCTCTCCGGCAACGGGGTTGATCGCGTTCACACGAATGGCGTTGCCCGCAAGCTCAACCGCCATTGTCTTTGTGGCCGTGATCATCCAGCCCTTTGACGCGTTGTACCAATTGAGCCTTGGGCGGGGTGAGACGCCAGCCGTGGACGCGATGTTCAAAATTGCCCCGCTGCCGTTTTCCTTCATCAGCGGCACGATGTGGCGCGCGGTCAGGAACACCGACTTGGCGTTGACCGCCAGAACCCGGTCGAAATCTTCTTCGCTGACCTCTTCCATCAGCGCGGGCATATGCGTCACCCCGGCGTTGTTCACCAGAATGTCGATTGATCCCAGCTCTGACAGCGCGGCCTTGGTCATCGCCAGCACCTGATCATTCTGCGAGACATCCACCTGGCAGGCGCATCCCCCAATGTCCGCGGCCAGCGTCTGGGCGGCCTTCAGGTTGATGTCAGCTACCATGACATGCGCCCCTTCGGCGGCGAACCTTCGCGCGATGCCTTCGCCGAAACCGGACGCGCCGCCGGTTACGATCGCCTTCTTGTCCTTAAGCTGCATGTTGCCTCCCCTGATCAGCCTCAAGCCTTTCACAAATTGTTTTCCGGCAAAAGCCGTTTTGACCTAGAATACAGCTATGCCCGGTCGCCTTTTCCTAACAACACCTTTACCCCGGATTGCCGAGCTTTTCGGCGGCCCCGCTGGCGCACTTGCACCCGATCCGCCCCGCAACAACATCAGCCCCGGCGAAGAGATCCTGACATTGACCCAAAGCGGTCTGACGCGCATGCGCTGGGGCCTGATCCCTGTTGGCCGGGTCAACGCGCGCGGGCGCCCCGTGATGGAAACCATCGTAAATGCGCGATCCGAAACCGTCTTTTCAAAATCCGCCTTTCAGGGCGTATCGCGCTGTATCGTGCCCGCCGATGGCTGGTACGAATGGACCGGCGAGAAGCGGCGCAAGACCGCGTGGCGCATAACCTCGGCCGATCGGCAACTTCTGGCTTTCGCCGCCATTTGCGATGTCTGGAAAGCCCCCGGCGGTCTGGAGGTTGCGCAAGCGGCGATGGTGACATGCCCACCTTCTGCCGATGTCAGCGGCATTCACCATCGCATGGGCGTTCTTCTTGTGCCTTCTCAGTTCGACACATGGCTGCACGCCCCCGAAGAAGAGCTTGCCGATCTGATGCGCCCCTACCCGGACGGAAGCCTGACCGTCGAACCGGCCGATGATGTCGATTGGAACGCGCCATAGATTGCGCCCTGCTGGCCTGAACCCCACGTTAAGCGCCACCCGCATTGCCGCATCGCAGCATTTTGCCTTTGCAGTCGCGGCATTTTTCTGCTTTCCTTGCAGCGACAGGGGGCGCCAATGTCCGGCAAGGTCATCACGATCGCACAGCAGAAAGGCGGCAGCGGCAAGACAACGCTTGCAGCCAACCTTGCGATTGCCTTTTCGGCCATGAACCTGCGCGTTGCGCTTCTGGATACCGATCCCCAAGGCAGCTTGGGCCGCTGGGCGATGACCCGCCTTGAAGGCACCAAGGAACCGGACATCCTGTTTTCGACGGCCAGCGCGTGGGGCGTGTCCTATGAGCTGACCAAGCTTAGATCACAGGCCGATATCATCCTTGTCGACACGCCGCCCAAGGTCGACAGTGACCTGCGACCCGCCCTCAGAGAGGCAAAGCTGGTTCTGGTTCCGGTCGCAACCAGCCAGGTTGACCTTTGGGCCACCGAAAGCGTTCTGGAACTGGCAGACAGAGAGCAAGCAAAAGCGCTGATCGTGCTGAACCGCGCACGCGCTGGAACGCGCCTTGCAAAGGACATTGCAGAGGCGATCACCGCCGGACGTGCCCAAACGGTTGTCGGATCACGCGTCGCCTATGCGGAAACGCTTGGCCGAGGGTTGTCAGTTCTGGAAACGGCGCCATCAGGGCCTGCCGCAAAAGAGATCAAAGAGCTTGCAGGCGAAATCCTTGCGATGATTGCCTAGCCTTCGTTCTCGCGCTCGATCAGCTCTTCGTAGGTATAGCTTTGCAGAACCTCGCCATCGACGCCCTGCACGAACTTTGGATCCTTCTTGAGGCATCCGATCCCGCAAAGCTGAAAGGTGATCATATCCGTGGTGTCGATGTACCAAAGCCGCCCACCCGGCGTTGAGACGTAACCGTCGACACCTTCTTCTTCATCGGCCTCCATATCGTTGACAGAGGGCACCTCGGCAGCGGCGTCTTCAAGAAAACTTCCATGCGTGTGGAAAGAGGCCACGACATCGATATCCTCGGGAAACTGCGCATCGCAACTGTCCATGCGCCCCTTGTAGGCCACCGAAGACTTCAGGCGGCCGGAACGATCCAGCCCGATGTAGCCGCAGTATTCACGGTCTTCCTTGAAAGAAAGGTCCTGAAGCTGTGACAACACCGATTTGACAAAGCGGACCTCATTTCGGTCCTGAGCGCCCGCGATCTGGCCGGAAAGACCCAGAAACACGATGGTTAGAAGAAATCTTTTGAATGAAATAGGCATGTTGCAAGCATGCCGAAACGCTCGCTTTAATCAAGCGTGAATAACAGAGCGCTCGCCGGACGCTGCGCAGCGCCGCAAGTTCCAAACTGTCAATTGTGGGAAAATCAGGTACCACAGCCTTGGCCGTGGCTGGAAAGGTGACGGGCCGCACTGCGGCCCGCCGCCAAAAGCCCTTAGGCCAGTGCGATGTTGATCGCGCTTTCGCGGCCGTCGCGACCAACTTCAAGGTCATATGTGACCTTCTGGTCGTCGGCCAGGCCTGTCAGACCCGAACGCTCAACAGCGGAAATGTGGACGAAAACGTCCTTGCCGCCGGATTCGGGAGCTACAAAACCGTAGCCTTTAGTTGTGTTGAACCATTTCACGGTGCCATTGGCCATGTGAAGTCTCCTGTCTATTTTGCTGTCCGCGGAAGTGCGACAGCCCGTAGCCGTGTCAGTGCTGATCGAAAGACTGAGGCCGGTAGACGGAGACAGTAGGTCGATAGAGGTAACGTAGCGCAGACGGGATATGGGGCATTCTGGTAAGAAAATCAAGATATTTCCAAGAATCCGGGAATCCGGCAAAAGCTTGCCTACGGCCAAAAATTCACGTCTCAACCGCGATCGGCGCGCTGTCATCTGGACAGCCAGAGCGCTTTTTGACACCCTGCTTTTACCCCCGTTGGGCCCCAGCAAATTCCGCTCTGGTCCGGCGGAGCGCGGACCAACGTCCACCCGGTGCTGGAGCGATTGAATGTTTAACCTTTTCATCAGATTAACCGCCCCATTTGCGGCTTTCTTGATCCTCGGACTTCCCCTGAATGCGCAACAGATCGTCACCGATCAGATCTGCAGCGGCAACAAGGACGGCATTCCGATCGAGCAAAAACCGGGCGTCATAGAGTGCGCCGAACCGGTGCAAAGGGAATTTCAGCTGTTCGAGCCGCGCTACCGCGTCGAAGGCCAGACGGGACATGTAGAGTTCAAAAGCAGCGGCGCATGGGATACGCGCCTGCGCATCTTCTTTAACAACGGCAAGACAAGCGACTGGATTCGCCTGAAAAGGACTGCGGGCGCTGACTACAACCTGTTTCGCCCGCACCCCGGACAATACCTGTCACCGGGCGTGCAGATCCAACTGGACCGCACGGGCTTTACCTACCGAAACACTTCCGGTCAGACCTATCGCTATGTGCCCTACTAGGGCGCCCTGCTCTATTTGACGGTCAGGATCGCGCAGGTCGCATCATGGGCAATGCGCTGCGATGTCGATCCAAGCACAAGACTTGTCAGACTGCCCAAACCGCGCCGGCCCGTGACGATCAGATCAACGCCGTTGGCCTTTGCCACCTCAAGGATGTGGTTTGCCGGATCCCCGGCCCCCAAGGTTTTGGACACAGGTTTCACGCCTTTGGCTTGCGCCGCCGCCGAGGCCTCTGACAGAACTTGGGTTCCGGCGGCCATGATCTCTTCTGCGGTGGGCGGGATATCAACGATGCCCGCCCCCATCGCGTAGGAAAACGTGTCGATCTGCGGCGTATGCGCCAGATGCAGTTTGGCGTTGTAGTGTTTGGCAATGTCGCAAGCCACTTCAAGCGCCCGCCCCGATGGTTCGGACCCGTCTATGGCGACCAGTATCGAAGTAAACATCATCAGGCTCCTCTATCTGTCTGTGTTTCACACATACATACCACTGGATGTGGAGAGAGCCTTGATCTGGATCAAGGGCGCCCGGCGCGTGTTTACTCGGCCGCCGGTTTGAGGTTGGCCAGCAAGCGGTGAAACTTTTCGCCCTGCACCGCCACGTGATCCCGCAGCGCGGTGGCGGCCCGATCCGACTTGCCATCGCGCAGGGCACTCAGGATACGCTGATGTTCCTGCATCGACTGGCTCATACGCCCGTGCAGGCGCAACTGAAGCCGGCGATAGGGTTTCAGCCTGCGATGAAGGCGCAGCGCCTCTTGTTCCAGGAACCCATTGCCCGAAGCCTTGTAGATCAGGTGATGAAAGGCCTCGTTCTCACGGTAATAGGCATCGCTGTCGCCCGCATCGATCGCCGACAGGCAGTTTTCATTCGCCGTCTCAAGCCGAGCAATATCAGCAGTGGATATCCGCAAGGCCGCAAGACGCCCGCATGACGCCTCAAGCTCGGCCATCACTTCGAACATCTCCAAAAGCTCGACCGGGCCGGGTTGGCGCACGAAAACACCGCGCCTCGGGATCTGAATGGCAATACCGGATGCCACAAGCCTTTGAAGCGCCTCTCGGACCGGTGTGCGCGACACTGCAAACCGTTCCGCCAGACGTACTTCGTCAAGGCGGGCGTTGTCCTCGAACTCGGCCGTAAAGATCAGCTCTTCAAGCGCGTCGGCAATTCTATCTGCGTGTCGAATATCCATGGAGAAATATTAGCCACGAATTTTCCTGCGTGCAATCTCGAATGTATTGTATACAAAATCGTTGACACTGAATGCGCAGAAGGCAATGCTCCTGCATCACGACCGGATTCGCTGCTTGCGGCCCTGTCGGATGAAAATGGGAGGAATTCATGAAACTTTCGCTGATGTCCGCTGTTGCGGCAATTGCAATCGCCGCGTCCGGCACGCTGGCAAGTGCCAAGGAGTTGCGCCTGTCGCACCAATGGTCAAACAAGGACGTGCGCGCAAAGGTCGCCCAGATGGTCGCCGACGAAGTGGCCGCCGCAAACGTCGATCTTGAGATCAAGATCTTCGGATCGAAATCACTGTTCAAACCGCGCGAGCAGTACAAGCCGCTTAGCCGCGGACAGTTGGACATGACGATCTTTCCGCTGGCCTATGCAGGCGGCCAACAGCCCGCCTACAACCTTACACTGATGCCCGGCCTCGTGAAAAACCACGACCACGCCGCCCGGTTGTCAAAGTCCCCATTCATGAAAGCGATCGAGGCCAAGATGGCCGATGACGATGTCATCACTCTGGTACACGGCTATCTGGCCGGTGGATTTGTCGGCAAGGACAAGTGCATTACCAAGCCTGAAGATGTCGCCGGTCTTCAGACCCGCGCAGCAGGCAAGTCATTTGAGCAAATGCTGGCCGGTGCGGGCGCCTCGATCGCCTCAATGGCATCGTCCGAGATTTATAACGCCATGCAAACCGGCGTTTTGGATGCGGCCAACACATCGTCCTCGTCTTTCGTGTCCTATCGCATCTACGAGCAGGCCAAATGCTATACCCCGGCCGGCGATGTCGCGCTTTGGTTCATGTATCAGCCACTCTTGATGAACAAATCTGCTTTCGAGGGCCTGAATCAGGCTCAGCAGGACGCCCTGCTGGCCGCTTCTGCCAAGGCCGAAGCCTATTACCTCGAAGAGGCAAAGAAGCAGGACGCAGCATCGGTTGAGGTTTTCCGCAAAGCCGGTGTCGAGATCGCGAACATGACGCCAGAGGATTTCGAAGCCTGGCGCGCGATTGCCAAGAAGACATCCTATGCTCAGTTCGTCTCAGAAGTTTCTGACGGGCAAGAGCTTTTGGACATGGCTCTGGCGGTCGAGTAAACTTCAGTTTCGGGGCGGCGCCCCAAGTCGCCCCGAAAACCCTGAAAAGGGCCCATCCGCGGCCCCAAGAACAACCAATCGAAAGGTCCGGAGGATCACACGATGGCAGCCCATGGCTCGGCAGCGGTAGCACAGACCGGCGGCAACAGGTTTCTTAAAAGCGTCGCGGCACTTTCAACATTTGCAGGTTGGACTTCGGCGGCAATGATCGTGCTGGCCGTTGCGATAACCTGCCAGATGATCTTTATCCGTTTCATCCTGAACGGCTCTACCATCTGGCAGACAGAGGCAGTGGTCTATCTGATGGTCGCAGCAACCCTGATCGGCCTGCCTTACGTTCAGCGCCTGCGCGGGCATGTGAACGTCGACCTGATCCCGATCTGGCTTCCACAGCGGGGGCGCTTTGCCCTTGCGGTCGTCACATTGTCGCTGTCCTCCGCCATCGTCGCGCTGATGCTCGTCTACGGGCTTGAGTTCTGGCATGTCGCCTGGTCGCGCGGATGGCGCTCTGACACAGTCTGGGGCGTGCGCCTCTGGATCCCCTATCTTGCGATCCCGGTGGGTTTTGGCCTTTTGCTGCTTCAGCTTCTGGCCGACCTCGTCGCGGTTCTGCTTAAAATCGACACGCCCTTCGGTCTGGAGACGAAGTGATGGACCCTCTTTTTCTGGGCGCGCTAGTCGCTCTTTCCACAATCCTCGTCCTTTTCTCGGGCGTCTCAGTTGCCTTGGGCCTCTTGATGGTTTCCGCGGGCTTTCTGATGGCCTTTGATGGCCTGCGCTCGCTGGAGCTTATGCCAGAGATACTCTTCGGCAAGCTGGACAACTTTGCCCTTTTGTCGATCCCGATGTTCATCATCATGGGATCGTCAATCGCCTCCACCCGCGCTGGCGCGGACCTTTATGAGGCGCTGGAGCGCTGGCTGACACGCGTGCCCGGCGGCCTTGTCATCTCAAACCTCGGCGCCTGCGCGCTTTTCGCGGCTATGTCCGGCTCCAGCCCTGCAACCTGCGCCGCCATCGGCAAGATGGGCATCCCCGAGATGCGCAAGCGCGGCTATCCCGACGGCGTTGCCGCAGGTTCAATCGCGGCGGGCGGCACATTGGGCATTCTGATCCCGCCATCGGTCACCATGATCGTCTATGGCATCGCAACCGAAACCTCTATCGGGCGGCTGTTTCTGGCTGGCGTCATTCCCGGCTTTCTTTTGGTTGGGCTTTTCATGGCGTGGTCGCTTTACTCGACCTACCGGTCCGGTAACGCCGAAGTCCTAAGCGCGCGCAGCTACAGCTGGCGTGAAAAGTTCGAAATCCTTCCAAGGGTCCTGCCCTTTCTGGCGATCATTCTGGGCGTTCTTTATACGATGTACGGCGGCATCGCCACGCCATCGGAAACCGCAGCCGTGGGCGCGCTTCTGACGCTGGTAATCGCCGTGCTGATCTACAAACTCTGGAGCCCAAAGTCCCTTTGGATCGTCCTGCGCGACAGCACCCGCGAAAGCGTCATGATCCTGTTCATCATCGCAGCGGCTGGCGTCTTTTCCTACATGCTGTCCAGCCTCTTCATCACCCAGTCGATCGCCGAATGGATCGGCACGCTGGATGTGAACCGCTGGGTCCTGATGCTGGCCGTGAACATCTTTCTGCTGGTCGCCGGTTTCTTTCTGCCGCCAGTTGCCGTCATCCTGATGGCCGCGCCCATTCTTTTGCCGATCATCACCGCCGCCGGTTTCGATCCGATCTGGTTTGCCGTCATCCTGACGATCAACATGGAAATCGGCCTGATCTCTCCGCCCGTCGGGCTGAACCTTTACGTGATCAACGGCATCGCGCCTGACATCCCGCTTAAGACTATCCTGGCCGGCTCCCTGCCCTTTGTCGGCTGCATGGTTCTTGCGATCATCTTGCTCAGCATCTTCCCCGGGCTGGCAACTTGGCTCCCGACGGCAGTTATGGGTCCGGGCCTGTGACGATCCTCGCCGATCTTCTGTCCAGCGTTTTCGAACGCCGCCTGCGCCGGATACCGGGCGGGCAAGGCGATAGTCGGCCGATAGAGGAAGTATTGGACAGCCTTATCGGAAGCCACGGCGAAGTGCGCGGCATGGTTCTGGCGCAGCTTGTGCTGGACCGCTTTCAGGCGATGGACCTTGAACAGAAACAAGCCTTCTTTGCGCATCTGGCCAAGGACATGGACATTGACCCCGACCGCGTGCGCAGCGCCCTTGCCGACTATGAAAAAGAGCCGACCAAGGCCAGCTATCGCGCCTATATGACGGCGGCCGAACCGCCGCGTCAGGAACTCATTCGCAGGCTCAATCAGGTTCCGGGCGGCACCGAAAAGCTTGTGAAGATGCGCGCCGATCTTTTGCCCTTGGCGCGCAAGAATGGCGCCCTTGCCGCGCTTGATCTGGACTTTCGCCACTTGTTTGCCTCGTGGTTCAACCGCGGCTTTCTTGTTCTGCGCCCGATCAACTGGCAAAGCCCTGCGCAGGTGCTGGAAAAGATCATCGCCTATGAGGCAGTCCACCAGATTGACAGCTGGAACGACCTGCGCGGGCGTCTTCGCCCCGCTGACCGGCGCTGTTTCGCGTTCTTTCACCCCTCTATGCCGGATGAGCCGCTGATTTTCGTCGAGGTCGCCCTGACCTCGGGGATCGCTTCATCCATTCAGGATGTTCTGGCCGATGAGCGCGAAGTGCTGGACGCCGAAAGCGCCGATACGGCGATCTTCTATTCGATCTCGAACTGTCAGGCCGGACTTGCCGGGGTGTCTTTTGGCAACTCGCTGATCAAGCAGGTGGTCGAAGATCTGTCGCGTGATCTGCCGAACCTGAAAACCTTTTCAACCCTGTCACCCATTCCGGGGCTGGCCGCGTGGATGAAGGAACAGTCGATAGAACCACCCGGCGATGACGCCCGGCTTGCCGCCATTGCGGCCCACTATCTTTTGAACGCCAAGGGGCCCGGCGGCCTTCCTCGCGATCCTGTTGCACGCTTCCATCTTGGTAACGGCGCTCAGGTCCACGCTATTCACCCGCGCGGCGATCTGTCCGCCAATGGGCTGTCGCAATCGCATGGCGCCTTGGTAAATTACCTTTATGACCTGACCGAAATTACACGAAACCACGATCTGTTTGCATCGGAACATCTGGTGGCTGCCTCGGCCCGCACAAAGACCTTGGCAAAGACCGGGATCACGGTGGTCGAGCAAGGAAGTTAAACTATGTCCAACCCCCTCTATGACACCCTTTTTGGCCGTCATTTCGGACAAGAGACACCATTTCTGCATCACGCTGATGGCCGCACCACCACTCACGGAGCGTTTCTGCGCTTGGCCGCACAGCTTGCAAATCTCTTGACCTCAAGGGGGTTGGAGCCGGGCGACAGGATCGCGGTCCAGATCGCAAAGTCGCCCGAGGCTCTGGCGCTTTACGCCGCCTCGGTCCAGGCAGGGCTGATCTTCCTGCCTCTCAACACCGCCTACACAGCCACCGAAGTGGCCTATTTCGTCCAAGACAGTGGCGCACGGCTTTTTGTCTGCCAGCCAGATCGCACCGCCGAACTGGAACCGGTCGCCAAAGGCGCGGGCGCCATGCTTGAAACGCTTGGCAGCGATGCAGACGGAAGCCTGATGCGGCAGGCCGCAAGCTTCCCCCAATCATTCCAGACCTGCCCGCGTCAAGGCGATGACCTGGCCGCTTTTCTATACACGTCCGGGACCACTGGCCGCTCAAAAGGCGCGATGCTGACGCAGAACAACCTTCTGTCCAACGCCAAGACACTCTGCGATCTGTGGCAGTTCACGGACCGCGATGTCCTGTTGCATGCCCTGCCGATCTTTCACACGCACGGTCTGTTTGTTGCCACGAACATCACGCTGATCGCTGGCGGCTCTATGGTGTTTCTGCCCGGCTTTGACCTTGACGCCATGATCGCAAACATGCCGCGATCCACAGCGATGATGGGGGTGCCGACCTTTTACACCCGCCTTCTGGATGATCCACGGTTTACCGCCGAACTAACCGGCAACATGCGCCTCTTCGTCTCTGGCAGCGCGCCGATGCTGACCGAAACCCATGTCGCGTTTCACAAGCGCACGGGCCAGCGCATTCTTGAGCGCTATGGCATGACCGAAACCAACATGAACACCTCAAACCCCTATCAGGGCGAGCGGCGTGCCGGCACGGTCGGTTTTCCGCTTCCCGGCGTTGAGCTTAAGATCACCGATCCGGCCACTGGCGCCACGCTTCCCGATGGCGAGATCGGCGTGATCGAAGTGCGCGGCCCGAACGTGTTCAAAGGCTATTGGCAGATGCCCGAGAAAACCGCCGATGAGCTTCGCGCTGATGGCTTTTTCATCACCGGCGATCTGGCAAAAATCGATGGCGATGGCTACGTCCACATTGTCGGGCGCGCCAAGGATCTGATCATCTCGGGCGGCTACAACATCTACCCCAAGGAAATTGAACTTGTGCTGGACGATCAGCCGGGTGTGAAAGAAAGCGCCGTCATCGGCGTGCCGCACCCCGATTTCGGCGAAACCGTCGTTGCGGTCATCGTGCCTGAGGGCAAAGACCAGCCAAGCGCGGATGCTTTGCTAAGCGCCACCAATCAGGCCATCGCCCGCTTTAAACAACCGCGCAAACTTATTTTCACTGACGAGCTTCCGCGCAACACCATGGGCAAGGTTCAGAAGAACTTGCTGCGCGACCAATACGGTGACCTTTTCACCAGTGCCGGAAAGGCCGGGTAAGCACCGCTGCCAAAGCTGCGGGCAACAGCCCACAAGATTTCTTGGGAACTTCCTGCTAGACTGCCTGAGCGAACGAAACGAACAGGGGGCTTTTCTTGATCCAGCGGCTTGGGTTCATTCTATTATCTTGCCTTATCTTGGCCACTGGCCTTGCGTCGCCTGCGCGCGCAGATAGCCACTTCAAAACGGCCCATATCGGCGTTCTGGCCTTTCGCGGCGCGGATGCCGCAACCGATCAATGGTCGTCATTGGCGACATATCTCGACAAATCCGTCGACGGTTGGCGGTTTGAATTTGTGCCCGTTACGCTGGTAAGTGCCAGCGAAAAGATCCGCGCAAAAGAGCTTGAGTTTCTGATCACCAACCCCGGTCACTACGTATCGCTGTCCGAAAAGTTCGGCCTTAGCGTTCTGGCCACGCGTGAGCGTCGGACACCGCCGCAGGCCCAGGGCCTGCTGCGTTTTGGAACCGCGATATTCGTGCGCTCTGACAGCGGGATCAGGACTTTGAACGATCTTAAGGGAAAACGGCTTGCCGCCGTCAGCCCCGAGGCCTTTGGCGGCTTTCAACTGTCATGGCTGGAATTCGACAAACAGCAGATTGACCCGTTCAAAGACATCGGTTCCTTGCGCTTCATGGGCTTTCCGCAGGACGCGATCGTCGATACCGTTTTGTCCGGCCGTGTCGATGCAGGGATCGTGCGCAGCGGGCTGTTGGAAAGTCTGGCCGCCGAGGGACGGATCGACCTTCAGGACATCACCGTGCTGCAAGACAACGACCAGTTGGGCTATCCCCACCATGTAAGCGGCGCGCTTTATCCTGAGTGGCCGTTCACCGCGCTGCCGGGGATCGAAAAGACGCTGCGCGAAAAGGTCACGCTGGCCTTGCTAAGCACGCAAACCCCCAGCGCCGAAACCGCAGCGCTGCGCGATCTTTGGTCGGCGCCGCTTTCGTATGAATCCGTGCGGACCCTGACCGCCAGATACCACCTGCGCGATGTCCCGGCCAGCGTTTCAGCCTCGGCAACATGGACAACCCGCCTGTCGATTGTGGCCCTGCTTGCCACCGCCGCAATGGCGCTTTGGGCCCTGTCCCGCCGGCGCAGCCGCCGCTTGTCAGATGCCGATCCAGACGATGATCCCGAAGATAAAGCCACCGTCGAAATCAAAAGCCGCTTTGACACGCTGACAAAACGTGAGCGTGAGATACTAAGCCTGATCTGCACCGGCGAGCAGTCCAAGACAATCGCCAGCAAACTGGGCATCAGCCCCAAAACCGTAGAGTTTCACCGCTCGAACCTGTTGCACAAAACCGAGGCGGCGACCTCGGCGCAACTGGTACAGCTGGCAACACGATTCGGGTACGACCAAGGGTTATCCCTAGGTACTTAGATCGAATTCCCGGTAGGATTCCGAGTTACCGATCCTCCCCCCTTGTGAAACGCTTTCAGGGTGATGCTGCAAACCTGCAGCACACTAAAAGACATGGCAAAAGCCATGATGGGAGGAATACAATGAACGCATTTTTCAGGGCCGCTGGCCTGTCCATCTCTGCTATGGCGATCGCAACATCGATCAACGCAGCCGAGCATGACGAAGACCACAACGCCGATTATCGGACCTTCATGGCTTCGGGCGAAGTCAAATACGGTCAGATCGGGGACAGCTATACCAGTGATCTGGTTATGTACCTTGCCGGCAACCAGTTCATGGTCATGGAAGAGCTGATCAAGGATTTCCAGTCAAAGAACTCCGACATTGGCACAATCTACGTTGAAACCATTCCGCCGGGCCAGATTCTGAAGGGCCAGATCCTTAAACAAGGCCAGATCAACGGTGAGAACACCGCGCAGAACCCCGATCTTTATGCAAGTGTGAACCTTGGGCACCTCAAGAACCTCAAGGCCGCTTCGATCATGTCCGACTATCTGGTCTACACGCACAACAAGCTTGAACTGATGGTAGCTGCCGGCAACCCCAAGGGCATCAAGGGCCCCGAGGATCTTGGCCGTGACGATCTGGTTCAATCACACCCCAACCCGCTGACCGAAGGCATCTTCAAGTTCTATGGCTCGGAAATGCTGAAGGACATGGGGCTTTTCGACAAGGTCACCGCCGGCGCGGAATGCAAAAGCTGTTGGGCTGTTGAAGGCAAGACTTGGTTCACCAGCCGCCACCACCGCGAAACGCCGCAGCGCATCGAAGATGGCACAGCGGATGTCGGTATCGTCTGGACGACCGAAGTTGTGCACGCCAAGGCCACGGGCCGCGGTGTTGAAGGTGTCGAAATCCCGGCGCCGCTGAACAAGATCGACAAGGTCAGCTATGCGATGGGTGCACTTAGCACCGGGCGCAACCCCTACAACGCCATGCGCTTTCTTGCTTATCTGGGCACGGACGAGGCCCAAGGGATCTACGCCAAGTACGGCTTTGTCGGCGCATCGGCCGCTGAACTTAAGCTAAAGCCGATCCCGGCCAAAAAGTGATGCCCCCCGCACGCCCCTGACGGGCGTGCCGCAAAACATCATACAGCCCCGCACGGCAATATGCCCGTGCGGGGCTTTTTCTTGCCCCCGGCCCCGCCCATTGGACGACCACGGGAAATCCTTGAAATACAGATTGAAAACTTGATCGAAGCGCCGAGCGCAGTCTAGGATCGTGCAATAGAATTGACGCGGCCTTGACTAAGGGCATTTAATTGACCTCTTCCGAAACAGAGCCGCCCGCGGCGAAGCAATCCAAAAATTTGTTCCGACGAATTCCGCGCCAATTGGCGCTTTTGGTCATGTCCATTTCAGGCGTCGTCCTGATCATGGGGCTCTTGGGCTTTTTCATAATAAAGCAGCACCGCGCGCAGGAACTTCGAACCGCTGCAACCGCCGGGTCGATCTATGTCGAGGGGTTTCTGGGGCCCCACGCACAGCACCTGAAAGACAAACAAACCCTTTCCGAAGAAAGCCGACAAGAGATCATTCGCGCCGCAGCCAGAATTCCAACTGTGGGGCTGTTTGATCTTTTGGCTGTCTGGGACATCGACGGCCAGCTGGTTTTCAGCACCTCTGACACCCCCTTTCATTCCGAAATGAATTCACCCGAAATGACCACCGCGTTGTCAGGTGAAATCGCTTGGGTTCTGATCACCTCCGACATTAACACTCAGCACGAGAACGCATCTCTTCCCATTCTTGAGGTTTATGCGCCGATCTACGATCCAACCAACAGCAAGATCGTAGCAGTTGGCGAGGTTTATCTGGATGCGACCGAGATCATCCAGAACATGGTGACCGTCGAGCGCTGGATCTGGTTTGCAATCGGTTTGTCCACGATCGGCCTGATCGGGCTTTTGACGCGCGTCGCGGTGCAAAGTGGTCAGCTGTACCAGCACCTGCTTGCCGCCCAAAAGACCGCCGCCCAGAACCGCGATCTGCGCGATGCCGCGATCCGGGCCCGGCTTCAGGCAAACCGCTCGAACGAACAGGTCCTTAACGAAGTCGGGGCAGAGCTTCATGACGGCCCGATCCAGATGCTAAGCCTGATGTCATTGATGAACGACAAAGGCGACCCGGAAAAATCGGGGCCAGCGGGGTATTCTCAGGCTGAGATCACCAAACGGGTCCTCAAGGATCTGCGCGCGATTTCAACGGGTCTGATCCTGCCTGAAATCCATGAGCTGACATTGAACGAAGCTTTGGAACTGGCCATCCGCCGCCATATGGACCTGACCGCAACCCAGGTCGAGATGTCGCTGGCCGCTCTGCCGCAAGCAGTGGGCTATGAGCTTAAGATCTGTCTTTACAGGTTCGTACAGGAAGGGCTGACCAACGCCTTCCGGCACGCGAGCGGCAATGGTCAAAAGGTGACCATGCGTCTTGCAGAGGGCGTCATCGAAGTCACCGTAAGCGATGCCGGACCGCAAAAAGGCAGCGCACCGACAGAAGACCCGGTAGAGCGTCCCCGGCTCGGCCTCAAAGGGCTTCGCTTTCGGCTTGAGGTTTTTGGCGGCACCATGACGACGACAAAAAATCAGGCCGGCGGAACCGACCTGATTGCGCGTGTTAGACTTGCACCTTCCAGCGAAATCCCAAGGACCTGAACCGCACACATACCAGAATTGCCCCTGGCTTTACATGCGCGCTGACTGCAGACCCCCAGGCCGACCGATCCCCATTTCCTGCGCCGCAAGGACAACCTCGATCCGGTTTCGGACGTTCATTTTCTGCATCAAAACTGTCATGTAGTGTTTGACCGTCTTGTCGCTAATCGAAAGTTTGTCGGCGATTTCCTTGTTGGTCTTACCGCGCAGCAATAGCGCCACGACCTGCTCTTCGCGGGTGCTAAGCCGGCAGGACTGTGCAGTTGCCCGCCTCAGAGCCGCCGTGCGCAGACCGTCGATGACCTTGTTTGAAAATCCCGGTGTTATGTAGGTGTCGTTCGAATGAACCTTGGTAATCGCTTCGGAAAGATCGTCCTGCGAACTTCCCTTTAGCACATAGCCCCGGCACCCGGCCTCCAAGGCCGCGATTGCGTTCTCGACACTTGTCGAAGCCGTAAAGGCCAAAACCCGCGTCGCCCTATGCCGCGCCGAGATGCGAGAGATCGCCTCAAGCACTCTTCCCGGCATGTTCAGGTCGACGATTATGACGTTCGGCTCATGTGTCTTTGCAATTTCAAGTGCATCGTCTGCACAGCAACCAACAGCCTTAACGTCAAATTTATCTTCAGCTTTAAACAGTGCCTCTAAACCCGTCAGCAATACGGGATGATCGTCGACAAATGCGACGGAAATCTTATCCACCTTACCCCTCCAGAACCGCAAAAAATAGCGACCAGCAAATTTCCCCATTCAATGTCAAAATCTTACCATCGCTTAATGTTATGTAAACACTTTCGGGTCTGGAAACTGGCGGGCATGGCCCCCGCCAACGCCCATTATTGCCCTTGGGTAAGCTCTTTGGCGGCGCCAAAATCAGGGCCACAATTCAAGGCAAGCCAGATCTGAATTTCTCGAAAGATCGCGCGAACTGGCACATCATTTCGTGGCAGGCGGCAAAAATGAACACTACATCCTGAAAACGCGAAAATTTTGCTTTGGAAAAAGAACACGCTGGGTTGAGGCATCATGATACCACATCCGCATCCCGAATTTCGGGCTCATTTCCGGTGGCAATTATCTTTGCAATTGCGAATCATTCACATCCATTTTCGACAATTTCAACATTGTGCAAGTTTTTTGGCACCCCGGCGTTAACTTTTCCGGCAACATTAAGCCGGACGAATTCGGATTGTTTTGCTTCTGCATCCATCTCGTTAACGACGCCGCGCAACCAGATGGAATGATTCGTCTATTTCCGTTGCGCGTTGCGCGCCAGAACCGCCGAAAAGAAGAACGGCCGCCGAGCCATTCAAGGTTCAGCGGCCGCTGCAAAGTTTGACGTTGTCGTTTCCCTAGCGCTCGCGGAAGGCCCTGCTGAACTGATCCAGCACCGGGCGCGCCAGATAGGAAACGACGGTGCGCTCGTCGGTCGAGATGAAGACCTCGACCGGCATGCCGGGAAGAAGGCTGCTGTCGCCCAGCTTGCTCAACTCGCCTGCCGGGATCTCAACATAGCCAAGGTAGTACTCCTCGCCCGTCTTGTTGTCGCGTGTCGTGGCGGGCGCAACATAGGTCACCTCTGACACAAGCTCGGGCGTGGTGCGCTGGTTGAAGGCGGGAAAGCGCAGGCGCGCGATCTGGCCTTCGGACACCTGCTCGATGCTTACAGGTGGCAGGCGCACCTCAACCTTCAGCTTGGCAAGCTCTGGCACGATCGTAACCAGCACTTCTGCCGGTGTGATGACGCCGCCCACGGTGTGTACGTTCAACTCATTGACCGTACCCGAGATGGGCGCGCGGATGTCCGTGCGCGTCAGCCGGTCATCAATCGCGGTTGCCCGCTCTCTAAGCTCGGAAAGACGTGTCTCAAGCGTTCCGATCTCGCGCTGCGCATCGGTGCGGCTTGTCTCATCAATCGACAGGATCTGCAGGCTGATCTCGCTTGACCGCGTGCGCGCACGTGCAATGGCCGCGTCGATCTCACCCAGCTCGCCGCGAAGGCGAACGCGCTCACGATCCGTGCTGTAGACGCGGGTTGCTTCGACCAGTTGGCGATCAGCAAGATCCTTGATCTTGGTGAACTCGGCTTCGACCAGTTCGATCTCGGCCCTTTTGGCCGAAAGCTGACCTTCAAGCCCGACGATCTCGGCCGCGATCTGTTCCATCCCGAGGCGCAGCTGCGCCTGCTGGCTTTCACGGCCCGCGCGCAAACCTTCAAAGAGGCGCACCGCACCTTGCGCAATCTCTGGCGCAGCGGGGTCCGATTCAAGAAAACCGACCGGGAAAGTGATTGCGTCATCACCCTCGCGTTCGGCCTGAAGGCGGGCATAGCGGGCGGTCAGTTCCACCAGCTGTGCCTTGACGATCAAGCGCTCGGCCTTTGTCTGGGCATCGTCGAGGCGCAAAAGGATCTGGCCCTTTTCGACCCGGTCCCCTTCGACAACGGCGATGTCCGACACGATGCCACCATCGCGGTGCTGAATGGACTTAACCTTTTGATCCACGATCACAACGCCTTGCGAGATTACCGCACCGGCCAGTTTGGCCGTTGCCGCCCAGCCACCGGCGCCGCCGATCAATAGAACGGCCAATAGACTTGCGATCGCAATGCGCGGGCCAAGGCGAAAGTTGTCCTTCGCCGCTGGAACCGCTGCTGTCGCGCGAATGCTCTGATTGTTGTTCATACTCATAGTTCCTTGTTCCGGCGCAGGGCGCTTTGGAAACCAAATGTCATAGCTCGACCACGATCAATTCGTGGCGACCGTCCAGATAGACGGTCATTTCGCCGTCGCGGTCCCAGTCAAATTCGACCACGGTCTTTTCCTCGTCGCGATCTTCATCGCGCTCGTGCCGGAAACGAACCCGCGCGAGTTGCGGAATGTCATCCGCGTCCGACCCGTTCATCGAACTGTAAAGATCGCCGTCATCGTCGTCGGACTTTTCAAAGATCACGTATTTCTCTTTCTTCACCTTGTCGCCGGGGTGAAAGTCGAGAATGCGGAACTCTCCAAAGCCATGGCTTTGATCGCCCGGACCATCATCATCGTCGTCGTCGCAGAACTCAAAGGTGTTGTTGCCGCCGCCACCGGAAACCGTGCGCACAGCCGCGTCCATCTTGAACAGGTCATCGCCCTGTCCGCCGCTGACCGCCTCAAAGCCGACAAAGCTGTCCTCCTCGGCCCCTTCGCTGCGAACGGTGCCAGCGGCCAGGTCAATCTCTAGCGCCTTGGTTGCCGCGGCATAATCCAGAACGTCAAAGTCTTCACCGCCGTCATAGCTGTCACCGTCGGCATCTGCCGCGGCCAGAACGACATCGTCGCCGCTTCCGGCCATAACGACATCGCGCCCCGCGCCATCCATCAGCACATCGCTGCCGCTGCCGCCGTCAATCATGTCGGCGCCGCTTCCGCCATCGATGACATCATCGCCAGCATCGCCCAGCAATGTATCCTCGCCATCGCCGCCAAAGATGATGTCGCGCCCCTCGCCGCCCGTGGCATGATCATCCCCCTCGCCCGCAAAGATGATGTCATCCCCCAAGCCGCCAGAAACGGTGTCGTTGCCGGTGCCGCCGGAAATGGTGTCATCACCTTCCATTCCAAAGATGATGTCGTCACCCGCGCCGCCATAGATCGTGTCATCGCCCGCGCCGCCGACAATGTGGTCATCGCCGTCGCCGCCATAGATGATGTCATTCCCTTCGCGCCCGTCGATATTGTCATCGCCGGCAAGTCCAAGAATTTCATCTGCGCAGACCGAACCCAGCAGGGCGTCAGCGCCATCGGTCCCGACAATCTCTTCCGGCAGCACTTCAAAATGTGCGGTCTGCTCAAAGGCAAATTCGCCGTCCGATATTTTGTAGGTCATCTGGACCGGGCCCAGCGCATCATCGGCCGGGTGGTAGAGGATGCCGCCTTCGACAACTTCGACCGTGCCGGCGGAAACGCGTACATCCGAGACAACAAGCGCATCGCCATCGGGATCGGACGCATGTTCCAGAAGATCGGAAAAGGCGATCAGAATTGCCGCGCATCCAACGACGTCAAAAAGATAGACGGGGCGTGTGGCCCCGGGTGCGCGATTGCGCTCAAGATCGCTGTCATCGTCGCTCTCGTCTTCGTCTTCTTCGTCATCGGCAACAGGCGCATCGTCCTCGTCGCCCTCATCGCCGGCAACCGGGCCCGGAGCAGGTGGCTCTGGCCAGGCGTCGGGATCAGGGAAATAGTCCTGATCGATGTTGCCAAAGACCGGCTCGGGCGTCTCTGGCGCCGCGAAAAGCGATACGACATTGGACGCGCTGAACCGAAAGGCTTCCTGCTCTGGCTTGGCGCTTTCCTGCGTGTCGTCATCATCTGAGAACGCCATTTCACGTTCAGGAAACTCCAGCGGAACAAGCGATCCACCTTTTTTAAGCGGCTGTTCGTCCTCTTGCGGAAGGGCCGCTGGCGCATCTTCGCCGGCAAACCCTTCGGGCTCTTTCTTGCCCAGCATCGTTTTGAGGTAAATCGCTGCGCCCGTCAGGAAGATGCCGATCGCATGGGGCATCCGTGACTTGGTGATGTCGTCTTTAAGTATGTACTTGGCAGCCGGATCGTTGGTTTTGGTTGCCGTTCTGGTTCCCTTGACTTCAATCATGATGCAGCTCCTGCCAGTTTGGTCGGCGCGGGGGCTCCCCGACCGGTTTTCTGGGGCTCAGGTGGAGTTTCGACCACCTTGGGCCCGATCACTTCTTCCTTCTTTCCAAATGCGCTCATCCGTCCGCCCTGAACGACCGCAACCATATCGACCGCTGCCAATGCACTTGGACGGTGCGCAACGATCACCGCGATACCGCCGCGGGCACGGATCCCTTCGATAGCCTTGGTCAGCGCGTTCTCGCCCTCGCTGTCGAGGTTCGAGTTCGGCTCATCCAGAACTACAAGGAATGGATCTCCATAAAGCGCGCGGGCAAGCCCGATGCGCTGGCGCTGACCGCCGGACAGGGACATGCCCAAGGGGCCAAGCCTTGTTGAGTACCCTTCGGGAAGACGCACGATCATTTCGTGCACCCCTGCGGCTTGCGCTGCGGCCACAACGCCTTGCGGGTCCGGCATCTCGGCAAAGCGCGAGATGTTCTCGCCGATGGTGGCATCCATCAGGGCAACGTCCTGTGGCAGGTAGCCAACGAAACCGCCCAGCGCGCTGTCATCCCACTGGGTAAGTTCGGCATCATCCAGCCGCACCGATCCGCGCAGAACCGGCCAGATACCTGTAAGCGCCCTGACAAGGGTCGTCTTGCCGCCGCCGCTGGGGCCAATGACGCCCACGGCCTGACCGGCGTGCAGCTTGAAATCGACATCGCTTAGCAGAACCCGGCCCGATCCCGGCGCCGATACGGTGACACCTTCAACCTTCAGCGTGGTTTTGGGTGCAGGCAGCTCCATCGGCTCTTGGATCGACGCAAGCGCAGTGACCGTCTCTTTCAGGCGGCCGAACGCGGCGCGCGCGCCAACGACCTGTTTCCAGTTACCGATGGCCAGATCGATCGGCGCCAAGGCACGTGCAGATGCAACAGAGGCCGCGATGATCGCGCCCGCAGAAAGCTCTCCCTTAATGGTTAGAAATGCGCCAAGCCCAAGGACCGCCGACTGCAGCATCATGCGCAGAACGCGCGACATGGCCCCGAAGGTGCCGCTTATGTCATTGGTGCGGGCGTGCAACTCAAGATGATCATCGTTCGCACGATTAAAGCGTTGAATTGCACGCCCGGCAAAGCCCATGGCCTTCAAAACATCGGCGTTGCGGGCATTGGAGTCCGCAATCGAGTTTCGCTCGATGGCCGCCTGATGCGTAGAGGCGCTGAGTTTACGGGTCATCAATTCCGTAGTCAGCGTCAGCATCGTCAAAACAAACGCGCCGCCCGCGGTGAGGGCCCCAAGCAGCGGATGTAATGAATAGACGAATAGAAGGAACAAAGGCATCCACGGTAAGTCAAAAAGCGCAACTGGTCCCTGGCTTCCAAGAAAGCCACGAACCGTATCCACATCCCGGCCGCGTTCCAGCGCCTCGGAAGTGGAGAACCCGAAGCGCGGCATGTCGATGGCAACCTGATGCGCCATCGGTGCGATCTTGCGATCCAGCCGCGCCCCGATCCGAACCAGCATCTGCGACCGCAAGATGTCGAACAGACCCTGAAAAAAGTAGAGACCGATCGCCAGAGCCGAAAGTGCCAACAAGGTCGGAACACTTCCGCTGCCCAAGGCGCGGTCATAAATCTGAAGCATGTAGATTGCGCCGGTCAGCGCCAGGATATTGATGATCCCCGACATACCGAAAAGGAATGCGATTATCCCGCGAAACCCTCGTGTCAGGCTTTCAACCTGTTTGCGCTTAGCAGCGTTAATACGCTCTTTGGATGACATTACAGAACCCCCTCAAGTTCAACACATCAAATATGAAAATGCCCCCCGCGCGTTCAGCAAAACTCGTTTGCGCGGGGGGTGGTACTTTTAGAAATTGAAGTCGGACGAGGACAGGTCGTGGTTGCCCTTGATGCTGATCTTGAAATCCGGATCAGACTGGTCCGTGGTATTACCCTCAACGACGGTATATTCCCCATCGTCGCGGGTTTCGTGGCTGACCATCAACTCGCCTGCCCCTGACAGACCACCAGACACAAGCGTAAAGCTTTGCTGGCCGCCGGTCGTGGCATCCGCGTCCATCCCACTCAGGTCGATCTTGTCGCCCGGCTGGAAGGTCATGATCGTGTCACCATCGGCATCGCCGGCGGCCTCAAAGCGGAAGACGTCGTTGCCGTCGCCCCCGTCGATGATGTTGACGGCGTTGCTGGCGGTGATCGTGTCATTGCCTGACCCGGTCACGACATTCTCGATGCTCCACAGGGTGTCATTGCCGCTTTCGGCGCTTTGCGCGCTGCCGCGGTTCATGTACCCGGTGCCGAGATTGACGGTGGTGTCGGCCATGATCGCGGACATATCCAGCGTGTCATTGCCACTTTCGCCATTCACACCATCGCCATAGTAGGTGTCATCACCGTCCCCTTTGGCCGCAACGATCAGATCATCGCCAGCCCCGCCAAAGACCGTATCGTCACCGTCGCCGGCAGTGATGAAATCATCGCCGTCTTCGCCAAAGATGCGGTCGTTGCCACCGTCGCCGAACAGCATGTCGTTGCCGCCGCCGCCGATCACGTTGTCATTGCCGTCACCGGCAAACACCATGTCCCGGCCACCCATCGCCACGATGGTTTCGCCTGCATCAGTTCCGGTCAGCGCATCTGCGCCTTCGGTCCCGTTCAGATCATCAGAAGCCGCGATCTCTTCCGCGGTTCCCCCATCGCCTGTGTCGTCGCCGGTATCGTCACCTGCGTTGCCACCAGTGTCGTCGCCAGTGTTGTCACCGGTGTTATCGCCATTGCCATCACCGGTGTTATCGCCATTGCCGTCGCCGGCGTTGTCACCGTTGCCGTCACCAGCATCGTCGCCCGGATTGGCATCATCTGTCGGCGTCGTCGTAAAGATGCTCTCATCCAGACCACGAAGATCGGTGTTGCGCATTACGATGTCCGACATCGTCAGGTCTTCGACAACGTTATAAAGGTCGAAGTTCTCGAACCGGTCGATGTAGTAGTGGCGATCACCTTCCTGCAGACGATCGAACTGTTCGTGCAGCACGACCCAGAAGGTTGAACCGACAACCCCGCCGTTGATCTTTGTCTCGGCAAGCCCGCCAACCCAAAGGTCCATCCGGTCAACACCCGACACGATCTTGGCGCCATTGTCGCCATCGGTCATCGCGATATTCGGGTTGGCCGCAACGAAGGCATCGATGTCTTCCTGCGTGGTCAGCACAAGGTCAGGATAGGCTTCCTGGAACTGTGCAATCACGACATCGCTCAGACCGTTGCGCGACTGGAAGTCTGCCCATGTGCTATAGGGCGTCAGATCGCCAGCGTAGGAAATCGCCTCCATGATGTAGGGATCGGTCGAAGCCAGAAGATCGGCGCGAACCTGGTTCAATGTGCCAATGCCCACATCCCAGCCGCGTGCCACGTTGAAGGCAAAGAGATCGGCGCTGATACGAACCAGATCGTTCCGGACGGCGTCAACGATGTTAAAGTCGATCTCTTCGGCCTGCTGCCCGGCAATCCCGTCAAGGATCGAGCTTACGCCAAGTTGCGCATAGCCCGGCTGCGGAACATAGCCCGGAGGCAGCGGCGCGGTAAACGCCTGAGCCTCGTTCGTCGGGTTCAGGAAGGCGTCGAACAGTGCAACTTCCTGCATCTGGCCGTTCTCGTCAGTGACCGCCAGCGTCTCACCGATCAGCGAGTGGCCAACACGGTAAACTGCCGATGCAAACTCATGCGAGATACGTGCATCCACATCAGGGTTGTACCCGTCAAACCCGTGGTCGCCGTCGCCGCGCATACCGCCCAGAAGAACATCTGCGAAGTCCGTAAAGACGACCCGCTGATAGTCATTCTCGTTCAGCATCTTGGCTGCCTGGAACATCTCTTCCTGCGTGCCCTCAAAACCTGAGTCCAAAAGCTTTTCGACGTGGAAGTCGTGGTTGCGCGACCAGATCGTGTGCATCGACGTCAGCGCAAAGTTCTCATTGGCGCGCCCGTCTCCGGCAACGAAGTGATCCAGCAGGTTGATGTAGGGATTGGTATCCAGCAGCAATGCGTGACCCGACCCCATGAAGTTCGCCGAGATGGCCGAAACAACCGCGGCATCAAACTCGCCCGTGGCCGGATCGTAAAGCGTGCCTGTCGTACCATCACCCAGATCGAAATCAGTGTAATAGTCGCGCAGGCTCATCTGGCCGCCCGGAAGCGTTTCGGCATGGAAAATCGTGTCGGCATCCCAGTGATGCTCGATCAACTCGCGCAAGGTCGGCAGCAAACGATAGCCCTCTGCCGAAGGATCGTCGCGACCCTGCAAAAGCCGCATGCCGTGACCCTGATCACCATCGCTGTCGCGCAGGAACTGACCCACCAGCTCGGTCGAACCGTAGGCCTGGTTCTGATCGACAAAGGGTGACGTCTTGTTGACGTGCATCGGGTTGCCATCATCGTCAAATCCGATGACCGCAGCACGCGTCAGGTCGGCTGGGTTGTCCGTGCCCGGCGCACGGCTCATGCCCGGCCCGCCGATGTCGATCGTGCCAAAGGCGCTGTCCTTCTGGATAAAGTCCAGCCCGTGGTCAAAGTACTGACCAAAGGACATGAAGAACATGCTCGCGTCATTGGTGGCCTTGGGAAGATCGGCCTCCTGCGCGCCCAGCGCGTTACTGATGGCCCGGGGATCAAGATCATTGAAGATCGGGTTGATCGCACGGTTGCCATTGTCGTCCAGAGCGCCAAAGCGCGCTTCGGTCAGCCGGATAAACGCCTGATCTGCCGATCCAAAGTGCGGATTGGCCACGTTGTTTCCGGTGCCTTCCAGATCACGGATACCCGCCGCAGCGTCCGTATCATCGCTGTCTTCGAACGCACGGCGACCGTTGACCAGGTTCTTGAGGCCCGCAATGTCGCGGTCCGTCAGAACAAAGCCCGTCGGGTCAAAGGTGTTCGCGGTTGGATCCACAAAGAGCGGCAGCCCACCAGTGCTGGTAAAGGTTACCGAGTGCTCTCCATTGGTCATGACCGACTGGCCGGTGTCGTCTGTGGTGATCGAGTAGTCTGCTGGAGTTGTACCAGCAGCCAACTCGATCACATCCTGCGGACGCAGGTTCCCGACTATGGTGTCGTTGCCACCATTTGAACGGAAGACAATTCGGTGTGCTGAGGTTAAAGCCGAAATGTCGACAGTGTCATCGCCGGGGTTTCCATCAATCGTGATGGTGTTGAAGTTCAGGCTTGTCGGGGTGAAGTCACCGATGACGTTGATCGTGTCACCGTTGGTGACACCGCCTCCGGCGCCCCCGGGTGTTGTAACGTGAAGCGTGTTGACCCGGATCTCTTCGATATTGTCCAGCTCGGCAATAACCGAAGCGGTGTCGGTCCCGTTGCGGGTGATCACGATTTCAGTCGTTGCATTGGCAAGGACGATGCCAGCGGCCTGCGCCTCTGCAGCGGTGTAGATGTTGTAGGTTTCCGCTGTTGCATCACCCACGATCTCAACCGTGTCATTTCCGCCCTCACCATCGATAAAGTCGGTGCCGTCGCCCGCATTCCAGATGATGCGGTCGTTGCTTCCGCCACCAAAGATTGTGTCGTTGCCCGCGCCGCCGATCAGAGTGTCGGAATTGGCCTCTCCAAAGATCGTGTCGTCGCCGCCATCGCCAAAGATGGTGTCATTGTTGCGCCCGCCAAAGATCGTGTCGTTGTCGCCGCCGCCCCGCAGGTTGTCAAAGCCGTCGCCGCCAAAAATGGTGTCCTCACCAGCGCCGCCGTCGATCGTGTCATTTCCATTGCGACCGTAAAGGGCGTCATTGCCGCCGTTTCCGTTCATAATGTCATTGCCACCGACAACACCGGCCGCCTGGTTACCACCCAGCGCGATGTCATCACCTTCGGTGCCGTTAAAGACGTTGTTGATCCCGTTGGCGGAACTTCCAAGCCAGTTGACACCAACCGGCGCGGTCGGGGCCGAGGTCAGAACCTCTAGGTTGCCGTTGCCGTCGGTATAGCTGACGACCGCACGAAGCATCAGCCCCGCTTGCGGACCAAAATCCAGACCCGCCAGATCAATCGGCGTAAAGTTCGGCGTAACCGCACCCGCAACATCGCTCCATGTGATGCCATCCGGCGACGCCTGCCACTGGATATCCATCAGCCCAAGGCCGTCGGGATCCATGATGCCCGAGGTGTCCAGCGTCAGCTGCTGACCTTCGGTTGGTGTGACGTCGCTGATGATCGGAAGGCCCGTTGCCGGGAAGTTTGCCGATTCAGGCTGAACATCCGTCAGGTTGATGGTGAACTGGCGCGTCGCGGCCAGCTCGCCGTCATTGCCCGGAAGATCGGTGTAGGTTTCGATCGTGACGGTCCAAGAGCTTTGTGTCTCAAAGTCCAGAAGAGCCGGACCGCCATTGAGAACATGAAGCTGCTGAACGCCGCCCACATCCACTAGTTGGAAGCGCCCGCCAGCGTCATCGATCAGCACGTGGAACGGGTTCACGATATCAAGCGCCAGAACATCAACGCCCTGCGCCGCGATCAACCCATCGGCAATAACCGGGATCGACGTTGCGACAACCGTTCCTGTGCCGCTGTTCTCGGCAATAGAGAACGGTGCGGTAATTGCGCTTGTCGGCTCTGATGTGATGCGCTCTGGCACGCCGGCGGCATCCTTGAACAAGGCCACGGCACGGATCGCCTGACCCTCATCCTCGGGGCGCACGGTATAAGAGGTGCCGGTAAGAACGGTCGCCCAGCCACCTGCGCGGCCCGGAATGGTTGCCTGCCACTCAAAGGTCAGACCAACGGGATTGTTGTTGGCATCCAGCGTCAGACCATCAGGGTCAACAACCTGAACCGCCCCGGTTTTCCCGGAGGCTGTTTACTCCGTTTCACGCGACTTTATCGAACTCATTGCGCTGTTCATAGAACTTCTCCTCGGCCTCTGCTGGCGGAATGTTTCCGATGGGCTGAAGCAGGCGACCGTTGTTGAACCAGTCGACCCATTGCAGAGTTTCCCATTCGACGGCATCGGCGGTTTTCCAGGGACCCAGCCGGTGGATGACCTCGGCCTTGAACAACCCGATAATCGTCTCTGCCAAGGCGTTGTCATAACTGTCACCGA
>JASBUI010000001.1 GCA_030148005.1 Paracoccaceae bacterium | reverse complement strand
GCAGATCGATAAATCGCCCGAGCTGATCGAAGGCACCGTAACCGACAGCTTTACGGGACCGGCAAGCTTTCTTCAGGCCCTCGCCCCCGAGATGGAAGCGCGCGGCGGCGGCACAATTGTTGGCGTGGGTTCGGTCGCAGGCGACCGGGGTCGCATCGGCAACTATGTCTACGGCGCCGCAAAGGCAGGGTTTCACACTTATCTGTCGGGCATGCGCAACCGGCTGACACGCTCTGGCGGGCATGTCGTGACGGTCAAACCGGGCTTTGTCGATACGGCCATGACATGGGACGTGCCGGGCATGTTCCTTGTCGCGACGCCCGATAAGGTGGCGGCCGACATTCTGCGCGCGGTCGATCGCAAGAAGAACGTGATCTACACGCCGTTCTTCTGGCGCTACATCATGCTTATCATCCGCTCTATCCCCGAGTTCATCTTCAAGAAGCTCTCGGTCTGAGGTGGGCGCGGCGCGGGCTGGCCTACAGCCCGAACCACTGGTTCCACAGCCCTGCGGCATAGAACATCAGCGATAGGGTCATCAGCAGGATGCCGATCCCGGTCTTGTCACGCATGGCAAAGACTATGGGATCGTAGTCCTGCTTGCCGGTATACCCCAGCCAGACCATGCGGATCAGCCAGGTCGCCAGTGGAATTATTGCCACCCACAAAAGCCATTGGGTCGGGTAAAGGGCGGTCGCCTGCTCGGAAAAGCTGTAGAGGAAAAAGATCAGAAGCGCGCCAAAGGTTCCAAGGCCGGCAACGTTCAAAAGATCGCCGCGGTCGGGGCGGCCATAGCCGCGCCCCGGCAGGCGTTCGTCCGATGTGGCCAGCGTCAGCTCTGTCAGGCGCTTGACGCAGCCAAGGGCGACAAAGACCGGAAAGACAAAGATCAGCATGAAGGTTGAAACAACCACCTGCCCTGCGACCGCACCGGCAACGACGCGCAAGGTATAAAGCGCGGCAAGCGTTGCAATGTCGATCCAGCGCATCCGCTTGAGTTTCAGCGAATAGGCCAGCGACGTTGTTATATATACGGCGATGACGCCCAGAAAGGCGCCGCCCAGCGCCGCGCCCAGACCAAAGGCCAGCAGGATCAGAACCGCAAAGGTGATCATTCCGACCCGGATGGGGACGGCCCCGCTTGCAAAGGGGCGCCGGCACTTGGTGGGATGCAGGCGGTCCGCTTCAAGATCAAGAAGGTCGTTGATGATGTAGATGGACGAGGCGGCCGCCGAAAAGGCCGCCATGCCCAGAAGGACGAGCAGGAAAGTTTCCGCGCCGAACTGATGGGCGGCAATCATCGGAAGAAACAGCAGGATGTTCTTGACCCACTGGTGCGGTCTGAGCGCGCGCATCAAATCACCAAAACGCCAGCCGCCGGGGATTTGCACAACGTTCTTGCCCGCCGCGCTAAGCCGGCTTTCAACTCCGCGCGGGTGACCGACGACCAAAGCGTTCTCGGCCTTTTCCCAGATCGAAAGATCCACATGCGCGTCGCCGGCATAGTCAAAGCCGTTCTCGCCATGCGCCTCGATCAGGGCTGCGGCCTTGGCGCGTCCTTTAAGGTTGCGCTCACCATTTGAGGCAAGGCTGGGGTGCTTGATCCCGTGATCCAGCGCAAGCCTGTCGACCAGTGCCTGATCCGAGGCTGATGCAAGATAAACATCGCGCCCTTCCTTGATCGAGTTCAGGGCAAGCGCTTTGAGCTCTTCGTTGACCGGCAAAAGCTCGGTCCGGATCTTGGCAATCTCGGCAAGGCGGCGCTTTAGCTTGGCAGGGCGCGTGAAAAACCGTGCCGTCGCCCCAAGAACCGCCAATGGGTCCTTGCCCAATCCTGCCCAAAAGCATTCGAACAACATATCGGTGCGCAGGAATGTCCCGTCGACATCCAGTACCAGCGGTTTCGCTTCAGCCATCTGTACCTGCTCCCAGTCCTACGAATACACAGCCATCCGACAACAGCTCGGGCGGCGTCAGGCAAAGACCGCGCGCAACGGTCCAAGCCGCAAGCACCTTTGGCACATAAGCGCGGGTTTCGGCAAAGGGCGGAACGCCGTTGTATTTCTTCACCGAGTTTTCCCCTGCATTGTAAGCGGCCAGAACCAGCGCCGGATCCCGGTCGAACTGTTTCATCAAAAGATCAAGAAAGGCCACGCCGCCCTTTATATTGTCTGGCGGGTGGGCGACATCATTTACCCCGAAACGTTCGGCGGTTGCCGGCATCAGTTGCATCAGGCCCGACGCGCCGGCCGAACTTATCGCGTCTGTTCGGCCAGAGCTTTCAACGCTGATCACCGCCAGTACCAGCGCCGGAGATACCTGTGTGCCGACCGTGGCTTTCAGAATTTCAATTCCGTGCACGCGCGCGATGTCCTGCAACGCTTGCAGGCGCGGAAATTCCACCGAGCGGCCCTCTGGCGGTTTTATCAGCAAGTCCAGCGCAGGTTTCAGGCGCCCCGGCCCGGCATCGGCCAGCTTTGGTGACAAGGCCTCCCAGTACCAGTCGAAGGGACCGGGCGCGCTTTCTGGCGAAACTTCTGCTGCGGGTTCCTCTGGCACCGTTTGCGGGCGCGGCACAATCTGTACCGTGATCCTGTTTGCCGTACCGGATGCGGGCGGCTTGATTCTTTTAAAGGTGAAGTCGGTGAAAGGCTTGGGGTCTTTGCCCCAAATCGGGCCGGCCAAGGCCAGCACTATCAATGATCCTGCTACGAAGCTCCGCATTTTGCGGCTACCGCCCTGCCTCGTTGACTTTATATCGCTCGTTGTCCCAAAAATCCGGCGTTTGCACCAGCTTTTAGACACCAAAATCTGCACCAAACCGGTCGATTTTAAAGGTTTTTTTACTAGTTTTGGATAAAAATGCGCACAAATTCGAATTAATTTTCATTTATAATCAATGCGTTATTAGAATTTTCGCTAAAAAATTTGGCCTGCCGAAAATTGTACTATCCGTGCCAAACTCTTGCCCCATTCACCCAGCTATATAACTGCATACCGAGACGGGGTCAGATCAGTTTGAGAGGCTGCCCTGACAGAGACCCGGCGAGGTGAGAGTGGAAACGAGCGAAACGAACCCTTTGGAGAATCACATGAAACTGTTCAAGCTTGCCAAAAATTTCCGTAACGACGAAGACGGTGCAGTCACCGTTGACTGGGTTGTTCTGACAGCCGCAATCGTTGGCCTGGGTATCGCTGTTCTGACTTCGGTCACCAGCGGCACAAAGACACTGACCGAGAAAGTCTCGAGCCAGCTGTCCGGCCAGACGATCAAGACAACGTTCTAATCGTCGTCGCACAATTAAAGAAAGGCCGCGCCCTGGTTTGGGGTGCGGCCTTTTCTTTTGCGCGTTTCCCTGCAGGTTCGCGGCCACGGCCAGCCCTGCCCTTTTCGCCCCCGAAAAGCGTGAAACATAGGCCGCAGAACACGAAAGTTCCGTTCCGGTTCCGTTTTTCGGCCACAATCTGTTTCTAGGAAGGAAATGCTAGGACCGCGAAGGCACTGGGCCAGAGCGATCTGTTTGGAGGACTAAAGATGCGCTATTTGAACGCGTTTGCAAAAAATGAAGAAGGTGCAGTGACAGTCGACTGGGTTGTTCTGACTGCAGGCGTTATCGGAATTACCCTTGCGGGTCTTTCGGTGATGACGAGCGGAACACAGAAGCTGACTGAAACCATCAGCAGTGATGTAGGCGCGCGGACAGTTACCGCCGCCTTCTAAGACAACGGCCGGGGAATTCCACCAGCTTGCGAGATCCCCGCTGACAACCTGGTTCCGCCAACCGTAACAGGCCGAACCAAGTTTAAGAATACTGGGCGCATGACGACCCCGTCGTGCAAAAAGGGTGAAAGGAAAAGCGATGCGTATCGTTTTTGGATTTGTATTGCTACTGGGCATCGGACTTGCCGGTGGCGCCGTCTACATGGCTCAGGGCTATGTCGGCGCTCAGCGAGCCGCGCTTGAGCAGGAACGTGCAGCACGCGCTGCGCAGGTTCCGCTGGTCGAGCTTTTCGTAGTGAACAAGCAAATGTCCTATGGCGAGCTTTTGACAAAGGATGATGTGCGGCTGGTCAAATGGCCTGAGAACGCAATCCCGGAAGGCTCTTATCAGGATCCGGCCAAATTGTTCGGGGAACGCCCCGACGATCTGCGTACCGTTCTGCGCCGTATGGAAAAGGATGAGGCGGTACTGGCCGTCAAGGTCAGCGATCCCGGTCAGGATGCCGGTCTGACATCGCGCCTTCAGAAGGGCATGCGGGCCTTTGCCATCAAGGTTGACGTAACTTCAGGTGTCTCGGGCTTCTTGCGCCCTGATGACCGGGTCGACGTTTACTGGACAGGCAACGCAAACAATCAGGAATTCACAAAGCTGATCGAAGCAGGCGTCAAGATCATCGCCATCGACCAGACCGCCGATGCCGAGCGTAACACAGCCACCATCGCGCGCACTGTCACGGTAGAGATTTCGCCGACGCAGGTTGCAACTCTGGCGCAGGCGCAATCAACCGGACGGCTTACGCTTTCTCTTGTTGGCGCTGGCGACGATACGGTCGCTTCGTCGATCCAGGTGGACCAGAATGGACTGCTTGGTTTGAAGGAAGAGAAGATCGTCGAGCGCAAGGCCGAGAAGGTTTGTACCATCAAAACGCGCCGCGGCGCAGAGGTTCTGGAAATTCCGATCCCCTGCACCAATTGATTGGCACAGAAAAAACAGGGCGCGCGCTACCTCATGTGGGGTGCGCGCCTTTTCTATTTGCTAGGTGTGGGCACTGTTGCGACTTATCCACACGAATTGTTACCTACAAGCTCATGATTCTTGATTAAAAATCCGTTTTCGCGCATGGTTCGACAAAAGGGGGCGAAATGACCTCCAGAGCAGGCGTGATCAGAGAGGCAAGATCACAATGAAATTGAAGTCATTAGTAACAGCGGCTTTTATTGGCGCATCCTTCGGCGCTTCCATGGCGCTTCCGCTCCAGGCCGAAACTCTTCGCATCATGCGCGGCGCACCTTCGGGTGCTCTTCATGTTCCCATGAACAGGGCGGTCGTAGTTGAAAGCGACACACCCTTTGCCGAGCTATCGGTCGCAAACCCGGGCATCGCCGATATTTCGACGCTGTCGGATCGCACGATCTATGTCCTTGGCAAAGCGCCGGGGCGTACATCGCTGACGCTTCTTGGCCCCGACGGGCGGCTTATCACCAACGTCGAAGTTCAGGTGACCCCCGATATCGCCGAGTTTAAAGAGCGTTTGCGTCAAATTCTTCCCGGCGAACAGATCGAGGTTCGCACAGCCAATGACGGCATCGTCCTTTCAGGCACGGTTTCCAGCACAGCGCGGCTTGACCGTGCTTTGGATCTGGCCGAACGCTATGCGCCTGAGCGCGTTTCGAACCTTATGGTCGTGGGCGGCAATCAGCAGGTCATGCTGAAGGTGCGCTTTGCCGAGATGCAGCGCAGCGTTCGCAAGAAACTTTCCGGCAGCCTTGGAATTCGCGGCGCGGTGGCAGGCGGCAACCTTGGTGTTGTCGGAGGCTCTCAGACGCTTTCGGGCAATACGGCGGCCACAGCGGCGCTTGCCGGCAACCCACCGGCGGTCAACACCAATAGCGGCGCGCTGCTTCTTGGTTTGAACGCAGGCGCGGTTCGTCTGGGCGTTCTTCTGGAAGCTCTTGAAACAAAAGGCGTAATTCGCACTTTGGCTGAACCGAACCTCACCGCGCTTTCCGGTCAAGAGGCCAAGTTCCTTGCAGGCGGCGAATACCCCGTCCCTGTCAGCCAGAACAACGGCACAGTGGCGGTTGAGTACAAGCCCTTTGGTATCACGCTTAACTTTACGCCCCGCGTTGTCGACAAGGACATCATCAACCTGACGATGAATGCCTCTGTCAGCTCACTTGATCCGGCCAGCGGATTTACCGGCAATGGCTTTACCATTGCGGCCTTCAAGCGGCGCGAGACGGAAACCACGGTCGAAATGCGTGACGGCGAAAGCTTTGCAATCGCCGGCCTTTTGCAGGATGACTTTCGTGACCTGAACGGTCAGGTTCCGTGGCTTGGTGACATCCCGGTTCTGGGCGCACTTTTCCGCAGCGCTGAATATGAGCGCAACCAGACCGAACTGGTGATCATCATCACGCCCTATCTGGTCACACCGACACGTGGCGAGGCGCTGGCGCTTCCAACTGATCGCGTTCGTCCCCCGACCGAGAATGAGCTGTTTCTCTTTGGTAAGGTCGCAGGCAAGAAAAAGCCCCAAAAGGGCGCCGCGGCCGAAGTTGCCAAACAGGACTTCAGCGGCTCTTACGGTTATGTTCTGGACTGATGAGGATGTCCCCCATGTATAAGTTCCTCGCAACGGCCAGCCTTTTGGCAATCTCGGCCTGTACCGAAAAAGCCACCGGGGCGAACCCGGCCTTTGCTAGCTGGAACCGCGAGGCAGGCGCATTCGTTGATGTCCGCGATCCGGGATTTGGGGAAAGTACACAGAACAACATCCAGATCCAGACGGGTCAGAAAAGCTATACCGTCGGGCTGGCAAAGCGTTTTGCCGCCGAGGTTCCGCCGACCATCAACTTTGCCTTCAACAAGGCCACTCTGGACGCCGATGCACGGGCGATCCTGAACCGTCAGGCCGACTGGATCCGCCAGTTCCCCGAAGTGCGCTTCCGCGTCTACGGGCACACCGACCTTGTCGGTTCGAACGCCTATAACAAGCGTCTTGGTTTGCGCCGCGCGCAAGCGGTCGTGGCATATTTTGCCAGCCAGGGCATCAGCCGCTCGCGCCTAGAGGCAGTCGCCTCTTTCGGCGAGACGCAACCCTTGGTTCTGACCGAGGGCAAAGAGCGTCGCAACCGGCGCACCGTAACTCAGGTAACCGGCTTTGTTAAAAACCACCCCGGTGTACTTAATGGCAAATATGCGGCGGTCATTTTCCGCGACTATGTTGCCAGCGCGACTGAGAAATCCTCACTTTCGGGGCTTTCGGGCGCGGCATTTTCAACCGGTCAGTAAACAGTAGCGCTAAAAAAGAACGATTACTCTTTTTTAGCCCAATTGTTGCCAAGATTACCCGTCAAAGTCGTCGAAAGAAGCAGGTGTGCGATCAAACGAATCGCGTACGGGCGTTCGTGGCGTGGGGCCGATAGCAGTTAAGGTTCCATGTTTCTAAGGGCGTCCGTGATTGGAAGGACAAGAGGCATGACGAGTAACGCAGTATTGCAGCCGGAGCCGGCCCCGATCGTGGCATGCACGATCTCTCGTGATTTGGAAAACTTCGATCTTCTGATCGAGGACATGGAGGTTGAGCTTGGCGAAAGCTGGGGCGACCTAAGCTTTGCCGACGCCTCCCAGTTCCTGTTGCAGCCCGACGCCGAAAGCCTTGAGTTTGTGGCGATCGCGGTAGACGACAACGACGAAAAAGATCTGGCGATGATCGGCGAGCTGATCACCATGGCCAAGGCCAAGGGGATCAAGGTCATCCTGATCGCCGAAGAGGTCAGCCCGATTGCACTTCATCAGCTTCTGCGCTTTGGCGCGGACGATTTCGTGCCCTACCCTCTTCCGGAAAACGAACTTCACCAGGCGGTCGAACGCCTGAGAACCGCCGCGGCCAAAGCCGAGGAAGAGCCGGATGTTCCGGCCGAAATGCAAACCAAGATCCGCGCAACGGGCGACCGCAGCGCTGTTGTTCTTCCGGTTCACGGCATGGCCGGCGGCACTGGCGCGTCGACATTTGCAGCCAACCTTGCGTGGGAGCTTGCAAATCTGGGCGGCGACAAGGCCCCCCGCGTTTGCCTTCTTGATCTTGATTTGCAGTTCGGCTCGATCTCGACCTACCTTGACCTTCCGCGCCGCGAAGCGGTGTACGAACTTTTGTCGCAAGCCACGTCGATGGACAGTGACAGCTTCATGCAGACGCTTTTGACCTACAATGAAAAGCTGCATGTGCTGACCGCCCCGTCAGAGCTTTTGCCACTAGATCTGGTAGACCCCGAAGAAATCTCACACATCATAGAGATGGCGCGCACGAACTTCGATTATGTCGTGATCGACATGCCCTCGACGCTTGTAAGCTGGACAGAGACGATCCTGAATGAGGCGCACGTCTATTTCGCGACGCTGGAACTGGACATGCGTTCGGCCCAGAACACCCTGCGTGTTCTTCGCGGCCTGAAGGCGGAAGAGCTTCCTTTCAAAAAGCTGCGTTTCGTTCTGAACCGCGCGCCGAAGTTCACCGATCTGAACGGCAAGACACGCGCCAAGCGACTGGCCGAAAGCCTTGATATCAAGCTTGAGGTTCAGCTGCCCGATGGCGCCAAGGCCGTGGCGCAAGCCTGTGATCACGGAATGTCGCTGGCCGAAAGCGCGCCGAAGAACCCGCTTCGCAAAGAGATACAGAAACTGGCGCAGTCAATTCACGAAACCAACGTGGCCGAGGCAACCGCCGGATGAATACGAGTATAGGATCGCAGTATGTTTTCACGCTATAAGAAACCCGGCGGGCCAGCCCCGGCCGGTAAAACGGCAGCGCCCGCGCCCGCCGCAAAGGCGCCCGCGTCTTCGCCCGCGCCCGAGGAAACACCCAAGGTTCTGCGACGCCCCTCAACAGCTGCCCCGGCCGCGGCCGCGCCTCAGGATAAAGAGAAAAAGCGCAAAGAGCGTTTGGGCGAGATCAAGGTCGAGCTTCACAAAAGGCTTTTGGAAAACCTGAACCTGGCAGCGCTTGAACACGCGGCAGAGAACGATCTGCGTCAGGAAATCGTGGCGATTTCGGCCGAAGCTCTGGAAGATATGAGCATCGTGCTGAACCGCGAGGAACGCGCGATCCTGAACCAGGAACTGTTTGACGAAGTAACGGGCCTTGGCCCACTAGAGCCTCTTTTGAAGGACGACAGCGTCAACGATATTCTGGTCAACGGCCCCAAGCAGATCTTCATCGAACGCGCCGGTAAGCTTGAGCTTAGCCACATCACGTTCAAGGATGAAAAGCACCTTTTGCGGATCATCGACAAGATCGTTTCGGCCGTGGGCCGGCGTGTTGATGAATCCAACCCTTATGTTGACGCCCGTCTTGCCGATGGCTCGCGCTTCAACGCGATGGTCCCCCCCGTCGCGGTTGATGGATCGCTGGTATCCATTCGTAAGTTCAAGAAAGAAAAGCTGGCGATCGACGATCTGGTCAAGTTCGGCGCCTTCAACGAAGAAATGGCCGCCTATCTTCAGGCCGCCGTTTCAACCCGGCTGAACGTGATCGTCTCGGGTGGTACCGGTTCTGGTAAAACCACGACGCTGAACGCGCTTTCGTCGTTTATCGACAACTCGGAACGTATTCTGACGATCGAGGATACGGCCGAACTTCAGCTGCAGCAGTTGCACGTTGGCCGGATGGAAAGCCGCCCGCCAAACGTTGAAGGCAAAGGCGCTGTTTCCCAGCGTGACTGTCTGAAAAACGCTCTGCGGATGCGCCCGGACCGGATTATCGTCGGCGAAACGCGCGGCGAAGAAGTTATCGACATGCTTCAGGCGATGAACACCGGCCACGATGGATCAATGACCACGATCCACGCCAACTCGGCCCGTGATGGTGTCAGCCGACTGGAAAACATGATCGCGATGGCCGGTATCGACATGCCGATCAAGGCCGTGCGCAGCCAGATCGCATCGGCTGTGAACCTCATCGTTCAGGCCAGCCGCCTTCAGGACGGCTCGCGCCGGATGACATCCATTACCGAGATCACCGGCATGGAAGGTGACGTCATCACCATGCAGGAAATCTTTCGGTATCAGCGCACCGGCCTTACGCCCGATAACAAGATCATCGGGCACTTTACGGCGACGGGCGTTCGTTCGCACTTCTCGGATCGTTTCAAAATGTGGGGCTACGATCTTCCTCCAACTATCTTTGAACCAATGGCGGCGGAGTAAATCATGTCCATTAGTGCAGAACCGATTATCTACGGCCTGATCTTTCTGGCCGTTCTGGCACTTGTCGAAGGCCTGTACCTGACCGTATTCGGCAAATCGATCAGCCTTAACAACCGCGTAAACCGGCGCCTTGATCTGCTAGAGAAGGGCGCGGGACGCGAAGAGGTGCTTGAGCAGCTCCGCAAGGAGATGAGCCAGCACCTCAAGGCCAAGAAAATTCCGATCTATTCGCTTCTTGCCGCCAAGGCGCAGAAAGCGAACATCGCCTTCTCGCCTTCGCAACTTATTATGATCATGGGACTTTTGTCGGTCGTTGCCTTTGTGGGCCTGACCGTCGGGACCGCCGCATCCGGGCCGGTCCGGCTTCTTGTGTCCTCGCTTATGGGCGTGGGTGCGGTTTACATCTGGGTCAACAACAAGGCCAAGAAACGCATGGCCATGATCGAAGAGCAACTGCCCGATGCGGTTGAACTTATGGTACGCTCGCTGCGCGTGGGTCACCCGTTTTCTTCGGCCGTGTCGATCGTGGCCAAGGAAGTTCCCGATCCGCTGGCCTCTGAAATGGGCGTGATCGCGGATGAAAGCGCTTATGGCCGCGATGTGGGCGAGGCGCTCAAGGCGATGGCCGAACGGATGGACATGCAGGATTTGCGCTTTCTGGCGGTTGCCGTGACGATCCAGCAGACCTCGGGTGGTAACCTGGCCGAGATCCTTGATGGTCTGGCCAAGGTTATCCGCGCACGCTTTAAACTTTTCCGCCGCGTCAAGGCGATCACCGCCGAAGCAAAGTGGTCGGGCATGTTCCTTTCGGTCTTTCCGCTTGGCGCATTGGTCATGATCAACGTGATCCAGCCCAACTATTACGACGAGGTTATGGATACCGCCGTCTTTATCCCGGCGGCGCTGGTTGTTGCGGCCTTCCTTGTGGCGAACATCTTTGTGATGCGCTCACTTGTGAACATCAAGGTTTGAGGATCCTATCATGGAATTCATCAGCACGATCAACACGGTACTGACCGATAACCTGGGCCCTTTCGGCCCGCTGATCATCGTCGGCGTCCTTGGCCTGATGCTGATCGGCGTGACACTTCCGCTGATGCTGAACCAAAAGGCGGATCCGCTGGAAAAGCTGAAGCGTTCGAACCAGTCGTCGGCCAAGAACGCGACCGGTGAAAAGCTTCGCTTTGAATCCAAGAAGGACAAGCTTGAGAAGTATTCGAACTTTCTTGAGCCGCAGGACGAAGAAGAATACTCGGCCGTTCGCCTGAAACTTCTACAGGCGGGCTATAAGTCAAAGACCGCCGTGCGCACCTATCACTTTGCGCAGTTCGCGCTTGGTCTTGGTCTGTTGGCGCTGGGCCTGATCTATACGCTGGTTCTGAAAGCGGGCGAAGAGACCACGACGCAAAGCATGATGCTGACCACGCTTCTGCCCGGTGTTGTGGGCTACATGGCGCCCAAGTACTGGATCAACAAGCGGGTGAACGAACGCAAGACCGCGATCGAGAACGGCTTTCCCGACGCGCTGGACATGATGCTGGTCTGTGTTGAGGCTGGCCAGTCTCTGGATCAGGCGATCATCCGGGTTGCGGCCGAGCTTAAGGCAGGCTTCCCTGCCCTCGCCGAAGAGTTTGAGATTGTCGCCCACGAAAGCAAAGCGGGTAAGGACAAGGTCAACGTTCTGCGCGATATGGCCGAACGGGCCGGCGTTCAGGATGTCGCCTCTTTCGTGACGGTTCTGATCCAGTCGGCCACTTTTGGTACCTCGATTGCGGATGCCTTGCGGGTCTATGCCGCTGAGATGCGCGACAAGCGGGTCATGAAGGCCGAAGAGGCCGCCAACAAACTGCCGACCAAGATGACGCTGGCCACGATGATGATGACGGTTCCGCCGCTTCTGATCATCCTGATCGGGCCGTCGATTTATTCGATCTATGAGACACTGCAGAATGTGAATTTCTAGGTATGCGAAACTTCGCGCTTTTATTTGTGACGCTTCTTGTTGCCGCCTGTCAGACGACGGGCGGCAATGGGCGTTCCATGACTGAAGATCCGTCAGGCGTAACGCGCGGCGCGAATGCCGAAGAAAACATGGCAATCGGCCACCAACTGATGGACGAGGGTCAATACGACGACGCGCTTAAGGCCTATTACCGGGCTGCGGGCGAAAAGGGTCTTACCGTTGACGTTCTGGCCGCCCTTGGCTCGGCCAACCTGCGGATGGGACGGCTTGGCCCGGCAGAACAGCTTTTGCGCCAGGCCGCCGAAGCAGACCCCGAGTTTACGCCGGTTTTGAACAATCTGGGCGTTGTCCTGATGGAAAAAGGTGAAACGAGCGAGGCACTTGGCTTTTTTCGCAAGGCCTTTGCGCTCGATAGTGGCACAAGTGACGAAATTCGGAATAATTTGCGCTTGGCACTCGCAAAATTTGAAAATTCTGCGTACCATGAGACCAAGAATGACAGTGAATTTGCTTTGGTTCGATACGGGGGCGGTGATTATCGCCTGAAAAAGAAGCCATAAAGCAGATCAGAGACGAGCAGTAAAAGGACGCAAAAATGCGCCGACCTATTTTTCTGATCCTGTGCCTTGCGGGCGCAGTTGGCCTATCTGCCTGCGAAAAGGCAAAGAAGGCGGATGTTGAACGCGCTTTGGATGACATCAATGTCATCGACGAGTCCAACCTTAATGACATCATGCTTACGGTGGCTGACGCGGATGAGGCTGTTGCCTATTTCCAGCGCGCCCTGAAGGGCAAGCCTGAGCGTACAGATCTTCAGCGTGGCCTTGCCAAGTCCTTGATAAGGGCCAAGAAACCGGCAGAGGCCGTGGATGTCTGGACCAAGGTTGCACATGGCCCCGACAGCACGAACGAAGACCGCGTCAACCTTGCCGACGCGCTGATCCGCGTGGGCGAGTGGGACAAGGCCGAGGCCGAGCTCGACAAGATCCCCCCGACCTTTGAAACCTTCAAGCGCTACCGCCTTGAGGCGATGGTCGCCGATTCAAACAAGGAATGGAAAAACGCCGACAGTTTCTATGAAACCGCGGTTGGCCTGACAACCAAACCGGCCGGCGTTTTGAACAACTGGGGCTATTCCAAGCTTACACGCGGCGATTTCCAGGACGCTGAAAAGCTGTTCGGACGGGCAATTCAGTACGACAACAAGCTCTTTACCGCCAAGAACAACCTTGTTCTGGCCCTTGGCGCCCAGCGCAAATACGATCTGCCGCTGATCGAGATGACCCAGACAGAGCGTGCGCAGCTTTTGCACACCATGGCGCTGTCGGCGATCAAGAAGGGCGATGTCGCAACCGGCAAGGGCCTTCTGAAAGAGGCGATCGATACGAACCCGCAGTATTTCGAGGCCGCGGTCCGTAGCCTTCGGGCGCTGGAAAACAACGTTTCGAACTGATGGCACTTACACAAGTTACCGCCCTTTGGTTCCTGCCTTTCGTGCTGCCCATTTGCATTTGGGTTGCATGGAATGACATGAAATTCATGAAGATCCCGAACAAGGCTGTCGTGGCCCTATTCGCTGTCTTTGTCGTCGTTGGCCTTATCGCCCTGCCCTTTGAGGAATACCTCTGGCGCATGCCGCATCTGGTAGTGATCCTTGCCATCGGCTTTGTGGCCAACATGGCGGGGCTTTTGGGCGCCGGTGATGCCAAGTTCGCGGCCGCGATGGCCCCTTTCATCGCGCTCGGCGATGCGGGGCTTTATATGTATCTTTTTGCCGCCTTGCTTCTTGTGGCCTTTGCGGGGCACAGGATCTTCCGCGCTATTCCGGCCGTTCGCCGCGCAACTCCGGAATGGGCGTCTTGGACATCGCGCAAGTTTCCCATGGGCCTTGCCTTGGGCGGATCGCTGGCGCTTTACCTGCTTTTGGGCGCCCTGCGCTAAGGCTTTTACTTGGCCTTGCGGTAAAGAATGTAAAGCTTGTTGCGGTCCACCTCGGTCAGATCATCGGTGCCGCGCGCGTTCAGATCATCCAGAATGTCTTTGCGGATGCGGTCCGAGATCGGGCAGATCGGCACGATGACATAGTCCGACTGCTCTAGCCCCGGCAGACCCCCATAGTACCAAGGCGCTGCGTTTGGCGTGGGGTTGATCTTGTCGCTGTACATCCAGATCGCTGGCAGAAGATCGGTCATGAAAAAGGTGTTTCCTTTTGCAAAACCGGTGTCTTCCAGCCGCTGTGCGATGCTTTCCATCCAAGCAACCGTGCCCAGATCGACCGTGCAATAGGCAAGCTTTTCGCCCTTGATCGTTGCCAGCGGATCGCGCTCTGCCCTTTGAAAATAGGCCTCAAACGCCTGACCGGGCCCGTCGTCGCGCACCGAGATGTTCACGTTCAGCGCGCGCGGTTTGTACAGTTGCAGATCGCTGTGACGCTCCCAGCGCGAAAGGATGGGCATAAACTCTGACGGGTCCTCGGTCATGTGCCGGAACGGGCTGTAGACAAGGTTCAGAAAGGACGGCGCGCCCGCCATCACGACTGCCACGGCGGTGTAGCTCATCGCGCGGCGCAGGTTCCAGCCAAAGCCGTTGACGATGTCGGTAGTGGGGCGAAACGCAAGCAAGAGAACCGCCAGAAGCCAAAGCCACTGGGGATCGTTGCCAAAGTTCTGGTAGGTGACATAGACAAAGCCCGGCGCCAAAAGCAAAAGGACAAGCCCGCCCACGCTTTCACGTGCCTGACGCAAAAGGATGACGCTGAGAAGCAGCATCATCGTGGCGCCAAGGTATGCAGGCGCGCCCACAACCTCGCCCAGCTCTCCTGAAGGGGCCGAACGCACGCCAGAGGTTGAAACGGTCAGAAGATCGCCAAGGTAGGCCCCCCAATAGCCCAGACCGCCATAGGCGGTCATCGCCGCCGCAACGGCAAGCCCCGCCGCAAGGCTATAGATGATGGCGCGGTACTGGGCGCGCATGATCATCGCAATCAGGATGGGCGGCGCAAAGGCCACGAAGTAGGTCACTTTCAGCAGGGCCAGCGCGCCCATGCAAAGCCCGATGATCACCCCGTCAACCTTTTGATTTGAAAGCCATTTCGATGGAAGTATGGCAAGCGCGATGGCCACGAAAGACAGCATCCAGGCAAAGCGGTTGTAGTGCATCGACAATGAAATGGACTGTTCGGACTGCCCGTGCACCAGCGCCAGCGGCATCACCAGTGAAATCGCGCCAAACATATAGGCCTGCGCCGTGCTTAGCCGGCTTGCCCCGACCCACGCCACGGCGGGCAGGATCATCAAGGCCACGAGTATCTGGGCAAGGATAAAGGCCATGCCAAAGCCGAAACCGGCCCAGACAAGGGCCGAGATCGGGGCAAAGGACAGGATGCCAAGGGGGGTTACAAAGTTGACATGCGGAAGCTCACCGCCCGCCATCCGAAGCACAATATCAAGAAGGTGAAGCGTGTCGCCTTCGTGCTTGGCGATATAGATGCCGCCCTTAAGGACTGACACGCCGCCCATGACAGCGACAATTGCCAATAGAAAAAGGGTCAAAACCCATGGATTTGGTTTGCTCATGACCGCCCTCTTGCCCTTTTTTCGCCATGATAACCGGGCACACTCTGCGATGCAAAAGCCGTTTTGGGGAAAACCTGTCTCAAGCAGAGCCCCTTTGGCGCAACCGGTGCGAATATTGAGAAAAGAGCAGGTCGACAGATGAATATGCAAGCACCCCCAGCCGGGGTAACCCCACCGCCACAGCCCAAAAGCCTGAAGGATGTCGGCCTGACCATGGTCATGATGCGTGACATCCTGCTTAAGACGATGTTCCGGATGAACCTTGAACAGGTGGGACAGCTTAGCAAGGTCATGGCGCTTCCGATCCCGCTGACGCAAGAGTTGATGGACATCGCGCGCGATCAGAAACTGGTCGAAGCGATGGGAACGCTTAGCGCGACCGCCTCTTCCGAAATGGGCTATCAGCTTAGCGATGCGGGCAAGGCACGCGCATTGGATGCGCTAAGCCAGTCCGAATATTACGGCGCCCTTCCCGTTCCGCTGGAAGACTACCAGGAACAGGTCAAGCGCCAGTCGATCAAGAACATCATGCTGGACCGCCAGAAACTGATGTCGGCGATGGGTCACCTGATCCTGCCGGATGAGCTTTTGGACCATTTGGGCCCTGCGGTCGGCTCGGGCCGCTCGATCCTGATGTACGGCCCGCCGGGCAACGGTAAATCGTCGATCTCGAACGGTATTCGCGACGCTTTGGGCGACCGCATCTATATCCCGCGTGCGATCGAGTACTCGGGTCAGGTGATCACGGTCTTTGACCCGATCGTGCACAACGAAGTGGCCGACGAAGAAGAAGACCCGATGGCGCTGCGCCGCACCGCGCGCCGCTATGACCGGCGCTATGTCTATTCCGAGCGTCCTTCGGTCATCACCGGCGGTGAACTTTCGCTGTCGATGCTGGATCTGGTCTATAACCCCACCGCGCGGACCTATCAGGCGCCGCTGCAGCTGAAATCATCGGGCGGCATCTTTATCGTCGACGACCTTGGCCGACAGGAAGAACCGCCGCAGGCGCTGGTCAACCGCTGGATCGTTCCGCTGGAAGAAGGCAAGGATATCCTTGCGCTGCAGTCGGGTGAAAAGTTCGAGGTTCCCTTTGACACGCTGGTGGTCTTTTCGACCAACTTCCATCCCAACGAGATTTTCGATGGCGCCGCTTTGCGCCGGATCTTCTTTAAGATCAAGATCGACGGGCCTTGTCAGGCCGACTTCCTGAAGATCTTTGCGATGGTGGCGCGCAAGCGCAAGATGCCGCTGGACGAGGCGACGCTGGTCTATCTGATGAAGGAAAAATACCCCACGATCGAAAACAACTATGCGAACTATCAGCCGATCTTTCTGATCGACCAGATGATCGCGATTTGTGAGTTCGAGGGCATCCCATATCAGATGCGCCCTGACCTTGTTGACCGCGCTTGGGCGAACATGTTCGTCAAGCAAGAGGCGATCGCACACTGACAATCCGGTTGGGTGCGGCGGGCGCATTCGGCGCCGATGGCCGCACCCACTGGACCTTTTCCGCAAAAGAATGACACTGCGGGGCATGACCGCCCTGCCCCGCCCTATCGCCGACTGGTTTGCCCGAAACGGATGGCAGGTTCACGCACATCAGCAGGCCATGGTCGAGCGTGCGCAAGACCCCGCGCTTCTTCTGATTGCGCCGACGGGCGGCGGCAAAACGCTCGCCGGGTTCCTGCCAAGCCTTGCCGAGTTGCATGAAGACGGGCGCGCGGGCCTTCACACGCTCTATATCTCTCCGCTCAAGGCGCTGGCCGCTGACATAAAGCGCAACCTGCGCCGGCCGGTTGAAGAGATCGGGCTTGATATCCGGATCGAGGATCGCACCGGAGACACCAGCCAAAGCCAACGCAAAAGGCAGCGCGCCGATCCGCCCCACATCCTTTTGACCACACCCGAAAGCCTTGCGCTTTTGCTGTCTTATGAGGATGCGCCGCGCATGTTCGCGGGGCTCAGCCGGGTTGTGGTTGACGAGATACATGCGCTGGCCGAATCCAAGCGGGGCGATCAGCTGATGCTGGCGCTGGCGCAGCTTCAGACGTTGGCGCCGCAAATGCGCCGGGTCGGACTTTCGGCCACGGTGGAAGATCCGCAGGCGATTGGCGATTTTCTGGCCTGCCATCCCCAGCCCTGCAAGATACTACTGGCCGATCCCGGACCCGACCCCGACATCGCGATGCTGAAGACCGATCAGCCGCCGCCATGGTCGGGGGGCGGCGGCGCCTATGCGATCGGCGCGGTCATGGAAGAGGTCAAAAAGCACAAGACAACACTGATCTTTCACAACACGCGCGCCCAGGCAGAGATATTCTTTCACAACCTCTGGCTTGCGAACTCTGAAAACCTGCCCATCGGCATCCACCACGGCTCCCTTGATCGCCAGCAGCGCCAAAAGGTCGAAGCGGCAATGGTGGCCGGCCAGCTGCGCGCCATCGTCTGCACCGGAAGTCTGGATCTGGGGATCGACTGGGGCGATGTCGATCTGGTCATTCAGGTCGGCGCGCCAAAGAACGTCAAGCGGCTGGTCCAGCGGATCGGACGCGCCAACCATCAGTACAACGCGCCCTCCAAGGCGCTTTTGGTGCCTGCCAATCGGTTCGAAGTTGTCGAATGCGTCGCCGCGCTTGAGGCCGCGCGCGAGCGGGATCTGGACGGAGATCCGCGCGGGCGCGGACCGCGCGATGTCTTGTGCCAGCATATCCTGATCCACGCCGCTGCGGGCCCGTTCGATGCAGGGGCCCTGTTTCAGGAAACGCAATGCGCGGGGAACTTCCGGGACCTGACGCGCGCCGAATTTGACGACTGTCTGGAGTTCTGCGCAACCGGCGGATACGCCTTGCGCGCTTACGACCGGTGGCAACGCCTGCAAAGGCGCGCGGACGGGTTATGGCAGTTGCGCGATCCACGCGCGGCCCAGCGCATTCGCATGAACATCGGGACAATTCAGGACAGCGACACGATGAAGGTCCGCTTTCGCGGCCATGCCAAGGCCTTGGGCGAGGTCGAAGAAAGCTTTGCCGCGTCGCTGTCAGAGGGTGATACCTTTTTGATCGGGGGTCAGATCGTACGCTATGAGGGTCTGCGCGAGATGACGGTCGAGGTCAGCAAAAGCGCCTCGCGCAAGCCGCGGGTGGCGACGTTCACCGGCACCAAGTTTTCAACGTCGACCCAGCTCTCCCAGCGTATCCTGCGCATGTTCCAAAAGGATCACTGGCCTGAACTTCCCGGCCATACCGCCGAATGGCTTGGCCTTCAGCGCCGGGTGTCGCGCCTGCCAGAACCGGGGCGGCTTTTGGTGGAAAGCTTTCCGCATGAGGGGCGCCAGCATGTTTGCGTCTACGGGTTCGCCGGGCGCAACGCGATGCAGACGCTGGGGCTTTTGCTAACGCGGCAGATGGAGAACCTATGCCTTGATCCTTTGGGCTTTGTGGCCACCGACTATGCCGTGCTGATCTGGGGGCTTGAGCCGCTTTTGGATGCAAAGCCGCTTTTCCATGCCGCGGACCTGCGCGAGGGGCTAGAGACATGGCTGGCGGGCAATGCGGTGATGAAGCGCACCTTTCGCGCCAGCGCCGTGATCGCCGGGCTGATCGAACGCAATACCGCCGGGGCGCGCAAAAGCGGGCGGCAGGCGACCTTCAGTTCCGACATCCTTTACGACACGCTTTTGAAGTACGATCCAGAGCATCTGATGATGCAGATCACCCGCGAAGAGGCGCTGCGCGGCCTTGTCGATTTCGGCCGCATCGAAGAGATGCTGGCGCGCACCAAGGGCCGCATCGACCACGTGACGCTGGACCGGGTGACACCACTTGCCGCGCCGCTTTTCCTTGAGATGGGGCGCGTTCCGGTCAACGGCGCGGCCGAAGAGCGGCTTTTGCAGGAAGAGACCGAGCGGTTGATGACCGTCTCTGGCATCGGCGATCTTAAGGGCGCGTAATTTCCTGCGCTGGCCCGTGCAATCGTCCTTGAAAACCGGCGCGCGGAACGTCAAGAACAAACTATGAACGGGTACGCCTTCACACTTGCCGGTGCGGAACTGGTCGCCTGCGCTTCGGGCGCGCTTTGGTGGGCGGATCGCAGGCTTTTGTGCTTTTCCGATCTGCATCTGGGCAAAGCCGAACGGATGGCGCGCCGGGGCGGGGCCATGCTTCCGCCCTATGAGACGCAGGATACGCTGGAACGGATAGAGGCCGACATCCGCGCCTGCAATGCGACAACGATTGTCTGTCTTGGCGACAGTTTCGACGATCTGGCCGCCGCCGATAGCCTGAGCGAGGCCGAAAGGCTTTGGCTGACGCGGCTACAGGCGGGGCGGCGCTGGGTCTGGATTGAGGGAAACCATGATCCCGGTCCAATTGATTTCGGCGGCACCCATCTGGCCGAACTGCATTCCCCGCCATTGGCCTTTCGACATATAGCCCGCACCAGCGCCAGCGGCGAGGTGTCAGGCCACTATCACCCAAAGGCGCGCCTTAGCGCGCGCGGCCGCGGGGTGTCGCGCCCTTGCTTTTTGATTGACGGGGACCGGGTCATCATGCCGGCCTATGGCACTTACACCGGCGGTCTGCGCTCGGACGCGCCGGTTCTGTCCACGCTGATGCGCCGCGAAGCGCTTGCCGTTCTGACCGGGACCAAGGCCCATGCAATGCCTATGCCGCGCGGCGAGGCGCTAGAATAGGTCCAACTCATCCAGACGCGGCCGGTACTTAGGGCCCACAGGCAGACGCGTGCCATCGGTCAGCGCAAGGACGTCGCGGCCCTTGGTTGTCTCAAGACCCTCGATCATTTTCTGCGCCACCCAGTGCGAGCGGTGAACGCAAAGACCTTCGATGGTGTCCATCTCGGCTATGGCGTCGGAAAAGCGCATCAAAAGGCGTTCCTGCGTGCCGTCTTCGAAAAAGACGATGACGTAGTGGTCATCGACGGACAGGCGGGCAATGTCCTTGTTCTTGTGCTCTTGCAGGCGAAGCGCAAGGCGCGGCGGCTCTTGCTTGAGGGGTTTATCAAGGCCCAGCATCCGACGCGTCATAAGGATTGTCACAAAGATCAATGTGCAAAGGCCAAAGAGGTACAGCAACCCGCCGCCGCCCTCAATCGGCTGCAACCATGATCGGATCACAACGATAATGGGCGCAAAGATGATGCCGAAAGCCGGTGGAAGGCCCAGCATGAACGGCGCGGTGCCGGGCTGGGCGCCCAGTGCAACGAACACCGCGCGCAAGCCGTTGGCCACGACAATCGACAAGCCGATCAGGACGAACCAGTACAAGATCCTTGTCAGTAGCGGATGTGCCGTAAAGCTGCCGAACGGCCCTGAAAACCCGATCAAAAGAGCGGCCAGAATCCACACTGTCAGGGTCAACGGGGGGAAACCCCAGCGCTTAAGTTGCAGTAGAATGCGTTCTCTCATAGTCCCGTCTGGTCAAATCCCAGTGTCAGATCAGCCCGGCCTGCTGAGCCTTGTTTCTAAAGCCGCGGCTGACCGGCACTTGCGCCCGGTCCGAAGTCACCACATAGACCCGGCCCTTTTCCCGCGCGACGCCGACAACGGCCTGTTTGGCCACCCAATGCGAGCGGTGAACCCTGACGCCTTCCAGTCCCTGCAATTCAGCCATTGCATCGGAAAAGCGCATCAGGATGGACTTTTTTTCACCTGAAATAAGGTGAACATCTACATAGTGATCCCGCCCACTGATGCGGGCAATCTGTGCATTTTTCAAGCCGCCAATTCGCAGTGCAAGCCGCGAAACTTCCTGGGGTGTTTCGTCACCGACCCCAAAAATACGCCGGATATAAAGGACGGCATAGCAAGCCATGCCAAGGTACAGCGTCGTAAGCCACAAAGGAAAATGTATGGGGTCGTCTTCGGGGACCATCGCGTGAACAAAGGCCCAGAAGGCCGGGCCATAGATCAGCGCAAAGATCACGGACACCTTGATGTCGCGCGAATATGTCCGGCGCTCTGCAGTTATCTGGCGCAGGGCCTCGCAGACCATGAGCCCTACAAGAATAGCGGCACCGATAAGCCCCAGCCAATAAAGGACGCCAAGCGTCAGAGAGGTCGTGCCAAAAGTCCCGAACGGACCGGCGACAGCGACGATAAACGACGCAACGAGCCAGCTTTTAATCGTAAGCGGGTGACTGGCACGGGCGTAAAAATGATGAAGAAATTTGACCAGCGCTCAAACCTGAATTAGGTGACTTCCCAGATACTTGGGTACCGAGCGGCGGCCGAATAGACAACCCACACGCGCGTCAAAAATAAGTGACGCTACGTAAAGCTACGCTTGATTTGTGCGTGTGGTCAGGGTGTCAGGCCGGCGGGTTCCTGAATATCGTTGGCCCGGCAGCATGCGGTCAGGGTATTGGCAAGCAGGCAGGCGATGGTCATGGGGCCGACGCCGCCCGGAACGGGTGTGATGGCGCCAGCCACCTGCGAGGCCGAGGCGAAATCAACGTCGCCGACCAGCCGGTTCTTGCCGCCTCTTTCGATGCGGTTGATGCCCACATCAATGACCGTAGCGCCCGGTTTGATCCAGTCTCCGGGTACCATTTCGGGGCGGCCGACGGCGGCAACGACGATGTCTGCGCCCTGTAGAACGCTTTTTAAGTCATTGGTTTTGCTATGACAAATCGTGACCGTACAGCTATCGCCCAAAAGCAGTTGGGCCATGGGTTTGCCGACGATGTTCGAGCGGCCGATGATCACGGCGTCCTTGCCGGCAAGCGGGCCAAGGTGTTCGCGCAGCATCATCAGACAGCCCAGCGGGGTGCAGGGCACCATTGATTTCTGGCCGGTTCCCAAAAGTCCGACGTTGAGGATGTGAAACCCGTCGACATCCTTGGCCGGGTCGATGGCGTTGATCACCAGATCCTCGTTCATGTGGCCCGGCAGGGGCAGTTGGACAAGGATGCCGTGGATCGTCGCATCTTCGTTCAACTTGTTGATAAGATTTAGCAAATCTTCTTCGGATGTGTCGGCCTCAAGGCGGTGTTCGACCGATTTCATTCCGACCTCGACCGTCATCTTGCCCTTTGAGCGCACATAGACCTGACTGGCCGGATCTTCGCCGACCAGAACCACGGCAAGGCCCGGCGTGATGCCGTTTTCCTCTTTCAGCCGGGCGACATGGGTCGCTACCTGGGCGCGAACTTTTGCTGCGAATTCCTTGCCGTCGATGATCTGTGCGCTCATGGCAAATCCCTTCAGTTTCGTCGCCCGTAACCGGCCGAAATGTTGCTATATGTACATTTTGTGCCTTGAATAGGCACATTTTCCGGCAAGGGACAGCCCGAGTTAGAACAACCCCTCGATCTGGCCGGTTTCGTTGAGGTGAATAGCCTCGGCCGAGGGTATGCGCGGCAGGCCGGGCATTGTCATAATCTCTCCGCAGACCACGACGACGAAACCTGCGCCCGCCGAAAGGCGAACCTCGCGCACGGGGACCGAATGGCCGACGGGCGCGCCGCGCAGGTTGGGGTCGGTTGAAAAGCTGTATTGCGTCTTTGCCATGCAGATCGGCAGATTACCAAAGCCCGCCTCTTCCCACTGGCGCAGCTGATCGCGGATCTTCTTGTCGGCCAGCACTTCATCCGCGTGATAGATGCGCCGGGCGATGGTTTCGATCTTTTCAAAGAGCGGCATGTCATCGGGGTAGAGCGGGGCAAACTGGCTGACGCCGCTATCGGCGATCTCGGCCACGCGGGTTGCCAGTTCGGTTGTGCCTTCGCTGCCCAGTTCCCAGTGGCGGCAGAGGATCGCTTCGGAGCCTTGGGTCGCGACGTAGTCCTTGACGGCCTGAACCTCGGCCGGGGTGTCGGTGACAAAGTGGTTGATCGCCACGACGACCGGAACCCCAAAGCTTTTGAGGTTGGCGATGTGGCGGCCAAGGTTGGCACAGCCATCCTGAACGGCGGTGACGTTCTCTGTGCCAAGATCGGCCTTGGCCACGCCCCCGTTCATCTTCATCGCGCGCACCGTCGCCACCAGAACGACGCAGTCGGGCGCAAGGCCAGCTTTCCGGCACTTGATGTTCATGAACTTTTCGGCCCCCAGATCGGCGCCAAAGCCTGCCTCTGTCACAACGTAGTCGGCGACTTTAAGCGCGGTGCTGGTCGCGGTGACCGAGTTACAGCCATGGGCGATGTTGGCGAAGGGGCCGCCATGTACGAAGGCGGGGTTGTTTTCCAGCGTCTGCACCAGATTGGGCTGCATCGCGTCTTTCAAGAGGACCGTCATGGCGCCATCGGCCTTGATGTCGCGCGCGTAGATCGGCGAGCGGTCGCGGCGGTAGGCCACGATGATGTCACCCAGACGCTTTTCAAGATCCTCAAGGCTTGTCGCCAGACAGAGGATCGCCATCACCTCGGAGGCGACGGTGATGTCAAAGCCGGTCTGGCGCGGAAAGCCGTTGGCCACGCCGCCAAGCGAAGTCACGATATCGCGCAGCGCGCGGTCGTTCATGTCCAGCACGCGCTTCCACGTCACGCGGCGTTCATCTATCTCAAGCTCATTGCCCCAGTAGATGTGGTTGTCGATCATCGCCGACAAAAGGTTGTGGGCGCTGGTGATGGCGTGGAAATCGCCGGTGAAGTGCAGGTTCATATCCTCCATCGGGACAACTTGGGCATAGCCGCCGCCAGCCGCCCCGCCCTTCATGCCAAAGCAGGGGCCAAGCGATGCCTCGCGGATACAGATCGCCGCCTTCTTGCCGATGCGGTTAAGGCCATCACCAAGGCCAACGGTCGTCGTTGTCTTGCCCTCGCCTGCGGGTGTGGGGTTGATGGCGGTCACAAGGATAAGCTTGCCCGATTTGTTGCCCTGAACCGAGTTGATGAATTCCTGACTGATCTTTGCCTTGTCATGGCCGAAGGGCAAAAGATCGTCCGAGCCTATGCCCAGTTTGGCGCCGATTTCCTGGATGGGACGCTTTTTTGCCTCGCGGGCAATTTCGATATCACTGAGATAAGCCATTCTGAATTCCCCTTGGTGTCGCGCTCAGGCTTGGCGCCTTTTCCCCTATAGCGGTGGACAAGGTGTCGCAGAAGCGTGTTTCCGACATTTTGCCATCGGGAATCGCCCTGTGCGTGCCCATGGGTTTCTTATCGGAAAACTGGCCGGGCGTCGGGAAAGACGCGGCCAAGGGGCGCTCTTATGGTTGCCAGGGGTGCTGATCGGGGACGAAAAGCGTAAGGGCCGCGCCGATGGTCAGATCACCGGCGTGTTCGACCCAAGCGGTGATACCGCGCCGGCCGCGGGCCGCCTTTTTGAAAAGATGCCCCTTTCCGGGCGCCTCGCGCTCGATCTCTTTGGCGGGCCAGCTACAAGGGCGGTTCTGCATGTCGGCCACAAGCGAGGGGCCCCCTTGGGCGCAAAGGCGCGAGGATGGGGGGATATTGCTGAAATCGGGGATGCCATCGATCACCGCCGAGGCGCCAAGCCATTCAGGGGCGATCCGTTCCAGCCCCATGTCGGCGGCGATCAGGGCCATCTCATCGGTGCTGACAAGTGTCAGCTGGCGGGTGTTTCGGATCGTCGCGCCGCCCCGGTAAAGCGCCTTGACCCGGCTGCAGGCGGGGCGCGTTTGCCCGGCGTGCGCTTCGGGAGCGTAGCCGCCCAGATCCAGCGCCATCTGGGCCAGCGGCTGGGCGCGCAGGCCCTGCGCACGGTCGGGGACATACCCCAGCCATCGGATCGTCGCGGTATAGCTTGTCTGTTTGAGTGCGGGCATCGGTGGCTTTTGGTCTATCCCGCCCGGGCGGGTGCCGGACGCGCGGGCGCGGTGCGGCCCTGTTGCAACGAAAAGCCGCCGCAGTCTCCTGCGGCGGCCCGGTTTCTAACCTTGAGGTGGATCAGGCCGATGGCTCTGGCTCCATCCCGCCCGAGGGCTTGGACTTGGGCTTGGTTTTCGGGATCGCGGTGACCGAAGCCGAAGCGCCGGTACCGGGGGTGTCGTCGGCGTCGGGGCCGCTGGTGGGCGGCTCGCCGCGAATGACGCGCTGAATTTCCTCGCCGGTCAGGGTTTCGTACTCCAAAAGCCCTTGCGCCAGACGTTCCCATTCTTCCTTGCGCTCTGTCAGGATGCTGACGGCGCGTGCATAGCCCTCATCGATGATGGTTTTCACCTCTTCCTCGATCAGTTCTTTGGTGGCGGCCGAGATGGAAAAGCCACCTGCCCCGCCGCCGCCGCGATAGCCTTCGGCAGCTTCCTGATAGTCGACATTGCCGACCTTGTCGGACATGCCCCAGCGCATCACCATGGCGCGCGCCAGTGCCGAGGCCTGTTGAATGTCGCTGGAGGGGCCGTTGGAAACCTCTTCCTCGCCATACTTGATGATCTCGGCGGCCTTGCCGGCCATGGTCATCGCGATCTTCTGTTCGATCTCGGCCTTGAAGTAGTTGAGCTGATCCATTTCAGGAAGGCTCATCACCATGCCAAGCGCCTGACCGCGCGGGATGATCGTGGCTTTGTAGACCGGATCGCACTTGGGCAGGGTGATGCCAACGATGGCGTGGCCTGCTTCGTGATAGGCGGTCATTTCCTTTTGCGCGGGCGTCATGACCATGGATCGCCGTTCGGCGCCCATCATGACCTTGTCCTTTGCGTTCTCGAAATCGACCATGGTGACAAAGCGGCGGCCGACACGGGCAGCCATCAGCGCCGCCTCGTTCACAAGGTTGGCCAGATCGGCGCCCGAAAAGCCGGGCGAGCCGCGGGCGATGATGCGCAGATCGACGTCCGGGCCAAGCGGTGTCTTGCGGGCGTGAACGGCAAGAATTTTCTCGCGGCCCTTGATGTCGGGGTTGGGCACGGTGACCTGACGGTCAAA